>CAYRGQ010000070.1:0-2945 GCA_964423925.1 uncultured Sphingobacteriaceae bacterium | reverse complement strand
GCCCAACGGATATTGAGGCGTGGCTGGACTACTCGTCCATCCTGTACGAGCAAAACAAGCTGTCAGAAGCTATCGAAACGATTAGCGACGCCATCAAACACAATCCGGATGCCGCGGAGCTGCATTACCGGATGGTGGCCTACCTCTTTGCCGACGGCAAGTATAACGAGGCGATCAACTTCCTGGAGCTAGGCTTAGCCTCGGATCCGAAAAAGCACGCCATCCTATACGAGTACCTGCCGCAACTTAAAGATAATGCGGTCATTAGCGACATCGTTAAGCGATATCTAGCACGCTAGGCCCAAAAGAAATTTGGGGTTTGCCACGCAGGTCTTATTTCGTTTTGATATATTTGCCCGCAATAAAACAGGAACAGAGCAGGATTGCCAAACAAGCGTTGCCGCCCACGCACCACATCGTTGCCAGCGACGACAATCGCGTGCCCCAAATGGAGGCGGCTTTGGCAATCGGATTACCATACTGATGTGATTCTACACATGAATTTTGAGCTAAAAAACGTGCCATCACGCACTGCGCAACCCCGCGATACGGGATTAACCATGGTGATGGACAAGGGGCTAAGTGTACGGGAAGCAGAAGATTTCATGGCCATCGGAGCGGCCTATACCGACCTCGTGAAACTGGGCTGGACGACGGCCTACCTCACACCGCACCTCGACGATAAGTTGGCCGTTTACCGCAATGCCGGAGCCAACGTCTATTTCGGGGGGACCCTTTTCGAGGCGTTTCTCGTACGCGACCAGTTTGAGGACTATGTGCGGCTACTGGATAAGTACAAATTGGAATACGCCGAAATTTCGGACGGATCACTCAGCATGGAGCACGACCTCAAGTGCGAATACATAGCCCGGCTGAGCAAGTACGTGACGGTGATCTCCGAAATAGGCTCCAAAGACGACACCAAGATCATGGCGCCGTACAAATGGATCGACTGCATGAAGGCCGAGTTGCAGGCTGGTTCTTGGAAGCTAATTGCCGAATCGCGCGAGAGTGGCAACGTTGGGCTTTACCGCGAGTCGGGCGAGGTGCGCCAAGGGCTGGTGGACGAGATCATCACCCAAGTACCGTCCGACAAGATTATATGGGAAGCGCCCCTCAAGGTTCAGCAAGTGTGGTTCATCAAGCTGCTGGGCACCAACGTCAACTTAGGCAACATCAGCCCGAACGAGATTATAGCCTTAGAAACCACGCGGCTAGGTCTACGAGGCGATACGTTTAGTACATTTTTATAGCTCGCGGCCCAACCGCGATGGGCCAGCACTGCCACTTGATCATGAAGCAATTTGGATTAATCGGTTTCCCGCTATCCCATTCGTTTTCGAAGAAATACTACCTGGAGAAGTTTGAACGGGAGGGTATTGCCGATGTCGGCTACGACCTTTATCCGATTGAACATATCGATGAACTGCCCGCACTTCTCAACGCGCAGCCTGCACTGGCTGGCATCAACGTGACCATCCCCCACAAAATTGCGGTGATGGCCTACCTCGACAGCATTTCAGACGAGGCAAAAGCCATACAGGCCGTGAACTGCATTACGATCGACCGGCGTGCCGGCGGCAAGCCGGTGCTGGCGGGTTACAATACGGATGTCTACGGTTTTGAACAGTCCCTCAAGCCCTTGTTGCGGCCCCACCACACGCAGGCGCTATTGCTAGGCAACGGTGGCGCAGCCAAAGCGGTATGCTATGCGCTCGAGCGATTGGGCATTGCCTATACCCTCGTGTCGCGAAAGCCAGGTGTTGGGCAATTGAATTACGCCGACTTGAATGAAGCGGTGGTGGACAGCCATACGTTGATCATCAACTCAACACCCTTGGGAACCTATCCCAACGTGTCCGACTGCCCGGACGTTCCGTACGAAATGCTCACCGATCGGCACTTGCTGTACGACTTGGTGTATAATCCGGAAGTGACGGAATTTCTTCGCCGTGGCCTGGCGCAAGGTGCCACCATCAAAAACGGGATGGAAATGCTCGTCCTCCAGGCCGAACGAAACTGGGAGATATGGAACGCAGCCGCTGGGGGATAAGAAAAGCCGTACAGGCCATCGGGTGTGCCGTGCTGGGCGCGTGCGTGCTGGTGAGCTGCCAAGGCCACTATTCGCCCAAGCCACGCGGTTACTTTCGTATCGAATATCCCGAAAAAAGCTATCAGCCGTTCGATTCGTCCTGTCCCTATACTTTTCGTTTTCCCGCATACGCCCAAATGGAGCCCGATCTGACGCGGGATGCCCAACCGTGCTGGATGGATGTGTATTTTCCGGGATTCAATGCGCGTATACACCTAAGTTATATGCCGATTGCCGATGCCGAGACCTTCAATGAGCTTGTGGAAGATGCCCGCACGTTTGCGTTCAACCACACCGTAAAGGCGACGGCCATCGACCAACGGCGCATCGATTTGCCCGAGCGACGCGTGCACGGTATGGTGTACTCCATTCGAGGCAATACCGCCTCCAGTATCCAGTTCTTTTTGACCGACAGCACAGACCACTACTTGCGGGGTTCCCTGTATTTCAACGAACGACCTCAGCTCGACTCCATACAGCCAATTATCGAGTTTCTGCGTCCCGATATCGATACGCTAATCCATTCCCTGCGCTGGAAGTAGGGACATAGACTTTTTATTGTTTCATGCGAAATTGAGCGGCTACGACTACTAAACAGATACTGAATCCTGCCTTCGGTAAGTAGATCCAAAAGCGACCTGTTGTATAGATTGCTTCGTCGCCCTGCCTGGTGTGGGCAATTCTTCTCGCTATGACGTCGTCTGGGAGGTCCAATGAACGTTCAAGGTTAGGATGCGGTGCCTGCTCGCTTTGTTTATCTCCTTGCGTCATCGCGAACGGAAGCTTGGGGAAGCGCGTGGCGTGAAGCGATCTATTTCTGTTACCGGTATAGATTGCTTCGTCGCCCTGCCCG
>CAYRGQ010000069.1:0-3590 GCA_964423925.1 uncultured Sphingobacteriaceae bacterium | reverse complement strand
AACACGGATAAGACATGGGTATCCGTATGAAGTCGAAGCCCCAATCGGCTATCCATCGAAAATCTTGCTCCAGCTCCGCGAGGCGCTCGCGCGTGGCACGGTATGGACGCGGTCTATAAAACTCCAGTATATTAAAGCCCCGCCAACGGGGGAGCCTGTTGCGCGTCGTCTTCGACTGCCCTTTAAGCCAAGCAGGCAGGACAGCTATCGCAAGCCCTGTCGTCGCGGCGATGAAGCTCCGTCTATCAATCTCGTTCATGGTGCGCGTTTATAACGGATTTCCGCCTGCCTGAAGCGTTACGATGCTCCTTGCCGGCAATAAAAAACGACCGCCCGCTCCGCTTGAAATGTCCGAAACACGGACGCACTTTTCGGCGGCATCTGGGTTAGTACGATGCATCTCAAAGGTTTGTGGCACGCCAGTCCCCTCGAGCGAAATAACCTTTGGGTCTCCTGCGTTAATGAGTACCACGGTCATCGTGCCGTTGGCATCGTGCTCGAAGGCTGTCACGTACACATCTGGATCGGAGGTTGTCGCGCCGAGGCGCACCGCGCCCGGCCGAATGAAACGGTAGTAATGCTTGGACACGTAGTATTTGATGCCTGGCGTCACACCATTCATCAAATTGTATTCGTCGATACCATCCAGTTCGCTTCCTTGCCACCAGATCCAGCCATTTACGTTGCCATGCACGAGAGCGGTCATGATATCCAGTCCCAAACTAAACGCGCCCGACTTGCCGTCAGCGGTCTCCCAAGCTTCCGTATACCCCGAAGTTTCCGACATCCATACGTTCTTGCCCATGGGGGTCGAAAACTGTTCCGCATGGTTCTTCCACATCTCGACGAGCTCAGAACCGGAATTGGGCAATACCCCGTCGCTATAGCCGTGCACCGCCAAGATGTCCAGGTTGGCTGCCGCATCGGGATTCGCCTTGATGGCCGAATGGTAAAACCATCGCCAATTGATATCCTTACCTTCCATGGCAAGCATGTGCTCAGCGCCAAAAATCCGCACATTCGGAAAGCGTTGCTTGATGCCGGGCACGACATTAATCAGGAGATCGTTGTACCAATACGTCGTGTAGGTACAGGAGTTGAAGGGTTGGGAAAAAGCCGGTTCGTTTTGCAGGCTTAAGGCGTACAACTCCACACCAGCATCGCGATAAAGTTCGATGTGGTCGTTGAGGTAGGCGGCATATTCGGCATATTTGCCGGGATTGAGTGTTCCGCCATTCTTTGCGGTGACCGTCGGGTCTGTCCAGCGCGTAGCCTCCTCGTCTCCTGCCCAGGAGAACGAAGCAGCCCATTTCATCTCTGCGGGCGGACTCCACACCGAGGCGATAAATTTCAAGTCCACATTATGTTGGTCGGCCTTAGCCTTAAGACCCTGCACCACCGGCAGCTGCTTTTCCCAATTGGCATCCTGGTCGGACGCCCCAGGCGGATACAGTTCGTTGCGCCAGATAGTGACTCCCAAGTCGCTGATCACTTTATCGCCCCAGGCGGTGTCCCACATATCCTGGCGCCACCAAGCGTCCTTGGCACCAAAGAAACCGAAACCGTCGATGGTCTGAAAGGTACTGTTGCGATCGATGGAAACGGTCACTGCCGGCAGTTCATCAAGTCCTTCTTCCGGGGTATCAACAACCTCCTTACAGCCCATAGCCATCATCCCCAAGGCCGGTAAAAAGTACAAATATTTGAAGTTAATCATAGTTCAGTAGGTTAATTGCCCTCGCATAACGCGGATACCCGATGTTGAGTCAGAGCGTTAACCCCGACACGGGTTGACTCCGCCCTTACAACCGTGTAGGTCAGCAAAAGGCGCTAATTCAATGTATATTTTGGGTCCACCCAGATTTCCTTGTCGTTGTATATTTCATAGTCTTCGAGTTTCCTGGAAGGTTTTTCAATGCCCGCCTTCAGAAAGCCAGCGGCAATGCGATTGAGCGCGGGAAAATCGCTTCCGTAAAAGACATTGTTTACAATCTTCCGATACCCTCCTAAGAATTGCACCGCCTCCTTCCAATGTTGCGCGTAGCGGAGACTTACCTCATCCGCCATATCCAAACTTATCGCCAAATAAGCTCCACGCGCTTTACGTTGCCGGTCTTCAGCTAGAATATCTTCGATGATCTCTTGCTGCATTTGCTCACGCCATGCTACGTTCCGGTCATCCGATGACTCCAATAGTGCAACGGGGCTCGGCGTTTCGGCCACGATACGGTACGAAAGGATACTGTCCACACGGACTCTTTCACCGCCATTATGCTCGTTGATCATTTCAAATAAATCGACGAGCCGATCGGCGAAACTCGTAATGGTTTCGTCCATCGGCATATTTTCACGGGTTGTATTTCTGTAGCGGTCTACGATGTGCCATCCTTGCCCCATCATCCACCGATATCCTTTTACCACACCCAATATTGTACCGGCCGTGGCCGCGTTGCAATCTGCGTCCCAACCAAAATTGAACGCGTACTCAATCGTTTTGGCAAAATCCCCTCCGCCATACAACAAAGCTGCTACCACCGCTCCAGCATTGAGTCCATAGCCGTTGTAAGATTCGATCCAGGTGTCCTGCTTGTACTTCTCATGAATTAGTGCCCAAGTCTTACGCCAGTCGTCCGGATATTGGCGGTGCCAATCGCCTACATCAAGGGCAATATTGCGGATATTACTCTTTTTATCTAATGCGTCAAGCCCCCATCGGATGATCTCATTTATATCCTCTTCAACAAATGCAGCAGAAATCATCGAACAGAAAAACTGGGTGGCTTGCGCGGCTTCGTCTCCGATTGCTACGCGTGTATAATGCAGGCCAATCTCCGAAGCGGTCTGTGGCATGCCCGGAGCAAGCAAAGCAAACGTTTCACTGAGAAATTGGCCTGACAAGTTAAAAGATGCCCAAGGATTAATCGAAGCATAGCCAGTCAAAGGTGGCTCGATACCGATATCCATCAGATGTCGGGCGTATCGGTTCGAACTCCAAATGTTTCGATTAATGCGCGTCCGCCATAACGCTGCAATTTCGGGATAAGGGATACGGATTTGTCCGCTTTTTTGCATGTGATAAATGTACACCCACTCAAAATCGGTGTCATCGTCGGTGCGGGCACCTTCAGGCAGGGCAGGCACATAATTACTGACGTCCCCGGGTTCCTCAATAAAGGTAAATTCATAAGGCAGGCCATTTAATACGCCCAAGTTTTGGCCTAAGAGCCCTCCGCGGATTTTGTCGATCACCCGGTCCGCCGGCATCACAATCTCTTGAGCACACAGCCAGGGCGCGAAAAAGATCAAAAGAGGACAAAAAACAATGGCTTTTCTCATTTGCTTATTTGTGTTTGGAGCATAACTCGCCCAACGCATTCGGGCAAAAAGGTGGTCTGCAGATCGCTTCAATGATCCGCAAAACGTGCCCGACAGGGCAGTCAGACACGTATATGCCTAGGCACTCCCGAGCAAATGGCCCGGGAGCACGCTGAGGCAAACGTTCACCAAACGCAGTCCTTTGTTCGCTTAGCTGTCGCTAATCATAACCCGGATTGTTCTCCGTAATTGCGCTATTTCGTTCAATTTCTGCG
>CAYRGQ010000068.1:0-4391 GCA_964423925.1 uncultured Sphingobacteriaceae bacterium | reverse complement strand
CGCAAGGCAGGTAAATCGGCAGCCAAAAAATAAGAATCATCATGTCAGCAAATAAATTATCTCGCAGGGAGCGAATCAAGAGGGGGATTAGAAAACACCTCAGCGGGTCAGCAGAGCGTCCACGCCTGTCCGTATATAGAAGCAACAAGGGTATTTACGCCCAGGTAATTGACGACGTGACTGGCCGTACACTGGCTTCTGCTTCTTCCTTGTCCAAGGAGTTTTCCGCAACAGGCAACAAGGTTGAGCAGTCGAAAGCAGTAGGTAAGTTGATTGCCGAAAAGGCAGTTGCCGCCGGAGTTAATAAAGTGGTTTTTGACCGTAACGGATATCTGTATCACGGCCGCGTTAAATCGTTGGCAGATGGTGCGCGTGAAGGCGGTTTGGAATTTTAACTTATCAAGAATATGTCAGCGAACAATATAAAACGAGTAAAATCCAGCGAAATCGAACTGAAAGACCGCTTGGTAAGCATCCAACGTGTTGCGAAAGTAACCAAAGGTGGCCGTACGTTTAGCTTTTCCGCCATTGTCATCGTCGGTGACGAGAACGGAGTAGTGGGTTTCGGGCTGGGCAAGGCCAAGGAAGTAACCGAAGCCATTACCAAAGGCATTGACGACGCCAAGAAAAACCTGATTAAAGTACCGATTATCAAAGGTACGGTGCCGCACGAGCAGTATGGCAAATATTCAGGAGGCAATGTGTTGATCAAGCCAGCTGTTAGCGGTACGGGAGTATTGGCCGGAGGTGCGATGCGTGCTGTGTTGGAAAGCGCCGGGATAACCGACGTATTGGCCAAGTCGCTAGGTTCATCTAACCCGCACAACGTGGTTAAGGCAACAATAGACGCCCTGCTGAAAATGCGTGACGCCTATACCGTAGCCCAGCAACGTGGTGTGGACTTAAACAAAGTTTTTAACGGATA
This sequence comes from uncultured Sphingobacteriaceae bacterium, assembly GCA_964423925.1. Taxonomy (GTDB): domain Bacteria; phylum Bacteroidota; class Bacteroidia; order Sphingobacteriales; family Sphingobacteriaceae; genus CAYRGQ01. The sequence continues at coordinate 3,466 of CAYRGQ010000068.1, read as the reverse complement.
ACACATCATGGCAAAGATTAGAATTACACAGATTAAGAGTGTCATTGACCGGAGCGAACGCCAAAAAAAGACTATACAGGCTTTGGGTTTGCGTAAGATCAATCACTCCGTTGAAGTAGAGGCTACTCCTGCCATCATTGGGATGGTGCGCAAGGTCAATCACCTGGTAGCGGTAGAGAATATTTAATTTAATATGGGGGAAAGTTTATTTTTCCCCATATTGCATACGTTAATCGTTGTGCCTGTATAGTGAAAGCGAAGGCACAGCACAATTTCAGTTTCGAGATGAACTTAAGTAATCTAAAACCTGCTGAGGGATCAGTAAAGAGCAAAAAACGTATAGGACGTGGTCAAGGATCAGGGCGTGGTGGCACGTCTACCCGTGGTCACAAAGGAGCCGGATCGCGTTCCGGACACAGCACGAAAATCGGCTTTGAAGGTGGACAAATGCCTCTGCAACGCCGTATACCCAAGTTTGGGTTCAAAAGCATCAATCGTGTCGAATATGTAGGCGTTAACTTGGATGTGTTGCAAGAACTTATCGAGAAGCACAACTTGACCGTCATCGATTTCGATATATTGAAAGACCACGGATTGGCATCCAAGAAAGACTTGGTTAAGATCTTGGGTCGAGGCGAGTTGAAATCCAAAGTTGAGGTTAAAGCCCACGCCTTCTCCGCTTCTGCACAAAAAGCGATTGAAGCCGCCGGAGGCTCTGTTGTAACGTTGTAATATGAAAAAGTTAATCACGACATTAACTAACATCTGGAAGATAGATGACCTTAGGACGCGTATTCTTAATACGCTCCTATTTTTGCTTATATACCGTGTAGGCTGTCATATCGTATTGCCAGGTGTAGACCCCAACTCGGTCCAAGCGGCTTCTAACGAAGGCTTGCTGGGGCTGCTGAACATGTTCTCCGGAGGGGCCATGCAGCGCTCGGCGATTTTCGCCCTGGGCGTCATGCCTTACATCTCCGCGTCGATCGTGGTACAGCTGTTGGGCATCGCCGTGCCATTCTTCCAAAAGCTCCAAAAGGAGGGAGAAAGCGGGCGTAAGAAGATGACGCAGATTACGCGTTACCTGACGCTGGCCATCACCTTAGTGCAGTCTGTCGCATACGTGCGTACTCAGATTGAAGCAGGTGCCAAAACCATTGGCGACCCCATGTTTACCATCCTAGCCGCGTTCGTGTTGACAGCGGGGACGCTGTTCGTGATGTGGCTGGGCGAGAAGATCACCGACAAGGGTATCGGAAATGGTATATCCCTCATTATCATGGTGGGTATTATTGCCGAATTGCCAGGTGCGCTGGTACAGGAGTGGGCGTCTAAGATGACGGCTGGTGGCGGCGGACCAATCCCGTTCCTGCTGGAAATTGTCGCGCTCTTCTTCGTAGTAGTGCTGACGATATTGGTGGTGCAGGGGATTCGTAAGATCCCGGTGCAGTATGCCAAGAAAATCGTAGGCAACAAGCAGTATGGCGGCGTTCGCCAATACATTCCGCTGAAGGTAAATGCGGCGGGGGTTATGCCGATCATTTTCGCGCAGGCGATCATGTTCATCCCCATGAGCCTCCACCAATTTTTCCCAAACCTGGATTCGCCATTTCTGACGTCGCTTAGCAATTTCACGTCCGTTTGGTATAACGTCACTTTTGCGTTTCTCATCATCGCGTTTACCTTTTTCTATACCGCGATTATGGTTAACCCGCAGCAGATGGCCGAAGACATGAAGAAAAATGGTGGCTTTATCCCCGGCATAAAGCCAGGGCAAGCTACCAACTTCTATATCGACAGCGTAATCTCCAAGATCACGTTGCCCGGATCCATCTTCCTGGCAGGCATTGCCATTTTGCCGGCAATCGCCAGCTTGTTGGGTGTCACCACGCAGTTCTCCCATTTCTACGGCGGTACGTCGTTGCTGATTTTGGTAGGGGTGGTGTTGGATACCTTGCAGCAGATTGAAAGTCACTTGCTGATGCGCCACTACGATGGCTTGATGAAGACTGGCCGGATTAAAGGTCGTACTCCCGTAGCTACGGGCGGAGCCACGCAATCCGTCATATAGTTCTTTGCATGTCTAAAGTCAATCTCAAAACTGAAGAAGATATCGAACAACTGCGAAAGGCCGCCCAGGTCCTTTCGCAGTTGCTTGGTGAAATAGCCAAGGAAATCAGACCCGGCATCCAAACCATAGAATTGGACAAACTCGCTTACGAGTATATTCACGACCATGGTGGCACACCGGCGTTTCTCAACTATCAAGGCTTTCCCTATTCGCTCTGCATCTCCGTCAACGATGAAATCGTGCACGGATTTCCGAAGGCCTACGAGCTGAAGGATGGCGACATTGTATCCGTGGATGGTGGAGTGAACCTCAACGGGTTCATCAGCGACTCGGCCTACACCTTTGCCGTGGGCGAAGTCGTGCCTGAAGTTCGGCAGTTGCTGGACGTCACGCTTGAATCACTGCAGCTCGGTATCGCGCAGGCGGTAGCGGGGAAGCGTGTGGGCGACATCGGTTTTGCCATTCAGGAACACGTTTCAAAGTTTGGCTATGGGATCGTACGCGAGTTGGTAGGCCACGGCGTGGGATTCAAATTGCACGAAAAGCCAGAAGTGCCCAACTACGGTCGGCGGGGTGCTGGCGTCATGCTGCAAGAGGGCATGGTGATCTGCATCGAACCGATGATCAACTTGGGCAAGGCGGGCGTACAGTTTTTGGACGACGGCTGGACGGTAAGCACGAAAGACGGAAAACCCTCGGCGCACTTCGAACATATGGTAGCGGTACGGAAAGGCGAAGCCGAGGTGCTGACTACCTTTGGGTACATCGAAGAAGTTTTGGGGGAAAAGAATTGATATAACAAAAAGATTTTTTTATCTTTGCATCCCTGTTTGTGCGGGGTGATAAATTGATAATAATCAGGACAATATGGCTAAACAAGCCTCGATAGAGCAAGACGGAGTGATCAAGGAAGCGTTATCCAATGCGATGTTTCGCGTTGAATTGGAGAACGGGCACGAGATTATTGCCCATATTTCGGGCAAAATGCGCATGCATTACATCAAGATTTTGCCAGGGGACAGGGTGAAGTTGGAGATGTCACCCTATGATTTGTCAAAAGGAAGAATTACATATAGATATAAATAGCGGCAAGCGGCCCGGCGTCGCCTGTTTTTATAAGCAATAATTGATCATGAAAGTCAGAGCATCCATTAAGAAGCGCAGCGCGGACTGCAAAATTATCCGTCGCAAAGGCAAAGTGTTTGTAATTAACAAAAAGAATCCTCGGTTTAAGCAACGCCAAGGGTAGAAGGACGTTTGGGTTTGGGATGGATGGCCTCACGGATTAGGGGCCAATCGCCTAAGCACTAAATTATCAGTCAGAAAATCGTAAATATTTAATATGGCAAGGATTGCAGGTATAGATTTACCAAAAAACAAAAGAGGGGAAATAGG
>CAYRGQ010000067.1:0-6665 GCA_964423925.1 uncultured Sphingobacteriaceae bacterium | reverse complement strand
AAAGCTACAGTGGATCAGTTAATCATGAAATATGTAGTTGGTCGGGCGGATACTTTACTGCAGCCCAATGTTTTTTTGAGAACCCACCAAAGTCATCTAGTAAACCCCAATTGCGTGCGAAGCTGGCTAAAAGAGGATGGGGGTGTGCTACTCTTAATTTCTGGAGAAAAAATCCCAATCTCTAAACTCAACAAGGAGGCTGTAAAGCAAGCCTTGAGATCGTACTAATGGACAGGTATAACGCCGGATCTTTTGATTGAATTAGCCTTGCCTCAGTCCGGCGGTTGCGACTCGAAACAGCACCCTAAACCCGCCAAGTGTTGGCTGCCATTCGGTTTACAGAATATATAAAGGCAACTAAAAAGGATATAAACAGGGTGCTATATGACCTCCACGTCGTGAACATTTCCGCTTCTACGCGAGTTTCACGCAGGGTCCATCCCAAATCCCTATCTTTGCGCCATGTTTCGCAACCGAAAAACGGATATCTTTTTTGACCTCGACCACACCATCTGGGATTTTGACAGGAACGCCGACGAAACCTTAGCCGAATTGTTTGACACCTATCGATTTGCGTCGTTGGGCATCCCTTCGGCGGCGGTTTTTATTGAGACGTACACCCGCAACAACCATCGGCTGTGGGCGCTCTACCACCACGGCAAGATTGACAAAGCGCAACTGCGGGTAGCACGCTTTGCCGACACTTTTTCGGAGCTCGGCGTAGACCCATCCCTTTTTCCGCCCTCGTTTGAGGAAGACTACCTACGGATCTGCCCACAGAAGACCCACCTATTTCCCCACGCGCACGAGACCTTGGGATACCTTGGCGAAAGATACACCCTTCACTTGATATCCAATGGTTTTAGGGAGGCGTCTGAAACGAAAATCGCGAAAAGCGGTCTAGCCAAATATTTTGCCACGATCGTGATCTCGGAGGTGATTGGCGTGCACAAACCGCATCCCGACATTTTTCACCACGCGGTGCAGAACGGCAGGACGAGCATCCCCGACAGCGTGATGGTGGGCGACAGTATCGAGGCCGACATCCGGGGGGCACAGGGCGTGGGCATGGACGCCGTGTATTTCAATCCAGGCGACCGCGAAGTGCCGGACGACGTGCGGCTAAGCATCAAGGGATTAGCCGAGCTGCAAGAGCTATTCTAATCCACAGGCCGTCCAGAGTAAGACGACATCGTCGTGGCGTGCCCGCCACGACCGCATCGCTGAACATGTGCACACGGGCCTCCCCTTTCCTATATTGTAATTGCTCCGTTTTGTGAGTACTTTTGTCCAGTCCTAACATTTTGCCATTGGTTTCTTTTTTTCAATCCGCATACGCTTTATTTAACCAGCATCGCAAGGCCTTTTTCCTGCTCTTAGCCTTGGTGTTCGGACTCTTGGCATACCTCGCATCACGCATCCAATTTGAAGAAGACATTACTCGCCTCGTGCCGGCCGATGCCGAGTCACAACGCGTAACCGAGGTATTGCAAGCCACCCAATTTGCCGATAAAATCATCATCAACATCCGAGGCGAACACCCGGGCAACCTCGAAATCCTTCAACGGTACGCCGACGAAGTGGGTGCCGCGCTTACCGCACCGGATATGGCGCCGTACGTGGCCCATGTGCAGGTACAGCTTCCCGAGGAGCAGCTCAGCGGATTACTGGAGGTGGTGGGCCGACACCTGCCGCTCTTTCTTGACGAAACGGATTACCTCCGCATCGACTCGCTGACGCAGCCCGAGGCGCTGGCAAAACGCGTGGAAACTGCCTACCAAGCCATGGTGTCGCCGTCGGGTTTTATCGGCACGGCACAACTCCGCCAGGATCCCCTCGGCCTATCGTTCATGGGCTTGCAGAAGTTTGAGCAACTGCAGTCGGGCGATGCCTTCAGCCTGCGCGACGGTTACTTGGTGCACAAAAATTTGCAAAACCTCCTCGTGATGGTTACCCCAGCCCTGGGGAGTAACGAAACGGGGAAAAACACCGAGTTTGTGGCGGCGCTAGACGATGTACTCGCCACGCTCAACGAGGCACACCTGGGGCAGGCACACGCCGAATACGTGGGCGCGATGGCCGTGGCCGTCGCCAACGCCAAACAAATCAAGCGCGATATCCAAGTAACGCTCACCGTTGCCCTGCTTCTCCTCATCGCTTTGTTTATCTACTTTTATCGCAAGGCGCATATCCCCCTCATCATCCTGGTCCCTGCCGCCTTCGGCAGCCTCCTGGGCATCGTGGTGCTATACCTCATCAAGGGTACTATTTCGGCCATATCCATTGGCATAGGCTCGGTGCTGCTCGGCCTCACGCTCGACTATTCCTTGCATATTCTCAGCCACTACCGCAGCACGGGCGACATCAAGCAGCTTTTCCATGCCGTCACCAAGCCGCTCGCCGTATGCGCGGTGTTCACCGCGGTGGATTTCCTATGTCTCCTGTTCCTCCATTCAGACGTGCTGCACGATCTAGGCATATTCGCCGCGGTCAGCGTATTGGGGGCCGGTTTCATGGCATTGATCTTCATCCCACAGGCCTACACGCCCAACCGCGAAGTGACGGTACGCCAAAACACCTTGATGGATAGCCTCTCCCGGTACGACGCCAGCACGAATAAATACGTGCTCGGTGGGTGTGCGTTGCTAATCGTGGCGAGCGCCTTTACCTATCATCGGGTCAGTTTTGACAACGATATCGGCGCATTAAACTACCACCCCCAGCACTTGCAGGAAGCCGAGCAGCGTCTGCAGGCGTTGAGCAACCAATTCGGGAAAACGCTTTATCTCGTGAGCTACGGTGACACCTACGACGAAGCCTTGGCTACGAATACCGCATTATTCGACCGCTTGTCGGAAGTAACGGCCGGTGACACCTCGCTTGCGTTCAGTTCGTTGGGTGGGGTCATCCAGTCACAAAGCCAACAGGCAGAGCGTATCGCGCGCTGGGAGGATTTCTGGTCCGCCGAACGCCGACAACGGGTGGAGGAACTCCTCATCCGCGAAGGACAACGATACGGTTTCCGGGAACACACGTTCCAGCCCTTCTTTGCCCTGCTGTCGGCAAATTACGAACCCGCTGCACTTCAGGACGAGGAGGCAGTGCTCGCATTGATGCTGGCAGATTTTGCCCATTCCGAGCCGGGATTGACAACCGTTACCACCATGGTGCGCACGGGCGGCGTCGACACCGACTCCATAATCCAGGCATTGCAATTGGAGGGTCAAAACGTCCTCCCCATCGACCGCAAACACATGCAGGAGTCTTTCCTCCTCAATCTTGAGAAGGATTTTAACACGCTGTTCTTCATCTCCGGAATCGCCGTGTTCGTCGTGCTGTTCCTGTTTTATGGGAGCATTGAGCTAACCTTGATTACCAATATCCCGATTTTTTTGGGTTGGTTCATCACCCTGGGAATGATGGGCATGTTTGGGGTATCGTTCAACGCGTTCAATATCATCATTACCACGCTTATTTTCGGCCTGGGTGTTGATTATTCCATCTTCGTTACGAAAGGATTGCTCGAGCAGTATACGTACGGACGTAAGGACATGCCCGCCTTTAAATCGGGTATCATCATGTCAGCACTAGCCACCCTCCTCTGTTTTGGCGTATTGGCGTTTGCGCAGCATCCGGCCATCCGGTCGATATCAACGATCCCGCTAATCGGGCTGGTCGTGGTCGTGCTGATGTCGTTCACGGTACAGCCGTGGCTATTCCGGACCATCATCTTGGGCCGGCAGGAACGTGGTCGCCGACCCTGGCGGCTTTCCAACCTGTTGCTGTCCATCTATACCTTTGGTTATTTTTTCCTCGGCGCCATATTGGTCAGCACGCTGCCTCGTCTGGTACTGCTGATCCTGCCAATCAGCCGTCAACGAAAAAAACGATGGTTTCACCATTCCATCCGTTGGTTTTACAAGGGATTGGTTTACAGTGTCCCTTTTACGCGCAAGCGGATTTTCGGCAAAGCGCACCTACAAGACCCCGCACCGGCCATTATCATCGCCAACCACACTTCCGAGCTGGATACGCCCAGCGTGGGCATGCTGAAGCCGAATTCGGTCTTCGTGGTCAACCAACGCGTGATTACGTCCAAATTTTTTGGGGCAGGCATACGGGCGGCCGGTTTTAGGACCTTGTCGGGCGACGATGAACAGGCCGTAGCTGAGCTCAAGCAGCAAGTGGCGGAAGGCTATTCGGTGATTATTTTCCCGGAGGGCACGCGATCGCCCAACGCAGAGATCGGCAGATTCCACAAAGGCGCCTTCTTCCTGGCGGAGAAGCTGGATATCGACATCCTGCCCGTACTCGTACACGGTAATACGGATTTGCTCCCCCGCCGCGATTTTATGGTCATGACAGGCTCGATGACATTCCGCGTCCTGCCCCGCATTAAACCGGACGACCGCCGCATGGGCGAGGGATACCGGGCGCGGACCAAGGCCGTTTCCCGATACTTCAAGGAAGAGTTTCGCAAGCTACGCGATGAGATGGAAACACCTGCGTACCATCGTGGCAAATTGATGGCCAATTTCGTGTACAAGGACCGAGCAATCCAACGCGAAGTGAAATCCATTTATCGCGCGCGTGCAGCCGCCTATTTGGCATTAGCCCGCCAACTCCCTCGGGATGCCCACATCCTCCACCTGGGTTGTGGCTATGGCATTCTCGACTTTATGCTGGTATATGATGCCGCCCATCGCCGTATCGACGCGTGGGATGCAGACTCCGAAAAAGTACAGGTGGCACGGCATACCTACACCGCAACGCAATATGGGTTGAATTTTGCTGAAGATTGTCCTACATTTGGCCCTCGGCACCACGTCCTGATCCTCTCGGGCAACCCCAGCTACGGCAACGCGGCAGCAGGCACACGGCCCGATTGGCTGGCGCTCGACGACGGAGACGACGCCGCGGCCCGACCCTGGATCGACCGGGGCGAATACCAATTAGTGTTTGAATACGAGAACATCAGGCTTTACCAGGCATGCAGGAATATGACGTCATCATCATCGGAAGTGGATTAGGCGGCTTAGTCTGTGCCAATATCCTTTCGAAAGAAGGCTGGCGGGTGCTCGTGCTGGAGAAAAACAAGCAGTTTGGCGGCAACCTGCAAACCTTCGTGCGCGATCGCCGCATCTTTGATACCGGTGTGCATTACATTGGCGGCTTGCTGCCCCACCAAAACCTGTACCGCTATTTTAATTACCTGGGCATCGCGGATCAGTTGCGCCTCAAACGCATGGAGAAGGATGCGTTTGACGTCATTTCCTTTGCCGGCGAGGACATCGCCTACCCCTACGCACAGGGATACGACAACTTCGTCGCACAGCTTAGCGCGCGCTTCCCCGACGACACCGCGGGAATACAGCGCTACATTGACATGCTAAAACGGGTGTGCCAAGGCTATCCGCTGTATTACCTCCGAACAGACCTGCCCGACCACGACATTGATGAATTCCTTCACATCACCGTGCACGACGCCATAGCGCTCTGCACGGATAATCCGCGACTGCAAGCCATATTAGCTGGGACAAACCTGTTATATGCCGGCTACAAGGACAAGACGCCCTTTTATGTACATGCATTATCGGTCAACTCCTATATTGAAAGTGCCTGGCGGTGCATCAACGGGGGCAGCCAGATTGCCAAACTGCTCATCCGCGAAATTAGAAAAGCAGGGGGAAAGGTACTAAAGCAGCAGGAAGTGACCCAGCTTCACTATACCGATGGGCTGGTCAGCGCAGTGAGCACACGAACGGGACATACCTACCACGCCAAGACGTTTATTTCCAACGCTGACCCGAAAACCACGCTAAAGCTAATCGGCGACTTCCCCATACGGAAGACCTACGCCAAACGGATCCGCAATGCGGCAGACACGACATCTTCGTTTAGCCTGTACATCGTGTTCGAACGAGGCACCGTGCCGTATGCCAACCAGAATTTCTACCACTTCAAAGACGAACATGCGGTGTGGGGGAGCGTGCTGGACAATTCGGACGATTGGCCTACGGGATTCATGGCTAGCATGAGCCCAGACATGAAATATCCGCAATGGGCAGAAAGCATGTCCGTGCTGACGTATATGGCGTATTCCGAAGTGGAACGCTGGGCCGACACCCATAATACGGTAGCCGACGAAGAGGATCGCGGCGAGTCCTACGAACGGTTCAAAACGGCAAAAACGCAACGCGTGCTCGCCGCACTGGAAGGTAGGTTTCCCGGCCTCTCCAACCATATCAAAGCGACGTATACCTCTACCCCACTCACATATCGCGACTACATCGGCAGCGAAACCGGTAGCATGTACGGGTTCGTCAAGGACGTAAAACAGCCCCTACAAAATTATCTCCCCGCACGCACCAAAATCAAAAACCTGCTGCTCACGGGCCAAGGGGTCAACATGCACGGTATATTGGGCGTGACGATCAGCGCCGTGATGACCTGTGGCGAACTCGTCGGACAGTCGTATTTGCTCGAAAAAATCCGCAGGGCTAACGGCCTCTAAAAAACATTTCTCACGTACTCGACGGCTATCGCAATTGCCACATAAAAGATACACGAAAAGCTTGCAACAGTGTACCACATACACTATCTTTGTATCATCATAATTTAGGTTTATAATTGGTTAGTGAAGGTTTCCATTCTCCCCGTTTGGA
>CAYRGQ010000066.1:0-6718 GCA_964423925.1 uncultured Sphingobacteriaceae bacterium | reverse complement strand
GTACCACCAAACGATGCGTATGTGTTCAAGGACACCACTCCGTCAAACTCAAAACGGTCCTTAAAGGCTTTTGCCTGGTGATAGGTAATGGGTGGATAGCGCTTGGGACGCTCGCCCCCGCCACCAATCTGCACGTTTATACCGCGATTCCGAACGGTGAAGGAATTGGCGCCCATCGACGAGAATGAGTCGGTTAATGAATTTTTAATCGCGTCAATCGACGTCAGAATACCCACCAATGCGGTTATCCCGATGGCGATAATCAGCGCCGTGAGAAATGTCCGTAGCTTGTTGCTGTTGATAGACTGCAACGAAAGCTTCACATTCTCCCGAAGGGGCATCTTTACTGACATGTATTCCTTTCGCTATTTTTCTGTTAGACGCCCGCGGGCCACCAACGTTACAGCACGTTGCGGGTGCGGCGTTATTTACTGTGCGAAAACAGCCACGGCAACAAGTCCGGCTCTGCGAACGCTGGATCCCAGCTGTTGTGGTTGACATCGGGGTAGAACGTATACCGGGGTTCCTTGCCCAGCTGCTGCAGGTGATAGACCAGTACCCGCGAGTGGTCTGGCGGCACTACTTCGTCCTTTTCGCCATGGAAAATCCAGAGCGGTACATGTGCGTATTTGGCTACGTTGCGGGTGTTGTCGCCGCCACAGATTGCAAACGCCGCCGCAAACATTTTCGGACGCCGGCGCAAGAGCTCAAAGGTGCCCATTGCCCCCATCGACAGTCCACCCAGATACACCCGGCTTTTGTCGACAGCCTCTTCCTTCAGTATATGTTTCGTGAGCCGAAGCAACATCGCCATGGCCTTCGAGGGCTTCCCTTTCTGCTGGAATAAAAAATCCCGGCCACCGCCTTCGCGGGGCTCGATGCTGACATTGGCCCAGAAGGAATCTGACGGACATTGCGGAAACACGACAATCGCTGGGAATGCTTGCCTCACGGTGTCATCAAGGAACAACTTGGCTCCGTGCGTCAACTGCGCATTATTGTTATTCCCACGCTCGCCCGCGCCGTGCAGGAAAAACACAACAGGATAGGTCTTATTGTGGTCATAATCCTTCGGATACAGGATGCGGTAGGGAAGTGTATCGCCTCGGTACACGAGCTCTCTGTGCTCGTATTCATCGAATTCCTGAGCTACGCCCGTCAATCCCAAACCCATAGCCACTAGTATAACACCAATTATTCGCATATCGTCGTCGGTTCTCGTTCGTATATGTAGCATTGCCAAGGGGGCGATAAACCAAGCAACGGTCGCCACCATGCGGCGGGGATTTGCCTGGCGCAGGCCGCAAAGTCCCCGCGGTCAATACATTGCCTAAATTAATGGATTCATCCCAAAAATCCAAAACTCCCCGCCAAGTGCCGCCGACGGCCCGTCGCCAAAAGATTGGGTATATGATAATCCAGGATTTTATCGAGATTTGTAACTGGATACTTATCGGTGAGAAAGGTACATATGCACGAGATTGAACCATTTTACAGGTGGCGCGACGATTACGTTGCTTCGGAGGACGAGCACTCTCCCTTTTACGGGACGGAGTATAATGAATTTGAGTTCGACAAGCAGATTTACAATTTTTTGCTGCATCCGCAATGGGACAGTTTCGGCTCAACCACGCTTTACCTTAAGGTCCTCTACACCGACTACCACCGAGGGTTCGCGATTATCGAACTTATTGGAGAGTGGAACGATGCCATCTATAATGATATCATGCTGCTCAAACGCGAGGTGATCGACATCAAGGTACGGGCAGGCATCAACAAATTCATCATGGTGGGCGAAAACGTCCTTAATTTTCATTCGTCGGATGATTGCTATTACGAAGAGTGGTTCCAGGATATCGAGGACGGCTGGATTGCGGGTATCAACTTCCGCGAGCATGTCCTCAACGAATTCCGATCGAGCAACATCGACTATTTCATCAATTTTGACGGCCGGCTAAACGACTTGCCTTGGCGCAGCCAAAGCCCCATACAGGTATTTAAAGCCGTGGAAGAGCTGCTCACCAAACGCCTCTACTGATATCCCTAGCACCTCTAACCGCAAGCTCGTTCGTCGTCCCGTTCGAAATGTTAAATCGGCGCGGAGTTCTTGCGGGGATGTATCCATTTGATTACATTTGAGAGGACGACACCCCTTGCTATGGAACAAAATGGACTATTAAGCGCCGTACTCCCGAACCCGCGCATCTTGTTGGGGTGCTTTGCCATTGCCGTTTTTGACACGGGAGCCGCCCCCTTAAAAGCGCGCTCACAACCCGAAGCTGTCCGAGGACCGGCCACTGAATGGCCCGTTCCAGCCGAACCGCTGCAGCTATTTTACCTCCAGCGCGACCCAGACATCAACACGGTGGTATATCAGCTCAATATGGTCGACGGCGAAATCAACGAGGACCAGCCCGTCAACGTGTTCTGGATTCGCTATGCGGAAAACAATGAACAAAAGCCCCTCAACTACGTGCAGCGCACAATGGCTTTTGGCCTGACGCATAAGAAGTTGGTTAACGGAGACTTCGCCTTACAACTGGTGAGCTATAAAGACCTTTCACTACGCCTCTCCTACCATCCAAGCATGCGGCGTCACGTGGTATACGCACGCATTAATGAAACACAAGCGATCCTCGACCGCATCTACGTACGTATAGACGGAGGAAGCACGTTCAATCCCAACATCCTATATTTCGAGCTTTCCGGCCGGGATACGTCCACCGGGCGCTCGGTCAGCGAACGCGTTACCCCTTAGCCCGTTATGGGTGGGTATCGCTTACGCAGCGAAATCCCAGATTATTACTTCCGCTGCTTACTTCTCCTTTTCCGCGGCTGCCCGCTATATAGCGCTCGCAGTATTGTTCGTTGCACAAAAATGAGCCACCACGCTGTACACGCTTCACCAGCCCGGGCTCTTGCGGATCGTAGCTGTCTGCCGGTCCTTGGGGATTAACGGCCGGCGCATGTTCGTAATAATCGGGGCGGTAGAAGTCGGCACACCATTCCCATACATTACCGTCCATATCATAAAGACCGAGCGGATTGGGCGCATACGAACGGACGGGAGCCGCGCCAACGTGGCCATCTTCCCCGCTATCCTTATTGGGAAAATTTCCTTGGTAGACGTTAGCCACCCACTTACCCTCCGGTTTCATGTCGTCGCCCCAGTAGTACAGACTATTGGCACGTCCGGCTCTGGCAGCATACTCCCACTCTGCTTCAGTAGGCAGACGCTTCCCTACCCATTTGGCGTAGACTTCGGCATCCTCGTAGGCAATATGCACAACTGGTTCATCCTCCCGACCGACGATATTGCTTCCGGGTCCTTCCGGGTGTTTCCAGCTAGCGCCAGGCACGTAACTCCACCATTGCAGGTGATTATGCAGGCCTACCCCCGAAGCTGGAGGCGTAAAAACTGCCGAACCCGGCTTTAGCACCTCCAGTGGGACGCCCGGGAAATCCTTGGGATCAAGCGGGCGCTCTGCCACGGTCTGGTAACCGGTAGCTGCGACAAAGCGAGCAAACTGGGCATTGGTCACCTCATGTTCATCCATCCAGAAATCACCTACCGTCACGTCACGTACCGGGCGGGCATCCGGAAAATCGGGATTGCCCATCCGAAACGTTCCTCCCGCCACGAAAATCATGCGAACGCTATCCCCGCCCGACGCGTCGATAACGCCCTCGGAGCCGGCGATGGCTGCTGCCCGTGAGGGAATACCGTGCGCCACACAGGTATCCAGACCGGCCGTGTCGAGCGCTCGCTGCCGCTCCCCGTCCCGGCCACGCCCGTCGCAGGCCAGACAGAGTCCAAGCAACAAGACCGAGCCGTAGATCAGTGTTTTGGAAACGGTTTTTGTCATAATTCCCTCGTTTTAGCAGGCGAACCGCATCGTGTCGTGAGGTTCATTTGCCTTGTTTCGGATAAGCGACCGAGCAACCAAAGTTATTCGACAAGCTTGGCAAGGGCCTCGCGGACCTTGTCAAACCCGAAGCCGGCCACGACCTGCCCAAATGCATCCTTGATTTCGGCGTTACAAAGATTGCCGATACTGCCCTCATGCGTGTGGCTGATGTCCCGCAGGGGCACGTACGTGCCGGACTCAATGGCCAGCCCGATATTGCGGTAAGCTTCGCGAAACGGAACGCCGGCGAGTACTTCCTTGTTGACCACCTCAACGCTAAAGAGATAATCGTATTTAGGGTCTTTCAGGATGTCTTGCTTGATCTTGATGTGCTCCAGCATGAATGCGATGATCTCCAAGCACTCGTTGAGCGACTGGAAGGCAGGAAACAGGTTCTCCTTGAGCAACTGCAGGTCGCGATGGTAGCCTGACGGCAAATTGGTCGTCATCAACGCTATCTCGTTGGGAAGCGCCTGGATTTTATTGCAACGCGAGCGCACCAGTTCAAACACATCCGGATTTTTCTTGTGCGGCATGATGCTCGACCCCGTGGTCAAGTGGTCGGGGAAGCTGATGAAGCCGAAGTTCTGATTGATGTACAGGCAGGCGTCCATGGCAAACTTTGCCAGCGTGGCCGCCAGGGCACTCATAGCTTGGGCCAGAATACGCTCCGTCTTTCCCCGGCCCATCTGAGCATACACCACATTATAGTTCAAGTCGTCGAATCCGAGCAATTCGGTGGTTATGCGGCGGTTGAGCGGGAAGGAAGAACCATAGCCTGCTGCCGAACCCAGTGGGTTTTTATTGCAGATGCGCCACGCTGCCTGCATCAGCTCGAGGTCGTCGACCAAACTTTCGGCGTAAGCGCCAAACCATAGACCAAATGAGGAAGGCATAGCAATCTGCAAGTGCGTGTAACCGGGTAGAAGGGTATCCTTATGCGCTTCGCTAAGCCCGATGAGCTGGGCGAAAAGCCGCTCGGTATTGCGCACCATATTTTCGATTTCGCTACGGAAATAAAGCTTCAGGTCAACCAGCACTTGGTCATTGCGAGAGCGGCCGCTGTGTATCTTTTTTCCGGCTTCGCCAACACGCTGGGTGAGCAAGGCCTCAACCTGTGAGTGGACATCTTCCACGCCGTCTGAAATCTCGAATTCCCCACGGCCGATTTCCTGGTAGATTTCCTTTAGTCCGCGCTGCACGGCATTGAGATCCTCGGCGTCAAGTAGCCCGACCTGTGCTAACATGCGCGTATGCGCTAGGGAGCCCAAAACGTCTGCCTCTGCGAGGTGCATATCCAGCTCCCGATCCTTGCCCACCGTGAAGGACTCTACGAAATCGTCCACCCCGGTATTTTTTTGCCAAATCTTCATGTGTTTCTCCAATATAGCCGGTAAAAATACGAATCCCTTTCGGAATAGCTGGCAACTAGGCCATTTCGAACTCCGCGTTCTTTTGCCCGCCGCCCTGGCGGCCGGCGGGAGCAGGCACTTACACCAAGTAAGTGTCCACTTACTTATTTTTTAAAAAAAATTTGCGCGTCCGATTTATATTACTACGTTTGTAGCAGACAAGGGGATAATGGAAAAGGTGTGACAAAGGGATGGACGGTTTTCAAAACCACCCAAGCACCAGCACTCGACATTGTAGACATTAAAGTATGATAGACTTCCACGGTCTTTAAACTGGAAATTAAAAACTAACCAATTGTAAACCTAATTTAGAAAAGTGACCCAAAGCCAAACGGGTCACTTTTTCTATTTTGGGGTATCAGGATTCATACCCGAAGCTCTTGAGATAATTTTTCCGGCTACGCCAATCGGGAATGACCTTGACGAATAGCTCGAGGAAAACCTTTGTCTGCAAAAACTCTTCAATGTCTTGGCGGGCGTAGGTGCCCACTTTCTTTATCATGGCGCCCCCGCTGCCAATGATGATGTTCTTTTGCGAATCACGCTCTACAATAATCTCGGCGGCAATCCGCGTAATGCCCGGCTGCTCTTTAAAGGAGTTGACCACCACCTCGGTACTGTAGGGAATTTCCTTTTCGTAGAGCTTGAAAATTTTTTCACGGATAATCTCCGACACGAAAAAGCGCTCGTTTCGGTCGGTTAGCGCATCTTTCTCGTAGTAGGGCGGGTGCACCGGCAATTTATCCAGTACAAACTGCATAATGGCGTCCGTATTGTGCCCGTGTAACGCAGATATGGCCAGTATCAGCTCGGGGTTGAGCGTCTCCTGCCAGTAGGCGATCTTCGCTTTCACTTCCTCTTCGGTAGACTTGTCAATCTTATTGATGAGAACGACCACGGGCGACTGTGTCCCCCTAAGCTTGCGAATCACGTCCGATTCGTCGTAGCGCTCGTTGATGTCCGTCACGAACAAGATGATGTCCGCGTCGACAAGCGAGCCTTGGACGAAGCCCATCATCGATTCCTGCAACGTGTAGGCTGGCTTAATAATGCCGGGCGTATCGGCAAAAACGATTTGGTAATCTTCCGTATTGACGATTCCGAGAATCTGGTGGCGCGTGGTCTGCGCTTTAGGGGTAATGATTGACATTTTCTCCCCCACTAACTTATTCATTAACGTAGATTTACCTGCGTTAGGCTTACCAATGATGGAGACGAATCCGGCTTTGTGCGACATTTTTTGTAGTTTTATTTGCTTTGCAAAGAAACAAATTATATCTTTGCAGTCCAATTCGGAACTATCGAATACGCCGACAGCGAGTGTCGAACGGAAATAAAGATATATTGCGGGGTGGAGCAGTTGGTAGCTCGTCGGGCTCATAACCCGAAGGCCACAGG
>CAYRGQ010000065.1:0-6795 GCA_964423925.1 uncultured Sphingobacteriaceae bacterium | reverse complement strand
CAAAAAGTGGGTGAGGATTAGCAACGGTTGATTTTAATTCTGGGTGGAACTGCGCCGCCAAGAAGAAAGGATGGCCTTTTAGTTCCATGATTTCGACCAGGTTACGATCGGGGTTAAACCCCGAAGCCATCATGCCCGCAGCCTCGTACTGCTCCAGGTAGGCATTGTTAAATTCATAGCGGTGGCGATGGCGCTCCGAGATGTGGGACTTGCCGTATATCGCGGCCGCTTTTGACCCTTTTTTGAGATCACAGCCGTATGCACCGAGGCGCATCGTGCCGCCCATGTTTTTAACTTTCTTTTGCTCATCCATGAGCGTAATCACCGGATGCTTGGTCTTGGGGTCCATTTCGTGGCTGTTCGCGTTCTTCAGCCCCAATACATTTCGCCCAAATTCGATGACGGCACACTGCATGCCGAGGCAGATACCAAAAAACGGAATCTTGTTTTCGCGTACATAGCGGATGGCTTCCAGTTTGCCCCCCAGGCCTCGCTCACCGAAACCTGGCGCCACCAATACGCCATGCACGCCTTTAAACAAGTCGGCTATGTTGCCGTCATTGAGGCTCTCGGCCGCAATGTACTTGACACGCACCTTGCATTCGTTCATGGCGCCCGCGTGGATAAACGCCTCGTTGATGGATTTGTAGGCATCCGGAAGTTCCACGTATTTGCCCACTAGGGCTATCTTTACGTCGGTTGTGGGATTCTTGAGCTTGCCGAGGAAGGCTTTCCAGTTTTCAAGGTCGGGCGCATTCTTGGACGAGAGCTTGAGCTTGGTCAGCACCGTCTTATCCAGTTGCTCTTTGAGCATGAGCAGGGGCACGTCGTAGATTGATGGCGCATCGATGGACTCGATGACGGCGTTGATGTTGACGTTGCAGAATAAAGCCAGTTTCTTGCGGATTTCGGTATTGAGGTGATGTTCCGTGCGGCAAACAAGAATATCGGGCTGTATGCCATACTCGAGCAGTGTCTTGACTGAGTGTTGGGTCGGTTTAGTTTTCAGCTCGCCTGCGGCCGCCAAGAAAGGTACCAGCGTGAGGTGAATAACCAGGGAGTCGTTGTTGCCGAGTTCCCACCGCAATTGGCGCACCGCCTCGATAAACGGAAGCGACTCGATATCGCCCACCGTACCGCCGAGTTCAGTAATTATGATGTCGTGGTTCCCGTCTTCGCCCAGCAGCAGCATGCGGCGTTTGATCTCATCGGTAATGTGCGGCACGACTTGGACTGTTTTGCCCAGGTACACGCCTGCCCGTTCGTTGTCGATGACATGCTGGTAGATCCGGCCTGTTGTCACGTTGTTGGCCTGCGATGTCGGGTAGTTGAGGAAGCGTTCGTAGTGCCCCAGGTCGAGGTCGGTTTCCGCCCCGTCTTCGGTCACGTAGCATTCCCCGTGTTCGTAGGGATTGAGCGTGCCTGGATCAATGTTGATATACGGGTCGAACTTTTGGATGGTGACTCGATAGCCGCGTGCCTGGAGCAGCTTTGCAAGCGATGCCGAGATAATGCCTTTTCCTAACGACGAAGTGACGCCGCCCGTAACAAAAATGTATTTAGCCATAACTAAAACAAAGGAATTTAGCACGTGTTTTTGGGAAAATTGATCCAGCCAGCACGTGTATGTACGGGGCACAAAGGTAGGGCTTTTTTTTGGTAATTTTTGGGAAAAGAATTTAAAAGCGGGTGCATTGCACGTACTGCGCATAGCCACAACTACCTAACGCGAATCATCACCTCGTCGAATCATAACTCGCCCAGTGGGTAGGGGGCTGGGTGAAATGTCCTGTCCATTCCCAGCTTCGCTTGCTAACTGCTTAATTTGGAACGCTTCCAAATTAATCCGACTGCTCTTCCATTCGTTTAAGACGCTGTTTTTTCGTATCTTTGCGCCAAAATTGGCGCTTACTGGAATTGCCGAAACAATCTAGCTAGGCGTATATGAAATAAGATTACGTAACAAAAAATAAGATAGCATATGGCATTCGATATCGAGATGATCAAGAAGGTCTATAGCCAATATGGCGAGCGGATTGCCGCCGCCCGTAAGGTGATAGACAAACCGCTTACACTGACTGAAAAAATATTGTACGCCCACTTGTGGGATGATGCAGCTACTGAAGCTTACCAGCGCGGCGAGTCGTACGTGGATTTTGCTCCAGACCGCGTGGCCATGCAGGATGCCACCGCGCAGATGGCGCTTCTGCAGTTTATGCAGGCGGGCCGCTCCAAAGTGGCCGTGCCGTCTACCGTGCATTGTGATCACCTGATCCAAGCTAAGGTTGGAGCCGAAGCGGACTTGGCACGGGCGAACAACGAAAGCAAGGAAGTGTTCGATTTCTTGGGTTCGGTATCTAACAAATACGGCATCGGTTTCTGGAAACCCGGTGCGGGAATCATCCACCAAGTGGTACTGGAAAACTACGCTTTTCCGGGGGGCATGATGATCGGTACGGACTCCCACACGGTCAACGCCGGCGGACTGGGCATGCTCGCCATCGGCGTGGGCGGTGCCGACGCTTGTGACGTGATGGCTGGCCTGCCGTGGGAACTTAAATTTCCCAAATTGATCGGCGTAAAACTGACGGGCAAATTAAACGGCTGGACGGCACCGAAAGACGTAATTCTGAAAGTAGCGGGCATCCTGACCGTGAAAGGCGGAACGGGCTGTATCGTCGAATATTTCGGCGAAGGCGCCAAAGCCATGTCTTGTACGGGTAAAGGAACGATTTGTAATATGGGTGCCGAGATTGGTGCCACTACCTCCACGTTTGGCTACGACGAGTCGATGGAGCGCTACCTGCGCGCCACGAATCGGGCGGATGTGGCCGATGCGGCTAACGCCGTGAGGGAACACCTTACTGCCGATCCGGAAGTGTATGAATCACCCGAGAAATACTTCGACCAAGTCATCGAAATCAACCTCTCCGAGTTGGAGCCGCACCTGAATGGTCCATTCACGCCGGACTTGGCAACGCCGGTTTCGCAAATGAAAGAGCAGGCTGCTAAAAGCGGCTGGCCACTGCGGGTTGAGTGGGGGCTAATCGGCTCATGTACCAACTCGTCTTACGAGGATTTGTCGCGTGCAGCGTCGATTGCGCAACAAGCGGTCGAAAAGGGCCTGTCTACCAAAGCGGAGTTCGGCATTAACCCCGGATCCGAGCAAGTGCGGTATACGGCAGAGCGCGACGGCCTGTTGGATACGTTCACGGATTTGAACGCGACCATTTTCACCAACGCATGCGGTCCTTGTATCGGTATGTGGGATCGCGTAGGTGCAGAGCGGGCAGAGAAAAACACGATCGTGCACTCGTTTAACCGTAACTTCGCGAAGCGTGCCGACGGCAACCCGAATACCTATGCGTTTGTGGCCTCTCCTGAAATGGTGGCGGCTATCGCGATTGCGGGCGATCTTTCTTTTAACCCCATTACCGATACTTTGGTGAACGACAAAGGCGAACAGGTAAAACTGGACCCGCCTGTCGGTGACGAACTGCCTAAAAAAGGCTTTGATGTCGAAGATCCCGGCTACCAAGCCCCTGCCGAAGACGGAAGCCAAGTAGAAGTCGTGGTTTCTCCGACTTCAGACCGCCTACAGTTGCTCGAGCCCTTCGCGCCTTGGGAAGGTACCGACTTGCACGGCTTAAAGCTCCTAATCAAAGCAAAAGGCAAGTGTACGACCGACCATATTTCCATGGCCGGCCCGTGGTTGAAATACCGCGGACACCTCGACAACATTTCCAATAACATGCTAATCGGGGCAGTCAACTATTTCAACGACAAAACCGACAACATCAAAAACCAGCTGACGGGCGAATACGGTCCGGTTCCGGCTACGCAGCGCGCCTACAAAGCCCAGGGAATCGGCTCGATCGTTGTGGGTGACGAAAACTACGGCGAGGGATCGTCGCGCGAGCACGCCGCGATGGAACCCCGGCACTTAGGTGTACGCGCCGTGCTGGTAAAATCGTTCGCCCGTATTCACGAAACGAACCTCAAAAAGCAGGGCATGTTGGCCTTGACATTCGCGGATAAGGCCGATTACGACAAAATCCAGGAGGATGATACGATCGATATCCTCGGGCTCACAACCTTCGCGCCCAACACACCATTGACCTTGGTATTGCACCATGCCGATGGCACGACGGACGAAATCAAAGCCAATCACAGCTACAATGCCCAGCAGATTGGTTGGTTTCAAGCTGGTGGAGCGCTTAATATCATCCGCCAGCAGAGCCAGCAAGTGTAGTAGCTTGTTAAACTGCCTAACGTATATGCCGCATCGTGTACAAGCGATGCGGCATTTTTTATGGTGGCATGCGCTGCGCGATACCGTCGTACGCCGGGGTTGGCGACCCGTGTGTATTATGCTTTCGTCCAGGAAGTACGGCTTTCATGAAGCTAAATCCCCTAGCGCTCGTATTTACCAATGTTTTTTTGTATCGTTGTATTATAGGATGTTAACGAGCCGGCGGTCAACTTTCAGTTAGCGCAAGCGGGAAAACGTAGACCCTGGGCAAAGGGTCGCTCCTTAAAAACGACGCCATGAGCAGAACGACTTACGCTGTGATAGCCGGTAGCGGGAGTTACCTGCCAACGAGAATCATTCCCAATACCGATTTTCTCCACCACGAGTTCTATGATGCCCAGGGCGTCAAGCTAGCTAAAACAAACGCGGAGATTATCCAGCAGTTTGAACGTATTACGGGCATTCAGGAAAGACGGTACGTCGCAGACGGTCTCGTAGCGTCCGATATTGCCACGCTCGCCGCAAGGGAGGCCTTGGAATCGGCCGGAATTGAAGGGGATAGCCTTGATTGTATTATCGTAGCCCACAATTTTGGCGATATCCGTGCCGATAACCGGCGGAGCGATTTCGTGCCGGCATTGGCGTCCCGCGTTAAGCATGGACTGCAAATTACCAATTCGGCGACGGTAGCCTACGACCTGCCTTTCGGGTGTGCGGGTTGGCTTCAGGGTGTGATACAAGCCGATGGGTATATCCGCCAGGGCAGTGCTCGCCGCATATTGGTTATTGGCGCGGAAACCTTGTCCAGAATCTGCGATCCGCATGATCGGGACAGCATGATTTACGCGGACGGCGCTGGTGCCGTTGTCCTCGAAGCACGCGAAAGCGCCGGGCCGGTAGGCGTGCTGAGCCATTCCGTCAAATCCTTCGCCGGCGAATTAGCCTACGTGCTGCGCATGGGCCCGTCCTACAATCCTAATTATACCACCGACCACCTCTTCCTTAAAATGAACGGGCGTAAACTGTATGAGTACGCGCTGAAAGCCGTCCCTACCACCATCAAGGAAGCGCTGGATCAGGCAGGGTTATCCATCCAGGCGGTAGACAAGGTACTCATCCACCAAGCCAACGAAAAAATGGACGAGGCTATCCTGCGGAATGTTTTCAGCTTGTATGGACTGGACGAAGCGCCCCAAGCCGTCATGCCGATGACTATCGCTTGGCTAGGCAACAGTTCGGTGGCGACACTGCCTACCCTGTTTGATTTAATGCATAAGGGCGAGCTGGAGGGGCATGTGCTAACACCCGGAAGCGTGATCGTCTTGGCCGCGATGGGAGCCGGCGTCAATATGAATGCCGCTGTATATAAAATTCCGAAGTAGGTCGCCTTTTCCTTGTCTTGTGTGTTCTCTTTCTCGCCGGTCATTGCCGTTTGCTAATGAAGCGGGCTGGCGCATGCGAGCTTTTTCGTAATTTCGTTACGGCAGGCGGCCAATGACCAAGCATCTACGTTGTTAACATGGCTGATATCGTCACTACACCCCAGCGCTCGTACATCATGAGCCGTATTCGCAGTCGCGATACCCGGCCTGAGATGATGCTGCGCCGCGCGTTATGGGCCCGAAATATCCGCTATCGTCTGCATGACCGCGGCCTGCCCGGTAAGCCCGACATCGTTATTAGGAAATACAGACTGGCTATTTTCGTCGATGGAGAGTTTTGGCACGGGTACCAATGGGCCCACGTGCGCGAGCGACTGGGCGCTAATCGCGATTTTTGGATTGCTAAAATCGAGCGCAACATGGCGCGCGATCGCGAAAATAACAAAGCCCTCAACGCAATGGGCTATACCGTCATCCGTTTCTGGTCGGCCGATATCAAGAAACATCTGCATAAGTGCGTGAACCTCGTTCTGCTTTACATCGAAGCGGCGAGGGCGGGCAAGGTGCCTTACCCGGCGGATTACTGATCGCGTCCACTGTCGTTTTTCTCCAGCCAATTGAGGTCGGCTGCCCGCCCTTCAATTTGGCGCACAATCGGTACGTCTGCGGGTGCCCAGTCATAGCGTTTGAGTTCGCTAACGGACACCCACCGTGCATCGTGGTGTTCGACGAGCGTTAGCCTGCCACCGCTTACGCGGGCAACAAACGGGATAAGCTGTATGCGGAAAGTCGGGTACGTGTGTTCGACTGCCGTCCATCGCTCCACCACCTCGATATCCAGTTGCAATTCTTCCCGTATTTCCCTCACGATAGCCTGCCGTTCGTCTTCGCCCGATTTGGCTTTTCCGCCTGGGAATTCCCACTTAAACGGCAGGTTCATGCCTTCGCCGCGTTGGCATATCAGTATTTTTCCACGATAAATGATGACGGCACAGGCGACGATGAGCATAGTGTGTTCGTTGAATGGCTAAAGCTAGGGAGTTTTTGCGGTTTTTCCCACCCTGCGGGGCATGGCACTGGGGGCGTCGAGACAAAAAAAGAAGGTTTCCAAACGGGGAGAATGGAAACCTTCACTAACCAATTATAAACCTAAATTATGAT
>CAYRGQ010000064.1:0-6898 GCA_964423925.1 uncultured Sphingobacteriaceae bacterium | reverse complement strand
TCGGTGCATTCTGAAAATAAAAAAGGGTCTGCTGTGTTAAATATCAGTAAAGCAAAGAATGAAAGCAAATCACAACGAAGTCGTCTATGCTATATCCATCATAATGGCTGTGTTAAATATCAGTAAAGCAAAGAATGAAAGCAAATCACAACCTGGGCAGCTCGTTGCCGTCTAAGGCTCGGGCTGTGTTAAATATCAGTAAAGCAAAGAATGAAAGCAAATCACAACTAGACTCCAACTGGATGATGCAGTCATCGGCTGTGTTAAATATCAGTAAAGCAAAGAATGAAAGCAAATCACAACCGCCGAACTTAACCCTCAATAACTTTCCTGGCTGTGTTAAATATCAGTAAAGCAAAGAATGAAAGCAAATCACAACCCAACGGGAACGCCATCGCCAACGCGCCCGCTGTGTTAAATATCAGTAAAGCAAAGAATGAAAGCAAATCACAACCTACTGGTGAACTCAGAAACCCCGATACAGGCTGTGTTAAATATCAGTAAAGCAAAGAATGAAAGCAAATCACAACTTATCTGGATATGATTTGATTTACGAATCTGCTGTGTTAAATATCAGTAAAGCAAAGAATGAAAGCAAATCACAACGCAGCTGACGAGGTGCGCGAAAGCCGTTTGCTGTGTTAAATATCAGTAAAGCAAAGAATGAAAGCAAATCACAACAGGACAGCTCTTATAAGGCTGTTACTATCAGCTGTGTTAAATATCAGTAAAGCAAAGAATGAAAGCAAATCACAACCTTTTCGCTAGGCGACCGCAATTACCTCGGGCTGTGTTAAATATCAGTAAAGCAAAGAATGAAAGCAAATCACAACCTCGGAAAACCTGTGCTTTTTCCACGTCGAGCTGTGTTAAATATCAGTAAATCAACGATTGAAAGCAAATCACAACCCGAACCCCGACCAAAGCCGAATGACGGGGGTTGTGCTAAATATCAGTAAATCAACGATTGAAAGCAAATCACAACCCGTACCTGGCGAAACATACACTGACGAAGGTTGTGCTAAATATCAGTAAATCAACGATTGAAAGCAAATCACAACACTGACGAGTACACCTATCAAAGGGTAACTGTCGTGCTAAATATCAGTAAATCAACGATGGAAATCAAATCACGACGCTAATTGCGTGTCATCCATCGACAGCGCCGCTACTTCCCTACGCCCTAATTCTTCAACAATCGCTGGATTTCATCCAGTTTCAATAGTGCTTCGACGGGGGTTAGTGAATTGACGTCTAAGTTGTTCAACATATCCCGAATCTTCGTCAATATAGGATCGTCGATGGAGAACATCTGCAGCTGGTACGCCTGCTTTTGGATTTTTTTCATGCTGTCCTTGATGCGCTCGCCGCCGGTGCGTTCCTGTTCCAGGCGCACCAGGATGTCATGGGCCCGCGCCAGCAACTTCGGAGGCATCCCGGCGAGTTTGGCCACATGGATACCAAAGCTATGCTCGCTGCCTCCGGGAACGAGTTTGCGCAGGAAGATGACCTTGTTGTTGACCTCCTTAACGGATACGTTGAAATTCTTGATCCGTGGAAACGAGTTCGTCAGTTCGTTCAATTCGTGGTAATGCGTGGCAAAGAGCGTTTTCGCTCGAGCCGTGGGATGGTTGTGCAAATACTCGGCAATGGCCCAGGCAATGGATATCCCGTCGTAGGTGCTTGTCCCCCGCCCGATTTCGTCTAGCAGGATGAGGCTTCGGTCGGAAAGGTTATTCATGATGCTGGCGGTCTCGTTCATCTCCACCATGAAGGTAGACTCGCCCGACGACAAGTTGTCCGAAGCGCCTACGCGGGTAAAGATCTTGTCCACCACCCCAATTTTCGCTTCAGTCGCCGGCACGAAGCAGCCCATCTGGGCCATGAGTACGATTAAGCCCGTCTGCCTTAACAGGGCAGACTTACCCGCCATGTTGGGACCCGTGATGATGATTACCTGCTGGGTGTCCCCGTCGAGGTACACGTCGTTCGTGATGTAGTCCTCGCCGAGGGGCAAGTTTTGCTCGATCACGGGGTGCCGCCCGCCCTTGATGTCAATGGCATTGCCGGAATTGATCTCTGGCTTAACGTAGTAATTCTTCTCCGCGATTACCGCGAAATTAACCAACACGTCCAGTCGAGCTAGCAGCTGGGCGTTAAGCTGTATCGGCTTGATGTAATCCGCCAGCGCGGCCAGCAGTTCAGCGTATAGCTTGGTCTCCAGCGCCTGAATCTTTTCCTCGGCACCGAGGATTTGTTCCTCATATTCCTTCAGTTCCTCGGTGATGTACCGCTCGGCATTGACCAAGGTCTGCTTGCGCAGCCAGGTACTGGGTACCTTGTCCTTGTGGGCGTTGGTGACCTCGAGGTAATATCCAAATACGTTATTAAATGCGATCTTGAGCGAGGGTATGCCCGTGGCCTCCGCCTCGCGCTTTTGAATGGCCAATAGGTAGTCCTTGCCGCCAAAGGCGACCGCACGTAGTTTATCCAGGTCCTCGCTGACGCCCGCGGCGATGACGTTGCCTTTATTGACCATGACAGGCGGCTCCGGCTGCATTTCGGTTTCGATTCGTTGGCGGATGAGGGCGCAAGGGTTAAGCTGTTCGGAGATGATCTTTAACGCCTCGAGATCCGTGTCGCCGGTGAGTTGCTTTACCCGTTCCACCGCATACAACGCCCGTTTGAGCTGGATGATTTCGCGGGGGTTGGCTTTCAGTAACCCGATTTTACTGATGAGTCGCTCCAAGTCGCCCACTTGCCGTATCTCCTTGGCCAGCTCATCGCGCAGTTGGCGGTTATTGCGAAAATACTCGACGATGTGGAGCCGATCCTGGATGGCCTTTTCTTCCTTCAGCGGCATGACGATCCAGCGTTTTAGCAAGCGTGCGCCCATCGGCGAAGCAGTCTGATCGAGCACGTCAGCCAGTACCACGGCATTCTCGTTGGCAGAGCCCACCAACTCCAAGTTGCGGATAGTAAACCGGTCCAGCCACATGTATCGGTCTTCCTCAATGCGCGAGATGTTCGAGATATGCTGGAGGTTGCGGTGCTCGGTCTCGTTGAGGTAATGCAAGGCTACGCCTGCCGCCACCAGCCCACTGGGCATGCGATCGACGCCAAAGCCTTTCATCGACTTCACCTCGAAATGCTTCAGCAGGGTCTCCTGGGTGTAATCGCCCGTATAGGGCCATTCATCGAGCGTATAGGTATAGAAATTATTGCCAAAAGTCTCGACGAAATGCTTGTATTGTCGCTTGGACATGATTACTTCAGTAGGTTTAAAGCCCTGGAGAAGCTTGTCAATATACGCAGTCTGCCCTTGGGCCACCAAAAACTCGCCTGTCGAAATGTCGAGGAAGGATATTCCCACCTGTGCCTTATCGAAGTGGATGGACGCCAAGTAGTTGTTGGACTTCTGCTGCACGATATTGTCGTTGTACGACACGCCCGGCGTCACGAGTTCGGTGACGCCCCGCTTCACGATGGTCTTTGTTGTTTTGGGATCTTCCAACTGGTCGCAGATGGCTACGCGCTGCCCCGCGCGTACGAGCTTGGGTAGGTAGGTCTCCAACGAATGATGGGGGAAACCCGCGAGCTCGGTTTCAGACTCGCTGCCGTTGCCGCGTTTTGTCAGCACGATGCCCAATATGCCCGCCGCCGTCACCGCATCCTCGCCGAATGTTTCATAGAAGTCGCCCACGCGAAACAACAACAACGCACCCGGATATTTCGCCTTGATGCTGTTGTACTGTTGCATTAACGGGGTTTCCTTCTTCCCCCCTCCCTTGGTTGTTTTTGCCAAATCGCTCCTCGTTTTTATGAGTGGGCATAAAAATAGAATAAAACGGAGGATTAGGCAAGTTCCCTCCTTTTACTTTTGCCACGGTGACGAGCCGCCTGCATAAACGACAGCAACCGCACAGGCTTAGGCGATGGGCACCGCTCGAATCACCGCCCCTTCGCCTCGGCCTAGAACTCAAAGATAAAACCCACCGACGGCACGATCGTCGCACTCCGCTCACTCAACACTAAAGGTACTGCATTACTGCCGTCCAAAGCCACGGGGTTGCCATCGACCGTAGCGAAACCGCTATTGTCGGCCGTTCGGGCAAAGGTATATTTCGGCAGGGAAGGCGTTTTATAGAGAAACGCGTTCTGGAAGTCCGCGAACAGCACCAGGCTCGTGCTGCGGAAGTTGAACTTCTTGTCCACCCGGATGTCCAACTGCTGGAAAAGGGGCAACGTTTCCGAGTTGAGCTGCGAATAGTCATACACGCCGCGGCCCGTGGTCAAGTACAGCGCCTGTGAGCTGGCCATATCGAACGGCGTATAGGGCTGTCCGCCAGCAATCCGGTATTTCAGGCCAAGGTCCCAATCGCGCTTGAACTTGTAGCCCAGCGTTCCCGACACCACATAGCCATAATCCCAGGTAGACGGCCGAAATACGCCATCGGCACCCGAAAATTCGGACTTATAAACCGTCGCACTTAGCACGTAGAAGAGATTGCGCACCAACTTCTGTTGTGCATAGGCTTCCACGCCGTAGACCCGCCCGTCGCCGCTAGCGATGTAGGCCTCGTTCCCTATGGTGTTGAAGTCCGTGCCAATGTTCGCCATGGAGATGCCGTCGGCCACCGAAACGGGATAGTTCCCGTAGTCCTTGTAAAATCCCTCGAAGGTGAAGCGGAAATCATTACGCGGCGCGAACTGGGTGCCGAGGGTATAATGAATGGCGTTGATATACTCGAGCGATCGGTTGGCCAGCTCCCCGTTCGGGGCGCGGTAGCCTAGGGCGGTATACGAGGGCAGTTTGTAGTAGCTGCCTACCGATCCGGAGACGTTCCACTGCGTGCCTAGCGCATAGGACAGGGAAAAACGAGGCGACAGCGACCGGAGGGCGTTCATACCCAAGTCGGTAAACGTATTCACATCGCTGCGGAGGCCGCCTGACAGCAACAGCTTGTCATCGAAAAAATACTTGCTTCCGTGTGCATACAGCCCCATTTTGAAGAAATCGATGGCCGTAGACGAGTTGATGGTCTGCGTGGGCAAGCCTTCCCCTCCGTCCGGATTCGGCACGCCGAGTCGGACGGTGTTGAACAGGTCGGCGTCATACTTCACGTATTGAGCGCTTCCACCATAACTGAATTTCCACCCGTTAACAAAACGGTCGACGTCCACGCGCAGCTTATTTTCGATCTCATGGCTGCGAAGGCCAAAGAGTTTGTCGCCGGATTCGGCTACGTTATCTTCGTAACGCCTAGCTCCGTTCGAGAACATGTTGCGGCTCAGCGCGATGGTGTAGTAACCGTTGTCGATCAGGCGCTTCCAGGATGCACCTACCGTATAGTTCCATTGGTCGATTAAGGGATTGGAACGTAGGATATACTCATTCTCGGCATCGGAATTTTTCGGCGCTACAAGCCGGAAATTGTCGAGCGCGCCAATTCCGACAAAGTTCAGTTCGGTTTTGTCATCCACCTTATGGTTGACCTTGTATTGGAAATCCCAATAATCCGGCCGGATGGGCAAATCCAACACTTCGAACAGATACTTGAGGTAGGAACGCCGGGCCGAGGCCAAAAACGTCGTTTTCTCGGACATCGGCCCCTCGAGGGTTGCGGCGAACTCACTCCCCGATAGGCGCATGTTGCCCCCGAACTTATCGGGGTTTCCGTTGCGCTGCTTGATGACGAAGGTCGAGGCCAACGCATTGTCATAGCGACTGTCGAAGGCCGAGGAAGTCAATTGCACGTCGTTGATGAAAGAGACGTTGAGAATGCCTGTAGCACCGCCGCTCGCCCCTTGGGTCTGGAAGTGGTTAAGCACCGGAATCTCAATACCATCCAGATAATAGACGTTTTCGGACGGCCCACCGCCGCGCACGATGATGTCATTGCGGTTGGCCGTTGTGCCTCCCGCCACGCCAGGCAACACCTGGATGACCTTGGACACATCAAAGTTCCCGCCGGGGTTCACTCGGATCTCTTCGGACGTCAGCTTCTGCGTAGCCAAGGGGGTAACCATATCCGTGGCACGCGCCGACCGGCCCGAGCCCACCACGACCTCGTCAAGCGATTGCACGCGTTCGTCGAGTTCGATCAGCAAGACCTGCGCATTGCCGGAGCTCGCGTTGATATTGTATAACACGGTTGTTTGGAACCCCAAAACCGACACCTCCACGCTATAGCGCCCTACCGGAACGGCCGCCTGGAAATTGCCCCCCTCATTCGTCACTATGCTTACCGTATCGGCTCCCTGCAGCATCACCGTCGCACCCGCAATTGGCTCCTGCGTATTCTTGCTTCGTACGCTGCCCGTAATATCGCCAAGCCGTTGGGCTTGAACAAAACTCAAACCAAAAACCCAGATGAGTGTTATAAGGATATACTTCATATTGGTGCAAAAGTAAACCATAGAAACGATATTTAGCATAAATAAAGCGTAACAATTTTCCGAAGTTGATATTTTTGGTATATTTTTACACAAAAATAAATCAATACGACAATGGGATACACCCTAGTGAAGGAAGTAATCAGCTTATTGGAAAACTTTGAAGCCGAGGCGGGAGACAAGGGATTTACCCGCGACATCACGGGATTCAAGCAATGGATACATGCATCCGTAAGCGGACAACCGCACCTCTCCGAGCCTCATTGGGAAGGCAAGGAAAAGGGACGCAGCGCGGAAAGTGCCATCAGCACCTTCCTCGTGCACATGAACCGATACGCGAAAACGTATGCCAAGTCCGCGATCCACGGATCCGAATTCGCGACGCAGGAGGACTTTATTTATCTCATTAATTTAAGGGCTTTCGGGTCCATGGGGAAAATGGAACTAATTAAGCGCAACATCCAAGAGAAATCAGCAGGCATGCAGATCATCAACCGCCTCA
>CAYRGQ010000063.1:0-7998 GCA_964423925.1 uncultured Sphingobacteriaceae bacterium | reverse complement strand
ATTGAGCGTCAAAACCAACCCAAAGGCCGCCAACAAACAGCCTTGACGTTTTGCTTATACTTGCCTATTTGTGAGGCAGCGGGAAAGCAATATCTTTGGCAGGATTGGCCTTCAGCGGCAATTTGAGCTGCGGGGGACACCCGTTATTAAACTACCGAATCAACACAAACGTGATTAAAACAAATAACAAGATCGAGACCGACACACTGATCAAAGTCGCACCATTTCGGGCGTGGGTTCGCAAGACACAACCCCACAAGCATAAAAACTACCTTGAGCTTATTTATTTGTCGGCGGCCCACGGCAATCATACCATCGATCACACCCCGTACGCCATTGAGGCGCCAACCCTATTTGTCGTAAGAAAAGAGCAGGTGCACCATTGGGACATCCACGATACCCCAGAAGGGTACGTATTGTTACTCCGCGAAGGATTTTCCCAACAGTCTTTTGACAAAGGATTAAAAAGGCTAATCGCACGGGTCAGTGCCACAAACTGCCTCCGGCTCACCCCAAACGATACCGTAGAAAAATTATTTTCGCTATTAACGAGCGAACAGGATTTTGCAGTTATCGAGGGCCTTTTGAAAGCACTGCTCGCTAAAGTCATAGCGATTGCCAAACCGGAGAAGGCCGCGAAGGGCATCACGAACGACCTCATCGTACGCTTTCTGGAACTGCTCAGCCGCCCGGAAAGTTTACAGAACAGTGTCGCCTACTACGCCGACAAGTTGCACACGTCCCCTCAAAACTTGAATGCAGTTTGCATGAAGACACTAAATCGGCAAGCTTCACGGATCATTGCCGATCACATTATCAGCGAAGGGAAACGGCTGCTAATATATACCGACGCGCACGTGGCCCAGATTTCGCATCAACTAAACTTCAAGGACCCATCGCATTTCATTAAGTATTTCAAGCGCCACACCGGTTGTACGCCGCAGGCATTCCGAAAGGCGAATTCAAGCCATCATATTTTCAAATATACCACGCCGCAAGCCTCAAATTCTACAACTTTGCCGACATGTCTTCCATCCAATCCTTGAAACAATATAGGCGCTTGATTTATGCCTTTGCCTGGACATCGGTGCTACTAAGCACTACCTGCACACTATATGCCCAGACTACCCTTGCGGGTAGGGTGCTTGACCAAGCCCATCACACGCCTATCGAATACGCCTCCCTTGCCCTCTACGGTGGGGCCGACACGACGTTGATGTCCGCGACCGTATCCGACGACCGCGGGCAGTTTAAACTGGATAACGTCGAATCAGGAAACTATTTCCTTGAGATTCGTTTTATTGGATACGAAACCTATACCGTAAGCGACATCCATGTGGCGGCGGACCAAAAATCCATTGACCTCGGCACGTTTTACCTGACATTGGGATCGGCGATGTTAGGCGAAGTGGAAGTTCGGGCGACGGCCCGCGACGTCGACCATACGATCGAGAAACAGACATACCGTGCAGATCAGTTCCACGCGGCGGCGGGGGGTTCCGCCATCGATATACTCCGCAATATGCCCTCCGTATCCATCAACGCCGATGGTGAGGTCCTCATGCGTGGCAGTGCTGGTTTTCTTATCCTGTTGGACGGGCGGCCGATCACGGGAGATGCATCGTCATGGCTCAGCCAACTTCCAGCGAATTCGATAGCAGACATCGAAATCGTCACAGCGCCCTCCGCCAGGTATGATCCCGACGGGAAAGCCGGTATCATCAACATTAAGACGAAAAAAGGGACGAAGGATGGCATATACCTTTTGCTTAATGCCCAAGTAGGCGCGCCCAGCATCGAGACCTTCGGCAACGAAAAGATTGCGCGAAGACTAGGGGGAGATTTCACCTCCAACATCAGAAGGGGTAAGTGGGATGTATCGCTCGGGGCGGACTATAAAAGGAACGACATGACGGGATATCGTGACGGTATCGTGAGCACGACTCGCAATACTATCCATACCGCCCTACCATCGGCTGGCGAGCGTAGCCACCGGAGGGAGTCGTACTCGGGGCGGGTGTCCGCGAGCTTCGCGCTAGACGATAACAACACAATCTCCGCTTCTGCATTTGGCGGCAGACGGTCGGAGCTACGGACGGCAGACCTCCTTTACGCCCAGACGCGATCGCAGGTGGGGCAAACCAGCCCCTTCGAACAATTTGACTATTTTAATAAAAACCTGCGCGAACGACGCGGCGATTTTTTTATCGCCAGCATGGACTACCAACATACGTTTGCCAATAAATCCGCGCTTACCGCATCGGCCTTATACGAACACACGGTGCTGGGCGGCCCAACCAACAATCTAAATGTGCTTCCGGACAACCATCAGGATACCCTGGAACACCACATCATGGACGAATTTAACCCACTGGACGGTTTTCGTGCGAGCCTCGATTATAACGTACCGCTCGCAAAAGACGCAAGCCTCGAAGCGGGCTATCAATATAGATACCTCATGCACACCGGTGAGTTTGCGTATAATGAAAAAGTGTTGGGGACTGCCGACTTTATTACGCGGGATGAATACGGAGGAGATGTCGATTTACAGCGCAGCATCCATTCGGTGTATGCCCAATACAACAAAACGGGTGCAAAGCTGAGCTATAGTGCCGGTTTACGGCTGGAACATACCGACCGGAACCTACGGGAGGCACGCGGGCCGCAATACGTCCTCGACCAATGGCACCTGTTTCCGACACTCAACGCCATGTACACCCTCAACAATGGTTACCGGCTAAAAGGCGGGTATAGCAAGCGCATTGAGCGGACGACCACGAGCATGATGAACCCGTTCATGGCACGTCGGCATTCCGAGGTGTTGGAAGAGGGTGATCCGGAGTTAAAGCCGGAGCTTATAGACGCCGCGGAAATTGGGATGATAAAGGAATTTGGTCAGAACTCGCTTTTTGTCACAGGATACTACCGCCATACCGCGAATGCCATCAATCGGGTCAATAGCGTGTATAACGATTCTACACTATATCGCACCTATACCAATACGCGGGCGGCACAGGCCTACGGCATCGAGGCGGGTCTAGACGTGAAGCCCAAAAGCTGGTTGAAGGTCTACATTGGAGGCACGATTTATCAATATGCCGTAGCGGGCCGCATCTTCAACGAGCAACTCGGTAGGAACAGTTTAAACTACTCATTCAATCTCAACGGCACATTTGAAATCACTCCCACGCTGACCTCACAGTTTAACCTGAACTACGTATCTCGTACGGCTACAATCCAAGGTGAGAATTCGAAGCTTTTCTCGCCAAATCTGAGTGTTAGAAAATCCATACTTGACAATCGGGGTGCCTTGACGCTCCAATGGTTGCATATGGGGATGGGCTGGCTGGATGCAAACCAACAACGGATGACAACCCGTGGTGACGACTTCTACTTCTCTACCAACTACATTAATGAGGTCGATGTCGTCATGCTTAGTTTTACCTATCGAATCAACGAATTGGCAAAGGCATTAAGTTTCAGCAAAAGCGAATTTGGCGACAAAGAATTTTAAGTCCCAACGAAGACCGACGGGTTTGGGACACGCAAACATCGCCCTAGGATCAGCGGCGCTGCTTCGATCGATAAATGACGTACGCGAGTACACCCGCGATAAAGAGTACTCCAAATAAAATGGCGAAAAACATAATTCTTTCACGTTAGCGTACGGACAATATAAGCGAAGCAACCGATTCGTTGGAAGTAATATGGAATACTTCGGGTACCTCCCCGCCTAGCGCACGTTCCAGGCATGAGCTAACCTGGTGCAACCGCCGCCAACTACAAAGGTAGGCTGGAGGCGGGATAATGGGCTGTACGGGGGGATCTATGGGTTTTTCCGGCTGGAGGCAGTATGCAGAAATGCGCTATCGAAGCTGTACAGAAAATTCACTTCTTTTTTGGTGGTCACACGCTATTGCCCGGGCTTACTGATTTCCTTTGGGAATTTATCAGCAATTAGATTCAACTTTAGATTGTGTTCCAAATAGGCTTTTAATCCGTCTAAAACCGTTGTAAATCCAGCTGTATTGTCTTTAATAGCTTGAATTAAATCGTCTCCTGTTGCCGTGAAGCCGTAATTTTTGATAAAAACATACGTTGTATCCCCCGATAATGCCCTAAACTCGAAATCCACCGTAGTAACAGGTGCGTCATCCCATTCAATGGAAATTTTCTTGTTGGGTATTATTTCTTTTACCAACACATTAGTTGATACGCCGTACATTTCCCACTCCCAAATAATTCGCTTGCCTACTTCTAATGGTCCAGTTGATTTTGTAAACCAAAAATTGGTCGTTATTGTTGGGTCAATAAATGCTTGAAAAACCGTTGCAACTGGTTTTCTGATGAGCATTTGTGTTTCTACAGTCGGTATGTTGCTTGCCATTTTTTGCATTTAAACGTTAACATTCCTGCATCTGTTGGGTTGTCCTGCCCATTGCCCATAACGTTTTGGGCTTGGCGAAGGTAGGGCGATCGTCGTAAAAAACTTCAATTTTGCACTGGTGTTGAACCGAAGAACTGACGTGGAACATTTCACTTCCGCCCCACTATTGCCAAGCGTTGTTAGCGGCTTCGTTGTTTTACTCAGATATGATCAAGTAATAATTGTCCAAATCTCTTAGTGCAAATTGGTTTTTAAGCGAATTTTCATTGTAATGAATTTCCCGTTCAATGTTTGCGTTAAGTTTTTTTGCATTTTTAAATATCTGGTCTAGATTATCAACTCGAAAGAATAAAATCAATCCATTTCCAATTTCTTTTTCTGGGTTAGCCATCGTGGGGTGTTCGTGCTCTCCCCATTTATGAAGACACAAAATAACGATGCGTTCATAGGTTAAAATTTCGAACGTTTCTCCTCCGTGTTCACTGTCGCAACCTAATAAGTTCTGATAAAACGCTGAACTTTCAGGAATGTTTTTTACGGCTATTATGGGTTCGGTTCTGATCATGACGTTTGTTTTTATAGTCGCCTTTACAATGACCGCTACTATTTGCTTTGGCGAAATAAATATAGGGAAAGATTCGCCAATTCATCCTGATGAGGTGCATCTGCCAAAGCCCGCTTTCGGCAACACCCTAAAGGGTGGGGGGAAGCCTAAAAACCGGACGCGCACAATCAACGATAGTAATAACTTGACCATAATGATCAACCAATTTTAAAAACTTTGATCCTGGCGAGTACGCTCGATGGTCGTTTAAGTTTAGGATATCCAGGGTACTGCCAGACATACGCTAGAACGTAAGTCGAACGGTAGCGTTACCGGTAAAATTCGCGATGACGACACTTTCCGTTTTCTCATCGTATGTTCCGCCTGTGACCTGCGCGGGTTTTTTGTAATCCGGGTGTGGAAGTCTGATACGCACTGTATCGGGCTTTCGGTTGCCCGTGCTTTCTACCGTTGCCTCGATGTAGCCATCGTCCAGGTGGGATCTTGTTGCGACACGCAGCGGGCCAAAGTAGCTCCTCACACCGTCCAGCAAAATTTCTTCGCCATTTGCCATCCAAGCTCTGGGTATCGTTTTAAATAGGTCGAGGGCATTCTCGTCTTCCATATAGAGCATCCAACGGGTTTCCATTAAAAACCATGCTTCTTCGTGTGTTTTATGGGGCGACAGCTTATAGAGGTGTTCCCAGAAAGAATACGTTTCGCGATCGGCCAGTGCAGCAAACGTGGTGTAATACGTTTCTAAAAACGGTTTGGTCATGCCCAGCTTCGCCTGTACCCAGTTGTGGCGGCTGTAATAGGGCTGGCTAAATGCTGCATTTCCCTGGTAGAACAACTCGCTGTTGTAGTCCAATAACATCTTAGCAGCAGGCTCGTCCGCATCCAGCACTTCACAAAACACCAAATAGAGCGGCCCAAGCATGGCGTCCGATACGGTCACGGTTCCATGAGACCAAAACGCCTCGGGTTTCGTATAAAGCGCACGAAGTCCTACGGACTCTGTCCAGGGAGGTGCCGTGGGACACCACGTGCCATCGCCCAGCGGCACGACCGGCGATAGCGCCATGACGTTGAAGAACGACTCGCGTATATTTGCTCTCCAGTCGGCCGCTTCTTTGCCAATCCGATCGGCTTCTCCGTGGCCAATGGCCGCTAGGACCTCGGCAACCCGGCTCATCCCGATATAGGCATAGCCGTTTAGCATAAACTGGTGGAAATGGTCTTCCGGATCGGCCACCTTCCCCGAAATCATCCCGTAGCCCCGGCCCCGCAGCTCCCCTTTTTTACTCTGGTTGCGCCAGTCGATGAGGTAGTCGGCCGACTTCAACAGCTTCGTTGCTGCCGCGCGCGCCCAATCCGTATCGTGGGTATACCTAAAGTATTCGCCCATCGTCCACAGCGCCGCGCCGGTCTCGACCATATAGCCGTTGAAGTTCTGGATGAACCCGTTTTCGTGCTGCTTATCCAAAAAATAGGTGAGCGATCGTTTGGCGATATCCTGCCAGCCCATCGAATTGTAAAATTGGATAATCGGCGAGCTCTCTGTACCAATAGGTGAATATACGCCGATATTTGGCGCCAGCGTTTCGTTGGGGTCGTTACCAAAGGTAATCAGGTCGAGGTGCAATAGACCCGCCTTGATCATTTCTTCGATCCGTTTTTCGGGCAGCTTGATGGTTGCCCCCTGCGCGAGCTTGTCTTTCCAGAACTTTTTTGTTTCGGTATATCGTTGATTGAACGATTGGCTGGCCAGTGCCTTGGCCCGCGCATAGTCGAGCGGACTGTGGGGGACGAAAAATTCAAACACCACCTTTTCGCCGGGCGCCACCAGCACGGCGATTTCCTCGTTCTGTAAAGGTTGGCCGTTCAGCCGGGAAATACAGAATACCCGCCCCGATGCGAAAGCGGAGAAACCTGTTTCTGCATCGAACGTATACGGATGCTGATGGTACCACCCTGTGCCCGGACGGGGCGCTTTGAACCACGCGTATCGCGGCACGGTTCCCGTGTTGACCGCTTCCGAGCGGAAATACAACACCGTTTCTTCATCCGGACTGAGTACGTCCTCCTGCCTAGCCGCTAACAACTCCCGCTGGCCGTCTGTAAACATATGTCCGCCGCTATAGCTGTCGGCCACCAAAAAGTCGGTGCCGAACGGGGCCCCTAACGAAAGGGCCGATTTCTCGAACGAGACGAAGGTGGTCGAGTGGTACTGTATATCGTCGTCCGTCAACGTACTGTGCAGGATCGGCAACGACCCCTCATCGAGGCGGCGCGAAATATTATCTTGCACGCCGACACCGCGCCCTACCGTGTATAGATAATTTGCCGCCTGGTCCCCGGCTTCGGGCAGCGCTACCGCCGACACCGACCGGCGCGGTGAGATGATATTGGCTTCGCCCGGCGACTGGTCGGACAAGGCTTCCGTAATCTGAAAAATCCGGAAGTCGCGGCTGGTGCCCAACCAAGTCGGTACAGTCATGTCCCGTGTGCGATTTTCGACGGAAGCGAAGGAAGCCTCCTCCGGCGCATCGGCCAGCTGCTGGATCTTGGTTTTCGACTTTTTGGATAATACCGCCCATTCCACGTCGTCGTACGACCGCGGATCATCAGCGTGAAGCACCACGACACCGTAGGCAGGGATGTAAATGGGATAGTCCAATGTGACGTCGCGGAGGAAGAAGGAGAACGAACCTGTGGGCGCTTCTACTGTCACTACTGTAGCGTAACTACCAACATGGGTATTTGCACTGTCCAAGAACAGACGTAAGCGCCCATTACCCTCAGACGAGAAGTTGAACGTGTTCCTGCTTGTCTTCCCCTTTCCTGTAGCAATTTCAACCCTTGACAACGTACCGTGTGTCACACCGATACTGCCAGCAGTAGGGGCCTGTTTCCACGCCAGCATGACTTCATTTCCTTCTTGTGCGAAAACGCCTATGCTAACGGCTAAGAAAAAAGTCAGAAAAATTAGCTTCATGTTATTCATCATGTGGGTTTTGAATTGGTTTTGGATTCGCATTCTTAGCCGATTGAGGAATGGAATAGA
>CAYRGQ010000062.1:0-8056 GCA_964423925.1 uncultured Sphingobacteriaceae bacterium | reverse complement strand
TACCACCACTTTGTCGTTATGAATGATTAACGTGTTTGCCGTGCCTAGATCGATAGCGACCTCTTGTGTGAACCAATTAAATAACCCCATTTGGCCAATTAGAATATATGTGCTTTGTAAAGAATGTGCAAAATTAACCAAAAAAGCTGATATCTTTTTGGTCAATTCGGATTTTTTACCGACAAAAAGTAAATTACAGAAAATGGGGACCAGTCCTCAATCGATGCATAATTTTGTGCTCAATAAAGCTTTGTCTATCAATGTTATAACGAAATGTCTGCTTTTCCGGTAGAATATCGATATAGTAACGAGATAATCGCCCGTTTAGTATCCGGTTAATCGATAAAAAATATGCGCGGAATTCTCAGGCTCGAATCGCCAATACGACGCCTCGATCGATTTGCATACTACGTTAAAACGCCTGCTACGGTGCTGCCTGGGAGGGAATACCATTAAGCAAAATTGAAAAAAACCTGTTGTATAAAAAATACTTATTCGTACCTTTGTCCTTTGTGAAATTTGAAGTTTTATACTTCGTCGGGAGAAACAGGCAAGTCGCGGATTACCGGAAGCTTGACCCATCCTATTTTGACAGCTTGCCATGCCAACATCAGGCTACGCACATCGACCCATTTGCGGGGACTTCGTCCACAAATGGCATTGCCGATTTCACCTTGTATAGTTTAGCCCGTTTAAGGGCTTTTTTTATGGCCGGACGTTTCGGCTGCTTGCCCATGGGCGTCTTGCGCGTCTTTGCATTTCCATCCTTTAAAACAATAGCTATTAATAACGAATGACAAACTACAGTACACTGCCTGCAATCCTACTGCTGGCTGACGGAACGGTTTACCATGGCAAGGCTGCCGGGAAAATTGGCACGACAACCGGCGAAATCTGTTTTAACACCGGTACCACGGGCTATCAGGAGATCTTTACCGATCCGTCCTATTATGGTCAAATCATGGTAACCACCAATGCGCACATTGGCAATTATGGTATCGCATCGGCCGAGGAGGAGTCTGATAAAATCCAGATCGCTGGCCTGGTCTGCAAGAACTTCAATGTCGGTTTTAGCCGGCCGATGGCTGAGCAGTCCATACAACAATATTTTGAAGAGGGACAGGTAGTCGGTATATCCGATATAGACACACGCTCGCTCGTGCGTCACATCCGGGATAAGGGAGCGATGAACGCCATCATTTCATCGGAAAACCTCGACGTCGACTCGCTCCGTGCTCAGCTGCAAGAAGTGCCGTCGATGGCAGGCCTTGAGCTGTCCTCGCGGGTGACGACCGCTGAGCCCTATTTTTATGGCAGCGAGGATGCACCCAAACGCATTGCCGCACTGGACTTGGGCATCAAGCGGAATATCTTACGCAACTTCGATGCGCGTGAGGTATTTATCCAAGTGTTCCCCGCCAAAACCCCCTTCGCCGAGATGGAAAAATGGAGCCCGGATGGCTACTTCATTTCCAATGGTCCTGGTGATCCCGCCGCCATGGACTACGCGGTGGAAACGGTGCAAGAGGTGCTGGCGGCCGACAAACCCCTGTTTGGCATCTGCTTAGGACACCAATTGCTGGCGCTGGCCAATGGAATCCGTACCAAGAAAATGTTCAACGGTCATCGGGGTATAAACCACCCGGTAAAGAACATTATCCTCGACAAGTGCGAAATCACGAGCCAAAACCACGGCTTTGGGGTTGTGGCGAAGGATATCGAAAACTCTGACGCGGTCGAACCGACGCATGTCAATCTGAACGACCACTCTATAGAGGGGATCCGTGTCAAAGGCAAAAAGGCGTTCTCGGTGCAGTATCACCCAGAGTCGTCGCCAGGCCCCCACGACTCGCGCTATCTGTTCGACGAGTTTGTAGACATGCTGGGGTAGCCAATCCCGACCTCCTTCTTGCTGGGACATGTTTTTGGGAATAATTAGTATATTTGCCTACTTCATTTTTGGGGTGTACGTTTTACACCCAG
This sequence comes from uncultured Sphingobacteriaceae bacterium, assembly GCA_964423925.1. Lineage (GTDB taxonomy): Bacteria > Bacteroidota > Bacteroidia > Sphingobacteriales > Sphingobacteriaceae > CAYRGQ01. The sequence goes on along the minus strand of CAYRGQ010000062.1, from coordinate 6,073 downwards.
AAAGCGACAAAGTCAGCACATAAAAGCTATACACAAATAAATAAATATGAGTTTAATTATCGATGTACACGCGCGGCAGATACTAGATTCGCGCGGTAATCCTACCGTCGAGGTAGACGTAACCACTGAAAATGGATTCGTAGGTCGTGCCGCCGTGCCCTCCGGTGCGTCAACAGGCAAATATGAAGCCGTGGAACTCCGCGACGGAGGCAACACCTATATGGGCAAGGGCGTTGAAAATGCGGTAAAGAACGTCAACGAGAAACTGGCTAAAGAGCTGCACGGCGTTGACGTATTCGAGCAGAACGCCATTGACAAGCTGATGAATGACATCGATGGCACCAGCAATAAAGCGAGCATCGGCGCCAACGCGATTTTGGGCGTGTCGCTAGCTGTTGCAAAAGCGGCCGCTCAGGAGAGCCGCCAGCCACTGTACCGCTACGTGGGAGGCGTCAACGCCAACGTGTTGCCCATCCCCATGATGAACATCCTCAATGGTGGAGCGCACGCCGATAACAAAATCGACTTCCAGGAGTTTATGGTTATGCCCGTTGGTGCTGACACGTTCTCCGAGTCATTGCGTATAGGCGTGGAAATTTTCCACCACCTGAAGAACGTACTGAAGAAAAAAGGATATTCAACCAACGTGGGTGATGAAGGCGGATTTGCCCCCAACATTGGTTCAAACGAGGAGGCCATCGAAACCGTATTGACGGCAATCGAGGCGGCGGGGTATAAGCCCGGCGACGACGTGTACATCGCGATGGACGCGGCAGCTTCCGAATTCTATGACGCAGAGAAAAAGCAATATATCTTTAAAAAATCCGACTCGCGCACCTTCACTTCAGAGGAATTGGTCGAGTACTGGGTAGAATGGACGAAGAAGTATCCCATCATTTCGATTGAAGACGGCCTGGACGAGGACGATTGGAATGCTTGGAAATTATTGACCGACGCTGTCGGTGACCGTGTGCAGCTGGTAGGCGACGACTTGTTCGTAACGAACGCAGTACGCTTAGCCGAAGGCATCCAGAAAGGCACGGCTAACTCGATTTTGGTGAAGGTTAACCAAATCGGTTCGCTTTCAGAAACGATTGACGCTGTATCATTGGCACACAATAGCGGCTATACTTCAGTAATGAGCCACCGTAGCGGCGAGACTGAGGACTACACGATTGCTGACTTGGCCGTGGCACTGAACACGGGACAGATTAAAACGGGTTCAGCATCTCGTTCCGACCGGATCGCTACATATAACCAACTGATTCGCATTGAAGAAGAGTTGGGAAGCAACGCGAAATTCCTCGGACGTAATTTTAAATTCGTCAAGAAGTAAGGACGGAAGGCGCCGGAAACCGCGTCTTCACTATTACAGCCATTCTGCTTGCGAATTTGGAAAAAATTAAGTTAACTTTGTGACTATGGAGCGTTTACTGTCCGCCATCCGAAACAAATACATCATCGCTACGGTAGCTTTTGTCGTATGGATGTTGTTTTTCGATCGCCACGACGTGACAACCCAATATGGCTACTATTCCGAACTGAAGGAATTGGAAGCGCAGCGTGATTTTTACGTCAAGGAAATGGAGGTAATCAACAAGACAGTGAATGACATCCACTCCGATCCCGAAGCGGTGCAACGCATTGCGCGGGAGCGCTACCAAATGAAGAAAGACAACGAAGATGTCTTTGTCATTATCGAGGTCGATGAATAGAATTTAGTTAACGTTTTCCGAATAAAAGGGTTGTCTTAACACGAAGCAACCCTTTCTTTTTGGTATGCATGCTACCCGGAATTCTTAGTTATTGGGTATCTTTGAGCGGAAAACCGAACTGTATGATTCTTGAGAATAATCACCTCATCGCCGATATCAATAAACTGGGGGCGGAGCTTCGCAGCCTGCGCTCCAAGACCAGCTACCACGAATACATGTGGAGTGGCGATTCGGCCTATTGGGGCAAGACGAGCCCGGTGCTCTTCCCGTTCGTAGGAGGGCTAAAGGGCGATAAGTATCGCTATCGTGGACGATCGTATTCGATGACGCGTCATGGCTTTGCCCGCGATTTGGAGTTTGAGGAAACCCGACTGTCGAGTACGGAAGCCCTATTCGCGTTGCATGATACGCCTAAAACCCAAGAGAGTTATCCGTTTCGTTTCCGGTTGTCGATCAGGTATCGATTGAAAGGCAAGTCATTGGTATGCCAGTACGAGGTTTTTAATCCCGATAGAATCGAGACGCTTTGGTTTAGCCTGGGCGCGCACCCCGCCTTTGCATTGGGTGAACAGGAAAGCGAGACACCGTATGACAGCTTTTACTTGGAATTCGCTGACGATGAGGTTTTGCGTCGTCACTTGCTGTCGGGTAATCTGATATCAGACGAGGTAGTGGATATTCCGATGCCCGACAGTCGGTTGCCTTTGTCGTATGAACTTTTTGCTTCAGACGCTTTGGTGATGAAGGACTTGAAAAGCAGGTGGATCAAATTGGCTAGTGACAAGACCGAGCACGGTATTGAATTTGTGCACGACGATTTCCCGTTCTTTGGAATTTGGGCGGTGCCGGGTGCCGACTTCGTGTGCCTCGAACCTTGGCAGGGTATCGCCGATGGGATCAATCATGACCAGGAACTCACGAGCAAAGAAGGTATATTGACCTTAGCACCCCAGGCAACCTGGTCAAAGACCTGGGAAGTAACTTGTTTTTAGTCACGGAAAGATGCAGAAAGACCCGATCAAATCGCATGCAGAGTCTAATTGGGAAACCCGTTCCACGCGGGTCGCTTATGACAATCCGTGGATTCGGGTGGAACATCGCGAGGTGATCACGCCCGCTGGTACGCCCGGTATATATGGCGTGGTTCAGTTTAAAAACAAGGCCATGGGCGTGGTGCCTATTGATGAGGATGGAAATGTCTATCTCGTGGGCCAATATCGCTATACACTCGACGAATACTCCTGGGAAATTCCCGAGGGGGGCTGCCCACTGGGTCAGGACTTACTTGAAGCCGCCAAGCGAGAGCTGAAGGAAGAGACGGGCCTGACGGCCCGCGAATGGCAGTGCGTGGGCCGTATCCACACCTCCAATTCCGTCACCGACGAGGAAGGCTTTATCTACCTTGCGCAGGATTTGGTGCAAGGCGACAGCGCGCCCGAAGAGACGGAGGAGTTGGCGGTTCGGAAGCTTCCGCTGCACGACGCCGTGGACATGGTCATGAAGGGTGAGATTACCGATTCCGTCACCATTGCCGGCATCCTGATGGTCGCTCGGATGTTGGGGGTCTAAGGTCGCCCGACTTACTACGGTACTGCTTTCCCTTCTTGCCACGAGTGGCTATCACGGCCAGCAACTAAACCCGAACAACCTCAATGACGGTCAGCACGAGCATGCTAAACTTATACTATTGACGTTGGGTACTGCTTGGGGAGTTGAAACGGTAACCCAATCAACCCCGTCGCCCTAACAAGCAAAAAGAGCCGCTGTTAAGCGGCTCTTTTATGGTTTTATGGAATGAATTTCCTTAGTTGGCGACTACTTCGCCTTTGATGATCAAGGTCTTCACCGGTGTCTTCGTGTTCGAGCGCACCACAAAGTTCTTGGTAAAGGGGCTGCGAACCGCCGCATCAAACTTAACGGTTACCTTTCCTGTCTCGCCAGGTTTAACCGGTGTTTTTGTAAACTCAGCTACAGAACATCCGCATGACGGACGAACATCACTGATGATAATCGGCTCGGAACCGACGTTGGTAAACTCAAATTCGTGAGTAACCGGTTTGCCTTGTGGAATTTTGCCAAAATCATGCGTCTCTGACGTAAATTTGAATTCCGCACCGCTGTTCGATTGCATTGCCGTGAAGCCGACGAACGCAACTACCACTGCTATTAGTAATCCTATTTTTCTCATATCGTTTTTGTTCTTTTTTGTAATAGACTAGACAAAGTAAGCCATTTCTACTGTTAAATTCAAAAAGCGAGCCAGAAATCTGCTGATATGCAACAATACTACTACAATAGGGGCGTGCATTTCGCCGATAGGTTCGCCTAATCCCCGCTGGATAGAAAGCCTTGTGGTTCGAAGTTAGGCTTCCATTTTTCAAGGAGTGGGCGCTCGAGTTGGCGCTCCCGATACTCATCAGGCGTCATGATCGGAACCCCGTACGCAATTGGGAAATAACGTTTGCAAGAGGTGCAGGTCATTAGGCCTTCGAGGATGTTTTTTGCTTCGTCTTGCACGAAGACCTCTAATTGGAGATCACTCTTGTCAATGGGGCAGCACAGTTTGTCAAAAAAAGATCGTGTCATGTTGTTTTGATTTTCAGTTTTTGGATGGATAGATATAGGGTCCGGGTAGCTTCTTCGGGATCCGGGGCGTGCATGACGCCGGATATTGCCGCAATGCCGTCGAAGGGTAACCCAGCTAATTCAGCTAGATTGTCGGTACGGATGCCGCCGGCCAAAAATACGGGGACGTCGACCATTCTACGGGCGGCCACCACTGCCTCGGGCCGGACAATTTCACATTGTCCCGCAGAGGTAGAGGGAAACATTGAACAAAACGATAGATAGTCGAGTTCGCTGGCGTGTGGCTGTTCCAAGGGCGTAAGATCATTGCTTAACGTGGTGCCTACTATTATCGGGCGCGCAATCTGCCGTCGGATAGCCGCTAGCTCTTCCGGTAAGCTATCGAAGTGGATGCCGTCCAGCGGAAAGTCGAGGAGCAATTTCCAGTGATTGTTGGCCAAAACGGGGACGTCTCTTGCGTGTGTTAAGGAGCAAATGGCTTGCAATAGGCTAGGAGAGACCCCGTCATCGGGCCAGTTGTCCCAAATCTGTACGGCGGCGACGACGCCGCTGCTTAGCGCCGATGCCAAGGCAGCGATAATGTTCTCGGCGCCCATACTTGGATCAACCACCACATAAATTCCGGGTTTTATTTGTCTTAAATTCATGTCTCTTTTTTATTTCCAGCCTTTCTGAAATGCCCGGAAGTAGGCATTCCAATACGGGTCCTGGCCTTCATTTTCAGTTAGGAACGTCACGTTGCCCTCCTTACTCGTTAACAGGATGCCCTGCTCGGCCGACGTGGTTTGTCCGATGGCGTAGGCGGTGACGCCTGCCGCCTTGAGGTCGTGGACGACTGCCGGGGTGTGCGGTATTGGGCAGGTCAGTAACAGAGCGCCTGCGCCCACCGCTCGGGCGGGGTCAAAACCGAAGCGCTCCCCGATGAGACGGGCGGTATCTGAAATGGGCAGATCAGGCAAATGAATCGTAGCGCCGCAGTCCGACGCGTGACAGAGCTCTCGTACCGCGCCGAGTACGCCTCCCTCGGTTACGTCGTGCATGGCGCGCACATGTGGGGACTGTCCGCCGACCAGACCCTCCGGAAGCACGCTAGTTTGATAGAAGCCCTCACACGTTGCCTGCCATTCGGCTTGACCTACGGCGTGTTTGACCGTCTCTGGAAAACTCATTGCGAGGATGGCCGTCGAACTCAGGGCACAGCCCTTGGTGACGATGATTGTCTGCCCCGGTTTGGCCAAGTTACTCGTTCGGATGCTGTCGGATGCCGCTACAAGTGAAAACGTAGCGCCACCGACGACGGTCGATTCTTGGCCAGGCACTCGCCCGGTATGTCCGCCGGTGATGCTAAGACCGATGTCGTGGCAGTAGGTATGGATATGCCCCCAATAGGTTCGGAAGTCCGCATCGCTCAGCCATTCGGGGAGATTGAGGACAAACTGCGCATACATAGGCGCATGACCCGTGGTGGCGAGGTCGTTGGCGGTTAGGTGGACGGATAGCCAAGCCGATTCCGCCAAGCCCAAGGTGGGTATTAGCGATAGGGGGTCGCTGGCGCTGGCGAGGGAAAGCCCCCCTCCTAAGTCCACGACGGACACGTCCGTCCCGTATTTGGGACCCGTAGTCACCTCGGGCCGATCGGCACCCGTTTGGTGGTAAATGGTTTCCCGAAAGGCCACCATGTCTATTTTTCCAGTAGCGCTATCTCGGCTCATTAGTCTTCAAGTTTGACGTACAGCCCGAAAAAGTCGCCCCACGGGATACTCCACTGTTGT
>CAYRGQ010000061.1:0-9597 GCA_964423925.1 uncultured Sphingobacteriaceae bacterium | reverse complement strand
TTTCCTCGCTCGGATAACTGAACCACATGATTTTCTTGAAAATGTCGGTTTTTTGGAGCCAAGCTGTGCCTTTTTGGGTTTCGATGCGCTCGATATTGTTCGGGATGTCCTTCAATGCATCCATGTAGCTGTCGAGCTCATAGTTGAGGCAGCACTTTAGTTTTCCGCACTGGCCAGCAAGCTTAAGTGTGTTGAGCGACAGGTTTTGGTAGCGCGCAGCCGAAGTGGACACGGTTTTGAAGTCGGTGAGCCACGTCGAACAGCACAGTTCGCGGCCACAAGATCCGATGCCGCCCAGGCGACTAGCCTCTTGGCGCATACCAATCTGGCGCATTTCGATGCGGATACGAAATGCCTCCGCCATACGCTTGATGAGCTCCCTAAAGTCTACGCGTCCCTCCGCGGTATAGTAGAAGGTTGCCTTCGACTTGTCACCCTGGTAGTCTACATCACTGATTTTCATCGATAGGCCGAGATCGAGTGCAAACTTCCGTGCTCGGTGCATGGTTTCCCACTCTAGATCCTTGGCTTCCTGCCATTTCTTGATGTCCGCATCCGTGGCTTTTCGGTATATTTTTTTCGTAACGCTGTCCTCAGAAACCTTATTTTTCTTGAGTTGTAGGCGTACCAGTTCGCCGGTAAGCGATACATGCCCAATGTCATAGCTGCCGGTGGCGGGCTCTACCGCCACGGGTTCCCCCATTTCCAAGTAAAGATTGCCCGTATTGACAAAAAAGTCTTTTCGCGAGCCTTTGAACCTGACTTCTACAATGTTAAAGGGGGTATAATTGGTTGGCATGTCCATGTGGCTCAGCCAATCGTAAACATCTAGCTTGTTACATCCGCTCGTCATGCAGGCGCCGTTGTTTTGGCATCCCGCCGGTGTGGTACCACACCCGCCGCCGGATGAGCAACTACTACATCCCATAGTCTTCGTTTATATTGTGTCCGCTTTTGGGCGGATCGTTGCATACTTAAAAATCAACACCAACTGCAAAGATAAATCTAAAAACAAGATTTTTGGATTTGCGTTGCGTTCCACATGATAGTGCGCGTCTTCAAAAAGCGCGATGCTGGCCGTGATTTGGTCGCTCGTATAGCGCGTTACAAACTTGCCGGCAAAATCTTGTTCGGCTTGTTGCAGGTGCACTAAGTCGGTCATCCCCAAGCGCAATAGCAACAATTGCCGCATCATATTAAGAGCGTAAAGTAAGAAACTTTTTTGGTTTTCGCGCCCCGCCCCCGACAATTCTTCCTCGCAGATGCGCATAATATCGAGTCCGGCGTCTGTGGCGCAGGCGCGCATCCAGGTCAAAAAGAGGGCGAAATGACCTGTCACGCCATCGGAAGCGAGCTCCAGCGCCAGTTTGACGTTTCCGTTGGCGATGAACGCGATTTCCGACGCTTGGTCTGGGCCGATGCCGGTGCTCGTTTCGAGATGCCGCCGTATCTCCTCATGGCTCGGCGGTTTGATCTTGACGAGTTGCGTGCGCGAGATAATCGTGCTTAGGATTTTGTCTTGGTTTTCCGATACCAGAAGAAAGAGTGTGTTGGGCGGTGGCTCCTCGATTAGCTTAAGGAGGGCGTTTCCCTGCACTTCCAGGTATTCGGGAAGCCAAATAATCAGTACTTTGTAGTGTGCCTCAAACGCTTTCAAGCTGAGGGCTTTGATAATTCGGTGGGCTTCTGCAATGTTGATATTGGCCTGTTTGTTTTCAGCAACCAGTTGCTCCCGCCAATAGTCCATGTCCATGTACGGCTGGGTAAGGAAAGCCGTACGCCATTGCTCGATGAACATGATTGACGTATTGGGCTCACCTTTATTGGTGGTGGCGAAGAATGGGTAAGAGAAGTGCAGGTCTGGATGCACAAGTTTGTTGTATTTTCGGCAGGAAGTGCACGCGCCGCAGCTGTCGGCGGCAAGCCGATTCTCGCAGTTGATGTACTGGGCGTAGGCGACGGCTAAGGGGAGGGCGCCGCTGCCGGCATTCCCCAAGAACAGTTGGGCGTGGCTCACTCGCCCGTCGTTCACCGTCCGGATGAGTTGCGCCTTAATCTGTTCCTGGCCGATTATATCCTTAAAAAGCATCGAGTTTCGCTAAAATTCTACCGATAAAATAAAAACAAATCTACTGTTTTTTTTGCGAGAAAGGGGCAATGATTTTGGGGGACGCTGCCCAGCGTGGGTGTCGGATTCCCTTCTGAGGGCTGTAGCACGAGGCCCGATCCCCTGCCATGGATACTAAAAAAATTATCCGTAATTTTGCACTCTTCACGCCTGATATGCGTGAGGTATATCGTTATGAATGAAGAAGTAGGCACGCTCGACCCGAAGTCACATATTATCATTAAAGGCGCCCGGGTACACAACCTGAAGAACCTTGACGTAGCCATCCCCAAAAACAAGCTGGTCGTGGTGACGGGCATGTCGGGTTCGGGAAAGTCGTCGCTCGCCTTTGACACGCTCTACGCTGAAGGACAGCGGCGCTACGTGGAGAGCCTTTCTTCCTACGCGCGACAATTCATGGGCCGGATGAATAAGCCCGACGTGGATTATATCCGGGGCATTGCGCCCGCCATTGCTATCGAGCAGCGCGTCATCACCAGTAACCCCCGCTCAACGGTGGGCACGTCGACCGAAATATACGACTACCTCAAACTCTTGTTCGCCCGCATCGGCAGGACTTATTCGCCCGTGTCCGGCGAGGAGGTTAAAAAAGATACCGTCACTTCCATAACGGCCTGGGCGGGCGGCTTGCCCGAAGGGACTACCATCACGGTTTCTGCGCCCTTGCATCCCACCAACGACCGCAAACTGAAGGAAGAGCTGGCCATTCTCTTGCAAAAGGGATTCGTGCGGGTGATTCATGGCGGATCGATACATAAAATCGAGCCCCTGATAGCGGATACGTCCATCGCAAATAGTGACGTGAAGACGGGCGACATACAGACCGTCATCGATCGGATTGTCATCGACCAGGAGGCAGATACGCTCAGTCGGGTTGCCGACTCGGTACAAACGGCCTTTTTTGAAGGGAAGGGCGAATGCCATATCGACGTTGAAGGCAAAACACATTTTTTTTCGGATAAGTTCGAGTTGGATGGGATCACGTTTGAGGAACCCTCGCCTAATTTCTTCTCCTTCAACAACCCCTATGGTGCATGTAAGCGCTGTGAGGGCTACGGAAAGGTCATTGGGATAGATCCTGATCTGGTCGTACCCGACAAGAGCCGCTCTGTCTACGACGGCGCCATTGCGCCTTGGCGCGGCGAAAAGATGGGGGTTTGGCTACAACAGCTGGTCCGCAATGCGATTAAGTTTGATTTTCCGGTGCATCGGGCGTTTATTGACCTGACCGAGGCCCAGCAAGCCCTCCTATGGTCGGGCAACGAGTATTTTCAGGGCCTCAATCAGTTTTTTAAGGAGCTGGAGGAACAGACCTACAAAATACAGTATCGGGTGATGCTCAGCCGTTATCGCGGTAAAACGAATTGCCCCGAATGCAAAGGTACCCGCCTCCGCAAGGACGCTGCCTACGTGAAGGTGAACGGAAAGTCTATCACGGATGTGGTGTTGATGCCGCTCGACGAAGCCCTGGCGTTCTTTTCGAACCTGGAGTTGGCCGAAAACGATGCGAAAATCGCCAAGCGCCTGTTGGCCGAGATTACCAACCGCTTACAGTTTCTAGCGGATGTGGGATTAAGCTACCTCACGCTCAACCGGTTGTCAAACACACTTTCTGGTGGCGAATCGCAACGTATTAATTTAGCGACTTCCCTAGGCAGTGCGCTGGTAGGCTCGGTATATGTGCTGGATGAACCCAGTATAGGCCTTCATCCGCGGGACACGGCGCGTCTAATCAAGGTGTTGAAGTCGCTGCGCGATGTAGGCAATACGGTTTTGGTGGTCGAGCATGAACAGGAAATGATGCAAGCTGCCGACCACCTAATCGATATTGGGCCGGAAGCCGGTGTCAACGGGGGGCAGCTGATTTTCCAGGGCGACTACGGACAGATTCTCCAGGACGGCGCCAGTCTGACTGGAAAATACCTAAGCGGGAAGCAAACCATTGCCGTGCCGACGATGCGGCGCAAGTGGCGCGACGCGGTTACCGTCACCGGAGCACGTGAGAACAACCTCAAAGGCATTTCCGTATCGTTCCCGCTCAATACTTTCACGGTGGTTACCGGCGTGTCGGGCTCGGGCAAAACTTCCTTGGTAAAGCGCATTTTATACCCAGCATTGCAGAAAGCCATTGGACAATATTCAGGTGAGCAGACGGGTGTATACGATGGCATCACCGGCGATATCCATCAAGTCGAAAGCGTAGAGCTCGTAGACCAAAATCCGATCGGGCGATCTTCGCGCTCCAACCCCGTGACCTATGTAAAGGCGTGGGATGAGATCCGGGCGCTGTACGCATCGCAGCCTGCCGCGAAGGCGGCGGGTCTAAAGCCTGCTGCGTTTTCGTTCAATGTCGAAGGGGGACGTTGCGATAGCTGCCAGGGCGAGGGAGAAGTGAAGATCGAAATGCAGTTTATGGCTGACATCATGCTGCCCTGCGAGGCTTGTGGGGGGCGCCGCTTTAAGCAGCATGTGCTGGAAGTCACCTGGCAAGACAAGAACGTGGCCGATGTATTAGACCTGAGCATTGACGAGTCGATTGCTTTTTTTGCTGACCAGCCCAAGATTTTGGCTAAACTTCAGCCATTGGTCGACGTCGGCTTGGGCTACGTGCGTCTCGGACAGTCCTCAAGTACGCTTTCGGGAGGCGAGGCACAACGCATTAAACTGGCGTCATTCCTGATTAAAGGAAACAACAAGAATAAAACGCTCTTCATCTTTGACGAGCCGACTACCGGCTTGCACTTCCATGATATCAAGAAACTGCTTAAATCTTTTGATGCGCTTATCGCACAGGGCAATAGCATATTGGTCATTGAGCACAACATGGATATGATCAAAAGCGCGGATTGGGTGATTGATATCGGTCCGGAGGGCGGCGAACGTGGTGGCGAGCTTGTGTTTGCCGGCACGCCCGAAGACTTGGTGGCAAGTGAAGTGCGCTCGCATACCGGCGAGTACCTCAAGAAGCATTTAGGCTGATAATCCTTTCTAGCAGCCCATGTATAGCCTACCTATCAAGCTAGTCGTGTTTTTGGTGGCCAATGCGATTTGTCGTACCTTTGTGTAGACTGAATGAGGCAGCTGCGCTGCTGTTTCCGATATTAAATTAATGCTGACGCCGGTATGTTATCAAAAAAGACAAAATATGCCATCAAGGCCTTGATGGTATTAGGCAGGAACTACGGCAACGAGCCGATGCAGATCGTGCGCATCGCCGAGGAAGAGAATATTCCTAAAAAGTTCCTTGAGCAGATTTTGTTGGAAATGCGCAACGCAGGAATACTATACAGCAAAAAAGGCGCAGGCGGTGGATACAGCCTGAACAAAGCGCCCGAGGATGTGCGGTTGTCGCAAGTGATGCGGCTTATTGATGGCCCCATTGCCTTGCTACCCTGTGTCAGCCTTAACTTTTACCGGAGTTGCGACGAGTGCAAGTCGGAGGATGTGTGTGGCATTCGCGATACCTTTGTAGACGTCCGCAATGCCATGCTTCAGATCCTGAACGATACCAGTGTCGCTGATTTGATCAACAAGGAAAAGCTCCTGGATCTAAACGTCGATAATTCTAGCGTGTCGTAGGGGGCAGGGTTACTGCCAATTCGGAACCCAGGGCTTCCAGGGCCTCCCAAACGGGAACTACCAGGGGAATGCCTTCTCGCTTCCTTTTGAGGGCCGCTTCGTGTTCGGGCTCGCCCGGAATAATCACCGGTTGGTTCTTGTCAATCCGTTCGGCTTTCTTAAAGCGTGTTATCCAGTTGTCGATATGGGTTTTGAACTCTTCTGCGGGCCGGAATCCGTCTACGCGCATGGCGCCCACGAAATGGCCTAGGCCTGCGCCGGGCGGGTTGGGCGCCGGGTCGAGAAACGCCACGAACGGAGGAACCCAAGGTCCGTAATTTGCTCCCGACAGCACCCCGGATAATATATCAACGATGGACGATAATCCGTAGCCTTTGTGGCTGCCGTGGGTGTAGTCACTGCCGAGTGGCAACAGCATGCCGCCCGCTTTCAACGTGCCGGGATCGGTAGCCGGTTCGCCTTGTTGGCTAAGTACCCACCCCTCCGGAACGGGTTTGGACGCGCGCTCGGCAATTTCCAGCTTACCATTGGCAGCCGCCGACGTCGCCATATCGACGACCAAAGGAGGGTAATCTCCCGCCGGAAAAGCATAGCAAATCGGATTAGTGCCCAGTAACCGTTCGCGCGAAAAAGTGGGCGCTACCAGCGGGCTGGCGTTGGTGACGGCAAAGCCGATCATATCTTCGCCCACCGCCTTCAATGCGTGGTAGGCCGCTATGCCGAAGTGGTTGGAGTTGCGAATCGCTACCCAGCCGCTGCCGTATTGGCGCGCCTTTGCGATGGCGAGGTCCATGGCCCGCGGTGCTACTACCAGGCCCAGTCCGGCGTCGCCATCTACCGTGGCGGTGGTCGGTGTTTCCCATGCCGTCGTGATATGGGGTTTGGCGTTGATCCGTTGGCGCTGCCATAAGCGCACGTAGCCAGGCAACCGAGCCACGCCGTGCGAGTCGATCCCGCGTAGATCCGCAGAGAGCAACACATCGGCTGCCAGCACTGCGTCGTCACCCGAACAGCCCATGGCCCTGAACACCTGTTCGGTGAATGCCCGCAACTGCGCTTCTTCGACTACTCTGTAACCGACGCTCATAGTAAATCAATCAGTTTTTCAAACGCCATGCCTCGTGAGGCCTTTAGCAATACCAGCGCGTCACGCACGGGATTTTCGGCTAAGGCTAGCATGGCGGCTGCGGTGGTTTCGTAAAATTCGTCGTGGCTGTCGTGATGTTCGTAAAAGGCCTTACCCACAAAGATACGCCGTGCAAGCGGCATGCAGCGGGCTTGCTCCACGATGGCGCGGTGCGCGTCAAACGTATCGGCACCCATTTCGAACATGTCGCCCAGGATGGCGACCTTTGCCGATGCCCGCAGCTGTGCCAAGTTGTCAAGGGCGGCGGCCATGCTGCTGGCGTTGGCGTTGTAATAATCGCGGATGACGGTGTTGGTGGCACTCTTGCTGATCTGCGAACGGTTATTGGATGGGCTATAGGTGGCGATGGCCGTTGCTATATCCGTTTCGCTTACGTCAAAATGCAAGCCGACCGAAATGGCCGCGAGGATATTTTCTGCATTATAGGCGCCGGTGAGCTGCGATGGGGCATCCCGCCAGGTGGTGTCATCGGCCGTATGCCATTGGATCCGCAATGGAGGCTCGACGTCTTGGAGACGGCCTACTAAGTCGTTACCCTCGACGAGCCCGTACGACATCCGGTCCGTGGCCAGTTCGTGGCTGAATAGCCCGCGCTCGTTCGCCATGGATTCCAAAAGGGGGTTGTCGCCACGTATAAAAACGAATCCACCGTTGGTTGCCAAGTAGTTATAGAGCTCTCCTTTAGCCTTCATCACGCCTTCGAAACTTCCGAATCCCTCGAGGTGCGCCTTACCCACGTTTGTGATTAGCCCGTGTGTAGGTTGGGCGATTTTGCACAGCGCTTGGATCTCGCCTTGGTGATTTGCGCCCATCTCAATGATCGCCAGTTGGGTGTCCTCGGGAATGGAAAGTAGGCTCAGTGGTACGCCGATGTGGTTGTTAAGATTGCCTTTCGTGGCGAAGGTATTGTAGCTTCGCGACAGCACGGCATGAAGGAGTTCCTTGGTCGTCGTTTTTCCGTTGGTGCCGGTCACCCCGATAACGGGAATATGCAACTGGTTGCGGTGGTGGGTAGCTAGGGCTTGCAGGGCCTCCAGCACGTCCGGAACCAGCAACATGCGTTTGTCCGTCTGGTATTCAGGCTCGTCGATGACGGCGTAGCGCGCCCCGGATTCCAGGGCTTCCGCGGCGAAGGCGTTGCCATTGAAGCGTTCGCCCTTAAGCGCAAAGAAAATACTATTTTCCAGGATGTTTCGCGTATCCGTGCAAACCGTCGGATATCGCCGATAATGCGTATATAGTTCGCCCAACGTGTGCATATATACAAGTTTAGGAAAAAATGGCGATAGTGTAAGAAATTTATAGGCGGTTATTGCTGGCCCTCGCGTATCCATTTCGGGGTTTGGGGCGCGTCATATTGCTCCATACGCGTCAGGAGTACCCCAATGTCATCGTCAACCAATAGCAAGTCCCTGTTAGCACCCTTAAGCAAGCCTTTATCCACCATGCTGTCGATAAACACCACGAGTGGATCGTAGAATCCGCTAACATTCAGCAGGGCGACCGGCTTTCGGTGCAGGCCCAGCTGGCCCCAAGTGAGCATTTCAAAAAGCTCTTCAAGCGTTCCAAAGCCTCCTGGTAGGGCAATGACACCGTCGCATAGCTGGTTCATCTGGGTCTTGCGTTCGTGCATCGTGTCTACCATGATTAACTCGGAGAGTTGGTCGTGCGCGATCTCCTTGGTGCCCAGGAAGTGCGGCAACACGCCAATCACCTCCCCGCCATGCTGCAGGGCGGCATTAGCCACGGCCCCCATTAGCCCCACTTTAGCACCGCCGTACACCAGACCGATGCCGCGCTCGGCCAGCACTCTGCCCAAGTCCTCAGCCGCACGGAAGAACTCGGGATCGAATCCTTGGCTAGACGCACAGAAAACTGCTATTCGTTTCATGGAGCTAAGGTAGGGTGATTTTGGGATATGTGAAACGTTGTTTTTAGCAACTTATATAAAAAAATTCCCGCATGAGGTGCCTCATGCGGGAATTGGTGTCTTATTGATAACCCCTTTGCCTACAGCTTGGCAAATAAGTTTTTCCAGCTGACCAAATCGCTGATAATGCGTTCGAGATCGGTGATGGCGACACGCTCCTGCTCCATGCTGTCGCGGTGGCGTAGGGTAACGGTATTGTCTTCGAGCGACTGGTAGTCGACCGTAATACAAAACGGTGTGCCTATTGCATCCTGGCGGCGATAGCGTTTGCCGATGGAATCTTTTTCGTCGTAGTTCACGTTATAGTCAAATTTGAGGCGATCGAGGATTTCGCGGGCCTTTTCGGGCAGTCCGTCCTTCCGGGTCAGGGGTAGCACGGCCGCCTTGACAGGAGCCAACGCCGGATGGAAGCGCATCACAGAGCGCGAATCTTTCTTGTCTTCCGTACTCAGATCTTGCTCCTCGAATGAGTTGCACAAGATGGTCAGGAAGAGGCGATCGAGTCCGATGGAGGTCTCAATGACGTAGGGGATATAGTTTTGCCCAACTTCGGGGTCAAAATACTGCATTTTCTTGCCCGAGAACTTCTGATGCTGCGCCAGGTCGAAGTCTGTCCGCGAGTGGATGCCTTCCACTTCCTTAAAGCCGAAGGGGAATTCGTATTCCACGTCGACCGCCGCATTGGCATAGTGAGCAAGGTTAACATGGTCGTGGAACCGATATTTGGCTGGGCTACCCCCCAAGGATAAGTGCCATTTGAGACGGGTTTCCTTCCATTTCTCGTACCACTCCAGCTCGGTGCCGGGGCGTACA
>CAYRGQ010000060.1:0-10117 GCA_964423925.1 uncultured Sphingobacteriaceae bacterium | reverse complement strand
TTAGTAACGTAGTATATATTCGGTTTGAATAGATTTTCTATTCTATAGCAGCCATTTTTTCAGGAAAGTTTACAAGATCTCCATTCTTTCGCTTCGGGTAGGGTACCTGTCCCCTAACCGCTTCAATATGACCTGGAATTTCGGCCACTTCCGTAACGGGCTCTACACCAATGATTCGCTTTAATAAAAATACATTATAATGCTCAAACTGTAGGGTACTTGGCGTTATACCGCGGAGAAACGTCGGCTTTTCCGACACTTCAAAAGCCTCCCATTCACCTTTCAGCACCCAAAACTTCCCGACATACGATTCATTGTACGAAATAAAGACATCGTTTGACGCTTTGAGTTCCTCCATGTCAATTGGGGGTTCGGGTTCTGACGCTGATCGGACATGTCCTATGGATTGGTAGAACTCGTCTTGCGACCCGCGCGTTACGTAAGAAGACAGATAAATGTCATTAAACATATAAATATACGGATGGTTGCCAACGAGATCTCTAAAATGTAATCCGATGGGAATCGGCTCCCCATTGGGGAGCCGTTTATCGTTCGGAAGCATTAGATTTGTAAAATAATCTTCGGCGCCCCCCATTTTGAAACGGGTAATGACCTCTCCATTTAAATCGATACTGTCGGGCAATGGCGGTTCGGGTGGAGCTAAGACGTTCTGCCCCCCTACCAAATATACAATCAGCGCCTCTTTCTCTACGATACCTTTACGTTCAAATTGGAGTTGGGCATAAGCCGGGGATAGACTCATCATCGTCATGAGAGCAAATAATAGGCGATAACCGCTGCAAATGATTTTCATGTGAATTAATGCTAATGACTATTGAATAGATTGGGGTCGTGCTCCAACGGGATGAAGCGCTGCGGCGAAAATTGCTTGCCGGTTACTTCGGGCATCGCGTTCGTTATTTGCAGCACAGTTTGCTGTCGCACCCCTACTTTATATTAAATCGATATCTAGGTTAAATTCGCATTTAGTCCGACTCGTGCCTGCTCTTCAGGACCACCTGCATAAGTTCAGGATTAATGTACGACCTTACACGGCGGTGAATGGATTCTTGCGGAAAGCGGTACTAAGCATGTCAAACATCCTAGACCACGAATGAAAATAGGATAAATTGTATAATTAGTTAGTTCTCACCCAAATGTATCATTTCTTTGTTGCAATAACAAATAATTCCACTGTAATCTTCCCGATAAACAGCAGTGATAATAAACATAGTAACTTTCATCAAAAAAAAGCAAGTTCAGCTTGGAGCTGAACTTGCCTTTACTATGATTCGAGGCGCTGCATTAGGCGGCCCTTCACTTACCTACCCTTAATATCCGACGCTTCCCTCACTCCTTCTTCCCCAGCAGGAGCCGTCCTTGCCAGCGCCAGCCACCGATAAAGGCGTCTGCAATGCCATCGCCATTCAGGTCGCCGACGGTGATGTTCCAACTCCGACCTACTGCCGACTGGGGAACGACCTCTTCGGTCACATCCGTGAAGTACCCGTTGCCATCATTGCGGTAAGCGCGCACGCGGTCCGGACTGAACCCCGGTACATTCACGGCACTCACCAGCAAATCGGGATGCCCGTCATGGTCGAAGTCAATCCACGTCGCTGCCCAGCTCGAGAACTTATTGGCTGGCAGTCGTTCCGCCGTTTCATCGGTGAAATTCGCGTTGCCGTCGTTGATCAGGATGCGCATCTGCGGGTCTTTGTCCCATTCGCGGGCGTTGCTGGTTAGGTTGGAAAAAAGCACGTCGAGGTCGCCATCGCCATCCACATCCACCGTAAACACTTCCCGAGTTTCCAGAGGCACCAACAATTCCAGCTGTTCGGGATGCTCGGTAAATACGCCTGTGCCGTCATTGATGAGCAGGCGATTGGGTGGCACTTCATTCGCCACGAGCATGTCCAGATGGCCATCGCCGTTCAGGTCGGCCAATTTGATTCCCTGGGTAGCGTCATTCACCTGCGGCAAGTTCTCGCGGGTACGGTCGATAAAGAATCCCGGGTTTGCAGGGTCGTTGATCCACAAAAAGTTTTGTCCCTCGGCGCCGGAATTCCCCACCACCACGTCCGGTAGGCCATCTCCATTGACATCCCCCACATCCAATCCATTGCCCTCGCTCATGGCCAGGAGGCGGTCGCTCACGTCGCGGAACGTTCCGTCCCCGTTGCCGAGGTAATATTCGTGGGTTTGGTCGTCCTCCGCCACGAAGATGACGTCGATATTCCCGTCGCCGTCAAAATCCACCGCACGCACGTGCTCCGTATCATGCTTGGCGGCCTTAAATACGCCCTTCTTCCACGTTAATTTGCCAGTGCCGTCGTTCAGGTAGAGTCGGTTTTCGTCCCCTTCTAAGGCTGCAATCACATCCAGGTCGCCGTCACCATCCACGTCCGCAAAGGCGACTTCCAAAATATGGGCATTGGGAAATTGCGGGACGTGCGTCTCCGTCACATCGCGAAAAAATCGCGTCTCCGTAGAATCCATAGCCATTGGCGAACAGGCATGAAGGGCGGTGGCAAACCCCATCCCCACACAAGTGAGATACAGTACCGTCAAGTGAATGTGTTTCTTGTTATTCATAATCTACTTTTTTGGTTTCATTTTAACATAAGTAGGCCGCTAGTCGTCGGCCCGACCGGGTTCCCGCAGGTTTTTGCCTGCCGTGTTTGTCAGGGCATCCCCCATATCCTCGCGTGCCTGCTGCGCCAGTACCAACATCTCGTTAACGATGTCGGGATACTTCCCCGCTACGTTGGTCGTTTCGCTGACATCATGCCACAAGTCGTACAATTCAGGCGCCTCGATCCGCACCTGCGTATAGTTCAGCGGAACCCCGTCATCCCGATACACCTGATCGCTACCCAGCGTCCGGTACGCATGCGGCAAGTACAATTTCCAATGGCCCATCACGACCGCCTGCAGTTCATTCCGGTTATAATATATATAATAGGCCGCATGTGGTGAATGGGCGCCATCCGCCCCTTGCATCAGCGGCCAAATATTTCGTCCGTCGATCGCCCGATCGGGCAAATCCCCCCCGGTGAGGTGGGCGATTGTCGGCAGGATATCAATCGTCATGGCGGGCTGGTCCTGTATGCTACCTGCCGGAATTTTCCCCGGCCACCATGCGATGAACGGCACGCGTACGCCCCCTTCCCACGATGTGCCCTTCCCTTCGCGCAGGGGTAGCGCCGACCCCGAATGTCCGCTATACGACAACCATGGGCCGTTATCAGACGTGAAGATAATCAAGGTACGGTCGGCAATACCATGCGTATACAACGCCTCAACCACTTGCCCGACTGACCAATCAATTTCCATAATCACATCGCCATATAACCCGCGCTCCGACTTGCCCGCAAACTTATCCGAAACGTACAGCGGAACATGGGGCATGCTGTGTGCCAAATACAGGAAAAACGGCTCATCCTTTGCTCGTTCGATAAAATCAACTGCGCGTTCGGTATACCAGGTGGTGAGTTCATCCTGTTTAGATAACGTATCAACCACCGTTTCGTTTTCATAAAGTGGCAAGGAAGGGTAATAATGCTTCCGTTCGGGGTGATGCGGCCACATGTCGTTGGAATACGGCAAACCGAAAAATTCGTCGAATCCTTGGCGTGTGGGTAAAAAAGGCGCGTGGTGGCCCAAGTGCCATTTGCCAATCAGGGCGGTTCGGTATCCCAACGGTTTGACCACTTCGGCAATCGTCGTTTCCTCCGGATGGAGACCGTGCTTACTAAGGTGGTCAAGTGCACCGTGGATGCCGATCCGATTGGGGTAGGTGCCCGTCAATAACGCGGCACGTGAGGCTGAACATACGGCCTGCGCGGCCCGAAAATGGGTCAGCCGCACGCCTTCGGCGGCCAGTCGGTCGAGGTGGGGCGTCTGGATATCCGGCGATCCGAACGCACCAACGTCTTGGTAGCCTTGGTCGTCGGTAAAGACAATAATAATATTCGGAGGCTGCTGGGTCGTGGTATCCGGCAGTGCGTAGCCCGCGAACCACGCCAGCACCATCAGAAGCGAAAGGACAATTTTAGCGAATGTCATAGACTACACGAATGGATTAGTACGCGCCGCGAAGGACTAAGTTAAGAAACTTAGCCGACTACCTCCTGCATATCTACTGAAAAAGAGCCCTTATGCGCCAACGCTACGGGCTAGCGCTCGAAGGAAATCTCCACCCGCGTCAGGCCTTCTTCGTGAACCAGGGTCATTTTGCGGATTGTGCCCGTCAACGTCTCCTGAATCGTATAGGTGACGCCGTCGTAGATCATTTGCTTCGTTGTCGGCATGCTATAGGGTACGGAAGACCCACTGCCGTCCGCCCGATACGTCCACGCCCGTCCGTCGGACTTAAATTCGAGGCGATCCCCGTCCTCCAGCATTACCTCGGTGTACACCGTGGCCACCTCGCCACCGACGCTGGTCTTCTTCACCTGCTTGGTCCAGTTGCCCGTGCGAATAATATTAAGAACCGTATCGCGCCCAATATTATCCACGGTCTCCTTACTGCAGGATAACGTCACCGCCAGCAACGCCAGCACCATTCCGATTTTACCGATTGTTTTCATAACGTCTCGATTACATGCCACCGGCGTCATTGCCAATGTGTTCATGTCCAATAGGACAATGTTTGTGCCAAGGCCGTGCTGCACGTCCGGATCGAAACGTAGCCAAGATGAAGATGGGTGTAGGAAAAAACGGGGTGCCTTCTACCAACGCACGAGCGCACTGGCCCAGGTAAATCCAGACCCGAAGGCAGCGAGGCACAGCAAGTCGCCGTCCTTGACTTTCCCGGCTTCCCAGGCTTCGCTGAGCGCGATGGGTACGGAAGCGGCCGTCGTATTGCCGTACTTCTGGATATTATTGAACACCTGATCGTCATGAAGGCCCAGCACCTTTTGCACGTACTGGCTGATGCGCAAGTTGGCTTGGTGGGGAATCAGCAGGTCAATATCCTGCTCCGTGAGCTGATTGGCCGCCAGCGCCTCCTTGATGACTTCGGGAAACTTCACCACGGCCTTTTTGAAAACGGCCGGCCCATCCATGTAGGGTAGCGTAGCGCCGCTGTCGATGAGTTCGGAATTCATGAACAGGCCGCCGAGCTCCTGTTCGGGAAACGCAGGCTTGTCGTCCAACCACTTGTTGGCGTGCGACCCCGGGTAGTACATGGCCAAAATTTCGGCATCGGCTCCATCGCTGTGCAGGTGCGTGCTCAATATGCCCCGGCCGGGTTCCTCCGTAGGCTGCAAGACCACCGCCCCCGCCCCATCACCAAAGATGACGGAAACATTGCGGCTGCGCGTTTCGAAATCCATCGCAAAGGAGTGCTTTTCGGAGCCCACCACCAAGATGTTTTTATACATCCCCGTCTTGATGAACTGGTCGGCTACGGACAGCGCATAAACAAATCCCGAACATTGGTTACGTACGTCGAGCGCCCCGATCTCACCCATGCCCATTTCGCGCTGCAATAGTACGCCGGAGCCGGGAAAGTAATAATCCGGGGTTAGCGTCGCAAAAACGATAAAATCAATTTGCTCAACCGTCGTCGAGGCGCGCTCGATCGCGATTTTTGCCGCCTCAATGGCCATCGTTGTAGTAGTCTCCCCCTCTCGATCGGCAAATCGGCGTTCCTGGATGCCCGTACGCTCCTGGATCCATTCGTCGCTCGTATCCATAAAACGGGTCAGATCATGGTTGGTATAGACGTTTTTCGGCACGTAGTGGCCAACACCTGCAATTCGCGATCGGTACATCATAATCATTTATTCTATAGCGGACTCTCGTCCGCAGGTATTCATGAAGGGCGGCCGCCGATACGGCCATTCGCTACACAATGGTAAGGATTTTTTGGAATAAATCGTATTTTTGCGGAATGAACGTCGAGACGCAGGAAGAGACCTTTACCCTTGAGGAAATTTTGGCGGCAGTGAGCCCCACCCATCGCCTAATTCTTTGGAACGATGATACCAATACCTTCGAGCACGTCATTCACTGTCTCGTCAAACACCTTCAATATACCGAAAAAGAGGCGGAGAAAATCGCTTGGAAGGTCCATACCGAAGGAAAATGCCCGGTATTGGAAGGCTCGTTCACGGAAGTCGAAGTCTACCGAAAAATCCTGAAAGCCGAAGGCCTCACCGTCAGCGTAGAATAGCCAACATTCGTTTCCATACCCTTTCCTTTCCCGTCACCTAAAGCGGGACATTTGCCGCATTAATGGTGCAAAATGTACAAAAAAACATACACTGCACCCCGATCCCCACCCCTTTACGAAAACACTGATAACTAACCAGATAACCAAAAAAACACGAGCGTGGCGCATATCTTGCACGAACTTGAGCGTAGTCACAACTACAGTATTTGATTAAGATGTATTATCAAATTTAAAGATTAGAAGGTATGAAAAAAGTATTTTTAGCAGCGGCAGCAATGTTTCTAGCCGTAGGCGTATTCGCACAAGGACAACCACTTGGATTTGGCTTAAAGGCTGGGGTAAACTTCCCCAAGTATAATTTTTCGGGCGATAATAGTTCGGACGAAACGAAAAGCACTACGAATTTTCACGTAACGGCATTCTTGGATGCGCCGCTGTCGAGCAATTTCTCGGTTCAGCCCGGCATATCCTTGCAAGGCAAAGGTGCAAAGTATCTGGAAGGAAGCTTCCTGGGGAATGATTTCGAAGTTACCCAAAACACGATGTGGGTCGAAGTGCCGGTTAATTTCGTCGCCAAATTGCCTACTGCGAATGTTGGGCACGTATTCCTCGGTGCCGGCCCTTACGTAGGTTTAGGACTCTCTGGCAAGAATAAGCTTTCTAACAACGATTCGAGCAATGAGTTTGGCGATTTCAAATTCGGTAAAAACGAGAGCCAAAAAGGATTTGACTTCGGTGTCAACTTCATCGGTGGCTATCAACTTGCCGGCGGTCTGCAAATCAGCGCAGGATACGGTTTGGGCCTTGTGGATATCATGCCCGAAAATAGCGGCAGCGTAAAACAGACCAACCGCGTGTGGAGCGCCGGTATCGGATTCTTATTTTAAACGGTAGCGCACTCGCGCAATACCACATGACGAAAACCCCGACAGCCATCTGTCGGGGTTTTCTGTTTAGGAATTGTTTGCATTATGCGCGATTAGCGCTATATTTGCCAGAC
This sequence comes from uncultured Sphingobacteriaceae bacterium, assembly GCA_964423925.1. Taxonomy (GTDB): domain Bacteria; phylum Bacteroidota; class Bacteroidia; order Sphingobacteriales; family Sphingobacteriaceae; genus CAYRGQ01. Next base: position 2,936 of record CAYRGQ010000060.1, on the reverse strand, counting down.
GATTTGCTTGACAAATAAAACATGGTTGCTTTCCTAGGTCATACCACACATTTCCATCATCGCCATTGCGGCGATCTGTAATCTATGTGTTTCTACGTGAAGCGACTACCCTATCTGTTTTATTTTCCCTTTTAATCCAAAACATTTGAAAACCTTAAAAATAGCCATCCAAAAATCGGGCAGGCTCAACGAAAAATCCGTGCAGTTGCTCAAAAGCTGCGGCCTTAGTTTCGAAAACTATAAAAGCTCCCTCATCACGACGGTTGCTAATTTTCCTTTGGAAATCCTGTTTTTGCGCGATGACGACATTCCCGAATACGTACAGGACGGCATCGCCGACTTGGGCATTGTGGGCGAAAACGTCATTGCCGAAACCCGATCGGATGTTGCTTACATACAGCGGTTGGGCTTTGGTAAATGTACGCTAAAGATTGCCATCCCCACCCATAGCACCATTACCCAACTGGCGGACCTGGAAGGCAAGTCCGTGGCCACTTCCTACCCCGTTATCCTGAAAAACTTCCTCGACTCGCAAGGGGTACAAGCCGACATCCGCACCATTTCCGGTTCGGTTGAGATTGGCCCTGGGCTGGGCTTGAGCGATGCCATCTGCGACATCGTATCCACCGGAGGCACGCTCCGCAGTAACGGCTTGAAGCCCTTCGCCGACGTCATGTCGTCGGAAGCCATCCTGATCGGCAAACAGGGCATCACCGAAGATCCGGTAGTGACGGAATTGAAGCAGCGCATACAATCGGTATTGTTGGCCGAAGAAACCAAATACGTGGTCCTAAACGTACCGAAGGCTAGCTTGGACACCATCCTCCAACTACTACCCGGCGTAAAAAGCCCCTCGGTCATGCCGCTGGCGGAACCCGACTGGGTGGCCGTTCATACGGTCATCGACGAACAGGACTTTTGGGAGCGCATCAACAAGTTAAAGGCCGCGGGTGCCCAAGGCATCGTGGTCATGCCGGTCGAAAAAATCATCATGTAGCCATGCTCAAGACGTACACCTATTCGGAACTGGACGAGCGACTGACCGAGCAGCTCATTACACGCAACGCCGACGAGTCCCAGGAAATCCAAGAACGGGTTGTCGGTATTCTTCAGCAGGTGAAGGAAGGCGGGGACACGACCTTGCGCGAGCTCACGAGCAAGTTTGACGGGGTAAGCCTGGAGAGCCTGGTGTTGGACACCGACGAGTTGACGGGGCTGGCCATGAGCATCGGTCGCGAACAACAGCGCGCACTGGAGATCGCCTTTGCCAACATCCACCGGTTCCATTCCACCCAGCAACGTCGCGAACGTACGGTGGAAACCATGCCGGGCGTGAAATGCTGGCGCGAACCGCGCCCGATCGAGCGCGTCGGACTCTATGTTCCGGGCGGATCCGCCGTATTGCCCAGCACACTACTGATGCTAGGCGTACCGGCCCGAATTGCTGGCTGCAAGGAAATCGTCGTGTGCTCACCTCCGCAGACCGATGGCCTCGTCAATGGCTACATCGCCTACTGCCTGCACCTCCTACAGATTAAGCGCATTTACCTTGTTGGCGGCGCACAAGCCATCGCCGCCATGGCCTTCGGTACCGAAACCGTACCGAAAGTGGATAAGATCTTTGGCCCCGGAAACCAATACGTCACCGTCGCCAAGCGCATCGTTCAAACCACAACCAACACGAGCATCGATATGCCGGCAGGGCCATCAGAGGTGTTGGTCATTGCGGATGCAACGGCCAATCCCGAATTTGTCGCTGCGGATCTGCTGGCACAGGCCGAGCATGGTCCCGATAGCCAAGCCGTACTGGTCAGCACCTCCGCCACCTTGGTAAACGGCGTCCAACAGGCGTTAGCCCGACAGCTGGCTGAACTGCCGCGTGCCGACGCAGCCGCGAAAGCGCTCGCACAGTCCTATGCGATCCTTTGCGATTCGTTGGAAGAGGCGATGGCGTTCAGCAACCGCTACGCGCCCGAACACCTGATCATCGAAAGTGACGAATGGCAACGGCTAACGCGGCTCATCACCAACGCCGGTTCGGTGTTTGTGGGCCATCTCACGCCCGAAAGTGCGGGCGACTACGCCTCGGGTACCAACCATACGCTGCCCACGAGTGGCTATGCCCGTTCCTACTCGGGGGTATCCGTGGATTCATTCGTCAAAAAAATCACGTTCCAGCACATCTCCGAACAGGGCATTCAACAAATCGGCCCGACGGTGGAAGTACTGGCGGAACTGGAAGGGCTAGAGGCGCACAAGCAGGCGGTGTCGATCCGACTACGGGAATTGGGTCTTTAAAAAACCAGCTATTTTTCGTACCTTTGTTAGCTGTCTCAATATTTGGGGTCGACTGGAATTGACAGGGTGGAGACGGTTATGTAAGCATGCAGTGCGTTGTTAGTCTAGCACTTAAATCTGAACTTTCAACTCTATAAATGGCGAAAATAACTACGCCTTAGCTGCCTAAGTTAGACTTAGCATAGCTAATTGTCCCGCTAGATTACGTTCTACGGTCTAGCATCCGGGGCATCGATCAGTAGAACTGGCTGGCGTGATGTTGCTAAGCGCCGGCGAGACACAGCAACTACGGAAAACGGTATAGGTTAGCTGCTCACCTTCCCTTTCCCGACAATGAAAGAGTAGCTAAGCATGTAGAAAGCGTATATTGTACCATCTCTGGACGAGGGTTCGAATCCCTCCGGCTCCACAAACACAAGCGAAAGCCCGACGAAAGTCGGGTTTTCTGTTTCCAGCCGGCGACGCCAAGCTCGCTTGGGCAAAGACGACGGAAACAGAAAGACAGTGAGCGGCAGCGAGCGGCTTTCGCTTAGTTTGGAACTTCCCCACCTCCGGGATGGCTGCGGCCCTGGCGTATGGGGATAGCGCGACGCAGCCAATCCTCCGGCTCCACAAACACAAGCGAAAGCCCGACGAAA
>CAYRGQ010000059.1:0-11632 GCA_964423925.1 uncultured Sphingobacteriaceae bacterium | reverse complement strand
TGGTTGCCGCCGAGGGCCGAAGGCAGGTTCAGCGCCCCGCCTACGACAGACAGTACCGCCAGAACGATCAAAGGAATCGTCATCGTGGACGGTGACTCATGCAAGTGGCTGGCTTGCGCCTGCGTTCCGCGAAACGAACCAAAGAACGTCAAATACAGCATACGGAACATGTAGAAGGCCGTGAAGAGCGCGCCTACAAGACCTAAAACCCACAACACGGTATTGTCGCTAAAGGCATAGGCCAAAATCTCATCCTTCGAAAAGAATCCCGAGAGCGGCGGAATACCGGCAATAGCAATCGTACCGATTAGCATCGTCGCATACGTAACGGGCAAATGTTTCTTCAAGCCGCCCATGTTTCGCATATCTTGTTCGTCGCTCATGGCGTGAATGACCGAACCAGCGCCTAGGAACAACAAAGCTTTGAAGAAAGCGTGCGTGAGCACGTGGAAAAACGCACCGGTAAACGCTCCGACACCCAAGCCGAGGAACATATAACCCAACTGGGAAACCGTAGAATATGCGAGTACTTTCTTAATGTCGTTTTGCGTGATCGCGATGGCTGCCGCGAGCAAGGCTGTTGCGATACCCACAACGGCAATCACGTCCATGGTGATCGGTGCCAACGCGAATAGGATATTCGAGCGCGCGATCATGTAAATGCCCGCCGTCACCATCGTGGCCGCGTGGATCAGCGCCGAAACGGGCGTAGGACCCGCCATGGCATCGGGCAGCCACGTGAAGAGGGGTATCTGTGCAGACTTGCCCGTAGCCGCTACGAAAAGCAACAACGTGATGAGCAAAATCGTGCCGTCACCACCAGGCATATTGGCCGCTACGGGAAATATCCCACCAAACTCCAAGGTGCCGAACATGCCGAACAGCAGGAAAACGGCAATCAGGAAACCCAAATCACCAATCCGGTTCATAACGAAGGCCTTCTTGGCGGCGCCTGCAAAGGAAATATTCTTAAACCAAAAGCCGATTAGCAAGTAAGAGCATAGCCCCACGCCTTCCCACCCGATAAACATCACGACATAGTTAGAACCGAGCACCAACAACAGCATGAAGAAGACGAACAGGTTAAGAAACGCGAAGAACTTGCCGAATCCTGGGTCGGTCTTCATGTATCCAATGGAATACACGTGAATCAAAAAGCCAATTCCCGTGACGATCAAAAGCATGATAGCACTCAGCGGATCGACCAAAAACGAAAGTGAAATATCTAGCGAACCTACGCTGAACCAATCGAAAATCGGTTGGGTAAAGGAAGCGTCCGAATTGGCTTGCCTGGCGGCGTACACCTCCGAAAACACACCGCAACTCAACAAGAAAGAAGCTAAAACCGTCCCGCTCCCTACCAAGCCTACTGCCGCTTTAGGCAATACGTTCCTGCCCAAACCGTTGACAACAAAACCGGCCAAGGGCAGTAAGGGAATCAACCAAATTAAATCTATCATGTTTGTTATTGTCTATTCAAATCCATCTGGGCTATGCTCCCCCCCATTCCTACAACTCCGCCCGTTATAAATACCTGTCTACCTCACGCACTAAGCTTACCAGCGCAGTCTATTTAGCGCGTTGATATCGATAGAACGCGTATTGCGATATACCATGACGATGATGGCTAGGCCCACCGCTACCTCAGCGGCGGCTAACGCCATGACAAACAGTACGAAAGCTTGCCCCGCCGGATCGTTGCTGTAGGCCGAAAAAGCGACTAACAACAGGTTGACCGAGTTTAGCATTAACTCGATGGACATCATGATGATGATCACATTGCGCCGGGTGAGCGCCCCTACCACGCCAATAGCGAAGATGATGCTGCAAAACAGCAGGTAATGGTTTAGCGGAACGCCCTGAATACTGGTTATTAGATTATCCATTATACTTTCTTAGGGTCTTTTTTTGCAAGGAGTACGGCGCCGATCATTGCGGCCAGCAACAGGATCGACGAAATTTCGAAAGGAAGCAGGAACTCGTTAAACAGCACTTGTCCCAAGGGTTTGGCCAACCCGATATCCGTAGCGCCGGCATCACCCATTGGCGATGAGACCTCTACCAAGCGCAATGCCCCGGCTAGGGTCACCAAAAAGCAAAGCCCCGCGATTACGCCCATGAACTTGACCAAATTGGATTTTAAGGGCTCGGTATCCTTATTGAGGTTGAGCAGCATCAGTACGAATAGAAACAATACCATGATGGCTCCCATGTACACGATGAAGTTGACGGCCGCCAAAAACTGGGCGTTCAACAAAATATAATGCACGGTGAACGTGAAAAACGTAATCACCAAGTACAACACGCTATGCACCGGATTCTTCGTGAAGATGGTCATCAACGCGAAGAATATAGACAAGAAAGCCACAAAATAGAAGATACTCATACGTTGTCTTGATTTATCGCCTTTTGTTTAATTAGGCCAGTTGTTCTTTTCCGGTTTCCAGATCAAACCTGGGTTCTACGAGTTTGTCCTTGCCATAGATGAAATCCTTGCGGAGGTAATCAGCCGTCACGTGCGGACCATCCAGGTAAATGGCTTCCTTGGGGCAGGCTTCTTCACATAGCCCGCAGAAGATGCAACGCAACATGTTGATCTCGTACACCGCGGCGTACTTCTCCTCGCGATAGAGGTGCTCTTCACCTTTTTGGCGTTCCGCAGCGATCATCGTAATCGCTTCGGCCGGGCAGGATAGGGCGCACAAGCCACACGCGGTACAGCGTTCCCTTCCTTCCTCATCGCGTTTCAACGAGTGTTGCCCCCGAAAGTTCTTCGAATAGGGCCTAGTTTGCTCCGGGTACTTAACCGTCGGAATAGGCTTAAAAAAGTGCTTCAGCGTAATCGCCATACCTTTGAAAATCGCCGGCAGGTACATGCGCTCCCAGAAATTCATTGGCTTCTGCTCCAATACCTGCTTTCGGTTGGTTAGCGGCTCCATATCTTACTCCTCTTTTTATTTCACGCAAATGCGCGTTGTTCGCTTTAAAAATATCGGTCAAACAGCAAGGTAATCACGGCGGTCAGGACAATGTTTGCCAAAGCCAGCGGAATCAGCGTCTTCCATCCCAGATTCATCAATTGATCGTAGCGGAAGCGAGGAAGGGTCCAACGCACCCACATGAAGAAAAAGATGAATCCAAATATCTTCAGGAAGAAGACCAGCACGCCGATAATCGTGATCCAGTTAGACGAGATACCCTGCTCGGCAAAATAAGCACCCAGCTCGACCATGAAAGGAAAATTATACCCTCCAAAATACAGGGTAACCATCAATGCCGATGACACAAACATGTTGATATATTCGGAAAACATGTACAGTCCCAGCTTCATTGAAGAATACTCCAGGTTATACCCGCCGATAAGTTCGGTTTCGCACTCGGGAAGGTCAAACGGCACCCGGTTGGTTTCCGCAAAAGCGCACACCAAAAAGATCAGGAAGCCCAAAGGCTGTACCCAAATGTTCCAATTGACAAAGCCGGTTTGCTGCTCCACGATATCCTTTAGTGAGAGCGACTGCGTCACCATCAGCAGGGCAATCAACGCCAAGCCCATAGGTACTTCGTAGCTGATGCTCTGCGACGCCGCGCGCACGGCACCCATAAGCGAAAACTTGTTGTTGGATGCCCATCCGCCCAGCATAATGCCGTATACGCTCAGTGCCACAACGCCAAACATATAAAGCACGGCAACGTTGATATCCGCTACCTGCAAGGAAATGACGCGGTCGCCAATGACCAAGTCTTGTCCCCAGGGGATGACAGCACTGCCCACGCAGGCTGTTATAATGGCGATGGTCGGTCCCAGGATAAACAGCGTCTTATGCGCATGGGCGGGGATAATCTCTTCCTTGAAGAAGAACTTGCCACCGTCGGCTAAGGGCTGCAATATCCCGAATGGGCCAGCGCGGTCCGGACCATAACGATCCTGCATGAAACCCGCCACCTTGCGTTCGGCCAGGGTAGAATACATCGCAATCACCAACGTGACAACGAAAATAATCGTGACCAATAAAAACTTCTCAATAACGAAGGCTAATTCCATAGCTAGGTGCTTATCTGGTATTTATCTCTTTTACAACAGTTTCTCGGTGCGGGAAAGCTGCTCCTTGTTTGCTTCCTGCAGCGCCAGGTTTTTCTTGATAACCGGCGGTGGCGCTAGCTGCTCATAATGGTTGGCCGAAATGACCGAGGTTTTCTTCACCTTGCGCGGTCCTTCGATCGTCCAATCCGATGTTGCCTTTTTGTCAAACCGGCACGTATTGCAGATGAACTCCTCTACCTCGCCAAATTCGTCTTTGCGAGCCGTTACCCGAATGACTTCCTCGCCCTTGTACCACAGCGACACTTTGCCGCTGCAGGTGGGGCAATCGCGATGCGCTTCCACCGGCTTGGTAAACCAGACGCGGTTCTTGAAACGATACGTTTTGTCGGTCAGCGCGCCCACGGGGCACACGTCGATAACGTTGCCAGAGAAGTCGTTGTCGATGGCGGTTTGGATATACGTAGATATTTCCGCAGCGTCGCCACGCCCCACGACGCCATGAACCCGCTTTTCGGTCAGTTGGTCGGCTACGAACACGCAGCGATAGCAGAGGATACAACGTGTCATGTGCAACTGCACTTTGTCGCCAATATCGATCTTGTCAAACGTGCGTCGCTTAAATTCATAGCGTGTTGACTCCACGCCGTGCTCGTACGAGAGATCCTGTAGGTGACATTCGCCCGCCTGGTCGCAAATCGGGCAGTCCAGGGGGTGGTTGATTAGGAGGAACTCCACTACACCCTTGCGGGCCTCAATTACTTCAGGCGAGGTAATGTTCTGTACCTCCATGCCGTCCATCACCGTAGTACGGCATGAAGCGACCAGTTTAGGCATTGGGCGCGGATCCTTCTCAGAACCCTTGCTCACCTTAACCAAGCAGGTCCGGCATTTGCCGCCGGTTCCCTCCAGCTTGGAGTAATAACACATTGCCGGAGGGGCAACATCCCCCCCTATCTGACGTGCGGCATTCATGATCGTGGTGCCAGGGGCTACCTCCACCGGAATACCGTCAATGGTTAATTTGAATTTTTGCTCGTCGGCCATGTTTCCTCCTATTGCGTCCGAAGCGTGTGTCCTTGCGGGCAAATATCTGCTTCTTCGTCGTCTTTCTTAAAACTATACTACCGGTTCCAACGGATCAGCATAATGTGCCAATCCATAATTCCGCGCCTGCGCTTCCGCTGCGTGGCTCACGTGCCACTCAAACTCATCCCTGAAGTGGCGGATGGCGCTGGCTACTGGCCAAGCGGCCGCATCACCCAATGGACAAATGGTATTTCCTTCGATATTTTTGGCCACATTCACCAGCAGGTCGATATCTGCCGAGGTACCGTGACCATGCTCCAGCCGATGCAGCACTTTTTCCATCCAACCCGTGCCCTCCCGACAAGGGGAACATTGCCCGCAGCTTTCGTGATGGTAAAAACGCGTGAAGTTCCACGTATTACGTACGATACACTGGTCTTCGTCAAACGCGATAAAACCACCGGATCCCAACATCGTACCGCTTTCAAAGCCGCCCTCAGCGAGCGATTCATAGGACATCAACCTAGCTTCTCCGTTGATGGTCTTCGTAATCAGGTTCGCAGGTAAGATAGGTACGGACGAACCGCCCGCCACTACCGCCTTCAGCCGCTTTCCGTTAGCGATTCCGCCACAATATTCATCCGAATAGATAAATTCCTCTACGGGTAGTCCCAATTCAATTTCGTAAACGCCAGGCTTTACCAGGTTGCCTCCCGCCGAAATTAATTTGGTGCCGGTACTGCGTCCAACACCGATTTTTGCGTACTCCTCCCCCCCATCATTGACGATGGGTACAACCGCCGCGATAGATTCTACGTTGTTAACTACCGTAGGACAGTTATAGAGGCCGGAGACCGCAGGGAAAGGAGGCTTTATCCGGGGATTGCCGCGTTTGCCTTCCAACGACTCCAACAATGCGGTCTCTTCGCCGCAAATGTAGGCGCCGCCGCCGGGTTGCACGTACAACTCCAGGTCGTAGCCGGATCCCAAAATGTTCTTTCCTAAAAATCCAGCTGCTTTGGCTTCCGCAATCGCCCGCTCCAGGATACGGATCTGCGGCATCATTTCACCACGCACGTAAATGTACGAGGTGTTTGCGCCCAGGGCATAACTCGAAACAATCATCCCCTCGATGAGAGCGTGGGGAACGTGCGTCATCAGGTAGCGATCCTTAAACGTTCCGGGCTCAGATTCGTCCGCGTTGCACACCAAGTAGCGAGGAACGCCTTCTGGCTTGGCCAAAAAGCTCCATTTCATGCCCGTGGGGAAACCCGCGCCCCCCCGGCCCCGTAGCCCCGAAGTTTTCACCTCCTCAACTACGTCGTCGGGCGACATCGACTTCAACGCTTTCTCCACAGCGCGATATCCGCCTTTTTCCCGGTACACTTGGAAGGCGTTGATCCCAGGCACATCGATGTGGGTTAATAATAGTTTGCGAGCCATAGTAAATCAGCTATCAATCCTTATGCGGTACTCAAGCGCTAGCCGCCGCTTTTTGTTTCAATTCCTCGATCAGTTTGTCTACGCTCTCTTCGGTCAGGTTTTCGTAGAATGTATATTCCGGTCCAATCTGCAAGACAGGTCCATAGCCGCATGCTGCCATGCACTCCACACCCCGCCAGCTAAATAGTCCGTCGGGCGTTACTTCGCCTGCTTTGACACCCAGCCGCTGCTCGATATGAGCCATAATCCGCTCCGCGCCTACCAAGCAGCAAGGTCCCGTGCGGCATACTTCAAGTACGTATTTGCCCTTGGGCTCGAGGAAGTACATCGTGTAAAATGTCGCTACCTCATACACCTCGATCGGTTGCAGGTCCAAGTACTCGGCCACCTTATCCATGGCGGGCACACTCACCCATCCATAGGCGGCTTGCACTTCGTGCAGTATAGGCAACAAAGCCGACTTCTGCCGCCCCTCGGGGTAGCGTTTGACTATTTCGGCGAACTTACTCAGCAGTTCTTCCGAAAACTCCACGGGTCCGTTATTCTTTACGCTAAGCATCGAGTTCTCCGGCTATAATGTTCAGACTACTCATATTAATGATCGCATCCGACAGCAACATGCCGCTGCTCATCGGCGCGTACATTTGATAATTGATAAACGAAGGGCGACGGAAGTGCAAACGGTAGGGCGAACGGCCACCGTCATTGATCAGGTAAAAACCAAGCTCGCCGTTTCCGCCCTCTACGCAATGGTACACTTCAGACTTGGGTGTGTCGATTTCCCCCATCACGATCTTGAAGTGGTAAATCAGCGCTTCCATGTTGTTATACACCTGCTCCTTCGGCGGGAGGTAAAACTCCGGCACGTCGGCATGGAATATTCCTTTCGGCTCCTTTTCCAACTTTTCAATCGCCTGTTCGATAATGCGCAGGCTTTCCCACATTTCGCGGTTGCGAACGAGGTAACGGTCATACACGTCGCCATTGGTACCTACCGGGATATCGAAGTCAAACTCGTCATACGCCGAGTAAGGCTCCGCCACCCGCACATCATAATCCACGCCTGTAGCCCGAAGGATCGGCCCTGTCCAGCTATAGCTCAGTGCTTGTTCGGGTGTCACTGGTGCTACGCCTGCCGTCCGCTCGATAAAGATGCGGTTGCGATCGAATAGCTTCTCAAACTCCTCCAACACGGGTGGGTAACGCTTGACAAACTCCTTGATCTTAGCAATGGCAATATCATTGAAATCGCGCTCAAACCCACCAATGCGGCCTATGTTAGTCGTAAGTCGGGCACCGCAGATTTCTTCAAATATTTCATAAATAAATTCCCGCTCCAACATCACGTAGAGGAATCCGGAAAAAGCGCCCGTATCCACGCCGAGGATGCCGTTACAGATGATGTGGTCGGCAATGCGAGAAAGCTCCATGACGATCACTCGCATGTATTGAACGCGCTTAGGCACTTCGATGCCCAGCAGCTTCTCTACGGTCATGTGCCAGCCCATGTTGTTGATCGGTGACGAGCAATAGTTCAGCCTGTCTGTCAACGTCGTAATCTGGTAGAAAGGCCTGCGCTCTGCGATTTTCTCGAAAGCGCGGTGTATATAGCCAATCGTGGACACCCCGCTAATGATGCGTTCACCATCCACTTGGAGCACGTTTTGGAACACGCCGTGCGTAGCCGGGTGCGTAGGCCCCAAGTTGAGCGTAAACAACTCGTCCTGTAAGTCGTTATCGACGACAAAAGGCTTGTTTGGGGTGATTGGGCTTATTGATTTGTCGCTCATCTTCTTTTACTCTAATAATCAACAATTACCGGCCAAAGAAAAAGTCTTTTTTGTCCATCCGGTTGGGGTCTTCCAGTGGATACTCCTTGCGCATGGGAAATACTTCCATGTCGTCAACGTTCAATATGCGACGCAGGTCAGGATGCCCAACGAACTGGATGCCGAAGAAATCGTACGTCTCGCGCTCCATCCAGTTGGCACCATTCCACAATGAGGTTGCCGTGGGGATGGCCGGATAAGGTCCTTCCAAAAACACTTTAATGCGTGCACGCACGCCGTTCGTCATGCTGTGAACATGGTAAACCACGGCAAATTCCTTATCATCATCCGGGTAGTGCACCGCGGTAATGTCTGTCAGGAAATTAAACCGAAGTGTAGTGTCGGTCTTAAGGAATTCCAGCACATCCATGATGTGCTCTTTATCGGTCTCGAAAGTCAGAAAGCCATAGGGCTCACTGATATTCCGAATATGTTCATCGAAACGCTCTTGCAAGCGTGCGATTACGGTTGCATTATCTAATTTGCCCATTACTAGTCTACATGAAATCCATAACTGGCCAACAGCGCCTTGTATTCTGGCGTCTGCCTTCGGTTAAGCTTTTCGTTCTTCACGATTTCCTGCAGACGCATCACACCGTCGAGAATAGCCTCAGGGCGTGGCGGGCAACCGGGCACATACACATCCACCGGAATGATCTCGTCAATTCCTTGCAACACGGAGTACGTATCGAAGATACCACCGCTAGAAGCACAGGCCCCCACAGCAATCACCCAACGAGGCTCGGCCATCTGCAAATACACTTGCTTGAGGACAGGTGCCATTTTCTTGGCAATGGTACCCATTACCAACAGCATATCTGCCTGGCGGGGCGAAAAACTCGGCCGCTCGGCACCAAAGCGCGCCAAATCGTATGTAGCACCCATTGTGGCCATAAACTCGATACCACAACATGATGTTGCAAACGGCAATGGCCAAAGCGAATTGGCCCGCGCCAGCCCGATAGCCTTATCAAGTGTCGTCGCAAAAAAGCCTGAGCCTTCTACGCCCGGAGGCGCTTCCGCTAACTTGATATCACTCATACCTTCTCCCTTTTTGAATGTTTTCAGAAACAAAAAACCCACCGAAACGGACGAGATCGATGAGTTACAAATCTACGATATAAATAATGCTAATTGCCTCCTGGAAATTATTTAGAAACGTTCTAACGACCGAAATTAATCCCACTCCAGCGTGCCCTTTTTTACCTCGTATATTAAACCCAAGACCAAGACGCCTAGGAAGATGCCCATTTTCCACAAGCCATCAAACCCCATCTCGCGGAAATTGACTGCCCAAGGATACATAAAGATCACCTCGACATCAAAAATCACGAAGAGGATGGCCACCATAAAGTACTTGATCGAAAACGGACGCCGCGCATCCCCAATCACTTCAATTCCCGACTCAAACGCCCCCAGCTTTTGCTCGGTCCGTACCTTCGGGCCGATGAGATGGGTGATGACAATCGTCCCAACACCGAAACCAATTGCAACTATAAACTGGAAAAAAATCGGCAAATAATCAACCGAAGTACTGACTGCGCCCTCCATGCTTTTCTTTATATGCTAAGTTTCCGCAAAATTAGGGAAATTGCTTTAATATTCCAATCCTTATTTATGCCTACGCTGGCGCTACGAACAGCCTAAAAACGTAACGAATCAGCGGGCGACACCAAAAAAAACACCGAATGGCCGTGCCATCCGGTGTTTCACGCTATAAAGCGTTATGACTGCTTACTGCTCAGGTTGTAGCAAAACAATAGTTTCCTTTGCCCAAGCGTTCTCAGGATCGTACTTCAACGTCTGTGCCAGCAGGTTGCGGGCTTTTTCGTACTCCTCGTTGTTAACGGCGGCAAACGCCAACCCATTGAAATAGTTTCCCAAGGTAACGCGTGCTTTATCTAGATCAGCGCCACCTTTCGCTTCTGCAGCAGCGAAATACTTCTCATAGAATGGCAATGCCAATCCTTGCGACTGCGCTTCGTCATCCAACAAACGATTTACCTCGGCCCGGAAGCTGTAGGGCTCAAGAATCTCGGGTGCACGCTCAATCACGCGCGCAAACGCACCGTCAGCCTTCTTCAACAGGTCGACGTTCTTCTCACCACCTTCGTTGATCGCCGTTACGTTAGCGTAGTAGGCAGCCAGACCAAAGTAATAGTTATCCGTTACATAGTTCATTGAACTTTCCGTGTTGGCAGCCACTTCAAATACGCGTGCTGCGTAATCGTACTGCTTGTTGTCGAAGAAGTCCATGCCATACTCTTGCAAACGGTCGGCAATGGTCGAATCCATAGCTACGGCCTTCACCAAGTTCTCGACGCCTTCGTTAACTATAGCGCTGGCTTCTGGCGAATCACCGCCGCTGGCACCCGCTACTTTCAAGTTGGCTAATCCTAGGTGCAAATAGTCGCGCGAAATAATCCGATCGGCTTCAATGCGATCAAATAACCTTTTCAGCGCGTCACGGCTTTCAGCATACTGCTCGTTCTCATAAGCTGCATAACCCAAGTAACGCAAGACCTTAGGGTTAACGTCTTCAACCTGAGCTAACTGAGCAGCTTGCTCTTGCAGTTCCTCGTAGGCATCAGTGTAGACCAGGAAGTCTGCGTACCGAATCCGGTTATCCAGCGAGTAGTCGGTCTTGTCCATGTACTGCTTGTAGTAATCCAGCGCAATTTTGTTACGCTCGTTATAGACTTCCTTCGTCGTAGCACGGTTAGACCACGAATTGTACGTTTCGGCTAATTCGCGGTATGTAGGCGCATAATCAGGATGCTCTTCGGCCACACGCTTCAAGTCAGTGATGGCCTCTTCCCAAGCGTGCGAACCGCGTGAAATCACGGCCAACTGCACTTTAGGGCGCACGAGGTTAGCGTCAAGCGTGGTGGCCTCGCGGTATGCACGATAAGCCAAGCTTTTGTTATCCTCAAAGTGCGCGTCACCCAGCGCTAATGGAATCAAAGCATCTTTAGGAGCCTTTACTTTCGCTTCTTCCAAATATTTGATAGCGCGCGCGTAGTCAGGCTGTGGAGCATCTATATACGCCCGACCAATCTGATACAGTTCTTGGTAGTCGCGACGGCGCAAATTGCGCGTTGCCTCAGCAAATTTAGTCTCTGCCGCAGCATTGTTGCCAGTATACAAATCAAGAATACCCAACCCCACTAGGTTCAGCTGGTTTTTTGGATCCGCGGCAATGCCTTGCTCGAAGACGATCTTCGCCGAATCCAAGTTCTCGTTTACGATGTGTACACGACCCAACCAAAAGTAGTTTTCGCCACCGCGTTTG
>CAYRGQ010000058.1:0-13721 GCA_964423925.1 uncultured Sphingobacteriaceae bacterium | reverse complement strand
AATACGCCCGCCGCAAACAGCCCCAGGCACAGGGTGACGATGTCTACGTCGATCCCGCCACTGGCACAGAACAGACCAGCCAAGAACAGCAGGTAATCGCCAGGGAGGAAGAAACCGAAGAATAGGCCCGTCTCGGCAAATACGATAAACAAAATCAGGTAGAACCCGCCGGCTTTAATCAGCTTCTCGGCGTCCAATAAATGCAAAAAAGCATCCCAGTATTCTTGCATAACCTAAGGGATCAACCAGTGGAATAACAATATTGGAGGGATTGTTCGCTCGTTTTCGGAGGCTGGGGAGTCGATTTCATGGTGCTGATGCCAGTGGGGCTGGCCTTAGTTTCCAGCAGTGTTTACCTCACGGATTGCTTCTCGGATAAGTTCGGCACTCGCAGCAAACTCTTCCGGACTCAGCTTGAGCTTTTCGCGCTCGAAATTCAAATCGCTGATAGCGTTGATCGGCACGAGGTGAATGTGCGCATGAGCCACTTCCAGCCCCACCACAGCCACGCCGACCCGCTCGCAGGGGTATACGTTTTTTATGCCTTGTGCCACGATCTTGGCAAAGATCCACAAGCCGATATACTCATCGTCCTGCACATCGAAGATATAGTCTGTTTCCTTCTTCGGAATGACCAGCACATGGCCCTTAGCCAACGGATTAATGTCGAGGAAAGCGAGAAAATCATTGCTTTCGGCGACTTTGTAGGCGGGTATATCGCCTGCTACTATCTTTGAAAATATGGTTGACATACTGCTCCTAATTTGGCCTGGAGGCTACAAACTTAGCCAAAGTTAACAAAAAATCAATACAGCCGAACGTGTCCAAACGTCGGCAAAACCCAACAATGTCCGCGTTTCACCCACAAAAATGACGCCGAACCTAGCCGCAGCCTTTGCCGTCCTGACCACTCGCAACTATGCATGTGCGCGGGCGTGTGGCCCATGACGCGCTGACACCCCGAAACGATCGCAGCCGCCAAGAAAAAACGGGATACCCGCCCTCTGGGTAACCCGTTCATTTTTTTCGTCGAAACACGTGCGGTTATGGCAGTAACCGCACATAACCGACGTCAGTTTATCTTGACACCTCCAGTATTTCCAGTTCTACCTGGCCTGCCGGCACTTGTATCTGCGCGCGGTCGCCCTTAGACTTGCCCAACAATCCTTGCGCAATCGGCGACTTGACAGAAATCTTGCCTGACTTGAGGTCGGCTTCCGTTTCGGATACGAGCTGGTAAGTCATTACATGACCGCTCTTTACGTTGCGCAGCTTTACGATCGATAGTGCCAGCACTTTGGATGCGTCCAGCGTCGACTCGTCTATCAAGCGGGCGCCCGCCAAGGTGTTTTCCAATTTTGCAATCTTAGCCTCATGCAAACCCTGGGCCTCCTTAGCCGCATCATATTCCGCGTTCTCCGAAAGATCGCCTTTGTCACGCGCTTCAGCGATCGCTTTGGCAATCTTGGCCCGCCCTTCTGTCTTCAGGTATTGCAACTCTTCCTTGAGTTTGTCAAGACCTTCTTGGTTGTAATACGTTACTTCTGCCATAAGTATACTATTTAAGTAAATTAAATCTCAAAAAAAGAAGCAAGACCATGTCGAGTATGACGACATGGCCTTGCCTATGATGACGAAGATAATGAATCGTTTTTTTATTTACAAGAAAAAAAGATAAATCGTCTTGAACGAGTCCGGTTAGGAGTTGACCACGAATTTATAGCCCATTCCCCTGACAGTCTGCAAGTAAGCAGGCTTATCGGGGTTATTCTCAATTTTCTTGCGGAGCCGCACGATATGCATATCCAGCGTACGTGTGTTGACGTGGGAGCTGTATCCCCACACCACCTTCATCAGCTCATCACGGCTAATGACACGTCCTATATTCTGCAGGAAATACAACAGGATCCGGTTCTCCAGTATGGTTAACTCCGTCTTTCTTCCATCACGCACCAACGAGTGGATGTTGGGATGGTGCTCGGTATCGCCAAACGTATAAACATCGGCCGTTTGTCGTCCTACGAAGTACTTCACCTTGTTTTCGATCATGGCTACCAATACGTCCATGTTGAACGGTTTGGTGATGTAATCCGAAACTCCAAAACTGTACGCGTCGATCTTATCTATATCCTGTGATTTGGCCGTCATCATGATGACTAATCCCGAAAAGCCTCCATCGCGAAGCACCCGGCAGATTTCGGGCCCTTGTATGCCGGGCAACATCCAGTCTAGCAAGACAATGTCCGGATTCTTTTCCAACACCAATGGCACGGCATCGTCGCCGTTACCGGTCTGTACCACTTGGTAATTTTCGGACTCTAGGCGGTGTGCGACCAAGAACCGTAGGTTTTCGTCGTCTTCGATGACCGCAATCGTTACATTTTTCTGCATGTCGTATCCTCAAGGTTTATGATTATTGCTATTCCACGGGTAGCGTCATGGTAAAAGTAGTACCCTTTCCCTCCTGACTTACCACGGTGATCGTCCCGCCCATGATATTCACCAGTTCTTTACAAAACGCCAAGCCTAACCCTACGCTACCCTGTTGGTTGTATTGGCTTTCCACCCGGTAAAACTTCTTAAAAATATGGGACAATTCGCTTTTGGCGATGCCGATTCCCTTATCCGCGAAGTCAATCACAAAATCGCGTTTTACACGCCTCACGGCTATCCGTAGCACCTTGCTGTCCTTGCGCGAATATTTATACGCATTTTCGATTAAATTACGAAAAATGCTACCCAACAGGACCGGATCAGCATACAGTCGCCGATCCACGTCTACGTTGTAACTGATATTAAAATCGGGGTACTTCAGCTTCACGGCCACCAATATCTTCTCACAAAATTCGTGCAAATCGATGTGCTCCCGCTCTATTTTGATGGATTTATTTTCAATTTGGGTAAATGAGAGCAATGTATTCATCAAATTGTTCAACTTATCTGCTTCTTCGTCCAGGATCTTTCCATAAAGCTGCCGTTCCTTATCGCTTAGCTGCTTGGCCTGACTGATATTATTGCCAGCGATCTTGATGACGCTCACCGGCGTCTTAAACTCGTGGGTAAGGTTGTTGACAAAATCGTATTGGAGCTTAAACATCCGTTGATTTATATACAAATTGCGGTATATCAGATACGCCACAACCATCAAGATGACATACACACCAAAAATAGCAGCCGATACGGGCCATAGCCGGCGGCTGATCTCCTGGGCAAGGAAGGATCGGCTGGCACTGAGGTAAATTTTGTAGTCTGCCAGGGCGCCCGGCAAGGGGGCCTCCGTGGTCATCAAGTCGAGGTTGGCATCCCATCGCTCGTAGACCAACGGCTGGATCTGCACCTCCTGATAAAGCTCCGGCACAACATTCTGAATGGCCAGCTTGGTGGCGTCAATATAGTATACGATTGCGTCCTGCTCATAGCGCGCATCCTCGCGTGCAAATTCCCCACTCATCAGCTCCTTGTATACCTTGATATCGTCCATGCGGGGAATATTCGTATAGGAGACTTTGCCGGGGCTCACCTCATAAAAAACACGATACAAGTCATCGGCATCCAAGCCGCGCGTGGTATCCACCCGTTCGATGAACGCCCCAAACTTGACAGCCATGTTGTTGAACTCGTCGGACAGCGACAAGGTGTAGTGATTTTTGCGGGACTGCGTGAACACCCCCGAAACAAGACTAAATTCGTATGCCCCCTTGGGATAGATGGTTAGCTCATTAGCCGAAAAGCCGTAGTCGATATCCGTTTCGTTGCTCAATAGCAGATCGTAAAATACAATGCGGTCGATGAAGGGGTAGGCCGCCAGCAAGCTGTCGGCGTAGCTGGCCACGCCCGCCGAATCCAGGTAGCCTTGATAAAAGGATATCTCTGGGATACTGTTGTTGAAAAAGTGGGTGTAGGGCGCGATACTTGCTTCGAGAACGTCTGCCTTGCGAGCGACGAACTCGTGCTCCACATCGTTAACCACGAGGTTGCGCGCCAGGAAAAAGGCCATGACCAATGACACGGTTATCAGCACGATAAACGCGACGATAAGCGTATAGCTGGTGCGATATTGGTCGCGCTGGTTAGTCATCTCGCGTATAAAGTAATGATAATCTCCGCTAGCCCGAGGTCCGCTGCTTTGCCCTCCATGCTCCCCCTTAACTACTTTAAGTACGAATCGAAAAAGTCGCCCAAATCGTTGTACAACGCCACACGGTCTTCCTTGCTACGGAAATAGTGCCCTTCATCTTCCCGTAGTACATAGGTAATCGGGATGCGTCGCTTCCTCAATTTCTGGACGAACTGGTTAGTTTCGGTGACTGAATTCCATCGGTCGCGTCCACCCTGGGCCAAAAATATAGGGATATTGATCCGGTCGGAATGGAATACGGGCGACATGGATTTAATCAGTTCGGAATCCCTTTCGGGATCCCCGATAATCTCGTAATACATACGGCGGTAGGGCTGCAGGTGAGGCGGTATCTCGCGCAAGTAGGTAAAGAGGTTGGTAAAGCCGGAATACGAGGCCGCACAAGCGTAGCGATGGGATTTAAAGGAGGCTGCTTGCAGTGCTGCGTAGCCCCCAAAACCCACGCCATAGATGCCAATGCGTTTTGGGTCGGCTACCCCTTCTGCAATAAGCCAGTCTACGCCGTCTTCCAAATCATCCTGTATCTTACCCCCCCACTCCTTGAAGCCGGCGGTCCAAAACGACTTGCCATAGCCGGTAGACCCGCGGTAGTTGAGCTGGAACACGGCATAGCCACGGTCCGCAAAGAATTGAACTTCGGGATCAAACTGCCAAACATTGCGATCGCTGGGCCCGTTGTGGGGTAATACGATCACTGGCAGGTTGGTCCGTTTGCCGTTCAGCGGCAGGGTCAGGTAGCCATGCAGTACCATGCCGTCGCGAGCCTGAAGCGTCACGGGCTGCATTGTCGCCAGTTCGCGATCTTTCAGGGCTGGGTTGTGGTCGGCCAGCTTGACGAGCTCATCTTCAGCTTTGTTATAATAGTAGGTAGCACCCGGGTTCTTATCGGTAAAAGTCGTCACGATGAATCCGTTCCTTGCGTCGTCGTGGTCGACGACCGATACTTCGAAGTCCCCGAGTTTACTGGCTAGCTGGTTATACACCGCTTCGGTTTCGTCATCGAGGAAGTGTCGTTGCCGCTTAGACGTTATGTACGCAGCGTAGGCCATAAGCCCACTGTCGTGTCGGTAGCCAGCAGGCTCCAGATCTACCTCGGCGTGGCTATAGAGCACCCGCACTTCCTCGCCTTGGGCGAGGTCGTATTCGACCAGCGCAAACTTATCGCGCCCCACGTTTGACAAGGCAAAAATCCGGTCTTGGCTCCCTTTCAGGAAACCGATGGGCCTGACGGCCGATTTGAAATTATTGCTGGTGACCACACTGAAGGTATCCTTCTCCGAAGGGCGATAAAGGATCGTTTCGCGCGCACTATCGCTGGCCAAGGCTAGGCGGAGCTGCCCATTGGGATCGGTGAACCACCGGATGATATTACCGGTGTTACGCCCTACCAGTGTGCGTTGCTGCCTTTGCATGTCGATGCGATATACGTCAAACACGCCTTCCTCTCGATCGTCCAGCGCCAACAGGGCCGTACCTTCGCGAATACGGTTGGGCGCCACCCAGCGCATGCGCGTATCGGGTAGAGGTGGCATAAGTCGCTTTGTCGTCATGGTGTTGCGGTCGACGACGTACATCTGCAAGGTGTCGGCTGTCCAAGGTCCCTTGCGGTAAATGATATGGGTGCTGTCGCCCCATTGGTAGGACGTGATATCGGTATTGGATTCGGATGTCAGACGCTTCTCACGGCATCCGTCGTTGAGGTCGATCAGGTAAACGTTCTTGTGGTTCTCGTAATCACCGACATAGGCGATAAAATTGCCGTCGGGCGAAATCTTGAAGTTGGTTTTTTCGGCCCCGGAGAAGAAGTCCTCCACGGGGCGTGGCGCTGTCGGGCCGCCACAACCGGACATCACACCTAGATAGGCCAAGCCCACGCATAGCGACCTGAACATCAATGAAATATTTGTATAAACCCCAACCACAAATCAAAAGTCGAAAAATTAGCTGTAATTACACGACTTGCAACCTTAATTTTACACGATCAAAAAGCAACTACTAATCAGTCAGTTAGCTTACTTTTCAAAAAGGAAACTACAGCCTCAGGCGCCATAGTGGAGATATCACCCTGGTTGGCGAATACCTCGCGGATGATGGTCGACGAGATGTGTGAAAAGCCTATTCGGCTTATCAGAAACACCGTCTCGATGTCCGGAGCAAGCATTTGGTTATTGTGGGCAATTGCCTTTTCAAATTCAAAATCGTTCGCATTACGGATTCCACGCAGGATATACTTGGCGCCTACGTTTCGGCAGAAATCCACCGTCAGGCCGCGAAAGTGCACGACCTCGACTTGTGGGACATCCGCAAAAGCGACCTTTGCTACCGCCAAGCGCTCCTCATGCGACAACAGGCCCGTTTTGGCATGATTGACGCCGATGGCCACGTACACCTTATCAAACAAATCCAAGGCGCGTTCCACGATATCGACGTGGGCTCGGGTGATGGGGTCGAACGACCCTGGAAAAACGGCTATTTTCATATTCCGGTTTCTTTACGGTTCACAGAATAATGCCCGCTCCACCCATCAGGCTTGCCGATAGAAGGAGAACGAGGAATACCCGTACTTGCGAGTATCTTCCCAGGTAGGATGCGGTGCCAGCTTGCGCGTGCTTGGATGCTCGACAATGAGCAGTCCGCCCTCCCGCAATAGCCCCGCTTGCATCACCAAACTCGGTAGTTGGGGCAACATGGGCAAGTCGTAAGGCGGATCGGCAAACACGACGTCAAAAACGCCAGCTTCGCGACCAATGAAGCGAAGCGCATCGGCCTTGACTGTCTCAACGTTGGCCAAGCCCAGCTCATCGGCCATCTCCTTCACGAATTTGACGCATTTGCCGTGTTGGTCCACTGCTACGACTCGGGCCGCACCGCGCGACGCGCATTCCAAACTAATGCTTCCCGTACCGGCAAACAGATCCAATACCGCCAGTCCGTCAAACTCCACCTGGTTTTGCAAGATATTAAAAAGCGCTTCCTTCGCCAAATCGGTGGTCGGCCGAACCGGCAAATTGGTCGGCGGGCGAAGCCTCAGGCCCCTGTGCGTACCGCCTATAATTCGCATGTGTTTAAACCCATTAGCGCCAAGTAGCGGTGCTGGTACTTTTCAAACTCGCTAGGAATTACTGTCCGCGACAGGCGAGCTGTCTCCGCAAACTCCAATTGGTCCGTGTATTTCCTCAGGACGCGAAAGTATGCGTCCTGCTCATCGATCTGGCCCGACAGCACACATCGGAGGCCATCCCACGAAAGATCTAAGCCGCGCACGGCATGCAACACGTGGTAGTTAAAATCGTTTTCGTCTCCAATCTCGAAGGTATTGCAAAACAGAAACCGGCCCTGCTTGAAACAATATAGCGCCAGCCGTGATCCGGATACGTCAATACCGAGGTAGGTGCCTTGTTTTTTGACCAATCCGCCACCGGCTACTTCCAACAATACGCTCGTTTCGGGAACGAACTTTCCCTGTGGGAAGCGCTCTGTGAAGCGATGATAGGCGAAAGGCTCCACGGCCGTTACTTGCCGTACGCCAATGGAGGGAATACGGGTGACGGCCACCCGCTCCGCGTCCAGCGCCGGCGCAATGCTTGAGGCGTACTGCGCTAGGTATTGCTCGTCATAAACCTCATCGGGTACAAACGTAAATGCGTTTTGCCGGCAAACTACGCGCACCTCGCTAAAGGGCGCCGCCAAAACATCTGCGGCTTGGGAGTGCAAGTTGTCTAGCTCAAACGTGGTCAACATTAGCAAATTAGCTTCATCATCAACCACAGCCAAGACGTGATCCCTGGTACCCGCCTGAACCAGCAGCGCGTAGCGGTCGATGTGCTGGATATCAAAAGAAGGGGAAGTATAGTCCATGCCAAAGAGATCGTGGTGCTTGGCAAAAGTACCGCTTTGCAACTGATATGACAAACCTTTTGGATAACTTTGGCCATGCTCTTCGCTGAACGAATCCGCCGCTGCTTTCCCTTAACGCCTACCGCGCAGCAGGAAGAGGCCTTCATCGCGCTTGGCAATTTTTTCTCAGCTTTTGGCCCCAGCCGTTGCTTCGTCATGCGCGGGTACGCCGGTACGGGCAAGACGACACTGGTCGGCACCGTAGTTCGCCTTTTACCCAGCCTGTCCTTGCGCTCGGTATTGCTGGCTCCCACGGGCCGCGCTGCCAAGGTCATGTCGCGATACGCCGGCAAGTCGGCATTCACCATCCACAAAAAAATCTACCGCAAGAAAGTCGCCTTGGCGATGGACAGCACCTTCGGCCTGGCCCCAAATCCGCATAAGAACACCCTATTTATCGTCGACGAGGCTTCCATGATTGCCAATGAGCGTACTTTCCTTGGCAGCAAGGGTTTGCTGGACGACCTCATGGAATACGTCCGGAGCGGCGACAACTGCGCGGTAATGTTTGTAGGTGACACGGCCCAACTCCCCCCTGTGGGCATGCTCCAAAGTCCTGCCCTGGACGGCAAGTATCTGGAGGCGGCGTACGGACTGACAGTTTTTGCTATAGAGATGACCGACGTGGTGCGGCAGGAGCAGCAATCAGGGATCTTGGCCAACGCGACCCGTGTTCGCCAGCTTATTCAGGCCGAGAAAGCCGATTCGGATCCGCCCGGCTTCCCCCAGTTGCGCACGGCGGGCTACCGCGATGTGTTTCGGATGACCGGGCAGCGGCTTATCGACGGGCTTAACTACGCGTATGACACCTATGGCATGGACAATACGCTGGTGATTTGCCGATCCAACAAAAACGCGAACCTCTATAACCAGCACATTCGCAACACCATCCTCTATCGCGAGGAAGAACTCACGGGCGGCGATCACGTGATGGTCGTACGCAACAACTACTACTGGCTTGCCCAAGAAACCGAACGCGACGGCTTTATCGCCAACGGCGATACGGCGTTGGTGCGTCGTGTGCGAAACGTGCACGAGCAACATGGCTTTCGGTTTGCCGACGTCACTTTGGAATTTGCCGACATGGAGGAGCTGGAGCCCCTTTCCTGCCGCGTCATTCTCGAAAGCCTCCACAGCGAGTCCGCCCAATTGTCAGATGACGATCAACAACGGCTCTACGAATCCGTCATGGAAGACTACGCGCACCTGCCAAATAAGGACGAGCGACTGGCCGCCCTCAAAGCAGACCCCTACTTCAATGCCTTGCAGATCAAATTTGCCATGGCCGTGACCTGCCACAAGGCGCAAGGGGGCCAATGGGACGTGGTCTTCGTAGACCAAGGCTACTTGAACGACGATATGCTGAACACGGAATTTCTCCGCTGGCTATACACCGCCATCACGCGTGCCGTCAAAGAATTGTACTTTGTTAATTTCAGCGATTCCTTTTTCCGTCCCTAGCGACATGGAAGACTTCCAAGCCCACCGATCATCATCCTGCCGCACTAGACCAACACACTTTGTAACGTCATTTCTACATCATGACAGGCAAAAAACCGCAACAATCAAACAACTGACCTACAATCGATTACCACTTACTATAAACCCGATTTTGGACACCAAATCCGTGACCGCGCACGTCCGAGCAGAACCGAAGCAAACAACTTACCCATTTGTTTTGTACTTTAGAAGATATGCGCCTCCGGATACCAAACGAATTTGCTTATGGACAACAGGTCAACGCTTGTTCGCCAACTTTTTCGTTTTTCGCTGGCAACCGAACATTCCCAATACACAGCCCCTAACCATTAACAACCCCATCGATAAGACCATCGGATGAACGAAGCTAAAAAACCTGACTCCTTGCCCCCTAACGCCCCTATGCGTGGTCAGCCACGGGGCTCCGTACAGCCCGCGAAAGACGCGCAAGAACCCAAGCCGGCCTTGAGCATCATTGACGCCATCGTGGTCATCATCGGCATCGTGGTGGGTGCAGGCATCTTTCGCACGCCGTCAATCGTAGCTGCCAACACCGGTAGTTGGGAACTTTTCCTCTCGGCCTGGGTACTCGGCGGTGTCGTCTCCCTTATCGGGGCGATGTGTTACGCCGAACTTAGCACGACCTTCCCAAATACGGGCGGCGACTACCATTTTCTCCATCGAGCATTTGGCCGTCGGTTTTCATTTTTATTTGCATGGGCTCGCATGGCTATCATTCAGACCGGTTCCATTGCCCTCCTTGCCTACATCGTGGGCGACTACATGAGTGAACTCTATTCCGTCGGTCCCTATTCGTCGCCGCTATATGCTAGCTTGGTGGTCATCTCGCTGACCGCCATCAATATCATCGGCATTCATCTCGGCACAGGGGTCCAAAAGACGCTCGTTAGCCTCCAGTTCATCGGTCTGCTTATTCTTGTTATTGTAGGCTTCTTCTTTGCACCTTCCGGAATCTTGCCGCCCGCACCGCGCCTCCTTGACGACCCCTCGTTTTCACCAGCATTAGGCGGTTCGATGATCATGGTCCTTTTGACCTTCGGGGGGTGGAATGAGGCGGGGTATATCTCCGCGGAGATGCGCGGCGGACCTAAAAAAATGGCAACCGTGATGATCGGTAGCATTGTTATTATCACGGCGATCTACCTGTTGATTAATTTGGCTTTTCTCAACGTGCTGGGTATTGACGGCATCGCTGCCTCGGAAGCCGTCGGCGTCGATGTGATGCGCGTTACGGTGGGTGAGGCAGGTGTGTTTTTTATTGGCGTGCTGGTGCTTCTGGCCGCGCTCACGTCGACAAACGCCACCATTTTTACGGGCGCACGCACGAATCAGGCCCTTGGACGAGATTTTCGTTTCTTTTCTTTCATGGCGAAATGGAAATCCAATTCGTCCACCCCGGTCAACGCATTGATCGTACAGGGTGCCGTCGCCACGGGCCTCATCGTAATCGGCTCGTTTGCCCGCAGCGGCTTCCAGTCGATGGTGGATTTTACAGCGCCGATATTTTGGCTATTCATCCTTTGCACGGGGCTATCGCTTTTCGTCCTACGACACAAGGAGCCAAACGTACACCGCCCGTTTAAGGTGCCGCTCTATCCCGTCTTACCGGCGGTGTTTTGCCTCACATCGGGTTATTTACTGTATTCCAGTTTACTTTTTGCCGGCACAGGCGCGCTACTGGGGGTTGCCGTACTTGGGGTGGGTATGTTATTCTTTTTCTTTATACCGCCATCGCCCAAACGGGCCGACACCGAAGGTGCCACGGATAGGACCAAAACAAGTTTAGATAGATAATTGTTAACTCTTTTAAAATTTGAATGTTATGTTGAAGCTAAAAAACTCATTGGTAGCGTTATTCATGCTATTCGGGCTGAGTGCCTTCGCCCAGAAGCCCAACTTAGACGTCCCGTATGTACCCACGAGCCAGACGGTGGTAAAGGCCATGCTTGATTTGGCCGAATTAAAGGCTGGCGACGTGCATTACGACCTCGGCTGTGGCGACGGCCGAATCGTAATCGCGGCGGCCAAGCGTGGTGCAAAAGCAACTGGGATCGACCTGGATCCCCAACGGATTCGGGAAGCGAACCAAAATGCGGAGGAAGCCGGCCTCAAGGGTAAAGTGACTTTTATTGAAGGTGATTTGTTTGATTTCGACTTCAGTAAAGCCGACGTACTGACCCTGTACCTGTTACCTTCGGTCAACCTGAAGCTGCGTCCCAAGATCCTCAAAGAGCTCAAACCGGGCACGCGCGTGGTTTCGCACGCTTTTGACATGGGCGACTGGGAACCCGAAAAAGAAATTACGGTAGACGGCAGCACCCTTTATCTCTGGACCGTACCGGAGCGATAGGGCCTCCGCTAGGATCGAAAAAAAATCCCCGCCTGGACGATGCAGGCGGGGATTTTCTCATTATTGGAAACTATATTATTCGTTAATGGCTTTCACGCCGGGCAGTTCCTTGCCTTCCATGTATTCTAGGAGTGCGCCACCGCCGGTGCTGACGTAGCTCACATGCTCGGTCATGCCAAATTTGCTGACTGCCGCTGCCGAATCTCCCCCACCGATGAGCGAGAAGGCACCACGCTCGGTTGCAGCAACAACGGCATTCGCTACCGCTTTGGTGCCTTTGGCAAACGTATCCATCTCGAATACGCCCATTGGGCCATTCCAGAGGATCGTCGATGAAGCTTTGATCACTTCTGCAAAGTGCCGAGCGGATTCCTCGCCGATGTCCAACCCCATTTTGTCAGCCGGAATTTGGTCATTAGGTCCGTTGTACACAGGCGAGTCATTGCTGAATTCGTCCGCGATTTGACAATCGGTAGGCAGTACCAAGTTCACGCCTTTGTCGGCGGCCTTGGCGACTAACTCGTTGGCCAAGTCAAGTTTGTCGAGCTCGACGAGGGACTGACCAATCTCGCCTCCGCGGGCCTTGACGAAGGTATAGGCCATACCTCCACCGATGATCAGGTTATCAACCTTATCAAGCAGCGCTTCGATCAGTTCCAACTTGTCAGACACCTTGGCTCCCCCCATTATCGCCGTGTAGGGGCGATCGGGATGGTTGAGCACCTTTTCGGCATTCTCCAGTTCGCTCGCCATTAAGTAGCCGAAATATTTGTCTTGGGGAAAGAATTGGGCGATAACTGCCGTTGAGGCGTGTGCGCGGTGAGCCGTGCCGAAGGCGTCATTGACATACACATCGCCATAGGAAGCTAGCTGCTTCGCAAACTCCACGTCGCCCTTCTCCTCTTCCTTATAGAAACGCAAGTTTTCAAGCAGGAGCACCTCGCCCGCTTTGAGTGCTTGAGCCAGCTGTTGTGTTTCCTCTCCGAGGCAATCAGCTGCGAACCGCACGTTTACGCCTAACACGGAAGAAAGGTGTGAGACAATGTGCCGCAACGAAAACTTGTCGGTGGGTCCCTCCTTGGGCCGTCCCAGGTGCGACATGAGCACCGCGGAGCCTCCATCGTTAAGTATCTTTTTGATTGTAGGCGCAGCGCCTTGAATGCGGTTATCATCCGTAATGGTAAAGTTCTCGTCTAAGGGCACGTTAAAGTCTACGCGAACTACCGCCCGCCGGCCTGAGAAATCCAAATCATCAATTGTCTTCATCTTATTTTATTATGCATTTAATTCAACCCATTTCGGGCGAGAAAGATACGGGATATCCACTCAATCCGACGAACAAACTTAGGGAAACTTAAAAAAAATAGCAAGGAAACCGGCTCAACAGAGCAGGAAAGTTGATTGCATCCGCAAACAAAAAAATCCCGCATCGGGAAGATGCGGGACGCAATATCTATATGTACAAGCGTTATATGCGTTTTGCCTTGATCCGGGCAGCTTTGCCCGTCCGGCCACGCAGGTAGTACAACTTTGCGCGACGCACTTTGCCGTATGAGTTGATGACGACTTTCTCGATGTTAGGCGAATTGATAGGGAAAATACGCTCTACGCCCACGCCGTTGGAAATCTTGCGGACGGTAAAGGTCTGGTTTGAGCCTGAGCTGTTCACTTGGATAACAGCGCCTTGGTACACCTGTACACGCTCCTTGTTTCCTTCTCGAATTTTATAGTGCACACTAACCGTGTCCCCTGCTTTAAATTCGGGAATCTCGTTCTGCACAACTGCCTGTTCTTCTACAAATTTTACTAAATCCATGATTCTGAGTAGTTAAAAGC
>CAYRGQ010000057.1:10846-15327 GCA_964423925.1 uncultured Sphingobacteriaceae bacterium | reverse complement strand
AATTCGCGCATGCGCATAATGAACTGTCTGGCAATGACCTCATTGCGAAAGGCCTTTCCGATTTGGGCGACACCAAAAGGAATCTTCATACGGCCGCTTTTCTGCACGTTGAGGAAGTTGACGAAAATACCTTGGGCCGTTTCCGGACGCAGGTAAACCTCCTCGGCTTCCTCGGCCATGGCGCCCATCTGCGTGGAAAACATCAGGTTAAACTGGCGTACATCCGTCCAGTTTCGGGTTCCCGATACAGGGCACACGATGTTATGCTCCTCAATAAGGGCTTTGAGCCGAGGCAAATCGTTGTCGCTCATGGCCGAATCAAGCGCTTCTTGTAATGTAGCAGCTTTATCGGTCTTGCCATCTTGGGTATAACGGGCGATCTTGTCTTCGAGCAGCTGGTCGGCGCGATAGCGCTTTTTGGAATCCTTATTGTCGATCATGGGGTCGTTAAACCCGTCGACATGTCCAGATGCCTTCCAGGTGGTGGGGTGCATGAAGATGGCCGCGTCAATGCCCACGATGTTCTCGTGGAGCTGTACCATCGATTTCCACCAATATTGTTTGAGGTTATTCTTCAACTCGGCACCAAGCTGCCCGTAATCATATACTGCGCTTAAGCCGTCATATATCTCACTCGATGGGAACACGAATCCGTATTCCTTGGCGTGCGAAATCACGCTTTTGAAGTAATCGTCGTTCTGCTTGCTCATAGGCAGGCAAACATAGCTAAAATGCCCCGTATTCGGCAATACTTAGTTTACAAAATTGATTCGTTGGCTGCCGTGCTAGGCACCCGCTTCTTCCTCGCCATCGCTTGCGGGTTTGGGCGCAGCCTTAAACCGGGGTTTGAAACCTAAGGGTTTTGGTATTTCGCTTGCGGGTTCGCTGGCTGGCTTTTCCTCCGACGGCGGTTGTTGTCCGGCGGGCTCTTCCGCAGCCGGTTTTGCCGGAGGCGTTACCCCGGCCTTGAACCGCGGTTTGAATCCCAAGGGCTTCGGGGTCTCGGCCAGGGGCTCGGATGGTGACTTCGACGTAGGCTCCTCGCTAGGAGCAGGAACCGCCTTGGGTTTAAAACGAGGTTTGAATCCAGCAGGCTTACTTGTTGCAGGCGTATCCGTTTCTGGCTCTTCCGTTTTCGCAACTATTGTGGTTTTAGGCTTAAATCGCGGGGTAAATCCAGCGGGTTTGCTTTTGCTTTCGCTAGCAGACGCGGGGGCTTCGGAAACGTTGGGCGTAGCGGGTTTTTTCAGATGCGCGACAGCTTCTTCACTTAGCTGGAAATCCTTGCGCAGTCTGTTAAACCAGTATTTTTTGGTGTGGTCGAAGCTTTTTTCGCCCATCAGCTGGTAATGCGCGCTGAATTCATCGTACAAGCTGGGCTGATCCTGACGCAGCCGTGTCAGGTCGATCCTTTTTTTTGCGAAAAATTCTTCAAAGGTTAGCATTACATGACTTCTTAGCTAGACGATGCGGGCGGGCCTACGCCATATTGTGATAAACCGCTTGTACGTCGTCGTCCTCTTCGATTTTGTCAATCAGTTTAAGCACATCTGCTGCGTCGGTTTCGGACACCTCAGTGTGCGACAGGGCAATCCGCTCCAGCTGAGCGCTTTTTACTTCGATTCCCTTCTCCTCCAGCAGGCGTTGCATATTGCCAAAATCCTCAAACGAGGTCTGGGCCACGACAATGTCGTTACCTTCTTCGTCGGCCTCCACGTACAGCTCTTCTAAACCGCCGTCGATGAGTTCCAACTCCAACTCTTCGATATCCACGTTATCGTCGACCGTGAACCGGAAAACTGACTTACGCTGGAATATGAAGTCGAGCGAACCGGTCTTGCCCAACGTTCCGCCCGATTTGCTAAAGTAGCTGCGGATATTGGCCACGGTGCGGTTGGTATTGTCGGTGGCCGTTTCAATCAGCACGGGCACGCCGTGTGGTCCGTATCCCTCGTACACGTGTTCCTCGTAGCCTTTTGCATCTTTGTCCGAGGCGCGTTTGATTGCGGCTTCAATTCGATCCTTGGGCATGTTGACCGCTTTTGCGTTCTGGATGGCGGTACGCAGCCGGCTGTTCGCCTCGGGATTGGGGCCGCCTTCTTTGACGGAGATGGCGATTTCCTTGCCTAGCCGCGTAAACTGGACCGCCATCTTGGCCCAACGCTTGAATTTGCGCTCTTTTCTAAATTCGAATGCTCTTCCCATTGTCGGAATTTGTATTGGGTTATTTCTTTTTGAGATTTTCGATCATGTCACAGGCGATGCTGGCCAAGTCATGCTTGGGGCTCCATCCCCAATCCGTGCGGGCAGGCGTGTCGTCAATGCTTTTGGGCCATGAGTCCGCGATGGACTGCCGCGGGTCGTCGCTGGCGTATGAAATTCGGAATCCTGGCACGTGCTTCGCGATTTCCGCGGCCAGCATTTCGGGGGTGAAACTCACGCCCGTTAAGTTGTAGCTGGATTTGATGGTAAGTGCATCGGCTGGCGCGTCCATGAGTTCCAGCGTTCCGCGGATGGCGTCCTCCATGTAAAGCATCGGCAACATGGTTTTTGCCGAAAGGAAGCTCTCGTATTGTCCGGTGCGCAGGGCTTCATGAAATATATGAACGGCATAATCCGTTGTGCCGCCCCCGGGCGCCGCCTTCCAGCTGATGATGCCGGGATACCGTATGCTGCGAACGTCCAGGCCATAGCGTTGGTTATAGTATTCGCATAAGCGCTCGCCGGCGAGCTTGCTGATACCATACACCGTATTCGGGTCCATTATGGTGTATTGGGGGGTGTCGGTTTTTGGTGAGTGGGGTCCGAAAACCGCGATGGAGCTCGGCCAAAATATTTGTCGAACGCTGTGGTCTATCGCTGCGTCCATAACATTAAGCAGCCCTTCCATGTTGAGATTCCACGCTTGGCGCGGGTACTTTTCGCCTGTCGCCGAAAGCATGGCCGCCAGCAGGTATACTTGTGTAGGCTTATGCTTAGCGAACATCTTGCTCACCTGCTTGCGCTTCATCACGTCGATAATCTCAAAGAGTTTTTCTTGGTGATTATGTACTGGCTCTCGAATGTCTGACGTGATTACGGCATCATTCCCATATTTGCTGCGTAGCGCAATAGCGAGTTCGGTACCGATTTGCCCGTTGGATCCAAGGATAATAATTCGTTCGCTCATGACTTGCAAAACTAAAAAAAGTTTTTCCATAATTGGGTGAGGGCGCACAAAAGCGGAATCGATTGCTTTGCGGATTTGCTTGGCTAAAAGCGGCTCGCTAACACGAAGCTTTCCTTGTAAAGACGACGTAACCCCGTTGCGTTATAAATTTCGATGATCGCCACGTAGATACCGACGGGCATTCGCCTACCGCTGTCGCCCACGCCGTCCCAGGTTAACTGACCTTCACGCGCCAAGCTTTGGTTGCGGATCAAACCGCGTACCTTGACACCCTGGTCATTGTAAATATCCACATTGGCCATCATTCCGCCTTCGGCAAATCGGTAATTTATCTCTAGTGTGTCCTCAAACCCGTCTTGGTCGGGCGAGAATGTGCGGGATTTCAGGAATAGACCTTCCCCTTGATCCTCGCTGGGGCTACGCGAGTTGCGGTAGCCGGGCGTGGCACCACCTTCGGCTGTAGACGCCGAGCGAAAGTTGCCGATCGCATTGGTCGGCACATGGAACTCCTCACGCTCTAACGAAACACCTTTAGGGTCGATGATGAATTTCGCATGCATGGAGGCCGAATAGGCCAAGCTGTCTATCGTCCGACCTTGGTTGATCAGCACGGCAGTACCTGCTGCATTCGGGAAGGCGGGCATGGCGGGCAAGGTCACGAAGGTGTCTTCCTTCGCCTGTGGGTACTGCGATTTGACAGTAGCAGGAGAGGTGGTCAGCACAAGGTAGCTGTGGGGATGAAAAAGGACCTGATCGGTCGCTATTGGTCGATGCCCTGCATGTTGGCCGTTGGCATTCGTATTGGCGATGGCGAACGTTTGCAAGTCAAAGGTCTTTTCCGAGTGGTTGTAGAGTTCGATAAAGTCGACGCCGTCGGCCTTAGGATTAAATAGAATTTCGTTGATGAGGACATCAAAAGGATGGGCGGTATCAGGGACGAAATACATCAGGCTAAGTGTCGTGTCAGCGGGCAGGACATGGCCATCGAGGTTACTGATTCCGTGAACTGTCAGGGTGAGGGTCCCTTCGGCTAGCGGCACGGGGAAAGTCAAGGTCACTTCGTCGCCTTTTACATCTGCATGTTGCGGGTTCAGGTTGCCTGGCTGGAGGGTATAGTGACTGATTTGCGAACCGGATCCGGTCGCGAGAGGCTTATCGAAGGTGAGGGTGATGGATACGCTGTCCGTAATTGTCGCGGAGACGATAGCTGGTGCAATCGTGTCAATGGATTGGGGGTCGGCTGCACGCACCAGTACGTAATCCAATTTGAAATCCTCGCGGCGTGTGTGCGTGAAATTAGCTTGGTAACCCA
>CAYRGQ010000057.1:0-10746 GCA_964423925.1 uncultured Sphingobacteriaceae bacterium | reverse complement strand
CCAGGGAATAATGGAGCGTCTGCGCGCCTGAAATGGTGTCCACCGGGCGGTCGAAGGCCACCCGAACGGTAGTGCCGTCCTGCACGGATATCGACTCCGCCATGAGCGGATCGGGCACCACGGGGATGTCGGCATACGGTTTCACCAGCACATAATCCAATTTGAAATCCTCGCGGCGTGTGTGCGTGAAATTAGCTTGGTAACCCACGAACGCACTGCCGGTGTAGGTCAGGTCCAGCGCTACCGAGTCTCCCGCCGCATTGGTCAGCCGTTCAAAGGTCTCGCTGTCGTACGCGTCAGCGTAGATGGACCACTGGCCGTCGACGTCGCACACTACGCGTACCCGCGCCCGGAACTTGCCCGCCTGGTTGGGGACGGGTACGCTTTGGAACACGGAGGTACGGGTTGCTCCGTTCTGCCGCCAGAGACGGTAGACGTGGTTGCCCGAGCTGCCGTCGATCTGCAGGTGGTAGCCCTGGTGAGGTCCGCGGGGGTCGTCGGATGCGGCGAGGTACATCCGCACGAAATTGCTGCCGGTCGGAGCGCCGTCGATATCGATTCCCGCTTCCCAGACGGTGTTGCGTACGCGCTCACTGGGCGCGCGGACCAGGGTGGGCGAGGTGGCGGCGGTGTCGAGCCGCAGGCGGTCGGATACGATATGGACGGAAGCCGTATCGCCCAGCCAATGTCCTTCCAGTCCGGAGGTGAAGTCGTCAAAGAAAAAGTGGTCAGTTGTGTCATCGGGCACGAGCTTGACTTCCGGGACGGTCGGCGCGGTGTACGAGAAGGCGACTGTCGTGCCAGGGGCGACGGCGACGCCAGCCGTGTCGGTGACGTTTTGGATGGATAGGACGTAGCTGGCGGAAACCAGCGGCTCGGCAAAGGCAAGCGCCACTACGGTATCCGTCACCGTGGCGGTGACGGGGCTGCCATAACCGTTGTCCAGGGAATAATGGAGCGTCTGCGCGCCTGAAATGGTGTCCACCGGGCGGTCGAATACAAGCTTGAGAGCGGTCTCCGATACGGCTGTCACTTCGAGTGGTACAAGGGCTGGTGGCTGTACAATCCTCGTACGGTTCGTGTCGATTAAAAAATACCGGAACCCGAACTTGTCGGCATTTGCTGGCGTGAACACGCAATGAATGCCAAAGAAAGCGGTGTGGGTATGCTCGAAGTCCCAGACCACACCCTGTGATGAAAAGGTGGAAGCCGTGTCGATGGCCGTTAGTAACTCCCAGTAACCGAGTGAATCGCGCACGATACGCACCCGATCGCTGACAAGTGCCGGATTCATCCTATCTATCGGAGTGCTGCTCAGCAGAAGCTCTGTCGTCTGTCCGGTTTGCTTATACAGCTCATAACGATCCTGGCTACCGTTTTCACCCAGTTGGATGAAATAGCCGTTTAACGGGGAAGTTAGTGTGTCCTTATCCGAAATCAGGTATACACGTAGGCGATTGGATGGGGAAGGGTTGAAACCCAATTTAACTCCAAACTCCCACATGACACCATAGCCCAACGAATTGGCCGTGCTTATGTAGGTGGACTGGAGGGTTTGGCTGCGCAACAATGTATCGCCTTGGAGCCCGAATGCGAAGGTATGGCCATGCCAAAGGGGGCTAGTGGGATAAGAAGTCGAGGAAAAATCTGAGAAAAGCTGCGCCTGGGCCACGGTCATGAACAACAGGAGGCCGGCGATCGAGAGACCGTACTTCATCAGCATATGTATTGTGCAGAGCGGGTAGGAGTGTAGTGCGAAACTGCTGTGACCTCGCCTACCTATTTCTATATAGACCTGTTCTGCTGGTTTATAATCATCGAATCTTTATGTGGCCATGACGGAAAGACTGCGTGTTTTTTGTATTTTTGGGCTCTTCAATACAATATTACGAAATATTTAATTTATTTAACAGCAAAGAAACATGAAAGTCGCAATTGTCGGCGCTACCGGCCTAGTCGGTTCGGAAATGTTAACGGTTTTAGCATCGCGCAACTTCCCCGTCACAGAATTGATTCCCGTCGCCTCCGAGCGTAGCAAGGGTAAGGAAATCGAATTCAAGGGAAAGAAATATAAGGTGGTGACCGCTGACGAAGCCATTGCAATGCGGCCCGATGTGGCGTTGTTTTCAGCCGGAGGTAACACGTCTTTGGAGTACGCTCCGAAATTCGCTGACGCCGGTATCACCGTCATCGATAATTCGTCGGCCTGGCGCATGGACCCCACCAAGAAGCTGGTTGTACCCGAAGTCAATGGCGATACGTTGGAAGCGGGCGATAAGATTATCGCGAACCCCAACTGTTCTACCATACAAATGGTCGTGGTCCTGAAGCCCCTCCACACGCGCTATAAAATTAAGCGGGTGGTCGTGTCGACGTACCAGTCCGTAACCGGAACAGGTGTGAAAGCCGTTACGCAGCTTAACAATGAGCGGGCGGGCGTGGACGGCGAAAAAGCCTACCCATACCCCATCGATCTCAACGTCATTCCCCATATCGACGTGTTCCAGGAGAATGGCTACACGAAAGAGGAGATGAAAATGATCAACGAGACGAACAAAATCATGGGGGATGATTCGATCCGCGTAACGGCTACCACCGTGCGAATTCCTGTCATTGGCGGGCACTCCGAGTCCATCAATATCGAATTCGAAGCTGATTTTGACTTGGCTGAAGTACGCCAGCTATTGGCGCAGCAATCCGGAGTGGTAGTAGTAGACAATCCCGAAAAACTCGAATACCCCATGCCCAAGGACGCGCATGGCAAGGACGAGGTATTCGTGGGCCGTATACGTCGTGATGAGAGCCAGCCCAACACACTCAACCTGTGGGTAGTGGCTGACAACCTGCGCAAGGGCGCTGCCACGAACACCGTGCAGATTGCAGAACATTTACATGCGAAAGGCCTGTTGTAGGTCGCTCTTTGCAAGAAGGTCATAGATGAGAGGCTGCCCATTCATTCGGGTGGCCTCTTGTTGTTTCAGCCGGACACGGTGTGAAGGATCTCATAGCGGCATGTATGATGTCCGACGGTGCGTGGCATCCGTGGAATTGATGTATCTTTGCATCATGCGATTTGACATCATCACCGTGTTGCCCGGCCTACTGGAAAGTCCCTTTGCGCACTCAATCTTACAGCGGGCGCAAAAAAAAGGCCTTTGCGAAATTGTCGTACACAACCTCCGCGACTATGCCACCAATAAGCACCGCAGCGTCGATGATTATCCCTATGGCGGCGGAAGCGGTATGGTGATGCAGATCGAACCTTTTGCCGCGTGTATCGAAAGCCTGCAGCGCGAGCGTGACTACGACGACATCATTTTTATGACGCCCGATGGACCTGTTCTCAACCAGGAAATGGCCAACACCTTGTCTACCAGAAAAAACATCATGGTATTGTGCGGACATTACAAGGGCATCGATCAGCGCATCCGCGACATATTCGTGACCCGCGAGATATCCATTGGCGACTATGTGTTGTCTGGGGGTGAGTTGCCGGCCGCCATCCTCGTCGATGCCGTCGTGCGGTTAGTCCCCGGAGTATTGTCTGACGAGACGTCAGCCTTGTCGGACTCGTTTCAAGGTGGGCTGCTGGATGCACCGGTTTACACGCGTCCCGCCGAATGGCGCGGACATCGGGTGCCAGAAGTGCTGCTGAGTGGCCACGCTCAGCATATCGAGCTGTGGCGCGACGAGCAAGCCTTGGAACGCACGCGGCAGCGCCGGCCCGACCTGCTCGGCGACTGATTACATTGTCGTATCGAAAACTACAAGCACGGTGTACGAGTAATGCGGAGGAAGCAGCCGATTTCGGAGAATTCATTTAAAATGTCGTAATAAGTTGATAAATTTTGAATAAACAGTTTGTTTCTTTGAAAAAATCTATATTTTTGTGCTACACCGATGACTACTATTGTACATATCCATGCTTGGTGGCCCCGCGTTAAGAGCGTCGGTGGCTGCGGCAGAACATACCTATAATCAACCAAAGCCTAGTGAAGTTAAACCCGACGTTTGAAAAATCGTCGGGTTTTTTTGTGAACTTTCATATACTTGCAGATAATAAACATTTATGACGAAATATACGCTGAATACCACGTACAGGCGGCTGCTGGCTGACACCACCACGCCCGTGAGCATCTACCTGCGCATGCGCGATGTTTTTCCGAATAGCCTCCTGTTGGAGAGTTCAGACTACCATAGCCGCGAAAACAACATGAGTTATATATGCTGTGATCCGATCGCGGGTATCCGTCTGCATGACGGATATTTGGAAAAGCATTATCCCGATGGGAAAAAGGATCGCAGGCCGGCGGCTGAGATCAACCTGCGGGAAGAAGTAGCGGACTTCCGGCGCGCTTTCGTCTACACCGAGGATCAGTTTCGTTTCATCTCCAACGGATTGTTTGGCTACTTCACCTTCGATACCGTGTCGCACTTTGAAGATATCGAGCTAACGGGCAAGTCGGATGCGCGGCGGGCCATCCCAGCCATGCAATACCATGTGTACCGTTATGTTATCGCCATCGACCACTTCCGCAACGAGTTGTATATGTTTGAGCATCGGCTGGAAGGGGACGGCAACACGGAGCTAGATAAACTCCAATACCTCATTCAGAATAAGAATTTTCCCGAATACAGCTTCGCCTTGGCCGGTGAGGAAAGCTCGAATATGGCCGATGAGGACTTCCTGCAGCTCGTGGAAAACATGAAAACGCATATCTACCGGGGCGACGTATTTCAGATTGTGCCTTCTCGGGCTTTTGCACGGGCGTTCAGGGGTGACGAGTTCAATGTATACCGTGCGCTCCGCTCGATCAACCCATCGCCCTACCTGTTTTATTTCGATTACGGTGACTTTAAGCTATTCGGGTCTTCGCCAGAAGCCCAGCTGACGATTCGAAATCGGGAGGCAACCATTTATCCCATTGCTGGTACGTTTAAACGTACCGGCGATGCCGAACGGGACGAACAGATTGCGGAAGCCCTCAAAGCCGACCCCAAGGAAAATGCAGAACACGTGATGCTGGTAGATCTAGCACGCAACGACCTGAGCCGCCACTGTGAGGGTGTCCATGTGAAGACCTATAAAGAGGCGCAGTACTACTCTCATGTCATTCACCTGGTTTCCCGGGTGGTGGGTACGCTGCGCGACAAGGGCACGTCATTCAACGTAGTCGGTGACACCTTTCCGGCAGGCACGCTGAGCGGCGCGCCCAAACATAAAGCCATGCAGCTTATCGATCGCTACGAAAATTACAGCCGGGGCTTTTACAGCGGCGCAATCGGCTTCATGGGATTCAGTGGCGACTTTAATCACGCCATCATGATACGGTCCTTTTTGAGCAAAAGCAACATGCTGCATTACCAGGCGGGCGCG
Organism: uncultured Sphingobacteriaceae bacterium; assembly: GCA_964423925.1. Lineage (GTDB taxonomy): Bacteria > Bacteroidota > Bacteroidia > Sphingobacteriales > Sphingobacteriaceae > CAYRGQ01. Next base: position 5,369 of record CAYRGQ010000057.1, on the reverse strand, counting down.
GGCATTGTGGCGGATTCGGAGCCGGAAAAAGAATTGCAGGAAGTTAATAATAAGATCGCCGCCCTCCGCAAGGCGATGGAAATGGCAGAGGACATTTAAGAAGCATCTATCAATCAATGGAAGAGAATCAACACGCGTTGCGGATATTGGTCGTCGACAATTACGACTCGTTTACGTTTAACCTCGTGCATTTATTGTACGAATGCGGACATACAGCCACCGTGTGGCGCAATGATAAATTTGAGCTGGCCGACGTAGCGGCTTTCGACAAAATTCTGTTGTCGCCCGGACCGGGTATCCCGCAGGAAGCCGGCCTGCTGCTGGACGTTATTCGGCAGTACGGCGAAAGCAAAAGTATCTTGGGCATTTGCCTGGGTTTACAGGCTATTGCCGAAGTGTATGGCGGTTCGTTATACAACCTGGCCAAGCCCGTTCACGGGGTGTCGACGACAATGGTTGTGACAGACCCCCACGAGCCCGTCTTTGCGGGGTTGCCGGCATCTTTTTCGGTCGGGCGCTACCATTCGTGGGCAGTGGCTAAGGACGGCCTGCCTTCCGCCTTGCGTATTACCGCCGAGGACGAAGGTGCGGTCATTATGGGACTTACCCACAAAACGCTTGACGTGCGTGGCTTGCAGTTTCACCCCGAATCTGTGATGACCGAACATGGCAAAGAGATTATCGCAAATTGGTTAGCTATTTAGATTCATGACGATATTAGACAAGATTGTCGCGCGTAAGCGAGAAGAAGTGGCAGAGGCCAAGCAGCGCACGACGCTATCGCAATTGGAGGCGATGCCCCTGTTTGGGCGCGAATGCTTCGACTTGAGTGCTTCGGTCCTTGACCCGTCAAAGACTGGGATCATTGCCGAGTTTAAGCGCGCGTCTCCTTCCAAAGGCCTGATCAATGGTTCGGCGCGGGTGGGCGAAACAGTGGCCGGTTATCAAGCTGCAGGTGCATCCGCCGTGTCCGTACTGACCGATCCTGATTTTTTCCAGGGCAGTTTAGCCGACCTGCAAGAAGCCCGTGCCGCACTTTCCATTCCCTTGCTGCGCAAAGAATTTATTGTCGACCGTTTTCAGATCGCGGAGGCCAAAGCCTACGGGGCGGACATCATCCTGCTCATTGCGGCGTACCTTTCCACCGCCGACATTCTTGATTTATCGGGCTATGCGAAATCGTTGGGATTGAGTGTTTTGTTGGAAGTCCACGACGGGGAGGAATTGGCGAAAAGCCTGGTGGATACTGTCGACGCGATTGGGGTAAATAACCGGAATTTGAAGGATTTTACCGTCAATATCGAGCAGTCGAAGGCGCTTGTCGAGCGGATTCCCGACCGGTATGTGAAGGTGGCGGAAAGCGGCATCAGCGATCCCGTTACGGTCCGTGAGCTGCGCAGTGCAGGCTTTCAGGGTTTTCTGATTGGTGAGAATTTTATGAAAACAGACAATCCGGCAAGGGCTATGGAGGATTTCGTCCGTGCGTTAGGGTAGGCGGGGATGCGCTCCGGGAGGGGAACCCCCGGATTTTGCTGATATTTTCGTATTTTTGCGCCAAAGACAAATGTCCATCCGTATCGGCCATATCGATTTAGGCGAGTTTCCGTTATTGCTCGCGCCCATGGAAGACGTGAGCGATCCGCCGTTTCGTCACGTATGTAAGAAAAACGGCGTCGATATGATGTATACGGAGTTTATCTCGTCAGAAGGACTCATCCGCGACGCAGCCAAAAGCCGTCAGAAGCTGGATATCTTCGAATACGAACGTCCTATCGGCATCCAGATTTTCGGAAGCGATATCGAAACGATGCGTGAAGCCACGGAGATTGCCTCGCAGGTTAATCCTGATTTAATCGACATTAACTACGGTTGTCCCGTGAAAAACGTGGCCTGCCGCGGTGCGGGCGCCAGCCTGCTCCAAGACATTGACAAGATGACGGCCATGACGAAAGCCGTGGTCGAAGCTACCGACTTGCCCGTAACGGTCAAAACACGCCTCGGCTGGGATGACGACACCAGAAACGTGTATGAAGTGGCCGAACGACTCCAAGATGTGGGCATTCAGGCGCTCAGCATTCACGGGCGCACGCGTGCGCAGATGTATAAGGGCCAAGCGGACTGGAGCATGATTCGCGACGTGAAGCGCAATCCGCGCATTCGCATTCCTATTTTCGGCAACGGCGACGTCGACAGTGTAGAGAAGGCGGCGGCATGGCGCATGGAGTACGAGGTGGACGGCATCATGATAGGGCGCGCGTCGATTGGTTATCCGTGGATATTCCGTGAAATTAAGTATTTTTTCGAAACGGGCGAACGGCTAGCGGGACCGACCATCTCCGAACGCATCGACGTCTGCCGCACGCACCTGCTAAAGTCGTTGGAATGGAAAGGCGACCGAACGGGCATTTTCGAAATGCGCCGCCACTACGCCAATTACTTCAAGGGAATCCCCAACTTCAAGGAATACCGCATGAAACTCGTATCGCTCGATCGCGTAGAAGACATCGAAGAGGTGCTCAACGAAATTGAGCATCGGTTTGAGCCGGTATTGGTCTAAGCACTGCCACGAAGGTTACGCCATGCCTCGGCAATCATTTTCCGTTCTAGGAAGGCTATCACGCCTAGGAATCCCACAAACAACACATTGCTAAACAAGAGGTCTCGTTGCAGCACGTCAAACATTACCCAAGATAGCCCTCCCGCAGCCAGCAGATAGGCTAATCCTTTCGGTACTTTGTAGGGAATGGGGTAACGTGCCTGGCCCCACAAATAAGATAGGGTAATCATAAAACCGTAGGCCACGACGGTAATCCACGCGGCGGCCACGTAGCTGTATATCGGGATAAAGATAAAACATAATACCAACGTGACTATCGCGCCCATCCCCGAAATATAGAGACCAAAACGCGTTTGATCTGAGAGCTTATACCAGATCGATAGGTTCATATAAACGCCCAGCATCGCGTATCCCATCAGCAGAATAGGCACCACTTCCAGCCCCGACCAATAGAGAGCTTGTTGTTCGGCCGATTCGCCCTTAATAAAGTACTTAAGCCATTCAATATTGGCGGTGATCCCCACCACGACCACGACCATGGCAATAATGAAATATTCCATAATCCGGGAGTAGGTTCGTCTAGCATTTTCATTTTTGGCGTAGCTGAAGAAAAAGGGCTCTGCACCCAGTCGAAACGCCTGTACGAAGACACTGAGGAAGACAGCAATGCGGGATACGGCCCCGTAGATGCCGACATCAACCCGACCCTGCTCACCCGGAATCAACTTGGGAAGGAGCATTTTGTCCAGATGTTCATTGATGATGAACGATATATTGGCCACGAGTACCGGAATGCTGTAGCCAATCATGTCGACCACCATCTTGCGATCGAGCTGGAGCCGTGCCCGCAGTAACTCAGGCAGCAGCAAAACGAGGGTGAAGACACTGGCTATGAGGTTGGCTATGAATACGTATCCGAGCCACCCGGGGCGATACCAAGGCTCGGCGAAGCGGGCAAACCCACTGTTCACCTCAATGAAGTGCGGAATGGCGAAGAGGAATACCAGATTGGCTCCCAGTACCATGAGGATGTTGGCCAGCTTGATGATAGAAAACCGAAGGGGCCGCCCCTCGGCACGCAGGCTAGCGAAGGGGATGACGGCCAAAGCATCCGTCACTAGGAACAGACCGAACAACCATACGTAGGTTTCGTAATCGGCATGGTACACCCCATTGTTGAGCCAAGTGGCAATACTCGACGAGAACGCGAGGAGCGTGACTAGGAAAAGCGCCGACACGAGGATGATGATGGTAAAGGTATTAGCATACACCGCCTTTTGGTTGTCCTCGTGCTTGTGGAGGTAACGGAAGAAAGTGGTTTCCATTCCGAATGCCAAAATCGCTTGTATCATGGCTGCCCAACTGTAAAAGTTGGTGAAGATACCGTAAATATTTGCGGAAAATTTATGGACGAATATCGGTGTCAGTACGAAATTGATGAGCCTAGACACGATGGTGCTTAGCCCATAAATCATGGTTTCGCCTGCAAATTTCCGGAGTAATGACAAGGTGCTAGCGTTTGTTGGTCAACGGCTGTAATTTATTGACGACCTCAAAGTTACGATAATTTTTCACGGCTGCTTCGCGAGTGGTGACCTTGTCAACCTGAGCCTTGTCGGGACCTTCGTGGCACCATTCGAGGAGTTGTCCCAGGGCAAACTCGTCGCCTTCTGCCTCCAGATAGACCGATCCGTCGGGCTGATTCAAGACGATGCCCTTGACCCCGAGTTGGTCGGCCACGGCTTTGGTAGACGCACGAAAGAAGACGCCCTGTACGGTTCCGGTGATCGTAATCTGAAGATGTTTAATCTGCTTGTGAGCCATGATGCGAACTGTATGATGCCTGGGCAAAGATAAGGAATAAACGAGCCGGATTAGGCCTACCCATTACCAAAAGATTGTTTACCTTCGCTGTGCGTAGACAAACGCCGGCAGCCAGGGCGGCGCCGATCCGAAACCAGAAGCACACAGGCCGGGCCTTAAAATATTAAACCGTTGAAAAAGTCGCTAGCCACATTCATATCGTTCGCTTGCCATCCTTTCGTCACGATCCCGGTGTTCGTCGTCACCCTTCTGTTTACGCAGGAGCCACCCCTGAAAGCGGCGCTGCTTAGCGCGTTGATTATCGGTGGTATTTTTATTCCCGTGACGATTCGCACATTTGTCGGCGTACGCCGCGGCAAGTACACGAATATCGATGTGTCCGATCAACGGCAGCGACAAAAGTGGTTTGTCACCATTACGGTGCTGCTGTTGGCCGTGACGGTGATTATTTGGCTGACCAACCAGCAGTATTCTCTCCGGCTGGCGGTGGCGCTGGCATGTGCGCTGCTTATTTGCGCGTTGTATATCAACAAAGTGATCAAGTCCTCGATGCACATGACCTTTCACGCCTTCGTTAGCTTGCTGATCCTGCACTTTAACATGGTGGGGGGTCTTGTGTTTCTTATCTTGTTGCCCGTACTGGGTTGGTCTCGTCTCTACCTGAAACGGCACTTTTTTAATGAGGTGTTGGTGGGAACTTGCATGGGAAGCCTGTTCGGTGGTCTGTTTTGGCTGTTGATCTAAGCGTTCGGCCGAAGGAACGCCATTGTGTTTGTATCTTGTTATCCTGCCTAGCAAAAACGGATTTTGTTGTCGCTTGTCGGCGGAAAGTGTTAATTTTGCACGTGGTTTTTTAATGGCCCTGTAGATTGTCGGATACTGGACGCAGGCGAGTAGCGAAGTGAGGTGGACGGACGGGATTACTGCGCGGGGAGGGGGAGAAGTACGACATATTGCGGTGGAATATTTAAAAGTGTCCCATTTGAGA
>CAYRGQ010000056.1:5779-15335 GCA_964423925.1 uncultured Sphingobacteriaceae bacterium | reverse complement strand
GCGAAAAAACGACTCAACAAATCACCGACTCACTAGCCAGCGACTACCAACCCTTAATCGCACCGCCCTTAAACGCTCGCTCGGCAGCTTCCTCGACCTCCGCAGACTGGTAGGCCTGAACGAATTTCTTGATTTTTTCCTCGTTCTTATTATCCTCCCTTGCCACGACCAGATTCACATACGGCGAATCCTTGTCTTCGACAAATAGGCCATCGCGCGTGGCGATCAAGCCGTTAGGCGTCGCAAAAGTATTGTTGATGACCGCGATGGTCACGTTCCGGTCGTCCAGCGCGCGCGGCAGCTGCGGCGCTTCCAGCTCCATGATTTTCAGATTCTTTGGATTGTTCACGATGTCATTGACGGTGGGTAGCAAGCCAACATCCGCCTTTAACGTCAGCAATCCGGCATGCTGGAGTAGGAGCAGGGCACGGCCGCCGTTGGTGGGATCGTTGGGAATGATAACCGTATTTCCATCCTGCAATTCGTCGATGTTCTTTATCTTCTTGGAATAGCCCGCCAGCGGGAAGATGAAAGTATTGCCGACAATGGCAAACTCGTAACCTCGTTGCGCGGCCTGCACGTCTAGGTAGGGCTTGTTTTGGAATACGTTCGCATCGATATCCCCCTGATGTAGAGCCTCATTAGGCAAGACGTAGTCGTTGAAGGACACCAACTCTACTTCGAGTCCAAAACGTTCTTTCGCCACTTCTTGGGCAGCCTGCGCCAAGGCAAATTCCGGACCGGACTGCACCCCGACCTTAATATAGTTGGGGTCGTCATTGCGGGAACTGCCGCAAGCACCGATAAGCAAGGCAAACAAGGCAACGGTTCCTAGTTTGGCCGTTCGTGCGATAATAGGTCTGTACATATGTATGTGTTTAATAAATTCAAGATTATTTTCGATGGTCGAACCGATTGGACAACGTGTCGCCCAAAAACTGGATCAGGAATACAAGGGCCACCAACAGAACGAGCACCGTATTCATGACGACGACATCATAGCCGACATAGCCGTATTGGTAGCCGATTTGGCCCAAGCCACCGGCACCGACCGCACCGCCCATAGCCGAGTACCCCACCAAGGCAATCAACGTAATGCTCGCGGCATTGATGATCGATGGTAGCGCCTCGGGCAGCAGCACCTTGCGGACGATCTGAAGGGGCGTGGCGCCCATCGCCCGCGCGGCTTCAATCAGCCCATGCGGCACCTCCAGCAGGCTATTTTCCACCATGCGTGCCACGAAGGGCGCGGCTCCGACACTCAAGGGTACCAACGCGGCCTGCACGCCGATTGACGTGCCCACCAACATGCGCGTGAAAGGAATCATCCATACGATGAGGATGATGAATGGAATGGCGCGAAAGATATTGACAACCAACGCCAAAATTCTGTTTACCGGCTTATTTTCGAGCAGTTGGCCCTGACGGGTCAGAAAAAGTACAACGCCGGCTGGAAGCCCGATCAAGAAGCCGAAAAATCCGGATACAAACGTCATCACGATGGTTTCCCACGTGCCCCGAACCAGCATCCATAACATCGCTTCAGACATATCCCAATAGCTTGACTTTAATATTGCGTTGTTCGATAAACCTGACGGCATCCGCCCACTGCTCCGGTGTGCCAAATAGCTCGAGCAGCATCAGCCCAAATTTGACGCCTCCGGCATAGTCGACCTGCGAGCTGACGATCTGGAAATCCATACCGAGTTCGCGGGCTAGCGCAGACAACACCGGCTTCTCCGCCGTGCCGCCCGCGATTTCCAACTGCAGGAGTGGTCGCTTGCCGGGCGCCGTATCTTGGCCCAGACGCTCGCGATAGGCAAAGGGAATTTCGATATGCAGTGCCGCGGCGATGAACTGCTTGGCCAATTCGGTTTTAGGCTCCGAAAACACCTGGGCCACCGTACCATGCTCTACCAGTTTTCCCTGGCTGATGATCGCCACGTCGTCGCAAACGGCCTTCACCACATCCATCTCGTGCGTGATGAGTAGGACGGTCAGGCCCAACCGGCGGTTGATGTCCTTAATGAGTGCCAATATGGAGCGGGTTGTTGCCGGATCCAGCGCGCTGGTCGCCTCATCACAAAGCAGCACCTTGGGATTGTTGGCCAGGGTACGCGCAATGGCAACACGTTGCTTTTGGCCACCCGACAAGCGCGACGGATATTCGGTGGCTTTATCGCGCAAGCCAACCAGTTCGAGCAGCTCGTCAACGCGCTGCTTGATGGCTGCACGCGAAAACCCTGCGATTTCCAGCGGGAAGGCAATGTTGCCGAACACGGTCCGCGACGATAACAAATTAAAATGCTGGAAGATCATGCCGATCTGTTGTCTAGCTACGGCCAGGTCAGCCGCAGGAAGGTCAGTGAGTAGTTGCCCGTCTACCCGTATATATCCCGTTGTGGGGCGTTCCAGCAAATTCACACATCGGATCAGCGTACTCTTGCCAGCTCCGGATGCGCCAATGACGCCGAATATCCTGCCTCTCGGAACGGTCAGGGTTACCCCGTCAAGTGCCTGGAAAGGTTGTTTGTTTCGATAGTATGTCTTGGATATGTTATCCAGCTGGATCATCCCGCAAAAATAACCTTTTAAACCACAAAACAGGCTTAAAATAGCGGGTGGAAACGAAAAAAGGCCAATAATTTTACGTTAGCACCATAATCCTGGCAAGACAAATATTCCGCAAGCGTCACGAACCAATTTACAGGCAGGTCGGATAGTAGATTTCGGCTTGTTTTCAATCCGATAAGTCACAGTGAAATGGCCCTCCAATCGACACTTTATAACCCGCTACTACCGATTAAACCACCATATACGCGTTTTCCTATTTACGGCAGGACCAATAAAATAAAACGGTGCGTATATTGGTAGCGGCGAAAAAGGCAGCTCGGCGTTTTACCCGACATAGTCGGCGATGGCCTCACCGACGTGACGTACGGCGTCCTCTTGGAGATCGCCCCAGATTTGCACCCATCCCTCCACGGGATCGTGCCGCAATTGGCTGATCGCCGCGCCGTCGAGATAACAGTAATACAGCGGCACGCTGTCCGTGGTTTCGTCGGGGTCGATGGTGAGCGGCCGATCGTTAAAATGTCCGGCAATAGTCAACTCAAATGATCTTTCTGCTTGTTCCATGGGTAGACCTCCATTTTACGGTATAAACAGGGGGTATAGCAAAATGTTCATTCCGCAAGAAAAATTATAGGCATGGGGGAGGGCCGCTATTGCGACAATGCCTTGAGCGCCGCATCCAGCGATGGCAGGAAATTCGCCTGTGTCCCTTGGTTGCTTTCCGCAATAAATTCGTGAAGGCTCCGGCTAACCGATCCTGACAAATCGCCCACAATCACCAGCCGCACGCGGTAGTTCGAAAACTTCTGGAGGATTTCGCCCGCCAACCGTGTCTTAAGATCGAAAAACTCGGGCGTCAGTTGCCATTGGTAGACCACCACACGGTCAAAACCTTGGTAATAAACATTTCCAATCAGGTCCGTCCCGTCGGATTCGCTACGGACGACGATACCATCGCCTATGAGTTCGGCAATCAAGACGTCGTTGACGCGATGGGTGTTAAATTCCATGGTACGCTTTCGTGTAAATGTGCATACGAACATAGGAAAAGGAAACTGCCTAACCTAACAGGCGAGTTTTTTTATCTTTGCCCCATGTCACGCATCACCGAAATCGACCTGCATACCACGGCGTTTTTACGCAACACGTCTGGCCTTTATCCGGAAGACCTCGTGGAACATAGTCTCGCGCGCATGCGGAAGGCCTTGAATGACGCCATCAATCGGGGAGACGCTGAAATTCGGTTTATACACGGCGTGGGAAACGGTACGCTTCGCGAGCGCGTGTATCACGAACTTCGGGTATTCCAAAAGGAGGGACTCATCGAATCTTTCGAGCCGTCATTCTTCAATAAAGGCATAGTAAATGTGGTAATCCGCTTTTAACCTACGCGGTTTCTTGCAGCGGTTAACTTCCTCTGTTTGGTTAGGTAAATAACTTTAGCACCTTTTTTATCAGTAAGTTATTTCATTTGTAAGGTTTGGGTAAACAAATCCAATTTTATATCAATAATAATATCTACCAAGTATATAGACTTTATATGCTATATTGTATATTCGTAGCGTGAATTTACTCAATTCGACGCTCTATGGAAACGCATACCTGCCTTTGGTCCCGGCCACGCGGCCGCGCCTCTCCAAGGCTCACCATCCAAGTTCTTCTCCATCATTATCCTTCGTGCCGCTACGGCCTTAACCCACACCATGACCATGACAACCCACCTCAATCTTCCGCATTCGCTTAGTCGATTTGCCCTATTCGTATTCACCAGCTTCTTGGCAGGGATGCTGAGCGCTGTTGCCCAAGAGCCGACGCCACTCATTAACTCCACACTGGAGGGCCAGGTGCTCGATGCCGCAAACGGCGAACCCCTCAACGGCGCCACCCTGCAACTAGCCGGGGTAACGCACATCACAAAAACCGATCGCGCCGGCAAATTCCGCTTTATCACCGGCCAGCAATTTCCCTACACGGTCATTGTCTCGCACCTCGGTTATGAAACCCACGAAGTAATCGCGGAAAGCACCCCGCTAGTTATCTTGCTACACAAGCGCGCCACGGGCCTCGACGAAGTGGTCGTCACCTCTAGACGCCGACGCGAACTACTGCTCGACGTACCCATTCCAGTTTCGGTGGTCAGCGGCGGCTTGGCCGAGGAATCGGGCGCGTTCAACGCCAACCGGCTCAAGGAACTCGTCCCGACCGTCCAACTGTATTCGTCCAATCCACGAAACACGGGCATCAGCATACGGGGCTTGGGTACCACGTTCGGCCTTACCAATGACGGTATCGACCCGGGTGTGGGCTTTTATGTCGACGGTGTGTTCTACGCCCGTACTGCAGCTACGACGCTAGACTTCATCGACGTCGAACAGATCGAGGTGCTACGGGGGCCCCAGGGCACGCTATTTGGGAAAAACACCGTGGCCGGCGCCTTTAACCTTACCACCCGTAAGCCCACGCACACCCCGGAAGGCACGGCCGAGCTCAGTTATGGCAATTTCGGCTTCATACAGGCCAAGGCATCCATCAGTGGGCCAATTTCGTCCAAACTGGCGGCCAGGCTGTCGTTTAGCGGTACGCAACGCGATGGGTTGGTGTATCACGTCGGCGCTCAAAAGCGCGTGAACGACTTAAACAACTTGGGCCTGCGCGGCCAACTGCGCTATGACCCATCAGAGGATGTCCAAGTGCTGTTGGCTGGCGACCTGAGCCGACAGCGTCCCGAAGGCTACGCCCAGGTCTTCGCCGGCGTGGCGCCCACCCAGCGGGCAACATACCGGCAATTCGAACAGATCATCGCAGATCTCGGCTACGAATTGCCCAGTCGCAATCCGTTCGATCGGGTGATTGACCACGACACCCCGTGGCGGTCCGGCCAGGACTTCGGCGGCGCATCCGCCAACGTCGATATTAAGGCAGGCGCGGGGGTGCTCACTGCAACCACGGCGTGGCGTTTCTGGAACTGGGATCCTTCCAACGATCGGGACTTCACCGGCCTACAAGGCCTTGCGCTCTCGCAAGCACCGTCGAGCCACGAGCAATGGTCGCAAGAAGTGCGCTGGGCCGGCGACATCGCGAGGAACGTGAGTGCCGTTGCGGGGCTCTTCGCTTTCGGACAATCGCTCAATGCGGCTCCCGCCCATACCGAAGAAGCCGGACGCAACCAATGGCGTTTTTCGCAGAATTCGGAAAGCCCCCTGTGGCAGACTCCCGGACTGCTGGAAGGATACGGCATAAAGACATACCCCAGCTTGAGAACGTTTAGCGGCGCGGTCTTCGCACAAGTAGACTGGGCGCTGACCCCGCGCCTTCGCATCCTGCCCGGAATCCGGATCAATTACGACGATAAATCGGTGGATTTCCGTCGCGAAACATACGGCGGCCTACAAACGGATGACCCGGCTTTGCAGGCGTTGAAAAATGCGGTATACAGCAACCAAGCCTTTAAAGCGTCCATCGATGACACTAGTATTTCCGGACAGGTGACAATGGCGTTCAAGGCACACGAACGACTTAGCACGTTCGCCACCTTGTCGACCGGCCACCGTCCGGTGGGGCTTAACCTAGGCGGTTTACCCAGTCAAAACGGCGAACCCATGACCGAGTTGGCGGTGCTACAGCCGGAGCGCGTGCGCCACTACGAGGTGGGTGTCAAGTCCCAGCCCGCGCGCCAACTCACATTCGGCGTAACCGTATTCCGAACCGACGTAAAGGATTACCAAGCGCAGGTGCAGGCGGCCGACCTGGCGGTCAACCGAGGCTATCTGGCCAATGCCGAACACATACGGGTACAGGGCATAGAGTTTGACGCGAATGCCCGCTTAGGGCAATGGATAACCTTGCATGGTTCTTTGGCCTATACCGATGGGCGGTACGTCGCTTTCACCAACGCACCGCCACCGCTAGAGGAAACCGGAGGGCCTACCTTCAAGGATATTTCCGGTGGCCAGTTACCCGGCATTTCCACCTGGGCATCCTCATTCGGTGCAGATGCATCGACCCGCCCGGCGTCTTTTCTAGGGCAGGAGGGCAGTTTCTTTGCCGCACTCGACGGCTTCTATCGTTCGTCGTTTTCATCCAGCCCATCACCATCGCGGTACTTGACGATCGATGGATATACGCTTATCAATGCCCGGGCAGGTTTCCGCGCCACCGATGGGATCTCCCTATACCTATGGATACGGAATGCATTCGACCAGGATTATTTTGAACAGCTGCTCCCGGGTGCAGGAAATGCAGGCCACTACGCCGGGGTGCTGGGCGACCAGCGCACATACGGCGTCACGCTGCGCTACCGCTATTAGGGACACAGCACCCTAAAGCCCCCGCTCTAATCAAGCGCTCATGGCAAGGAGGGTACGCGAAGGCGTATCCTCCTTTTCCATGACTACCGTCCTCGAGAAAATGATGCTCCCACATCATCGCAAATACACCTAAAACTATTCGGATTTACTTTTTCAAGCACGTAAAATTTCCGTACTTTCGTGTTTGATAAAAAAGGAGAGACGTCTTGCCAGTAAAGATTCCAAATAGCTTACCCGCCATTGAGCTGCTCAAGAAGGAGAACATATTCGTGATGAACGAGTTGCGCGCCAACCAGCAGGACATCCGTCCCATGCGCGTCGCTATCCTGAACTTGATGCCGCTGAAGATATCGACCGAAACGGATTTTATCCGCCTTTTGTCAAACAACCCGTTGCAAGTAGAAATCCAGTTCGTGCACTTAGACACCCATACGCCCCGCAATACGCCCGCCGAACACCTGGAAGCGTTCTACAAAGGATTCCATGAAATCGCGGACACCCACTTTGACGGAATGATCATTACGGGTGCACCCGTAGAGCTCCTGCCTTTTGAAGAGGTTTCGTATTGGGAAGAGATTAAGACGATTTTCGATTGGGCACGCACGCACGTGACGTCGACATTGTATATCTGTTGGGCTGCCCAGGCCGCCCTGTATCACTTCTACGGCGTGCAGAAGAGCCCGCTTGGCAACAAGCTGTTTGGTGTGTTCAAGCATCAGGCGCTAAATAAGCGCCATCCGCTGTTCCGCGGCTTTGATGATGAATTCCACATTCCGCACAGCCGGCACACCAAGTTAGAGGAAGGGGACCTTACCCGCATCAGCGAACTGGAAATACTAGCCACCTCCGATCAAGCTGGCGCCGCGATTCTCGCTTCGAGGGGTGGGCGCGAGTTTTACCTAACGGGCCATTCGGAATATGCCCCTAGTACGCTGCACGAAGAGTACCTGCGAGACGTGGAAAAGGGGGAATCCATACAGCCCCCCGAAAATTACTACGAAAAAGACGACCCAAATAATCCGCCGCGAGTACGTTGGGCCGGTCATGCTAACTTACTATTCAACAACTGGTTGAACTACTTCGTTTACCAAGAAACGCCGTATGACCTGCGCGAAGTCGTACACATGGGACCGCTCAAGCAAGAAGGGTAGGAAACGGGTTTAATCCCGCGCCAAACAGCCACGTGTCAAAATAAAAATCGGCATGCAAGGGGGGATACCCAAGCATGCCGATTTGCTTTCATGATATGCCTATTGCGCCACGCTAGTGTGATCGGCTTCTTCCAAGCTAATTGACGCGTCCGCTATTACGCGTTCGAACTCTTCCTTGAGGGCCGAGTCAAGAATACCGGCGTCTTCCGAGAAATTTTCCCCGCAATTGGGCAGCGAGAAGGTCCCCACAATCACGCCTCCGTGGATGGGGAAGCGCTGGACAGCTGCCTGCAACACCGACTTCCCGCCACGCGGTCCGGGCGACGTCGCCAGTAAGAGCATTTTCTTTCCTTCGAAGAGATTCATCTTAATCCGAGATGTCCAATCAAACAGGTTCTTAAACGCGGTAGTATAAGTGCCATTATGTTCGGCAAGTGAAATGAGGAGCAAATCCGCCTCTTCAACTTTCGCAAGGAAATCATACGCCGCTTGCGGGCGGCCAATTTCCGCTTCCAGATCGGATGTATACAAGGGCAGTTCAAAATCACGTAAGTCCAAGACTTCTACGTCAGCGGCGGGGAAAAATTTCGTGGCATACGTTGCGAATTGTTTGTTGAGGGAGTTCCGGCTATACGATGCGCCGAACGCAATAATCTTCATTTTTCTATCTTTTAAAGGGATGTATACGTCTTTTATCGCCGCAAAAGTACGACAACGCCTCATGGCCGCCATTGATATAAGTTAAGAAAAGTGGGGTTTGGAAGACGTCAGCCGCACAAATAGCGCGAATGTAATCGTCCGGAGCCTAAGGGAGGGACAAAAGCAGGGAACGACCCGCAAGCCCCAGTAGCGCTGTTTTACCTTAACTATCAGTGTCCGACATCGATTTCTTGCCTTGCGACAAGGAGGCTACGCAGAAATAGCGTTATTTTGCGTCTCGGCAACGCCGCTGTGCGGGCGAAAGCAGGGATCCGTCAGCGGGCTGGAAAAATCGAAAAAAGGTAAAGCTATGCGTAAACTGATTGCTGCTATCAACATGACCTTAGATGGCTATTGTGACCACGACGCCGTCGATGCACAAGCCGAACTGCACCGACACTACGCGGATTTGTTGGGACAAGCGGGCGACCTTCTGTACGGTCGCGTCACTTTCCAGCTGATGGAATTTTGGCAATCAGTCCTGCTCGCTCCCACGGGTAAGCCCGATATGGACCAGTTCGCCGTAGCAATAGACAGCGTCCCCAAAACGGTTTTCTCGCGAACAATGGCCGACACCGGCTGGGAAAGCGCGCGGATCGCCCCTCGCGAACTGGAGGAGGAAGTGCGTGGGATGAAAGCCACACCCGGCAAACCCATCCTGGTAGGTAGCCCCAGCCTCATCGTCCAACTGTTGCGTCTTGGACTGGTCGATGAGCTGCAACTATGCGTACATCCCGTCATAGCGGGCGGTGGGCGGCTCTTGTTTGCGCCAACCGATGCACGGATCGAAATGCACCTCACCAAAACCAAGCCATTGGCCTATGG
>CAYRGQ010000056.1:0-5679 GCA_964423925.1 uncultured Sphingobacteriaceae bacterium | reverse complement strand
GTGACGACTTCCCTAACGGACAGCACGGGCAAGCAACTGAATCTCGCCTTCGACAATGCGGCTGGCACAGCCACGCTCATCCTAGACGGGGATACCATCCACCTTACCCAAGACACCATGGCCTCGGGCGTGCGGTATAGCAACGAAAACTACGAATATGCCGAGCATCAAGGCAACGTGACGCTCACCAAGGACGGCGAGCCTATCTTCCGTATAGGCCATTAGGCGTACGATCCCGTACAGCTAAGGCGGAGATTAAGCGGTTTAAAATTGAGTTATATTGCAAGGGTACGTCACACGACGTCCGTATCCCTACGTACGTCTTGCTTTAGAAAAAGTCCGTACGATGATCAAAGTCAACAAGGGCAACACCGCAAACGCGACAAACAGTACCCAGGCGGCGTGTTTCGTACTGGCCACGTTGCCGGTTTCGTGAATTCCCGCCATGCTCGTTACCACACCGGTGATGGCTGCACCGAAGGCCGTAGCAATCAACTGTACGGTGGTCAACGATGCGGCGGCATGATCTTCCTCGCCAGCCTCCGCCGACGAGAGGGCCCTGGCCAGCAAGTGAGGCCACCCCATGCCGATACCTCCACCTATGAGCACCAAGCAAAGGCTAATGAGCACCAGCGCAAGTGTAGGATGGGCGCCCGTATGGATGATCGCAAATCCCAGTCCCAACAGCCCCGTTGCCATCGCTATGGGCCCGACGTGCCAGATCCGGATAACTCGCCGACCCGAAGCGCCCGAAAACATAATGGAAAAACCCGTCCAGCCAATCGCCATCATCACCGTGAGGTAACCCGCTTTTAGCGGCGAATAACCGTGTAACTCTTGGAGGAAATAGGGGATATAAATCTCGACGGCCGTAGCCGCCTGCAGAAAGGCGATGGCAGCATAGGTGGCGCCCAACCGAGAAGTGACGAGATACGAACCCCGAGGCAGAAGCCGAATCGTCGCACGCCGTTCAAGTCGCACGAGCAAAAGGAGCAACACAACGGAAACCACTACGCCCGCGATGGCGACGCGCAGGTCTTCGGTAATACTACCCATGGATACCGCAATGCTGGCAGCGGTAAGCAGGAATAGCTTAAAAACCGGCGGGGGAGGCGTCGCGCTCGTCGAGGTACGACCGCTCGGCAGCACGGTCGTAATCGTGATAAACAACACGACGGATATCAACACTACCGAACCGAACGAAAGCCGCCAAACACCCAATCCCGCGAAAACCCCACCGATAAACGGACCAGATAGTGCGGCAATACCCCACATGCCGGATAATAGTGCCATCGCGCGGGACCATAAGGGCTCCGCGAAAACAAGCCGTATCATGGAATACGACAAGGCAAACAAAAGTCCGCCACCGAACCCCTGAATGCTGCGACCCAAGAGCATAACCGCCATGGTGGGTGCCAGCGTGCAGCATAGCGTACCCACGACAAACAGCGCGATGGACAATTGATAGGCCCGCTTTGGGCCGCGTAGCGAAAGCCAGCGTGCAGACAGTACCGAGCCCACAATGGATGCCACTACGAACAGGGTCGTATTCCAACTGAAAAAGGCGAAGCCGCCGATATCTCGGACCACGGAGGGCAATATCGTCGTGGCTAAAAAAACGTTCACCGCATGCAGGCCTACACCTCCCGCGAGCGAGATCGCTTTTATTCCGTTTGACCCCGAAAGCAACGACTTCCAGCTATTATCCGTGTTATCCATGTATTTTCTGGCAAACCGCTGCGCGCGATCCGAGCATGGCGCGCAGTGACATTAGAATTATTATCTCCCAAACAAAACGGCAAACATAACCAATAGTTTGCTCAAACCGTCGATGCCCGGTGGGGCGGGGGACGCGCCACCGCCGCCCATCGTCGCAAGATACGGCGCACGATACGCTGAAAAACAGTAGCTTTGCGAATATGAAGCAAACTAGCCTTTTCCTGACAATCGCATTCTTCACAGTTTTCTTATCCTGCCAGTCGAGCAAACCAGAAGGGGATGTGCCCACCGTTGGCTTTATCGAAGCCTTTGAGGATGCTACCATTGCCCAAGCCCGTGTCGGATTTATGGACGCCCTGGCAGCCGCTGGATATAGCGAAACAGAAGGGACGCTACGTGTCGTCCACCGCAATGCCCAAGGCGACGCTGGCACGCTAAGCCAGATTGTTAACTACTTTGGTAACCGCCCGACCAGCCTCATCGGCACCAGCACCACGTTGGCCACGCTGGCAGCTGCCCAACGCATCCACGACACGCCCATCTTCCAATCGGTCACCGCCATGCCCGAAATCGTTGGATTGGTGGCCGAGGGAAGCTTGCCGCCGCCGAACCTCTTTGGCACAGGCGAAACACTGCACTACATCGATACGGCTTTCGCCATAATCACCCAGGAGGTAAAGCCCAAGGGCGCGCAGCTCCGCGTGGGGATGATCTACAACCAAGCTGAGCCGCAGTCTGTCGAAGCCTACGAGCGCCTGACCGCGCTCGCGGATTCCTTAGGAGCGGAATTGGTTGCGCAGCCCTTGCAGTCATCCGCAGAAGCCCAATTGGTCGTCCGTTCGCTCCTGCAACGCGATATCGATGCTTTTTTTGCCAATCCCGACAACACGGTGTTCGCAGCGTTTGAAACCATCGTCCGAAATTGTGACGAACGCGGGGTCCCCATTTTCACGAGCGAATCAGGCTTGGTAGCGCGCGGTGCGGTGGCGGCATTCGGCGCCGACATCTACCAATGGGGCTACCAGAGCGGGGAACAGGCGGCCCGCTACTTGGAAACCGGATCGACGGCGGACCTGAGCGTGGAAATGCTCAAAGTCCGCAAACGCGTCTACAACCCAGATCGGGCCACGCGCTTTGGCTTGGCCTTCGACGACAGCTTCGAGGTGTTGGCGCACTAGGGCTGCCTGACGTACCGTCTGGGGTCTTTCCTTCTTCTTGTGATTTTTTTTGTAATTTGGCTAAGTAACTAACCCTTATTGCCATGAAGAATCCTGTCATCGATTTTTGCCCTGGAAAGTGGGCATGCTTTCGCGGCATACTATTGGTCGGTTTTGTAGCCATCTGGCTAGGCGCCGCCCAGGCCCAACGTACGCTGCCTCCCGATTTGGACCAACAAATTGAACGTGGCATGGCGGACTGGGAAATTCCCGGCTTGGCCATCGCGGTGGTCAAGGAGGGGGAAATCGTGTATGCAAAAGGCTTTGGCGTGAAAAAGCGCGGCAGTGCCGACCCGGTAAACGAGCATACGCTGTTCGGCATTGCTTCAGTGAGCAAAAACATCACGGCGGCCGCCTTAGCCATTCTTGTTGACGAAGGAAAAATAACTTGGGACACACCGATCGTAGAAGTCATTCCTTGGTTTGCGCTCAGTGACCCTTGGGTGACCTCGCAAGTCACGGTACGCGACGCGTTAACCCACCGCGTGGGTATCGGCCGAATGATTGGCAACCGCTTACAATTCATGAGCGGACACAGCCGCGACGAACTGATCCGCCAATTGCGCTACATGGATTTCCAGGAGCCTTTCCGTTCTTCCTTCGTGTACAGCAATATGCTATATAGTGTGGCCGGCCAGGTCATCGAGTATGCCAGTGGCCAGACTTGGGACGAATTCCTGAAGTTGCGGCTGTTTGAGCCGATCGGCATGCAAAGCAATACCAGCATCACGGCCTTGGACACGGCAAGGAATGCCGCCTGGCCGCACCAATATATTGAAGGCGAAGTCCTACCGATCCAACGCCGCAATTGGGATAATGCGGGCCCGGCGGGCGGTATCAATGCCTCCGTCACGGATGTAGCTAAATGGATGATGATGCAGTTGGGCGAACCCGGTGTATACAAGGGGAAACGCTTGGTGAGTGCGGAGCAGATGCGCGAAATACACAAACCGCAAAACGTGTTGCCTTCTGCCACGCCCTACGGCCCGCAGGCCAGCTATGGTCTGGGATGGAATATACTTGACCACGAGGGCAAGCGTGTACTCAGCCACGGTGGCGCAACCGACGGATTCAATACCGCGGCCTACCTCGTGCCTGAATTGGAGTTGGGAATCGTCGTGGTGGGCAATTCGTTCAACCAGTTGGGAGACGCGCTGGCCTATACGATTATAGACGCCAACTTGGGTGTTTCGGGCAACGACTGGTTCGATCGGTACCTATCCGGTTATCAACGTACGTTCGCACGCGCCAAAGCGTTACGCCAAGAGATCCACGATGCGCGCATCATGGACACTAATCCCACTTTGCCGCTGGAGCAATACGTCGGGCGATATGCCTCGGACGCCTATGACAGCGTGGAAGTGAAATTAGGAGAAAACGGCTTAGAACTTCATTTTTGGGGACAAGAAGGCTTGGTTGCGGATTTGACGCATTGGCATTACGACACCTACCGAGCGGAATGGCGCAATCCGGCCCAACGCGAGGAATTTGCTTTCTTTACTTTGGGTAAAACTGGCAAGCCGGAGGCGTTGCACTTTGAATTCGTGTTACGCCCCATCTTACTTCAGGTAGGTGCATATCCGTCTAACTATACGCGGACGGTCCAATTTGATCGCGTGACCGAAAATACGGACGGTTTGTAACAAAAATTAAACACACCGCTTATACCACAGCCCATGTTTCTGCGTTTTAGCTGTAGTATAAAAAAATAGATCGTAAAAACTTTTCATAATTTTAGGTTTATAATTGGTTAGTAAAGAAATGCCCTGTCCTCCCCGGACAGGGCTTTCTTAATTTTTAAAACCGGTAGCCGAGGTTTATCCCAGCGCGGGGCACAAACTCCGTACCCGCGTCCGGATCCGATTGGATGATATTGCGCCCCACGCCACCGAAAAACTCAAAAACAAAATTTTTGCGGCTAACGATTTTGCCCCCCACGGCGATGCCGAGCGCAAAGTTCGTCGACCGTCCTGCATCAACATACGTGGTGCCGTCGTCAGCGTATATTTCCTCAAAAAACTTCTGGTTGTTTACCATACCGAACGCTTCGAGGAAGAATCCTTTCGCATAACGGTTCATAAAAAAGTGCCGATAATACGGGGTAACGGCAAATTGCTCGTTGTAATACGGCAATTCGGCGAGATCCTCCAGCCAGCCCGGCTCTTTTAGTAGATTTCCCAATACGGACACGCCTACAGTCGAATTCGGACTAAGAATGTGTTCGTAGGAGACATCGAGTGTTTTGAAGATGATTAAGTTAAACGCATTCAGCTTAACCTCGTTCTTTTCCTCATCCGTTTGTTGAGCGTTTGCCGCGAACAGCGTCGTGATCGCGAGCAGAAAAGTTAAAAGTGTAGTTCTCATGGTTTGCGAGATATTTGATTAGGTCGGCCGTTGATGGCGACGCCCTTCGGATTACAAAAACAACGCCAGTTTTTTTATCGCCAATCCCGAGGCGCGGGAGATAAATCGGGATTCCGACAACGGAACGGGTCCGTGCATAGCGCAGGGATAGGGTAGAAGCAGGCTTTTTCAAAAGTTTTTGTTAGGCGTATTGCAATTGAACCCAAGCGAGTTAGCGAAAAATCTTAAAAATATCTTAAATTTAGTTTGCAGGGTATATCAGATAATTCTATCTTTGCACCACTTTCCAAACGGAAAAAAGATGTTTGGCAGTCGTTCAAACCGCGATTCCGTAGCTCAGCTGGTAGAGCAATACACTTTTAATGTATGGGTCCTGGGT
>CAYRGQ010000055.1:0-15501 GCA_964423925.1 uncultured Sphingobacteriaceae bacterium | reverse complement strand
ACACCCACTTGTCACGGCAATCCCATTTTTCAACGATCCCCATCCAATGTGGAAGATAATTTAGACATTTGCCGCTTCTTAAAAAAAGCTGTACATGAGAAAAGGATTGGTGGCGCTCGCATTCGGGGGAATGGCCATTGGGATGACCGAATTTACGATGATGGGTATTCTACCGGACATCGCCAAAGATTTGCAAATAGGCATCCCCGAAGCAGCTGAGTTGATCGCATTATATGCCCTCGGTGTCGTCGTGGGTGCTCCTACTTTAGTTCTCCTATCCGCGAAGTACGCGCCTAAGCAGGTGTTGATGTTCTTGATGTTGTTATTTTTTGTTTGCAACGGCCTATTCGCTGTTGCACCCGACCACATCCTACTCAAACTGTCGCGCTTTGCAGCAGGCTTACCACATGGTGCGTTCTTTGGCGTGGGGTCAGTAGTAGCAACGAGCTTAGCCAAAAAAGGTAAGGAAGCCCAAGCTATCGCGACGATGTTTACCGGGA
This sequence comes from uncultured Sphingobacteriaceae bacterium, assembly GCA_964423925.1. GTDB lineage: Bacteria > Bacteroidota > Bacteroidia > Sphingobacteriales > Sphingobacteriaceae > CAYRGQ01. The sequence goes on along the minus strand of CAYRGQ010000055.1, from coordinate 15,001 downwards.
TGACCTTAGCCAATCTCATTGGGGTACCGCTAGGCACCTATATCGGCCATCACTTTTCATGGCGCATCACTTACGGCGTCATCAGTTTGCTCGGTCTAGTCACGTTCTTTGCATTGATGGTATGGCTGCCCAAAATCCGCCAACAAAGCCAAGGCAACCTCTTCGGGCAGCTTTCGTACTTCAAAAAAGGACAAGCTTGGCTACTCGTGGCCATCATATCGATCGGTACCGGAGGTCTCTTTGCGTGGATCAGTTACATTGCCCCCTTAGTGACGTCAGTTTCTGGTGTCGCTGAGCACCGCGTTTCTTACATTATGGTATTAGTGGGCTTAGGAATGGTGATCGGCAATACCCTGGGCGGAAAATTAGCGGACGCCATTAATCCGACCAAAGCGACGATCATCTGTTTCTCCGCTATGGTCGTATGCTTATTTATGGTACACATCACGGCGCACATCAACGCAATGGCGTACGTGATGGCATTGGTGACTGGCGTGGTTTCGTTTTCGGCCGGTTCCCCTATACAGATGATGCTTATTCGCCACGCTAAAGGTGCTGAATCCTTTGCCGCAGCCGCTGGCCAAGCGAGCTTCAACCTGGGCAATACGCTCGGCGCATATCTCGGCGGCATCCCCATTACTATGGGCTTAGCGTACGATGTACCGGTACTTGTGGGAGCTGGCATGGCATCGATTGGCGTACTATTGACTTTCGCGTTTCTGAAGAGCCAACGTGAGAAAAAGCCCATTACCGTCGTGTCTCCGCGCTTGGAAGAGCCACGCGTGGAGGAAGCATGTGTCCACTCATAACACGTTCGAGTACGAGCCCGGGGCCAACACGGTTTTCCTACATTACAACAGGACAACAACCAATCTGATTGGAGGCTTTGTGTGTTGAAAGCAGCAGGCTAAACGAGCGTTAAGCAACTAGCGCCTACAGTTTCAAAACAATTGTGACGGGGCAGCCGTTTCAGAATAGTCGCTACTGGATAGGCTATGGAAAAACTCAATCAACACTTTCACCAAACGGATATATTGAAAGCGGGTTTGGCGATTGTCGCCGGCGTTCTCTTAGGGTATGAACGTGAAAGCAAGGACAAGTCAGCAGGCTTGAAAACCATCACCATCATTACCGTCGGGTCGGCACTTTTTGCCATACTTTCACAAAACTACAGCGGAAAAGGCGACAGTTTCTCGATCGCGGCGGGGATCATCAGCGGTATCGGTTTTCTCGGGGCAGGCGTTATCTTCAAAGAGGGCTTCACAATCCATGGGTTAACTACAGCGGGGATAATTTGGGTGTCAGCGGCGATAGGGATGTCGATTGGATTTGGGGAATTCTACATCGGCGGTGTATTCTTAATCACGACCATGCTTATCGTTCATACCACGCGACTGGTTGGAAAACTCATCATACCGAATAACAGCACAAAAGCGATTAAGATCATACTCAGCGAGGACCATGCTAAGAAAAGAGCATCGATCATCGAGCAGATCGCACAGTTCACCATCTACCAAAATGTGACTCGGATTGAAAAAAACGACGATAATGAGTTAGTCATTGACATTGAGGCGCACATTAGGCAGCGCGAGACGAAAGTCCTGTAGGAATTTCTACACGACCACACGGAGATAAAAAGGTACGTGATATAATCGTGGGCGTAATGCCCTGCAGGAATATGTAAAACACGCCCTGTGCGCAGACAGCCAGCGTACCCCGAACTTCTTTTCGTACCTTTGCTATAAACGTTTCTCGGCTATGAAAAAGAACATGAAAGACATGATGACGCTAAAACCGGAGCCCGCTGACAGCTCGTACCTGCCCATTGCGTGGGAATACCGTGAGGTGATCGAGGAGCAGATTGCCAAGGAAACACGTGGCAAAGTGTTCTTCTTCAGTGCAGCGGAAGGCATCGGTGAAATCGAGGGCCGTGCAGTGGACCTGAAAGACATTCCGGGAGCGGGACTTTTCGTGGTGCTGGACAATGGCACGGAGGTGCGGGCCGACCGCATCATCACCCTATTCGGCAAACCGGGTGCGGCTTTTGACGAATACCAAGCCTATGGCAATTCGTGTATGGACTGCACGGGTGGTTACGACCCCGACGAGCTCGGCTAAGGGCGTGTGCTCACCAAATTTTCGCCCGATTCCCAGCCGCTGGCGTTAAACCTTTCCCCTACCCAATCGTCTAAGCCATAGACGGGCGACGCCCGAATGCATCGAAGTTTTTGAATCAAAAGATAAGACAATGAAGAGGTTTTGGCAGTTTATTATTCCCTTATTGGTAGTAGCGGCAGCCTGTTCGCCCTACCGATACCACACCACGCGGATGCAGAGCGTGGACTTTTCGCAATACCGAACCTACGGTTGGTTGCCGCCTGTAGACTCGCTGTCCAAGGCATATTATAGCAACGACATTGCGAAGCATAACATCATGGAAACGGTCAATGACGAGCTGGGACTGCGTGGCTTGCAATACAGCAAGGATGAGCCAGACCTGCTCTTCCGCTACATTGCCATTGTTAACAACAAGAAACGCCCTATTTACGATAGCAGAGGCTGGTATGGTCCGTGGGGTTACAACCCTTGGATGTGGCACTATGGCTGGGGCTACGGCGCATGGAATCGCCCTGTGGGTGAGGAACGCTACCGCGCGGGACACATCATCCTGGAGGCCCGCGACCGGCGAACGAACACCGTCATTTGGCAAGCGCGGGGATCGGGATCGGTGAGCAATCCGGAGCGCGCCATCAACGACCTTCCTGAGATTGTAGCTGGCGTGATGCAAGAGTTTCCAGTGACGCCGCCCAAAACACGGTAGGCATACTGTACACCGACAGGGATCAGATGGAAGGACGCAAGGTTAAGTAAAACGGTACCTCCTCGTGGCGCTTTTCGTTGGCGAGGATAAGCTCGGCCGCCATTTCGCCCATCCGCCGGAAATCCGTGGATATCGTCGTAATGCCGTTTAGGATGAATTTCTTAAGCGGTGTTTCATTATACGAGATGATGCCGACTTGCCGGCCGATGTCCAACTTCATCGAAATTACCCGATCAAGTAGCTTCACCAGGTCGTCTTCCATCAAGTTGATATACACTTCGCCCTCGGCAATGGGTTCTTCCTCAATATCACTCACCAACAAGTGATTGAAGGCATATTGTTGGCAAAAACGGTAAAATCCTTTGATAATGCCTTTCGGGAAATAGCTCTTGTCTGGAAATATAAGCTTGATCGTATGGTATTTGCTGAGTCGCTCGCGGGCTTGCTCAAGCGCGAGGTAGATATCCTTCTCAAAGTTTTCGTACACGGCTGCGTACTCACCGTCCACGTCCGGCACCACCTTATCGAGCAGCAGCAATCGATCCTTCGGAATGGTGTTTATGATAGACGCCGCATTCTCCCGCCCTTCGATAAAGTGAGGAATAATGACATAATGCGTATAATCTTTGCTTAGGTTCTCAAGGGTCTTTCGAAACAGCGAGAGATCGTTGTTGTATACATAAAAATCCACGGACACATCGATGCCCACTGCCCGAACAAACGAGTCGTACACAATCTTCTTATGCGCGCTCAGTTTATTGAAGAACAGCACAATGTGCATCTTCTGCCTAAAATCGGCGTTGGTGATGTAATACCCTTTGCCCGGCACCGACCCCAACACACCGAGTTGCTTGAGATGCTTATAACCTTTCTCCGCCGTATCGCGGGAGATTTCGAGCACGTAACTCAACTCATTGATAGAAGGCAGCATGTCGTCTTTCTTGACCTTGCCCTCCTCCACGGCATTAATCACGGCATTTGCAAGCTGCAAATACTTGGGTGTGGCCGAATACTCGTCGATTTGGACATGTTCCAGGAAATTGGCGTGCTTCGTCATTTATTACGACATTAATGATGGTTTGGTGCACGCAAATTTAGGTAAACTCGCCAATAACACGAAGCCGCCGCGCTGGATTAATCCTATTCTTGGCTAATCCTAGCACCATTGTTACACCGAAATGGACTCAATCTAAGTGAAAAACTTGTGTAAGCGGTCTGCTAACCGGTGAATTGTCAGGATTTGTTTCCATGATGTCCGCCATATAGGCCCACCAGCGTTGAACCACCGGGTTGCTCCCCAGATCTTGGGATGACTGACTGCCCGATTGCCGTTGCACGGCGAACAGCGTCCCCGTATCCTCCTCTAGGAAAATAGAATAGTCACTCACGCCATGCGACTTCAGCAAGGCTGCTAGTTCAGGCCATAGCGCTGCATGACGACGCTTATACTCTTCCTCGTACCCGGGAAGCAATTTCATCGTAAATGCGATCTTATCCATGTTGAATACTGTTTTTTGCCATTCACCCTTTAATACGCGAGCGTTACCGCATAGGTTCCGCTGCCTAGCGGAGGCAATACCCACAAATCTCCCTTTCGGTTTACCTTGATCTGCTCGCCGTTAAGCAGGAAGCTTGGCGCGGTGTCCCCTTTAACCGGCAACTCCACATGAGCGATGCTGTTCACCGGAACGGTGAGCGTCAGGCCATAGGAATTTTCATCCTGCCTGCAGGATACCGATACCGCTCCTCGGATGGTAGGTACCTTGATCGATGCATGTGCCAACCCGCCAATTTGCGGCCGTACGCGAAACTCTTTCCAACCTGGGACCAAGGGTTCCACGCCCATCAGCTTGCGCGGAATGATATTGGCGGGGACGGCGCCCCATGCATGGTTCCAATCCTGATTGGGCTTGTATTTATTATCCCAGGCCTCCATTGTAATCGTACTGCCAGCCCTTATCATGTTGTACCAGCTTCGGTCGGCCTGCGAGGTCAGCAAGGAAAGCCCGTAGTCCGCATCGCCCGCGGTGTAAATGGCATCGAGCAGAAATTGGCTACCAAAGACGCTACAGGCCATACCACGCGACCGGATAAAGTCCATCACTGCCGATTGATGCGGATCAGGTACCAGGCCAAAAGTCATCGCCATCATATTGCTGTGCAAGGAGGCATGATCGGTATCGACACCATCGCGGTATACACCCCGCTGTTGATCCCATAATAACGATTGATACGCTTCATAGGTTTCTTGGGCGTATGCGGCAAACTGCCGTGCATCGTCGGTATAGCCCAGTACGCCTGCCATATGCTCCATGTCCCGGAGCGCCTTGTAGTGGTAGGCATTCACCACGGCGTTGTAATCGGTAAACACGAATCCGTCCGTTTCGCCATTCCCTACCATCCCAAACCCACCGGTATGGGGCCAATCGACGATATCCCGCAAGGATGAGCCGTTGAAATAAATGGCTTGCATGAGCTCCGGGCTTTGCTTGCCGGTACGGGTGCTGATGAGACCGTTAGTTTCGCGGAGTGGCAAAAGCAACTTCGCCTTCAGGTCTTCGTAGAAATGGTTGACCGACCGTATGTCTCCAGTGTACAGGTAGTCGTTGTAGGCGATGAGTACGGACTGCAAAATCCATTCGGTAGGCCAGGTAGCGTGGTGCATGACGTACTCATGCGAATGCCGGGCAAGGCTGTATTCCTGATCGACGCCATAATGGCTGAGCTGGTTGATATAGATATCACCCTCATAGGGAATACGTTCGCGATCGCCGTCGACATAGACACCCGCGAAGGTTGTGGCCTTGATACTATACTTGCACAGTTCCCAAACCGCATTCAAAACGGGATCTGAACTCTCAAAGTGTGCTGCGAAGTCGTCAAAGGGGTAATGCACGTATGCCCGCACGACATCGGTTTGCTGCAAGTCGCCGGCATAACCCTCGATCTCCACATAGCGGAACGGCAAGACCTCGCCAATGTAGGCTGGCATCTTAATCGCCTGCCCGCCCGTATTTCGCCGATCCGGCACAAATTGTAAGGTATAGGTATGACGGCCTTGACGAAGCGCTACCGGGTAAGAGGCATAGCGAATGGTGCCGCCAGGCGTGCGGTTAATCCGTCCATCGGGCAATATCGCCTCTCCCAACCGCACGTTAACGGTGTCGTTACCATGTTCTGATTCAAAGGTCATTTTGAGCTGGCCAAATGCGGCCTTGCCGAAGTCAAGTCGTACCTCGCTTCCCCGCTTCGTGATGTGGACAGCCACTTGGTCGCTCTTCAGTAACGGATAGACGGAAGTTTTGTATGAAGCCAACTCGCCGGCAGTCTCAAACTGGCCGATCGCCGACCAATTTGAAGCCTGTCCCGCATCATCCCATACCCTCACGCGCCAATAATACCGCGTATTCGGTTTGAGCGCCGAACCCGCGTACTCCACATTTACCGACTCGTCCGAATCCACCTTGCCCGAGTCCCAAACCTCGCCCACCGCATGAGCAATGCTGTCGCGATGGGCGGAAACAAGTACGCGATAACCCGCTTGACCAGTCCGCGGACGCTCACTCACTATTTCCCAACCCAACGTAGGGCGTTCGTTAGCAATACGCGTTCGCTGCCCCGTAGCGCCAGCATGGCCCGCAACAATGTAGCCGCCGTTCACACTTAGCTCAGCACGGAGCAAATGGTCAACCTTGAGATTTGTAACCTTGGGTGATTGGGCCCAAACGGAAAAGTGGAGGAGGAAGAAAACGAAGCCGACTAAAAGTGCTCTCATCTTGGGAATACAGAGAAAAACCCTCAAGACTGGTAAGCCTTGAGGGTCAAAAGGACTATTCTAATATGGCCAATTGAATATTCTTATATTCGATTTTCATGGGCGGACCCGTATGGAGCTGGAGACCAATCAACCCATCTAGCTTGCGATTTTTTTCGTCGTCATCGACAATTTCGCTCATAAGCACACCATTGATGTAATGTTTCAGGTTGTTTCCTACAGCTACGATACGAATCTCGTTCCAGTCGTCGGTTTTGATGTTCTGCTTCAGCGATTCGCGATCACCCAGGCTTCCCGTTTCTACCGCGGCCGTCCAAATGTTTCCTTTGGCATACTCTCCCATCTCACCTTCTACAGGAGGCAGATGCATCTGTTGCCCTGGAAACGCCAAGATCGTACGGCCCCGTTCTTCGTAATTTTGGCCGGTATACGTGTTGGCCGCGTCGATATCGGCTTGGTAACCACGCAGCGCAAATGGCAGCTCTGACAACTCCTCACTGCGGTAGTTGACTCCACTATTGCCATTGCCCGTCATGCGGTATTCCGCGACGAATTCAAAATCGGCAGGCCGCCCTCCGTCCCAGATCAGGAACGTATTGTGGGGTAGGTCGGTACCCGGCTTTATTTCGCCCACGATAGCGCCATTCTCGACACGCCAGAAGTTTGTGTCGCCCCGCCATCCGTCCAAGCTGGTGCCGTTGAAAATATCGATGGAACCGCCTTCGGTTTCCTGTTGGGTGTTTGCGGAGTTGCCACAGGCAACGCAAACCAGCGCCACTAAAGCCATGAAGGCTTGTTTCCGAGGGCTGTAATTCCGTTGTTTCTTCATGATTACTGCTGACATATTTTTAGATTATGCGCCCAGTTCTACTCCCGTATCTGTCCAGCTCCGCGAGTTGGCCGATTGGATGACTGCTTCACACACTTTTTGGGTTTCGTAAGCATTCCTGAAGTCGGGCTGGCATGGCTCACCGGTTTCCAAGCTTTTCAGGAAATCAGCCACTTGATGGATAAAGCTGTGCTCATAACCGATTCCGAGGCCCGGCACCCACCATTTGTCCATATACGGGTGATCGCCGTTCGTCACATGTATCGAACTCCAGCCCTTGACGTCCGAATCGACGGCATTGTCGAAATATTCGAGGCGGTTTAGGTCATGCAGGTCCCAACGAATGGAGGCATGCTCGCCGTTAATTTCAAATGTATAGAGTGCCTTGTGCCCGCGTGCGTAACGCGTGGATTCGAACAGCCCTAGTGAGCCATTCTCAAAGCGGCAGTGGAAAATACAGGCATCATCGATACCGACATCCTGCAACTTGCCAGAATCTAGGTGCACACGTTGCTTAATGAACGTTTCGGTTACCGCGGATACCTCCTTGATGCCTCCATTCAGCCACATGGCCGTATCGATACAATGTGCGAGCAAGTCGCCCGTCACGCCGGATCCGGCAACGTCCACGTCCATCCGCCAAGCGGCATCGCCCCCTTGAGGAAGATCCTCGCTGATCGTCCAGTCTTGCAGGAAGTTGGCGCGGTAATGGAAGATTCGGCCCAGCTTGCCCGATGTCACGATCTTCTGTGCCAGCGTCACGGCAGGCAGGCGGCGGTAATTATACCACACCGTATTGGCCACGCCGGCCTTTTCGACCGCGTCTACCATCGCCTTCGCTTCTTCCAGGTTGCGTGCCAAGGGCTTTTCCGTCAGCACCATTTTGCCGGCTTCCGCTGCCGCAATGGCGATTTCGGCATGGAGGTGGTTGGGCGTACAAATGTCAACCGCATCGATATCGTCGCGCGCTATCAAAGTACGCCAATCCGTTTCGTAAGAGGCGAAGCCCCATTGTTCGGCAAAGGCCTTCACCTTTTCCTCGCGCCTCGAGCAAACAGCCTGCAATACGGGCTTGTATGCCAAGTCAGGGAAAAAGTTGGGGACCCGGTTGTAACCATTTGCGTGCGTACGGCCCATAAAACCGCAGCCGATTAATCCAATTCTCAGTTCTTTCTTATTGCTCATCACTCTTCGTTTTGCTTTATAATACATTTAACCCTGCCAACCATGGGCGTTGCGAACGCTGATTAGGGCGGCTAAGATATCGTTCCACGTCTGTTGCTTGTTCAGGACATCATTGGGGAACATGCATCCGTCCCAGCAGATGTGTTGGAATGCCTTGGTCAACTCTCCGTTCTCGTCGCGGAGCCAGTGACCTGCGTCGGTCGCGATATCCAATCGGCCATTGGGGTCATTCGGCAAACAGTGCCTTCCCGTCTTATCGTGCGAGCCGGACCCGAACACGGTTCCGTCGTTTTGGGCGACATGGAAATCAATTGTCCACGGCCGAAGTGCACTTGTGAGTTTGCGCAAACCTGCTGTCAGCGCCTCGCGGTCTCCCCACTGGAAATCTTCCGGCAGGATCCGGTGCTCGGGGGCATTATAGCCCAATAGATACAGGAAGGTGTGCGACATGTCTGCTTGAAAGCCCATGTTTGGCCGATCTACCGCTTCCAACGTATCAACCATCGCTTTCCAGCTATGCATACCACCCCAGCAAATTTCGCCTTCGGCAGCTAGGCGCTCGCCATAGTCTGCGGCCACGTCACACGCCTCGCGGAAGGTTTCAGCAATCACAGCGGTATTTCCTGCGGGATCCTTCGCCCAGTCGGCCGGCGACGACGACGAATCAATACGGATGACTCCGTAGGGCCGTACGCCTAGTTCGCGAAGCTGCTGGCCAAATTCGCACGATTTGCGAACCATGTCCACGAATACCTGACGATTTTCCTTGCTGCCCATAGCTGAACCTGCCCATATGGGTGCCACGAGCGAACCAATAACCAAGTTGTGGCCGGCTACCTTGTCGGCAAGCCGCTTCACTTCATCGCTACCGCCATTGATATTCACATGAGGTTCCAGCAGTCCGATGTCAACACCGTCGAACTTAACGCCGTCTACTTCGGCCGCCGCCGTGTAGGCCAACAAATCGTCGAACGCAATTACCGGCTCGGAGTCTGGTCCTTTGCCCACGATCCCAGGCCAGGTAGCGTTATGCAGTTTGGGGAAATTATTTGAAGTGCTCATATCGTTTAATTTTGATTCGCATTCGGGTTAAGAGAGTACCAAGTCCGGGTTATTCGGCCCAAAGTGCTTGAGCATAACAATCGGATCGGTTTTAGACAGGTTGACGATCTTGACGCCGGCCTGCGCAGCTTTTTCGCTCACGAAAAATTCATCGTTAGTCAATTGGCCATAGCGGATAAGCGCGGGTGTTTCGATTTCCCATACGCCCATCGTGCCGCGACCTTGCATCATGATCAGGCCGTAAGCCGCTGCATCCCGAATCGTAACCGTCGCACCGGGCAGGATGGTCAGCTCCTTCGCACTGAATGCATCGGACTTATAACAGATCCAATTTTCGATGTAGCCCTCCGCTTCCATCTCCGCAATCGGACGAACCGGCAACGGCGCCATGAAACGGTTTTGCATGGTGTTAGGATCCAAATTGAGTTCCCAATCGAGTACGTCGATCAATTCATCGTAGTCGCCAATCTTATCTTCGGGCGTACATTTCCACAACAATTCTTCTGGAATGACGGCTTCGTTGACGAGCGACTGATACATGGCAAACACGTCGGACGCCTTTTGAGGCTCATAGGTACACAGACTTCCTGGTGCGTGCAACAGACCGGGAGGCACGTCCCATCCGGTACCGGGCTCCAGGCGGTAGGCTTGCGACAGGTTGGTAATCTTGTTATCGCCCTTCGTGAAATTCTCCAGACATTCGCGCACCTGCTCTTTGGTCGTTCCTGGAGCCAGTCCGATAAACGTGTAGGGAAAATCACCGCCATGGTTATTCAATTGGGGCGGAAAGTAATACGCCTCTGGCTTGCCTTTTTGGCCAACAAGCGCCGCCTTCTCATCGTTGTGATGGACGTGGTGCGGCAGCGGCCCCATGTTGTCAAAGAACTTTGAATACATAGGCCAGCTTTGGTACTCGTCCCACAGTCTCGAGCCGATCAGCTCTCCCTTCAACTCGTCGACGGCGTCCTTGAGCAAAAACTGCACTTCTTCGCCGTTCTCTTCGTAGACAATCGCACTCAAGCCTTCATTTTTACCGGTGAGCGGACCATTTTCTGCCGGCGTCGTTGACGAAAGCCAGCGCTCGTCAATACCACCACGCTCGCCACCTAGTACATAATAATCATCGGGGTGCAACTTGATCCGACGGCCAGGCACGCAGAACGAACGCGGCACCCACGTAGGGGCTAGCCTCAAAATGCCCTCGCCCTGTTCCAATGCTTTTTTTGCTAACTGGTGTGTTTCCATATCCTAATCTAAATTTCAGTAATAGTGTTTAATTTAATTGGTTTTTCCGGTTCGCTCCAGGAACCTCCGGATCTCATTCTCATCGTGGTGTACCCGGATCGTCACCTCATAGCGACGTCGCTCGCCGGGTTCGAGCATAATCAATGTGCCATCCTGTCGCGCACGCGCTTGCCCTACGGGCGGATGCGTGCCGGGTTCAAGACCCAGGACGTATTCTCCAGGCCCCCAATGTTGCCAGTTAGTCAACCAAGGGAGCTGCTGTTTATTAAATTCGACAGCTAACGCCATCCCGAGCGCCGCGTTGTGGACGCCACATACGCATCGGCCATCGGCATCCGCAACCACATCAATAAATGCGGCTTCCTCGCCCCCACCCACATGCTCCGGAAGTGGTGGACGTCCCGTGCGGAAATCCTCCCCTTCTTTAAATATGCGCGCATGGGCATCGCCTTCTCGCGAAGACCAGTCCCCCTGCCAACGAATATCCACGCCCTCGTCCACCAGCGGCCACCCTAAGTTGATGTGGTACAGCAGCATGTGTGGTGCCGGAACGTTACCATGGTTGTAAACCTCGTCCTCAATGGTGACAGCCGCCTCGCCCAGCCTACTTCGGATTGTGCGGCGTAGCTCGAGCTGCGCACCCAGCGGCTGCGACTGCTTGACTGTGCCGGTAATGCTCATATCCAGCCGGCCACTTCGAGGATCGGGCTGGATGACGGACTCCACCGCAGCGGGAAACCGGCTGTATTGCCCATGCAAGCCACGCGCACCGTGGTCGTCTTCTTCTGGTCCGCCCGCATGGTCCAAGCCACAAGTCGTAACCAATCCTCCTCCAAACGATTCGAGCCAATCGATGCCGCGATACGCTACGGGACCTGGTGCTACATTTCCTACGTGGCTGAGCCAAGCTAACGCGTGTGATTGAAAGGCGGCATCGGCAATATCCAATCCCCGATCAAGCAACACTTTATAGCGCAACCCAGCTCCCGTATTCACCCAAGCCACACGCGTACCACGACCGGGGCCGTTATCGAGCACAGCAGTCTCAATACCGCCAATTTGGGCTGGGTTAGACACCTTTTCGATCCAACTTTCGTTGTGCATCGTGGATTATTTTTTTGCGTATACTGGGTTAGACTCGTTGCCGCCGGCCATCAGGTAAGCGATCAAGTCCTTCAGTTCGTCTTCGTTTAACATGTTCAGGCTACCCGGAGGCATGATCGAAACCTTCGATCGTCCGATCTCCGTGACTTCGCTTTTCGGAATCTCGCGCAGGTTGTGCGGATCGTATGGGTTTTGCGAAATCGAGTAGCTGTCCTGATTTTCGGAAATCAGACGTCCCAATGCACTCGTACCATCGCGCAAGTGGAAAATCTTAGCCTCGTACTGATCAGAGATAACCTCGTTCGGATCGATGATTGCCGCCAACATATCACGTACAGAGAACCGTGTACCCAGCTGGGTCAAGTCAGGTCCGGCTGCTCCGCCCTCGCCCTGCATGACGTGGCAAGCAGCACAGCGGATCGCCGTGAATAAGGACTTTCCACGAGCAAAGTCGCGTTCGCCCTCGTCCGCCTCAATCACCTTTAGGGCGTCGTCTATTTTCCAAGCGCGGCCTGGTCCTTTCGGTGGATCGACCAAGTCAGCGAGCGCGCGGCCGGACTGGTTAAGCAGGGAGTCGCCCGAAATCGTGTTGTAATGGTCGCGACGGTCTTCGGGAACTTTTTCCAACGCCAACTTCCGAGCACGGTCTACGAAGCCTACATAACTATTTCCGCCTTTGTAGCCAAAAGCGTCATGGAACCAGGTGAAATACCGTTCCCACAACTCGGGTGTCCAGCCTTCTTCCGCTTTACTGAGCGCAGTCGCGAAGTAAATCTGCTGAGCAGGCGGCGTCTTGGCCAACGTGCTTGCGATATCCAGACCGTACTGGGGATTGCGCCAGATTAAATCGGAGGAGCTCACGAAGGTTTCTTCGACAACGGTAGCATCGTCCTTCGCATCAGCTAGTATATCGAGGGTTTTGCTCACTACACTTGGTGCCTTCACAGCCACCATTATCTTGCTTAACTCACGGTTCAACGCATTGTCCGAAGTTGGATATACGTCATCTAAATAGCTGACGAGCCGCGTGCGCGTGGTTTCGTCGGTTTCTCCTAAGCGGAACAATGTTAATTCGATGGCGCGTAGCACGGCGATTTGGTTTCCGCGCGAAATGTTACCGATATCAATAGTCATCAGCTTGCGCAGAATAGCCGAATTAAGTTCCTTGTGTCCTTGCTTTGCCAAGACGGCCATCGCATTGGCGACGGTTCGTACATTGGTCTCTTCGAATGCGCGCCGCACCCACAGACCTACTGGCTGATGCGCCAACGCAATGCTAGCAGCATAACGCACATGCCGGTCGTTATGGTTGAGGTGGGGCCAAACTTTCTCCACAATGCTGGCATCGGGTTCACTTACGTGGTAAGTCTCGAGCTCCCTACGTAGCGCCAATTCGGGTGTGATCGAACCGCCTCCGCGACGCCCGGATTTCGGATCTAGCTTGTCATGGTCTTCGTGGTAAACCCGGTAAAGGTCGGAATCCAGTCGGCGTCCGCCCGTCAGAAAATACAAGGCACCGTCCGGACCGATCTCACCATCGGTCAACGGCAGTGGAGCGCCTGAAAGGAACTCTTCAGTCTTCGCTTTATAGGTAGCGCCGTCGCGCTCGAGCTGGACGGAATATACAATACCAAAACTCCAGTCGAACGCCAACAAGCTGTTGCGATATTTTTCAGGGAAACGTGCGTTGCCCGCATACATCAGGTTGGTGGGAGAGCCTTGTCCGACATTGACCAAGGAAGGCAGGTTGTCCGGGTAGTAGGTCGGCCATTTGCCGCTTCCTGTACGCCAGCCAAATTCGCTACCACTCGTCACGTGCATCATGCGGGTAGGGCGATACCACGGCATACCGAAATCCCACTCCATGTCCGAATCGTAGGCAAACAACTCACCATCAGCATTAAAGGCGATATCATATGGGTTCCGGAAGCCCGCACTTACCAGCTCCCACTCTGAACCTACGGAATCCGTTTTGGCAATCCAGCCGCCTGGAGCCCTACGGTCGGTAGCGTGCCCTTGCGGGTCGAGAATGCTTTGCAGGGCGTTATCTTCATCCCAATTTGTAGGCAAGCGGTAACGGGCAAAATCCGTCGGCACGTCCGTATGGTTACCGGCCACGATGTAAATCGACGAGCTGTCCGGACCTAGCACGACACTGTGCGGGCCGTGCTCACCGTTGCCTGCAAATGATTTCAACAAGGTGATCTCGTCAAACTGGTCGTCATTGTCTTTATCCTGCAGACGATAAAGTCCGCTGCTTCGGTTAAATTTGTCGTCGCCCCAATGGTTAACCATGACGTACAAGCTGTTGTGCGCCCACAGCAAGCCCTGGGCATATCCCATTCCAATCTTGGTTTGGGTTGAATCGTTCTCCCACTCGTCGCCGGGAAGTGCCAAGCGCTCAGGCTCCATCGTTAAGGTGTCCGACTCGCCGATGCCAGGGATTGTCAACCGGTACAAGGAGCCGTACTGGTCGGACACGATCATGCGGCCTTTGCCGTCAAAAGCCATGGATACCCACGACCCCAACTTATTTTCGGAAGGACTATACAGGTGGTCTACAACAAAATCCGGCGAAAGGTTAATTTTCTCGATTTTCGGCTTTTTTTCCTCATCTTCCGGAGTCTTGCCGTCCTCGGTCTGGCAGGCGGAAAACAGGACCAGGCCTGTTAATAACATAGCCAAACCATTGTTTTTTTTCATGAAAAAGGGCATAAGTTTAGTTGTCGTATATGTGTTTTGTTGTGTTTATACTTGGCTGTTCGGCCCGAGTATCCCGGGCTAGACAGAATCATAATACGCCGAAACGCACCTCAGGTCCACGACTGCGCGACAACGCTGCCGCCCTGTGTCCGGCGGTTTATCCTGCTTGGTTTATGTAAATGTAAAGAACAAGTTTAAATAATCGGATACGGTTACAATGATAAGATAAGACGGGCAGGAAAGCAACCTGTTCCATCCTGCACTGCTGTAACAATAT
>CAYRGQ010000054.1:0-19113 GCA_964423925.1 uncultured Sphingobacteriaceae bacterium | reverse complement strand
GTTAAGATAAATGGCATGATCGCGCCACGTGGCAATACGAACACCCGCAACGTACGCCAACCCGGCGGATACTACGGTTATCCCTACGGATATGGGTTTGGCGGATATGGCCAACAGGCACAGTCGCGACCGCGCGAAGAGCCCGGCACGTGGCTGGTATCGCTATTATCACGTCCTAATCACTAATCGCACAAAAAAACTTAAAAAAAATCAATGAAGTCAATTCGCATTTTGTATGGATCCCGCGTAGCCGCATCCTCGTGGCTGGTGTTGCTCTGCGTTTTCATGACCAGTGCCAATGCGCAAACTGGGGGAACGGTCACGGGTATTGTCCGCGACTACAACACCCAACCTATAGTGGGTGCTTCGGTGCGGCTGGCGACCCCGACCGACACGTTGCAGGCCAGCACGGACAACGAAGGCCGCTATTCGTTCAATAACGTGCGGGCTCGGGCGTTTACGCTCATCATTACCAGTTTGGGTTACGACACGACACGACGCGAACAAGCGTTTGCCGAAGGCAGCAACACCCTGAACGTGCCAGCGGTCATCCTCATGGAGGCTTCCCAATTGATCGATGCGGTAACGGTACAGGGGGCGGGTGCCATCACGTTTAAGGAAGATACCCTCGAATACGCGACGCGCAACCTGAAACTGCGCGAGGGCGCCCAAGTGGAGGACGCGCTTCGCCAGTTGGATGGGGTAGAGGTAGACAAGGACGGAAACGTAACGGCCCAAGGCGAGTCTGTCACCCGGGCGCGAATCAACGGTCGCGACTACTTTGGTGGCGACATCAAGACAGCCATTCAAAACCTGCCCGCAGATATTGTTGAGAAGATACAAATCGTTGACGATTATGGCGACATGGCAAACTTGACCGGCAACCGCACGGGCGATCCTGAACGGGTACTAAACTTGCAAATCGATCCCACGCGTAACCGCGGGCAGTTCGGTAACTTCCGCGTGGGTGGGGGCACGACCGACCGTTATTTGGCCGACGGTACCCTAAACTTGATGTGGGACCGCACGGAACTGGCCCTGCGAGCAAACGGCAATAACACGAATTACCAAGCTTTTAACTTTAACATTGGGGGCAGCGGCGCACGCCGGGGGCCGGGCAGCGGTAGCTACGGGGGTGGCCGTGGTGGTTTTGGCGGACGGAACGGCTTGACCAATTCGCAGTCCTTTGGTTTCGACTTGAAGCATACGTTCAACGACCGCCTTGAAACGTACGGTGATTATCGCTATGGTCACGACGACAACAATACCTTGAGCGACCAGCTTCGGGAAGAAGCGTTGGCCACGGGGGTCCTACTATCGAGCAGCGAGATCGATAACGGAGCGATTAGTAACAGCCATCGATTTAGTTGGAATGTCGAGTATACGCCTTCCGACGCCAGCTTCATCAAGGTTTCGCCCACATTCCACATCGGTAACAACAACGCAAGCAACTTTTCGCATAGTGATGTGCAGCGGAATGATGAGCTTGTAAACCAGGTGTCCAACGATCAGAGCAACAAGAGTTTTAGCCCGAGTTACGGCCTTAGCGCGTTGTATAACCGCCGACTTAGCGAGCGCGGACGCAACCTGTTCTTCAGTGTTTCTGCCAACTCGGCCAGTACCGAGCAAGATCGCGAGAGCATTCTCAATACCGTGAACATGGAATTGCCCGTAGAAGATCGCGACGAGGCGTATCAGCGCCACTTGGTCGACCTGCGCAATAAGAGCCTCAACGGCGGGGCTTCCGTATCCTATATCGAACCGCTGGGCGAATACACCAACCTGGAGGTGAGCTACGACTTCAATTTTAATTCGTACGACAACAACCAGCACAATAGTGGTTTTGGACCAGACGGGGGTACGATTGGCGGTTCGGATTTTAACTTCGACCGCGCGTTTGACTATACGTTCGCTACCCACCGCGCAGGCGTGACTTACCGCTATCGCCGGGAAAATTTCAACTACTCGTTTGGGATGAGCGTACAGCCCAACACCCTGCGCGGCACGTCGCTGGTAGATGGCGTTACCCGCCCCATTAGCCGAAACGGGTTCAACTTTGTGCCGGTAGCCCGGCTTGAGTATCGCCCCAGCCGCAATAAGTCCTTCAATATCAACTATACCGGTCGGGCTAACGAGCCTTCATTCTCGCAGATCCAGCCTTTTACCGACTACTCCAACGCGAACACGACGACAGGAATCATCACTGCCGTCACCGGCAACCCTGACCTGGACGCCCAGTTTACCCACGAAATGCGCATCAATTTCCGAAACTTCGACATGGAGTCTGGCAGCAGCATTTCGGCAAGCCTGACGGGGACGGTTTCCGAGGATCGGATCGTCAATAACCGGATTACGAACTTCGACTCAGACTTGGGCATCGTGCAGGAAACGCGCTACATCAATGACGATGGCTATTACCAAGGACGTGCTTTCTTTAACTATAACAAGCCGGTGTTTGATAAGAAGCTGACACTGTCTTACTTCGGTATGGGCGTCTACACCAACAACGTTTCTTTCACCAATTCGGAGCGCAATATTGGCAAAAACTGGATGGCAGCTAGCCGCTTTGGCCTGCGCTTCAATCCGAAGGAAACCGTCGAGGTGATGCCAAGCGTGGGGTATAACTACAATACGACGAGCAACTCGCTGGCGTCTCAGTCGCGGCTCAACCGTGACATCCACACTTGGAATCTGTCGCTGTTCAGCACGGTAAACTTGTCGCCCACGTGGATTTACGGCATCGATCTGACCAAGACCAGCAATAACGGCTATAGCAGTAGCGTAGACGCGAATCCCCTGATCATCAATACGTATATCGAAAAGCAGTTTCTCAAGGGACGTAATGGAGCCATTCGTTTCCAGGCATTCGACCTGCTGAACGAACAAACCAACGTGTCGCGGGTGGTTACCGATGGTTATACCCTTGATAATCGGAGCAACCGACTGGCCCGTTATTTCATGCTCACGCTTTCCTACCGTTTCCGCAACTTTGGCGGTGGCATGGCGCCACAGGATGACGCGCCTTGGGACGGACCCGGGCGGGGGCGGGGTCCCGGAGGACCAGGTGGCCGGCCGTAATGGTAGGCAGGTTTAGGTAGCCGCTTGGAACATGATCAGGCCATAGCGCCCGTTCGTGAGCCAATTGGGGTCTTCGTTCCCTAAGCGTACGACCTGCTGGTCGCTGACGCCCAGTACAATCTCCGATTTCAAGGTCCGGATCGATGCGCAGGGCTGCCTTAAGTAGTTCAGCACGTCAGCAATGGGCGTGCTATACGGCCAAGCACGGTCTTCGAACAATCGCCGATAGTTTGCATCGCCCTTGAATAGCAGAAGCGTTTCCTTTTCAGAACTGCGGATTAAATCGGCCGGCATTTCGGTGAAGTGAAGCGGGCTATTCCAAAAGGGATGACTGAGCACATGGAGTTTCCCCGTATCCAGCCAACCTTGTATGGCATGGGCGAAGTGCGATAGGGCATTGGTTTCAGCTTCGCGCATGATCGCTAGGTGCCCCGTGACATCGGCCGCGGTCGCGTCCGATACGAAAATGGGATACTGCTTTACATGCAGATTGACCTGCTGCACTTGCCCTGTGCGCAACAGGTCGTCAGCCAAGAATAAATCCGCAATGAGTTCCATCCCCGCATTGTCGACGACATAGTCTACCGTGGTGGTATTGGCGTGGCGGATCTGCGCGATTAGGTGACGTGTGTGGTCGACCACCAGTCTGCCGCGGAGCCGTTCGTCGCGCAGGACGTCACTGGCGCTTAGTTGGCTGAGGTCAGCGCTGTTGGCCCATAAGGCATTGTACAGCAAGAGGGTGAAGTACGCCTCGTCAAATGAGGCGCCGGCTGACTGATGCTGGCGGGCAAAGCCATCTAGGAACGCTAAATTTTCCTCTACGCCCTCTTTTTTGAGCTTCCCAAAGGGATCTGCACCTCCATCGGGGTAGTCCATGATGCGCATAATGCGATAGTAGATATAGGCTTCGGACTCAAAAAAGGGAAGGTCAGTGTAGGACTGGCCGCCGTGATTTTCGACGAACTTTTCCCAATACGGCCAGTCAGCACGTAGGAAGTCCATCGGCTGAGGGTCGGCTACGCCGGTCTGGATTTCCGTGAGCAATTGGGTTAACTCGCTCCACTGGTCGGAAGTAAGCGCATTGTTAGACCGGATTTGGTCGAATATGAAGGGTATGCGCTTTTCAAAGGTAAATGCGGCAAACGGACTGTTAGCCGCAGCTATGGGCTGTGGAAGGGGGTGTTGGGTCATCGGGAGCTGGTTGGGCATTTGTTTACGTTTGATATAGATAATTACCGGTTAGGACTTGGATAGTACCGATGCTATCACCATCGACGGGAATAAACTGGCACATCGAGGTAAACCGTTGTCGGCGCTAAGAAGGCAATCTTTGCGGCAATCTCAGGCGGCTGCGCGAAGGTAGCACCAAGCTTGGCTAGTTGTTGAGCGGAAGCTAGGCCGATGCCCTGTGATGAGCGCTCGATGAGCGCGTATTTGCCATGTAAAGATAGATTCATTGCCGTGGATTTGGTTTGGACGAAGTTACGGTAATTTCCGTGTTTTGGTGAGTAGGGGCGTTTGATGACGATAGCGGACAACTTGGTGGGAACATATCCGTTCTGGACTCCGCAATTTTACCCCACCATCGATGGTCCTGCGTTTCCTTGGAATGACTCCCGCGAGCCGTTCGGTTTTTTGGACACGATGCGTTACCTTTGCGAACGTACCCGCAGGGCACGAAAGAGGCCGGTATGGGCCGAAAAAGACTAAACAAACGTGATGAAACCATCTTTGGCAAAAGGAACCCGCGATTTCTCTCCCAGTGAAATGGAGAAACGAAACTATATTTTTGATACGATCAAATCCGTATTTACAAAGTATGGGTACCAGGAGATACAGACCCCGGCTTTTGAGAATCTGGCGACGCTGACGGGGAAATACGGCGACGAAGGAGACAAGCTGATTTTTAAGATTCTGAATTCGGGAGACTATTTGGCCAAGGCGCCGGAAGATTTGTTGACCGGAAAGGAATCGGCCGAGCTTGTCTCGCATATTTCGGATCGTGCACTGCGCTACGATTTGACGGTGCCTTTCGCGCGCTACGTAGTCATGAGGCAGCACGAAATCACGTTGCCCTTTAAGCGGTTTCAAATCCAGCCGGTATGGCGGGCCGATCGTCCGCAGCGTGGGCGCTACCGGGAGTTCTATCAGTGTGATGTTGACGTCGTCGGCTCCGAGAGTTTGCTTAACGAAGCCGAATTCGTATTGGTGTATCATGAGGCACTCAGCAAACTGGGGCTGCGCGATTTTACAATCAAGCTGAACAACCGCAAGATACTGACCGGCATAGCGGAAGTGCTCGGCAAGCCTGAGCTGATCATCGACATGACTGTTGCGATCGATAAGCTGGACAAAATCGGGCTTGACGGTGTCAACCAGGAGTTGTTGGAACGCGGATTTACGCCGCAAGATGTCACCGCACTGCAGCCCCTTATCCAGTTACAAGGAAATACAGAAGCCAAAATCGCTCATTTGCGGGAGTTGTTGGCTTCGTCGACAACGGGCCTACAGGGACTCGACGAGATCGAAACCGTTCTCGGTTACCTGGGTGGACTCGCACCCGAGTTGCCACTGCAAGATACGGTCGTGGAGCTAGACATTACCTTGGCACGGGGGCTCAATTACTATACAGGATGTATCTTCGAGGTAAAGACCAATGAGGTAGCGATGGGCAGTATTGGTGGCGGCGGGCGTTATGACGATCTCACTGGCATGTTTGGCCTCAAAGGATTGACAGGCGTAGGTATCTCATTTGGCGCAGACCGCATTTACGACGTGCTCCAGGAGCTGGATTTGTTTCCTAAGAACAGTGGGCGTGCGACCACGGTTTTGTTAAGCAACTTCGACCGGATTGCTGAGCTGTATGCGTTGCCCCTGTTGCAACGCTTGCGGCAAAACGGCGTGGCAGCCGAATTATACCCGGCCCAGGCGAAGCTTAAAAAACAGCTCTCCTACGCGGGTAACAAGGGAATCCCGTACGTGTTGCTTATTGGGCAGGAAGAGATGGAAAGCGGATTGCTCTCGTTGAAGAACATGGAAACCGGCGAGCAACAACGATTGGACGCTGACGAATTGCTTACCTTTTTTAAACCCTAGGCGATGAATTTTCTCGGCAACCTAATCTGGTTCGTGTTTGGTGGTTTTTTTGTCTTTCTGGGCTATGTGCTCGGAGGCGTGGCACTTTGCATTACCATCATCGGCATTCCCTTTGGTATCCAGTTGTTTAAGATTGGCCTCGCCTCGTTGGTACCGTTCGGCCTGCAGATAGGCGAGAAGCCGTCGGGGACAGGCTGTCTATCCACGCTAATGAATATTCTTTGGCTCCTCTGCGGAGGGTTGTGGGTAGCGGCCAGCCACTTGGTGTTTGGAGCGATTCTGTGTATCACCATCATTGGCATACCCTTTGGCATGCAGCATTTCAAATTAATGGGCCTGGCGCTGACGCCCTTTGGTAAGGAACTGCGTTAGCGATATAATTCGACAAATCACCATTATTTAGCTGGAAATATAACTCCATTGTATGAACCTAACATCATCAGACGCCGCACGGCACCAAGCGATTAAGAATGCATACGTTGAGCAATTTGGCGGGGAACACCTGCTTGTGCGCTCGCCCGGGCGGGTAAACCTCATCGGCGAACATACGGATTACAACCAAGGGCTGGTCCTGCCTGCGGCATTAGACCGCGATATTGTGTTAGCGATCGGCAAACGGGCCGACGATCATATCCATCTCTACGCGATGGACCAAGGGGAGCACCACGAAACCACCGTTCAAGCGGGGGAGCGGAGCCCAGCGCTTTGGCCAGATTACTTAATCGGCGTGGTGCAACAATTGCGGCAACGGGGACACCTTCTGGGCGGCTTTAATGCTGTATTTAGCGGCAATATCCCGCAAGGGGCGGGGCTCTCCTCGTCGGCGGCATTGGAATGCGCTACAGCTTTTGCCCTATCCGAGCTTTTCGGGCTGGAGCTTGATAAATTGGAAATTGCCTTGGTGGCACAGGCTGCGGAAAATGAGTTCGTAGGCGTCAAATGCGGCCTGATGGATCAGTTTGCAAGTGTGTTTGGGCAAGAGGCGCATCTCATTAAGTTGGATTGCCGCGATTTTAGTTACGAGTACATCCCATTCAAGCAAGAAGGCATCCGGGTGGTGTTATTTGACACGCAGGTGAAACATTCCTTGGCGTCATCCGCATATAATACCCGTCGCGAAGAGTGCGAATATGGCGTCTCTTTAATTGCGAAGATCCATCCTCAGGTCACCAGTATGCGCGAAGCCACGCTGGAACAGGTTAAGCAGATTATCAAGCCAGTGGACGAGGTTGTATTCCGTCGTTGTCATTACGTGGTATCTGAAATCCAACGTGTAGAGGAGGCGTGCGTAGACCTCAAGAACGGGGATTTCGAAGCGTTTGGAAAGCGCATGTTCGAAACGCACGACGGGCTAAAGCATGATTATGAAGTGAGTTGTCGCGAACTGGACGTCTTGGTTGACTTGGTCCGCCACGACCCGGCCGTGTTGGGCGCACGGATGATGGGAGGCGGATTCGGTGGTTGTACGATCAATCTCGTTCGGGAGGACGAGGTCGACCGCGTCGTGAACGACGTCAGCCGGGCGTACCTCCAGCAGACCGCAAAGTCCTTGCAGGCTTATGTTGGTCGGGTGGGCGACGGAACGGGTCGCTTAGCATAGCCGACTTTTCGGCATGCGCAACACGCAGGGATTTAGCATTAATTAACAAATGCATGTGGTGAAATCCCCCTATCTTTGAAGCTTGGCGCCAAGGTTGCATAAAAGCGCTTACAGCGGACTTTCACGGCATACTACCTCAGGGTTGACGGCCGAAAAACCGGTATATTATGAAGATAAACATTATAAAATTCGTTTTCATCGCGTTACTGTTTCCGCTTATCGCGGGAGCGCAGTCGAAGACGCCGCCACCTAATTGGTACAACCTCGACTACTCGGAAGACGGGGTGATGGGCATCAGCACCGAAAAAGCCTATCGGGAATTACTGCAGGGCAAGGAAGGCCAAACGGTGATTGTTGCCGTTATCGACGGCGGTATCGACGTGGAGCATGAAGACCTGCGCGACGTGATGTGGATTAATGTCCTCGACAGCGCGGCTACGGGCAACGATGAGGATGGAAATGGTTACATAAACGATAAGTACGGCTGGAACTTCCTCGGTAATGCATCGGGCGAGAACGTTCATTACGATAATCTGGAAATGACCCGGCTCTTGCGCATTTTGGAACCAAAATATGCGTCGGTGCTTCCGTCCACTCCATTGGGTGAGGCGGAGCGTCGTGAGTTTAATGAATATCAGCGCATGGCGTCTGACTATGCCGCTAAGCTGCAGCAGGCCCATTCCGGGCAGTATAATTACATCGCCATGAAGCGCATGACGGATTCGGTGGTCGCTCGCATGGGGGTAGAAAATCCTACGCTTGATGATTTCAACGCGTACAAGCCAGCTGATGATATGGAACGCACGTTAGTGCGTATTATTCGTTCCGAACTCAAGGATGAGCCGGACTTCAACAAGTTTTACGAACAGCTTACGGACGGAGTGGAATATTTCACTAATCAAGTGAAATATCACCTCAATAAGGATTTCGATCCGCGTCATATCGTAGGCGACGACTATGAAAACAGCTACGAGCGCTACTACGGTAACGCCGACGTGGCGGGTCCGGATGCGGAGCACGGTACCCACGTAGCGGGTATCATCGCTGCGGTGCGCGATAATGGTGTTGGTGTCAAGGGAGTGGCGGACAATGTGCGAATCATGGCGCTGCGCGCTGTTCCGGACGGAGACGAACACGATAAGGACGTGGCCAACGCCATTCGATACGCCGTGGAGAACGGCGCGAAAGTAATCAATATGAGCTTCGGCAAGGGGTACGCCAAAGACAAGCTGGCGGTGGACGAGGCGGTGCGTTATGCCGTCGAAAATGACGTGCTGCTGGTCCATGCCGCAGGCAACGACGCGAAGAATATAGACGAAGAACCCAACTTCCCGAACAAACACTATGTAGACAGCCTGGGCATCAATAAGGGCGCGGCGGATTCTTGGATAACTGTGGGGGCCACCCAATGGGAAAACAATAATGAGCTCTTGGCGTCGTTTTCCAATTACGGAAAGCGCTCCGTCGATGTGTTTGCTCCTGGCGTTAAGATCCATTCGACGATGCCTGGTTCGACTTACAAGGACCAACAAGGCACGAGCATGGCCGCGCCGGTCGTGTCGGGCCTGGCTGCATTGATTCGCTCGTATTACCCTGCGTTTTCTGCAGTAGAGGTGAAGGAAATCATTATGGATTCCGTAACGCCGATTTCGCAGCGCGTCAAAATCCGCGACGAGGCGGGCCGCAGCACTCGGGTTTCACTGGATAGCATCAGCGTGACGGGAGGCGTTGTCAATGCCTACCGGGCATTGCAGCTGGCGAGCGAACGCGCGAAATAGCAAAAAAATGGCTCGACTTGCGTCGTGCTATACTATAGCGGGGATTGATGCGTTTAAATCAATACACGCAAAAGTAAAGCGCTTATGATAAAAATCTCTACACAGCAAAAAAAGGTACCGGTCATCATCAAACAGGTCAATCCGCTCGGCTATCATCGTCTAGACTTATACGAACAGCAGGCCTATGACGAGTTAAAAACGCAACTGGATGAGTTACTGGTCCAACCCAGCGCAGCTTGCGTGCAAGAGGTCCTGCGGTACGGCGCGTTTGCGGAAAGCAACGGCTAGTTGTTTCTCAAGCTCGTACGACAGCGATAGACACGCCGCAGGTGAGTCCGCCCGGTCGGGCTTTTCCGATTTCCTTCTAATGATGCCTGCCCGATAAGCAGTGGACAAGGTTCGGTTTAGTCCGCCAAGATCCGCGCGAAATGGTTGTTGAGGTGTTTCCGTATGGCAATACGATACGCGTCGGCATTCCGTTGTTTGAGGACTTCGACCAGTTCCTTGTGCGAAATAAAATCCCCTTTCACGATATCCTTGTCTAAGAAGCCACTTTGGTGGACGTATTGGAATATCGGGAAAAGCATCTCCTGGAGCTCCAGCAGCATCTGGTTACCCGATATCTTGTATAGCTTGCCATGAAACTGTATCTCGTCGGCGATTTGCCACGGGTAGGCCGTGTCATCCGACACGATCGTGCTGACGATTTCCTCCAACTCCTTGATGTCTTCGTCGGTAATTTTATTGACGATAAAATCGGCCATCCCCACTTCTAGGGCCAAACGCATCTCGAATAAATCCCGCAGGGTCGTGTGGTCCAGAATGGAGGGATGAAAGACCTTGCGCAGCGGCAACAGGATATCCGGATTGGTTAATACGGCGCCCTTGTGTTTTTTTGATTCAATTAAGCCTATCGTTCGCAATCGCAACAACGCTTCGCGTACTACCGTACGGCTCACCCCGAGGCTCTCCGCCAAATCCAACTCCTTCGGAAGGGCGTCGCCCACCTTCATCCCCGTTTCTTGGATGTATCGAATAATGCGCTTCTCCGCCCGATCTACCAAACTTGAGGTGTCCACGGCTCGCAACCGATTTACAATGGGTTCTTGACGCTGATGGGCACATGTTTTTCCACGTCACGCGCGATGGGCGACCCATCCGCAAGCGTCGATATTTCTTTTCGGAGACTTTTGCGGCCATCGCCTTCGCGGCTTATGCGCAAGCAAGTGGCGACGCCGAGGCTGCGCAGCGCGCTCGCGAACTGTTTGGCATTTGTATCGATTACGCGCAAGGCAAGAAAGCCCTACCGCCCAAATACAGGGAAACGCGTCCCACTCGGGGCATTGGTGTGCCCATGATCATGACGAATACTGCCCAGCAGATCCGCGAGACAATCGGTGACGACCGATGTGACGAGGCCATCGCTAACTGGATCAGCGAGATCGAAACCCTGTTCGTCAAGAATGACATCTGCTGCGTTATGGAACAGGTTGCGCCAGATGGCAGCATCATTGACCACATCGATGGACGCACGCTTAATCCCGGCCATGCCATCGAGGGAGCTTGGTTTATTCTGCACGAGGCGCGGGTCCGCGGCAAAGACCCGGATCTGATTGATTTAGGGTGCAAAATGCTCGACTACATGTGGGAACGTGGTTGGGATGGGGAGTACGGCGGCATTCTTTATTTTCGCGATGTGTACGGCAAACCCGTGCAGGAATATTGGCAAGATATGAAGTTTTGGTGGCCACAGAACGAGACGATTATTGCTACCTTGCTGGCCTACGTAATGACCGGAGAGGAAAAATATGCCCATTGGCACAAAAAAATACACGACTACGCATATGGTCATTTCCACGATCCAAAGCACGGCGAGTGGTACGGCTATCTGCATCGCGACGGGCGTATCGCCCAAACGGCCAAAGGCAACTTGTTTAAGGGCCCCTTCCATCTGCCCAGGCAGGAATGGTATTGCTTCCAGCTTTTAGAAACGTATTTGACGAAAAAGGGCGGATAAACGACGCCCGGGAATTTAATTATCGAAGATGAACATGAAGAAAATTTGGATAGTGACAGTGACGTTAGTGGCCACTTTGATGGTACGGGCGCAGGAAGTTTCCGTGTTTGTGTCTGGAGAAGACGGATACAAGAGTTATCGCATACCCGCGATGGTCAAAGCACCTAACGGCGACATATTGGCATTTGCCGAGGGGCGCGTACTCCACGCTGGCGACTTTGGCGATGTGGATATCGTGATGAAGCGGAGTACCGACAATGGAAAAACATGGGGACCCTTGCAGCGCGTGGCCGAATACGGCGAATTGCAGGCCGGCAATCCGGCACCCGTAGTCGATCTGCTTGATCCGGAATATCCCCAGGGACGGATTTTCCTGTTCTATAACACGGGAGATAATCACGAAGGCGAAGTGCGCAAGGGGCTAGGCCTCCGCGAGGTGTGGTACATTACCTCCGTAGACGGCGGACGTACGTGGTCCAGTCCGACGAACATCACCACGCAAACCCACCGGCCGAATCAGCCATCGCGCAACCCAGCCTACAGTTTCAGCGAAGATTGGCGGAGCTACGCCAACACGCCCGGGCAAGGGATGCAGTTTGACAAGGGGAAATTCAAGGGGCGAATATATATAGCGGCCAACCATTCGGCCGGTGACCCCTTGAGCGGGTTTCGGGATTACCAAGCCCACGGCTTTTATACCGATGATCACGGCAAGACGTTCAAGCTCGCGGAAAACGTGCCTTTCGAAGGCAGTAACGAATCGATGGCTGCCCTGATTGACGGTGAAAAGCTGCTCATGAACTCGCGCAACCAGCAGGGAAATGTACGCGCCCGCATCATATCCATTAGTAGCGATGGCGGTGCCACGTGGGACACCACCTACTACGACACGCAGCTTCCAGACCCCGTCAACCAAGGCAGTTTGATCGCGTTTGACCTGAAAGGGAAACGCTACCTGGCATTTTGCAATACCGCCGACACCAATAACCGCGATAACCTCACACTCCGCGTAAGTCGCGACGGGGGCAAAACGTGGTTCTTTAACCGCAACATCGCCAAAGCACCCGCAGGCTACGAGGGGGCGTACGCCGCGTATTCGGATCTGGTGCACATCGGCAAGAAGCGCATCGGTGTGTTGTTCGAAAAGGAGCATTACGGGAAAATCGTATTCACCACCGTCAAGTGGAAATAACATGAAGTGGGCTACTTCGTCCACGTAGGGCGAAACGTCCCGACTGTGGGCCTGCTCAAGGAGCCGATGCACAAGATGGCTGCCTGCAAGGATGTCTATTTTCCTGTTACGGAAGACAAAAGAGGGAATAAGGTATTGGTGAAATTCCCTCCCGTGGGGGCCTTCGAGGCAACGGCCGGCAGAACGCCGTAAACTGGATGTTACCTTCGCGCCGCTGGGATGGGAACGGTAACCTCTTGTACTAACGATGTAAGAAGGGCGGTAAGATGTTTAGAGAAACGTGCTTACCGCCCTAATTTTTGTGGTGTTGTTGCGTCGACTAGAACCGCTCAAATTGCGAGAAGAAGAAGTCGCCCTCGATAGCCGCGTTCTCGTCGGAATCGGAGCCATGTACCGCGTTCGCGTCAATGGATTTTGCGTATTTGTTGCGGATAGTGCCAGGGGCAGCTTTCGCCGGGTCGGTAGCACCAATCAGTTTACGGAAATCCTCCACTGCATTTTCCTTCTCCAAGATAGCCGCTACGATAGGGCCAGAGGTCATGAACTCGACCAACTCGCCGTAGAAAGGACGCTCTTTGTGTACCGCGTAGAATGCGCCAGCGCTTTCCTTAGTCAAGCGAATGTATTTCATCGCCACGATCTTAAAGCCGTCCGCAATGATATCGTTCAAAATAGCCCCCGCATGGCCGTTGCTCACCGCGTCGGGCTTAATCATTGTAAATGTTCTGTTTGTAGCCATTTTATATGCTGAAAAATTTGTGCAAAAGTAGTTAAATTATACGCAATTACCAACACGGGCATATGTACTGTATACCATGGCATCCAGGCTGCTGATCTTCCGTCGAATCCCCGACAATATCCAGAAAAAAGAGCCGTCTTCGGAAGACGCTTTGTGAGCAGTTATCATTAACTTCGCCCTATCAATCCTTATTTGCTATGTCACACATCGATACCGATCTAATCCACACTGGAGATTCGTTTAATAAAACCCGAGCAGTCGTTCCCCCGATTTACCAAACCGCCACGTATTTTGCGTCGGATAACCCGGAAGAATACATCCAAGCGGCCACCCAACCTATGCACCCCTATTTTTACCACCGGCATGGCAACCCGGTAAGCAGTCAGGTGGCTGAGATCATTGCGGGCTTAGAGGGGACCGAAGCGGCCTTGTTAACCGCGACGGGTATGGCCGCCATCTCCACAGCGATCTTGGCGGTGGTCAAGGCTGGGGATCACGTCATCGCCCAACAGTCGCATTATTCTGCCGCGGGAATTTTCCTCAAGGAGTTTCTCCCCGCATATGGCATTACGGTTTCCTACGCGGATCAAACGGACAATAATTCCTTTGACCGCCTCGTGCAGGACAACACCACTCTTGTCTATTTGGAGACACCGTCGAATCCAAACTTGGCCATTACGGATTTGGCGTTCGTCGGTAACTGGGCTCGGAGCAAAGGCATCACCACGATGTGCGACAACACGTTTGCTTCTCCCATCAACCAGCGACCTGGGGATTTCGGTATTGACATTATCGTGCATAGTGCCACCAAGTACTTGGGCGGGCACAGCGACCTGACGGCAGGAGCAATTTGTGCAGATAAAACCTGGATCGACAAAGCTTGGAAGCGTTTGCTGTCGCTAGGGGGGGCGCTGGCGCCTTTTGACGCGTGGTTGCTCCTACGGGGTATCCGCACGTTGTCGATGCGCGTAAAGCAAATCAACGCCAATGCACTGAAGCTCGCCGAATGGCTTGAAGCGCAGACTCAAACCCGGCGGGTAATCTATTGTGGACTTCCATCGCACCCGCAACACGAACTAGCGAAGGCGCAGATGCACGGATTTACCGGGATGCTGAGCCTTGAAGTGGCGGGTGAGAACGAAGCCATGCAGTTTCGGAACGCCCAGACGGTCATTAATAAATTACGCATTTTTGGCAATGCAGCGAGCTTAGGCGGAGTCGAATCCTTGGTGGTGCATCCCGCCAGTATGTGGGGCATGCATCATTCGCCAGAGCAGAAGCTCAAAGCCGGTATCAATGACGGCATGTTGCGGGTTTCGGTAGGTATTGAGCATATCGATGACCTCATCAGCGATTTCCGGCAGGCCTTCGAACATATCGGGGAAGGGAAGTAAGCCGGTTCCGCTGACGTACCACCTACCTCTAGGGTATTCGAGCCATGGCACAGTTGAACTTTCTATTTTGCCGGGCATGCCTTATCTTAGCCGTTCACCAACACGCCCATGCCTAAGCATCACATATTTTCGTTTGGCGAACTATTGCTTCGGATTCAAAGTTCGGCCGAGCGTTTCTTGGGTGCGGAAGAGCGGGTAACCATCTACCCCGGGGGCTCTGAAGCTAACGTGGCTGCGTCGTTGGCGCAGTGGGGCGTCCGCTGTAGCTACGTGACCCGCCTGCCCCAGCATGAGCTGGCCGGGCAGGCGCTCCATGCTCTTAGTGAAACAGGAGTAGATACCACGTTGAGCTTAAGCGCTGGCGATCGAATGGGCACTTACTTCCTGTTATCGGCAGATGGATTAGCTAAAGGAGAAGTAATCTACGATCGCAAATACTCGTCTTTTGCTGCGTTGGCACCCGGGATGGTCGATTGGGACACCTTATTGGATGGACACACCTGGCTGCATTGGAGCGCGCTCACGCCAGCCTTAAGTCAAACCCTAGCCGACACCTGCCGGGAACTGCTAGACGCCGCTTCCCGCAAAGGGCTTACCATCTCGGTCGACCTCAACTACCGGAATAAGCTCTGGGCTTACGGAAAGGAGCCCGTGGAGGTCATGCCCGACCTGATACGTTATTGCGATGTGGTGATGGGCAACATATGGGCGGCGAATAAAATGCTTGGCACTAGCATCAGTGATACGCTCACGCGGACGACTCCTGCTGCCGATTATTTCGGGCATGCATGTAGGACAGCCGACGAAATATGGGATGCTTTCCCACGATGCAAGCATGTGGCAAATACGTTTCGGTTTATGGATCGTCCCACTCACAATCTGCTATATGGTACGTACCACACGCGCGATGGCAATTACATGTCCCAGCTATTCGAAACGGATGCCGTACGTGACCGCATCGGCAGTGGCGACGCGTTTATGGCGGGCTTGATTTATGCGTTGACCGAGGGGATGGCACCCGAGCAAGTCGTAGAAACGGCCACGCGTGCCGGTTTCCAGAAATTATTTACCGCAGGCGATTTTGGCAATGGAGCCAAGTAGCCGGCTAGGTCGGACCGGTATTCGGTGTTCAGTTACAAATGAAAAAATATGGAAAAGGCACTCCAACACATTCTGTCGTATCCCGTGCTCCCCGTCTATTATCATGACGATGTAGACACCTGCTTGGCTGTTGCGGAGGCCTGTTACCAAGGAGGGATCCGCGTGTTCGAGTTTGTTCACCGCGGAGTTAACGCGCCAGCGAATTTTCAGGCGTTGGTGGCTCATCGGGACCGGAACATGCCCGGATTGCTTTTGGGAATCGGTACGATTAAGGATGCGGCCACCGCCCGTCAATACGTTGATTTGGGCGCTGATCTCATTGTCAGCCCGGTCGTCAAGTCGGAAATTGCCCGAGAAACGCTGGCGAAAGGCGTATTGTGGGTGCCCGGAGCCATGACGCCCACCGAGATTAGTCTGGCCGACGACCTAGGCGCGCCCTTAGTGAAGATTTTTCCTGCTGACGTGGTGGGGCAGGGATTCCTTCGGGCAGTCAAGCCGCTATTCCCGAACATGCATTTCATGCCCACAGGTGGCGTAGCGGTCGAGGCGGGTAGCGTCGAATCCTGGTTCGGGGCGGGGGCGAGCGCCATCGGGTTGGGGTCCAAGCTTTTTTCCCCACCTGCCGGGGCGCAAAATGGGAACTGGCTAACGGAGCGCGTAAGCCAAGTCATGCAGTGGATACCTTAGTGCAAGAAAAAAACCACTGCGGAAACATCGCTGTTCCCGAATGGTTTTTCTACGATATATCGCTCTTTTTTAGTATTACACGATAAAATTCCAGCCAAACTCGTCTTTCGATTTGCCATACCGTAGGTCATTAAGGTAATTCATGACTTTCGCGGCAAACTCAAACTGCTCGGTGGGAGGAAGGGCAAATAACTCACCTTCGTGGCTTATTTCGGAAATTGCGGTAAGCGTAGCGGCTGTGCCTGCGGCAAATGCTTCCGTGATCGTGCGGTCGCGGATGCCCTCGATTAGTTCGGCTACAGAAACCTTGCGTTCCTCTACCTCGTAGCCCCAGTGCCGGGCTAGTTCCATGACGGTGCGCCGCGTGACGCCATGCAGGATGGTCTCGGACGACGGGCTGATGATTGTATTGCCTTTGCGGAATATCAAGTTAGCCGTGCCCGCTTCCTCTACGTAGCGGTGTTCTTTGGCATCCGTCCAGATCAATTGGTCGAAGCCCTCGTCCTGGGCGAGTTTGGTGGGATATAACGAGAGGGCGTAGTTGCCTGCATTTTTCGAAAATCCAACGCCGCCTTCAGCGGCCCGTGTATAATGTGTTTCTACTTTCAGTCGAATGGGACGGTTGTAGTATGCGCCCACCGGGCTAGTGATGATCAAAAACTTGTAGGACACGGATGGATGCACGCCTAGGGCGCTCTCCGTGGCGAACATGAACGGGCGAACGTATAACGAAGCGCCCTGCGTCGTCGGCACCCAGTCCCGATCAAGGTCGATCAACTGTCTCATGCCCTCCAGAAAGATCTGTTCGCTGACTGCGGGCATTTCCAAGCGTGCCGCAGAACGGTTAAAGCGCTCAAAGTTGCGGTCGGGCCGGAAGATACTGACGGTGCCGTCGGCGTGCTTGTAGGCTTTAATTCCCTCAAAAATAGCTTGGCCGTAGTGCAGTGACGACATAGCGGGGCTGATGATCAAATTGCCGTAAGGCACAATCTTCGCCGGCTCCCAGGCACCGTTTTCATAGTCTGCCACCAACATGTGGTCGGACAGGATCTTGCCAAACTTCAAATCATTGAAATCTACTTCGGACAGCCGCGAGTGCTCCGTCCGCTCAATCGTAATTGGTGCTGCTTCTACTGCATTCATAATATTGCTACTAATTAGTGATGCAATTTAGTCAAAAAAAGGGCCAATTGGTACGAGGACCCGCATAATTTGCTAATTTGTCTCAGGAATCGCTACCTAGCACCGGGAATCAGGCGCCATCGGCCATTGATGTGATCCCTCGCCAAGGCCGAGTACCGTCGGGGTACTTATCCCTGCTTAGATAGTAGGCGTTTGCGATAGCGTTGGAGGACAAATACGACGATACCAATGAGGATAGCCGCTGGGATAAAGGGGTGGTTCGCTGGCAGCGTCAATAAAGCCACCACGCAAAAGACAACGGTGAAGAGATAAACGTATGGGAAATACGGATGCAGAACAAGGCTTCTCAAACGATCCATAAGTTAGGGGTTGGCGGCGGGGGCAATGCGGATGCCGACATCCGTAACGCCGGGCAGCGGGTTCTCGCGCATATTCTGTTCAATTAAAAACACGTACCGGCCGGTGTCTGGGAATGTATAGTTGCCCCTGACGAGGTGCTGGTGGCTGAACACGGCACCCGAGCCACTACCCAGCCAACGGCCATCGGGGGCGGCGAGCTCGATTTCTACCCGTGTTGTGTCGCGCGCGCCACTCGGAGCATGCTGGTGCAGCAACACGAAAATGTTGGCGTATGCGTAATTGTTGGTATGCCGCAAGTTGATGAAAAGGTCGTACGGTTTGCTAGCGTCTGCCACGTCCACCTCAATGCGAGGTCTGTTTTCATAGTCCCAACTGCGGTCCTCGATAGCTACATTTGTGTCCGTCAATGCGGTGTCACTACATGAAGTAGCTAAACCGACCAGTATCCACAACAGGAAGCCTCCGGTCAGTTGGATTACTGGGCTGGTACGACGCAGGCCCAGCCGATGTGCATGTGCAGCCTCCCCATTCGTATTAGCCATTCGTATTCTCTCCGCCATCCGTTCCGCCTTGTTTGGGCTTGTTGCCTCTCGCGCGTTTTTTTCGCGGTGTACGTGTTTTGCCTAGCGCGTCCGCGGCAGGACCCTCTTCACTTTTGTTGGGTGTCCGTCCTTTGCTTTTTGCCGCGGGTTTGGCCCGTTGCTGGCCGGCTTCGGCCTTGGGTTGGCCCTTGCCCGCACCACGTCGCTTGCCACGCTTCTGCTTTCGGTTTTTGTCGTCGAGTCGGGTCAAACTGTCTTGGCCGACCACGTTTTCGTAGTCGAGGGTGGCTGGCGCTTTGGCTTCCTTCTCCACCGTTGGGGCTACGCCTATATCTTCAGGCTTGACGCCTTCCTTGTTTTGCTTTACCAGTTCGCGCACAAGCTCG
>CAYRGQ010000053.1:7087-20212 GCA_964423925.1 uncultured Sphingobacteriaceae bacterium | reverse complement strand
TATCGAACACGCGGGCACGACCTTCAAAAACGTCGCCCTCCTTACCCGTAATCTTCGCCACGGAGCCCGCGGGCGCAAGGTTGCCATACAGGATCTGCAGATGCCCGGTTGTCTTAAGGGGGTTCTCCTTCGACCGCAAAATGTTCAGGCGATTGTTCCAAGGTTTGACGTGGGAAAGGTTTGTCCGGAGCGTTTCGCCGGTTACCGTCAAGCAGCCGCCATCTAACAGACCTTCGTCCAACAATATCTTCAGGATTGCCGGCGTTCCGCCACATTCGTGCACGTCTTCCATCAGGTATTCGCCACTGGGCTTCAAGTCGGCGAGCAAGGGCGTGCGATCGCTGATATACTGGAAATCGTCGAGCGTCAGCGCTAGGCCAAATGCCTGGGCGATGGCTAGGTAGTGAAGTACGGCATTGGTAGAGCCGCCCAGCGCCATCACCACAACCAAAGCGTTCTCGAGCGAGCGCCGCGTGACAATATCACGTGGTTTCAAATCCAGCGCCAGCAAGTGTTTCATGGCGGATGCTGCCTGCACGCATTCCTGTGCCTTTTCAGGGCTATCTGCCGGGTTCGATGAACTAAACGGCAGCGACAACCCTAAGGCCTCGATGGATGACGACATGGTATTGGCCGTGTACATGCCGCCGCACGCCCCCGCCCCCGGACAAGCCTTTCGGATAATGTCGGTCAATTCGGCTTCGTCGATGAGCCCCGCCACGCGGGAGCCGTAGGCCTCGAACGTCGAAAGGATGTTGATCTTACGCCCCGCATAACGCCCCGACCGCATGCTTCCTCCATACACCATGAGCGATGGGCGGTTGACACGGCCCATCGCCATCACCGCGCCGGGCAGGTTCTTATCGCAGCCCATGATGGTGACCAACCCATCGTACCATTGGCCGCCCATGACGGTTTCAATGCTATCGGCGATAAGGTCGCGCGAGGGGAGCGAGAAATTCATCCCCTTCGTCCCCATGCTGATCGCATCGCTCACACCCACCGTATGGAAGGTCATGCCGTTGAGGTCCTGCTCCTTGAGGGAGTCCGCCACTATGGCTGCCAAGTCGTTGAGATGCATGTTGCACGGGTTGCCCGAGTATCCTGCGCTCGCTATGCCCACCTGTGGCAAGGAGATGGTGCGATCATTCAGGCCAGTCGCATAAAGCATGGCACGGGAACCGGGCTGGTCTTCGTTCTCTGTCAATACCCGGCTGAATTTGTTTAAGATAGGATCCATATAAATGCAGTGTAATCGGTTTAGGCTTATTTAATGGCGCTCACACAAGGAGCTCGACGCCACCACCTTCGTGCGACGTATAGGCTGCCTCCACAAGTCGCATGGTGTCGTAAGCGTGCTCAAGCGACGTGACATGCGGCGCGTGGGGATCTTCCAGTACACATTGTAAATCGGCCATGGTAGCCACAAACGCATCGGGATACCAGTGCCCATGAATGTGGGCATCTTTCCAACCTTGCGTTTCCCCATGGATGAAATACTCAAATCGATCGGCGGTACCTGTTGGGAAATTGATGTTTTTCCCTAGGGTCACCTTGATCGCTCCTTGGGTCCCTTCCCATTTGACAAACGAATCCTGATGTAATGTGCCGAAATTGTGTCCATGATTGGTATTCACAAACGCGCGGATCGGGCGGTCGTAATCGAAGATAATCACGGATTTTGTAGACGCCAGTTGCATTTGGTGGGGATGTTGAAACGTTTTGGCGTACACACGGCGGGGCATACCCAAAAAATACTTGACCATATCCATGTAGTGGATGCTATGGTAAAGCATTTCCATCCGCGGTAAGCCGAAAAGAAAATCCCACAGCTCCCAAGGATGATGGATATTCATGCGTACTTCCATATCGTGGACGTCGCCAATGGCACCGCTGTCGATCATCTTTTTAGCGACCATGATGCTGGGTATCAGTTTCATTTGAAAGTTGACACTCACCACCATACCCTTAGCCTGACACATGCGCTTAATAGCAGCCGCCTCTTCGAGGGTTTCTCCCATCGGCTTTTGCATCATGACGTTGGCACCATCGGGGAGCGCTTCCAGTATGCCCAACAACGCCGAAGCGGGCACGGCCAAATCATAAACAGCGCCTTTGGGCGATGAGCGAACCAGCTCATCCTGCGAAGCATACACTGTGGGGATACGAAAGGCGGATGCCAACTGTACAGCCCGCTCATAGCGAATGTCGTAAATGCCGTGAACCGGCCACCCTGCTTTCTGATAAGCAGGCAAGTGCGCTTCTTCTACGATGCTACCTGCCCCGACGACCACAATCGGACGGGGTGTGCGAGGTAGGCGTATCTCGGGTGATGTCATGTACCTATCCATGCTGCCCCTCCGTTATGCCGTAAAAATCAAGCGCATTCGTATAAAATACACGATCCCGTTCGGACGGTGCCAGATTTCGACACAGGTGCCAGGCCGTGCTGAACCACCTCTGGTATGGCGATGCCATTGTCACCACGGGCCAGTCGCTACCAAAGGACACACGCTGCGCCCCAAAACATTCCATTACCGTATCTACATAAGGCTGTAGCTGGTCGATCGTCCAGTTCTCAAAATCCGCCTGGGTGAGCAATCCCGACAATTTGCAGTGAACGGTCGGCTGGCTGGCCAGATCTACGATTTTCGCTTTCCATTCGTGGAATACGGCGCCGCTGATATCCGGTTTACCAAAATGGTCAAGCATATACCGTATAGATGGTTGCCGTTCGACCAAGTGCAGCGCCGCATCCAGTTGATTCGCCGTGACCCCTAGGTCGAACGTCAGGCCGTGCCGGGGGAGCGCGTCCATGCCTTGGATGAAGCGATGATTGCGGTAGAGCGAGACGGGTTCTTCTTCCAGGCGGCGAATGCCCCTGACCAAAGGGTTGCTGACCAGGGCCTCCAGGCGCGCTTCCGCATCGGGCTCCTCAAGAGGAAAATAAGCGACGACACCAACAATTCGCGTATCGATTTCGGCCAGTTTGCTGACATAATTGACTTCATCTTGGTATGTCTCCGGCAAACACTCACATTGTACAAAAATAATTTGCTCAATCGGGATGTTACTCGTGGCGGCTGCATAATCCGACAGCCCCCACGATCGCCGAATAGCCGGCACGTCAGCGAGCCATGGATAGCTCAACGTCTTCAAATCCCAGAAATGAACGTGGGCGTCGGTTACCCGACATGGAAAACCCCCAAGGTTCGTTTGTGTTGTCACCATTTTTAGTCGTCTAAAGTTAGCAGGATACCGGGTAGCCCAATGATATTGAATTAACATAAAACTATATCATTTTGCCCGTATTCGCCAATTATCGACATAAAGCACTAACTTAGATGATATTTTGACGCAATTTATTGATTGCCCAACGATATTTTTGCAATTCCGTATGAATTGTAAGCTCCATTGCTGACCGTTATGAAACCGATTTACGCTAAACCCCCATTGGGAAGCCGCGCGGCTTTTCAAGTCCGCGAAGATTATTTTGATGTGTTGGATACTAAATGGCATTACCACTCGGAGTATGAATTGGCATTTATCGATTACCCGCACGGCAAACGCATCGCCGGCAACAGTGTGGCAGTCTTTGATCAGGGCGATCTCGTGCTCTACGGCCCGCAGTTGCCGCATGCCTGGCAGCATGCTACCACCACGGACACCGATACGGCCACCTTGCCCAATGCGGGGCTCAGCTATTCTGCCATTGTGGTGCATTTCAGCGAGTCGTGTTTTGGCCAGTCCTTCTTCTCCATCCCCGAGATGGCGGACATAACGGCGTTACTCCGCAAGAGCTCGCGTGGCTTGCACATCACGGGCGATACCCGACGGCGCATTCTTCGCCTGATGAAGAAACTGGTCAACCGAACCGGATCGCAACGCGTGATACTCCTGCTGCAAATACTCGAGCTGCTGGCCGCATCAGACGAATACACCTTACTAACGTCAGTAGGCGACTGGGATAACCTAAACGAGCACGACGCCGTGCGGATGAGTGCCATCTACGAATACATCATACAGCATTTTACCGAGGATATTACCTTGGAAGATGTCGCCGCACGCGCCCATATATCTACCTCTGCATTCTGCCGATACTTCAAAGCGCGCACTAAACGCACATTAAAACAATTCATCAACGAACTACGGATCAATCTAGCCTGCCAGCTGCTGGAAGAAAACCGATTGAGCATCACACAGGTATGCTTCGAGGCGGGCTATAATAACATCTCCAACTTTAACCGGCGTTTTAAAGAAATAAAAGGGATTACACCCCAGCAATATCGGCTGAACATACTCGGCGTATATCACAATACATACAAAAGTTCCCCCATCGCATCGACAAACCGACACAGCTAGTCAAATTTGTATTGATTGTAGATAAATCCGTATTGGCTTACCGACTGGCCGATCCGCATCTTCGTTTTTCTATGGAGTACTTGCCCAAGAGGGCGTCGGGCAAGATGGCCGTAAATATAGCGTTAGCCCCCGCCCCCTGAGTGTGTATACGCTAACGGGGGACGGTGTTGCGAGTTGCTAGCAATTACAAACCAATAGATTATGAAATATAGCGCGTTTAAATTCAAAGCACTTGTGCTGCTTTCCTGCCTCTTGTATAGCGTATCGGCCTTTGCACAAAAGAATGTTCGGGGCACGGTAGTCGACGAGCAAGGCACACCGCTCTCCGGTGTCTCCATACTGGTCCAGGGCACAACCGTATCGACACAGAGCGACGACCGAGGCGAATTTGCTATTACCCTTCCATCGCAGGGGGCGGTACTCGTATTTTCGTACATCGGCTTCGAAGCTTTACAGGTCAGCCCGGGCAGTAACGATGTGCTCCACGTGGTGATGAAAAGTTCAACGATCACGTTGGACGAAACGGTAGTGGTGGGTTACGGCACACAGAAAAAGGAGAGCGTGGTAGCAGCAATCTCCACCATGGACGCCGGGGGGCTCAGGCAGACCCCGGCCTCCAACATCGGAATCGCACTAGCCGGCCGGCTGCCGGGATTGACAGCCATCCAGCGGTCGGGCGTTCCTGGAGGGGAAATGATGGAATTTTACATCCGGGGCCGTAGCACGGTCAATGGCCAGCAACCGCTCATCCTAGTCGACGGCGTACCGCGCGATTTCACGGCGCTCGATCCGCGGGAAGTGGAGACCATCTCCGTATTAAAAGATGCCTCCGCAACGGCGGTATATGGTGTACGGGGTGCCAACGGCGTCATTATAATCACAACCCGCCGCGGCCATTCCGGCAAACCCATCATCGATGTGTCGGCAGAGCAGACCTATCAATCCCCTACCCGACTACCCGAGATGGTCAACTCTCACGACTACGCCCTACTCCGCAATCAGGTTGAAGTTCAAAATGGTCGCCCTCGCATTTATGACGATGCGGCAATCAATCATTATCGGCTCGGGGACAATCCCGAATTGTATCCGGTGCGCGATTTCGTCAACGAATTCATGAACAGCTCCTTCCCCATGAACCGCGTGAACGTCAATGTGAGTGGCGGCAGTGAGCGTATGCGCTATTTCACCACCGTCGGGTACCTATTCCAAGAGGGGATATTCAAAACCGAGAAGTTTAACGAGTACGACTACGATCCGAAGTCCAAAGCCAACCGCGTCAACTTCCGGTCTAACTTTGACATAAACATTAACCAATCGCTCAACATGTTCCTTAACGTAAGTGGATACATGCAGAAGAAAAACGACCCGGTGATGGTACCCAATAATGCGGGGTACTTGAATGACGTGGCGGGATATTCCATCATCATAGGGTCACTGCTTCAAACACCGAGCAATTTCCATAATGACCTGAGCCCTGACGGTGAAGTGCTATCCACCCCACTCAAGGGGGGGAACATCAATAACGTACCATATGGCATGCTCAACCGGTCGGGTTTTCGCAATACGCTGACTAATCAGGTCACAGCTAGCCTAGGAGCGGAGCAAAAATTGGATTTCCTGACGGAAGGCCTCTCGGCCAAGGTCGTCGTCTCCTATGATGCCACTGCCATCAACCAACAGGTCCGCCAACGTACCTATCAGCTCTATGAAGCCCGGCCAGACCCCGAGGATCCTACGCGGGCCATTTACCAGCCCACGGGAACAAATTCCAATAGCAGCCTATCAGACAGCCAACACCAGTCACAATGGAACATGACTAACATCGACGCGTCCCTCAACTACGCGGGGTCGTTTGGAAAGCACGACGTGACCGGCTTGCTATTGTTCAACCGCTACCAACGGGTGGTCAATATCGAGCTGCCCTACAACTATGTGGGCTATGTGGGCCGTGCTACCTACGCCTATGACCACCGCTATCTCGCTGAAGTCAACTTTGGGTACAACGGCTCGGAACAATTTGCCCCGGGCAATAAAATGGGCTTCTTCCCGTCTGTATCCGCAGGATGGGTGGCTTCTGAGGAATCCTTCATCAAAGATGGCCTGCCCTGGCTTTCGTTTGCGAAACTACGTGCTTCGTACGGCCAGGTGGGCAACGACAACATGAACGGCGCCCGATTTGCGTTCCTAACCTTATGGAACGGCAGTTACGAATCACAGATTGGCAACAACGATTTGGCCTGGGAGAAAGCCAATAAAACCAATGTTGGCTTGGAAATGCGGTTTTTAAAGAACTTTAGCCTCGAGGCCGACGTGTTCTACGAAAAACGCGACAACATCTTGATTTCGGCCACAGGCCTTGTCCCCACGGGTATGTTTGGTACGGGTGGCGTATTTGTTTCGGGGATACTTCCCCGGGTGAATGCCGGGAAAATTGAAAACAAAGGGTTCGAGCTTGTCGGTGGATATCAACAAACTTTCAATGCGCATACGCGGCTTGATGTACGACTTAACGGGGCTTTTAATCGTAATAAGGTTCTTTTCCTGAGCGAGGTAACGCTTCCGGAGGAGTACGCATACGCCCTGCGAAGCACCGGCTATCCGCTCGGACAGCAATGGGGCTACAAAACGGCGGGCTTTTTCAATTCTCAGGCAGAGATAGACGCCTGGCATGATCAATCGCCGGTGGGCGCGACTCCGAAAGTTGGTGACCTAAAATACCAAGACTTAAATGGAGACGGCGTGATCAGCGAGTTCGACATGGCGCCTATCGGTGCACCCGAGATGCCCGAGTGGACGTTTGGCGCCGCCTTCAGCTTCCAAACCAAAGGCTTCGACGTGAGCATGATGTGGCAGGGCGTCGCGAACCGCAGCTATTTCCTGGCTGGGCAACGGATTTGGGAGACATATAACTTCAACGAATGGCACAAGGAGGCTTGGAGCCAGGAACGCTATGACCAGGGATTGGCCATCACCTACCCCCGATTAGATCCAGGAAGCGAAGCTAGCAAGCTGCCTTCAGACTTCTGGTACCGCGACGGCAGCTACATCCGCCTAAAAAATGCGGAAATCGGCTACACCCTCCCCGGTAATCTCTCCACCAAGGTGGGGGCGGCGTCCATCCGCGTATATGCCAACGGATTGAACCTGCTCACCTTTGACCGATACCCAGTCAAATACCAAGACCCCGAACAAAATAACGAGTTAATGTACCCGGTGTTCAAGGCCTACAATTTCGGGCTGAATGTCACTTTCTAAAAACGACAAATCATGAGAAATATACGTTTAATTTTCTTCATATCGCTAGTTAGCGCGTCCCTGTATAGTTGTGAAAAGGTCCTGGAGAAAACCCCTGACGGCCAAACCACGATTGAACAGGTGCTGACAAATTATAACCGAAGCAAGGGCCTAATCGATGCGGCTTACGGCGAAATCTATCAAGCAAGGGATCAGATATCCTTTGTGATGAACCCCATAGAGACGCTCACCGACAATGCGTTTTGGGCGGCCACCTTCAACGCATACGAGTGGCATAACGGATCGCTATCCTTGTCCAATCCCGTAATTAATTGGCCTTGGTCTTCGCCGAGCGAGCAGCTCTGGCCAGATTTCTGGCGCGGCATCCGCTTGGCCAACAATGCCATTAAGTATCTTCCGCAATCGACCGTGATAACCGATCAGGAGCGGCAAACATGGATAGCCGAAGCGCGTATATTGCGGTGCTGGTATTACATGAACCTGCTCGAGTTCTACGGACCTATGCCCTGGGTCACAGAACCCTTCGAGCCAACCTACATGGGCTGGAACACGCTGAGAAGGCCTACCTATGACGAGATTGCTTCGCAGATCGAATCCGAATTGCTCGATGTAATTAATTCACGGATCCTCCCCGACCGACAACCATCCCAGGACGCACGTAAAGTGGACAATGGCATCGCCTATGCCATACGGGCACGCGTTCTGCTGTACAATGCCAGCCTCCTCAACAACCCAGAGAATGATCGGGCGAAGTGGCAGCGCGCAGCGGATGCCGCGAGAGACGTAATCAGCCTACCGCAATACAGCCTGGTCAGCATGGACGACTACAAGCGACTGTTTATCGGCGCGCATGCCACGCCAGTATCGGAAATCATCTGGCGAGCGTGGGCGGACAACTCGCACATTAACAACGCAAATGGCGTAGATGTGGGTAGCTACCCCTATGCCAACATCAACCACTTGTGGAACTGCGGCGAGTCGCCTACCCAGGAATTGGTGGACGCGTTTGAAATGAAAAATGGTTCACTTCCCGTCACCTATGATGACGACACGCGTACCCGCGTCACCGTCACGCCGGGCGCATCCGCCGCGGGATACAGTGAAGCAAAAGGCGGCGACCCCTACGCTAACCGTGACGCCCGTTTCTACATCAATATCGTACACAACATGATGGACTACGGGGTGCCTTACAATTGTACAGAGCCTTATATCATCGAAACATTCGTAGGCGGCCGGAATGGCTTCAATGACGTCA
Organism: uncultured Sphingobacteriaceae bacterium; assembly: GCA_964423925.1. Taxonomy (GTDB): domain Bacteria; phylum Bacteroidota; class Bacteroidia; order Sphingobacteriales; family Sphingobacteriaceae; genus CAYRGQ01. The sequence goes on along the minus strand of CAYRGQ010000053.1, from coordinate 11,340 downwards.
TCTCGCAAGAAACGCAACGCTCATGCACCGGCTACTACAGTGGAAAAGACAAACAGATCAAATTTTGGGGACCAGGTGGCAGCCAGGGACACGAACCAACACACTGGGTGTTTTTCCGACTCGCCGAGTTCTATCTGCAGCTGGCCGAGGCACTGTGTGAACTCAACGACCTGGAAGGTGCCATGGAGGCCTTGAATGTAATCCGTGAACGTGCGCAGCAGCCGCGCATACAAGAGGTGGCGGAATTTGTCAACACCCAGGACTTCATACGCGAGCGCATCCGCAACGAGCGTCGCGTGGAGTACTGCCTGGAAGGTCAGTATCGCTTTAATGACCAGCGCCGCTGGAAAATCCTGGACCAGACAAACCGATTTGTGACCGGAATGCGGATCACGAAGGAAGAAGATGGTTCATTCAGCTACGAGCGCAAGAAAATAAGGGATTATCAGTCGTATACCGACAAGTATCTGGTAATGCCCATTCCGCTGGAAGATGCCAAGAAAATGACGGGAATGGTACAGCCCGCCGCATGGCAATAGCAGTGGTCAGGCATATACGGCTTTATAATCCGTAGCCGCTAGCAAAGGCACGAGAATGGACATGTGAGGGCTGCCCAGCTTTTCCGGCAGGGTTGCGTCACGAACGGATCATACGAACTAAGGAACAATAGATGAAATGGATACTTTCGACGGCCCTCATGGTGGCCACCGGTTTGCCGCTGATGGCACAAAAGCAGGGTATTAACGAAGGGGCAAACAATCGGTTTTCGCGGATGCAACTTGCGGCTACCGACGCGCTAGGCAGGCGAATAGAGCCGGCACAACCCACCAAAGGCCCACAGAAGCAGGTAGGCATATTTTATTCTGCTTGGCTAGGCCAGCACCAGTCCGGCCAACGGGGCATATATGACATCCAGCGGATGTTGGACACCGACCCCACGTCACTTCACGATCCGGCAGGCAACGCCGAGAGCCCGTTGAACGAATTTCATTTCTGGGGTGAACCGCTCTACGGCTATTACAGTATGAGTGATCCCTGGATTGTGGTCAGGCATATTGAGTTGCTCACCCAGGCGGGTATCGATTATTTGTGTATCGATGCGACGAACAATGTGATCTATGAAACGCCAACGCACAACTTGTTGGCGACGCTTTTGAAATTCCAGAGACAGGGATTTGCCGTACCGAAAGTCGTCTTTTACACAAACTCGCATTCGGGCGTGGCGGTAGAGAAACTTTATAACGCGTTCTACAAGTCTGGCCAGTATGAAGACGTATGGTTGAAACCGGAGGGCAAGCCCATGATTATTGGCATAACGGAAAACAACGGGAATGCCTCCGACCAAACGCGATTTGAGGCGATGCTCCACCCGCCCGACGGCTTTACCGAATACATCACGCCGGAGATGCAAGCGTATTTCGACGTCCGTGAATCACAATGGCCGAATGGTGAATTTAACGAAAATTCCATCCCCTGGATGAGCTGGCAGCATCCACAATGGAATCACAGTGGCACCGTAGCGGTACCCGTAGCGCAACACAGCCATTCGGTTATCTACGCCAGCAGTATGCACCCGGAATGCAACCGTGGGTATGACAACGCCTCTAAGGAAGTCAATCCCAACTGGGCCGAAGGCACCAGTTTCCAAACCATGTGGAATGGTGTTTTTGAAAGTACTGAGCCCGTTGACAATGTGCTGGTCACTTCCTTTAATGAGTGGATGGCTATTAAGTACGTTAACGACGCCAATGAGGTGTTTTTTGTAGACGTCTATAACGCTGAGTATTCGCGTGACATCGAAATGATGAAAGGTGGCTATGCAGACAATTTCTATTTGCAACTGGCACAAAATGTCCGAAAGTTCAAATTCGAACCAAAAAGCAAGACCCACCGCCCTAGCAAAGTTAAAATCGATATCCACGATCTCAATCCTCGGCAGTGGGCAAAGGTAAAGGAGAGCTATGTCGACTTTGCGGGCGACGCCATACCGCGGAATTTTGAAAATGCAGCCGGCACGGGCACGTATACCGACAACAGCAACCGCAATGACATCGTGGAAATCAAGGTAGCTCACGACCGAAAAAACCTATACTTCAGAATTGAGACGCTTGCCGACATCACAAGTTATAACGGTCGCGACCAGAACTGGATGAATATTCTCATCCGCACGCATGGGGCGGTGGAGACTAATTTCGCAGGCTACAACTATATCGTCAACCGCAACCCCGGCGCCGGGAAAACGTCGGTAGAACGATCTACCGGTGGCTACGAATGGACTACCTCAGGCGAAGCGGACTACGTTGTCTCCGGCAACGTCATGCAAGTAGCTATCCCTTTGCAGCACCTAGGGCTCACAACCGGTCAGTGTCAGATCGAATTCAAAGTTGCAGACAACGTCACCAATTTTGACGACATTATGGATTATTATGTCACGGGCGACAGCGCCCCAATCGGCCGACTTAGTTACAGCTATGGCAAGTAAAAGCACGTCCCCTAATCTTTACTTAAAATCGGCCTTAGCGAAAAACAGCGCAATTTGCTGGCTAGCGGTTTGCCTGACCTTGGGCTTTGTGCGCACCGGTGCTGCGGATGTGCCCGTTTCTCTGGAGGGCGATGCGACGATTCAGGCGCAGCTCGCAAACGGCGTGGTGTATCGGTTAGGGATGCTAGATGGCTCCGGCAAGGATTCGTCCGTATATACCGTATATATTCCCGCAGGCGTGGATACCCTACGCGGCATTTTCGTCCACCAACATGGCTGCGGCATGGAGGGACGGGGAGTATCCACGGCTTACGACGTGCAATACCAGGCTTTTGCGAAAAAATGGGGACTGGCCATCGTCGGTCCGGACTTGTATTTCGAATCAGGATGCCACGTGTGGCGAGATCCTCAATCCGGATCGGGATCGTCCCTAATTCGCGCATTGGAACAAATCGGTCGTGTTTCCGGTCATCCGGAGTTGATTGACGTGCCGTGGTTACTCTGGGGGCATTCAGGTGGAGGGTATTGGGTATTGGGCATGATGCGGGATTACCCCACGCGTGTTTTGGCTTCCTTCTGCTACTCGCCAGCATTTGACCCCCAATGGGAATACCCAGCGGAAGCGTTGAAAATCCCCGTTATGATACGGCATGCAGGGGCAAATGACATCAACACCCCGGAGGTCGCATGTTGGCAAACCGCTTCAAACACCTTCCGGCGCCTGCGGTCGGCGGGCGGATTGGTGAGTATCGCGCCCACCCCCCACCAAAACCATAATTATAGCTTCGTTCGTTACATGGCCTTGCCGTTCTATGAGTCGGTGCTCGAAAAGCGTCTGCCACTAGGCTCGACGGTGGCTTATCACTCAATGCGCACCGTAGACGAAAGGAGCGGCTGGCTAGGCGATACCGCCAGCCATAAAACCTACGCCTATACAAATGCCCCTGTTTCACCAAGGACCCTGTCGTGGTTGCCAGATTCGCTTGTGGCCACCCAATGGAAAGAATATATCATTACCGGCACTGTTGTAGACCGCTCACCCCCACCCCCTCCTTTCGAATTGATCTACCGCCGCCTACATAACGCAGCCCTCGAGCTGCAATGGCAAGCGTGGGCAGACATCCAATCGGGAATCAAACAGTTCAACATTTATCAGGGCGATCGGTTGATTGCCCGCTTTCCGGAGACCGGACCCTATCAGCGCTTCGACACCAATGGTGATGACGCTATCCCGATGAGCAACCTACCCGAACTTAAAACGGTCGTTACCGCACTTGCGGGTGCGGAATCCGAAATCAGTATCAGTACGGTTAACCATTTCGATATCGAGTCTCCCAGAGTGGGGAGAAATCGGGATGAGTAATCTATACCCCACGGCAGCTATTTTTTTTAGAACTTTATCGATTAAGTAACCCATGAGATTTTCCAGACCGTTCCCGTTCGTATTGTGCTTGATTAACGTGGCCGCATTGCAGATCCTGTGCGCCGCAGTCCCCAAGCCCCCCACCCCCATATTGTTTGATCAGGTAATCTCAAACAAAGAATCCCACCCGGATCTAATTGTGGAGGGCGACGATGCGCAGTTTGACGAGGCGGGCTTACGCATCCGTAGTACTTCTAGCCTCGTTAAGTTAGATCGGTACTACGCACTCGCTGAAAGGACCGTACGGTACCATGTGCAGTTTTCTGACGACTGTGTGGCTGTGTTTCGGAGTAATCAGGGCGATTTCGGCGCGCATGGCGGCCGCACGGTCCGATCCCTTGATCGCGG
>CAYRGQ010000053.1:0-7077 GCA_964423925.1 uncultured Sphingobacteriaceae bacterium | reverse complement strand
GGATCGGCACGGACCCGGTAGTGGAAAAGCACGTCGCCTTTCTTAATCCCGCGCACGAATACCTCGTCGAAGTCAGCCGCCATTACCAAACCTCAACGCTGACGATGATTGACCTCTTCACGGGTGAATCGGCTACACTCGAAGCAACCATGAATGGTTCGGGTGGCGCGGGCGCCGGTGCTGCACCGGGAGGCTTCTACGTAGGCATGCAACACGACTACTATTGTGTAGGGATGAATGCCGGAACAGAACTGCTCGTCAAACAAATCACTGTATTAGCGGGAAAATCAGACCTCACGCTATTAATGTACGGCGATTCTATTACGCAGCCCGAAGGTTACTTCCCTACGGCGGACTATCCGTTTGCGTGGACGCAACTGATTATCAACCGGGTGCCGGGCAAAGCTATGAGTAGTGGCCGCGGCGGCACCACCATCAACGAAGTGTTAAATCGTATTAAAAATGAACTGCCTTTTGTTCGCGCAAAATATGTCATGGTCACGATCGGTACGAATGGAGGCAACACGGAAGAGAACTTGAGTGAACTGGTCGAATATATCCGATCCCAAGGCTCGATACCGATATTGAACAACATTCCATCCAACGAAAGCGGCACGCAGGTACCAGAAAATGCGTTAATCGAGCGTATCCGACAAAAATACAACATCAAGGGTTGCAAGTTTGATATCGCCACCTCTATTGGCTTTGATGGAATCGACGTCGATACTAGCACCATGTATCTCGAAGATTACGACTGGGGCACTATCTACCACCATCCGAATGTCAAAGGCTCCAAGCTTATGTATTTACGAACCTTGATTGACGTGCCAGAAATTTATCAGTAACCTTTAATACACACTCATATCGGCAGAATTATGAAAACCTTCCTTACATATGGACTCGGCGTAGCCCTCACTTCTTTATTTTTCTCCTGTGCTGTTCCAGACAAGATTGAGCCCCTCGAACCCGCAACTGGCAGCAATATCGTTATCGTTGGCAACGCGTTTGCAGAAGGGCTTCAACGCAGCAACTATTTTGAAACCTTACTCCACCAAAGTTTCCCCGATCGAGACTTGCGCGTCCGCAACTTGGGCTGGAGCGCGGATGAGGTCAACCTCCGGCCCCGCCCGCTACACTTCGGTACGCTCGACGAGCACCTCCATCAGCAGCAGGCCAACATAATCGTCGCCTGTTTTGGCCTGAACGAAGCCTTCAAGGGCCTCGATAGCCTCGACGCCTTTAAAGAAGACCTCCAACGCCTACTATCCGGCATGCAACATCATCGATACGATGGAGCGAGCGCACCCGAGATTATCTTAGTGTCGCCAATTGCCCATGAGAAGCTGGGTGGGTTTTTGCCTGACCCCACCGATCATAATCGCAGCCTAAAGGCTTACTCCCAAGGTATGCGTGAGGTGGCGCGCGCATTGGGCATCCGCTTTATCGATTTATACACCCCCACGCGTGAGCTGATGGCCTCCGCCGATTCCCTGACAACAAACGGGATACACCTTAATGACGCAGGCTACCGCATCGTCAGCGAGCTGATGGCCGAAAAGCTCAGCTTCCCCGTTAACCAGTGGGAGAGCGACGGTAAAACGACCGCCTTGAAAAACCTGGTCGCTACGAAAAACCAACACTTCTTCTATCGCCATAAAGCGCAGAACGGTGAATACATCTACGGGCGCCGCCGCGAATGGGCGGGAGGCTCGTCATTGCCGTCCGAATTGCAGCAAATTGACGAGATGGTCGTACGATTGGACAGTTTGGTTTGGATGGGCGCCAAAGACGCCGGAAAAATCAACCAAGCAGCCATCAATGCCATTGTGCACCTCGGAAATGCGGCAAATAAACCGAAGGTGGAAACCACACAGCAGGATCTAGAGATCGCGAAATCAAGCTTCGTCCTTCCCGAGGGTTATGAAGTGGAGTTATTTGCCTCTGAGCTGGATTTTCCGATCGCCAACCCCGTGTCCATAACCTTTGATGGGAAAGGCCGCCTGTGGGTAGCCAGTATGCCCTCTTACCCCCACTACAGCCCCGGTGTTCCTCCGGATGATAAGCTTGTGGTGCTGGAAGACGTGGACGGTGACGGCAAGGCCGACAAGCATACCGTCTTTGCCGACAGCCTGTACTTGCCGCTCAGTTTCGAACTGGGTGATGGCGGCGTGTACCTGACGCAAGCGCCAGACTTCGTATTCCTACAGGACACCGATGGGGACGGACGCGCCGACGTACGCAAGCTCTTGCTTTCGGGGTTCGGTACGGAAGACTCGCACCATACGCTAAACACCTATACCTGGGGCCCTGATGGCGCATTGTATATGCATATGGGCACATTCCTGCATACACAAGTGGAAACACCCTACGGTCCGCGCCGGGGCGCGTACGGGAATACCTGGAGGTATGAGCCGAGGACAATGAAGTTTGATGAATACATCTCCTACCCCTACGCGAACCCTTGGGGTAATGTGTTCATGCGCGACGGCACCCATCTCATTGCAGATGTCTCGACAGGAATGAACTACTTCGCGCCACCGCTCACCACCGCGATTGACTACCCCAAAAAGCACATGGGCATGAAAGACTTCCTTACCTCGCCGTCCAAACCAAAAACATGCGGCATGGAGATTGTTTCTAGCCGGGCCTTTCCGGCTGACGTGCAAGGGAATGTGCTTTTCAACACCTTCATCGGTTTCCAAGGCGTGCGTCAACATAAAATAAGTACGCAAGGAAGCGGGTTAGTGGGCGAAGAGACCTCCCCCCTATTGCAGTCAACCGACCCCAACTTCAGGCCGGTGGATCTGCAGTTCGGGCCCGACGGAGCCCTATACGTGGTGGACTGGTACGACCCCATCATCCAGCACGGCGAACAAGCCTTTCGCGACCCGAACCGCGACCAAACGCGCGGCAGGATTTGGCGAATCACCCACCGCGACACACCAACCCTTAAGCCAATTGACATGACACGCCTGCAGATCGGCGAGTTGCTCGATCAGCTCAAGGCACCGGAAGACCGGACCATTTATCGCGCCCGGAGGGAGTTGCGGGAATTTTCGGCGGAAGAAGTGTTGCCTTCCGTGGATAACTGGATCGCAGGCCTGGACCATTCGCACCCCGAAGTGGAACAACATCGACTGGAAGGTCTCTGGGTGTACCAACAATTTAACACCCCCAACCCGACGCTCCTTGAGTCTTTGTTGCAAAGCGAACAGGCTACCGTCCGCGCAGCCGCCACTCGGGTATTGCATTATTGGGCTCCAGCCATTAACGATGCCCACGATAGACTAATAGAAATGTCCAAGGATTCTTCGCCCAGAGTGCGGCTGGAAGCGGTGGTGGCACTAAGCCACATCCCTGATGAGAAGACCATCCACGCCTTGCTCGATGTGACGGAACACCCGGCAGACGACTACATCAACTACGCATTGATCGAGTCGTTCAAACACCTCAAGCCCATTTGGATGGAGATGTTCCGGCGTGATAAGCATTTTCTGGCAGACGAGCCAGAAAAAGCCTATGCGTTGCTTAGGCCACTTGCCGCGGCGGACGATCTGCGCGTACCCGGCTTCATCACGGATGACCCCAACCACAGTATTTATGGCTATGCCCCCTTAATGCCGGCTGATTTCGAATTGTTATCAGGAGTCAAAGCAGTGGAGGACTTCCGGGCGAAACATGCCGACCTCCTTGTGACCGACGCGCCGACCACTAGCCCAACGCTAAAAAAATCCGACCAGCCGCTCGCAGACATCGTACTTGAAATAAAGGCGCTCCCCGGACAAATGGTTTTTGATAAGGAAGTCCTCACCGTTCAGGCCGGCAAGTCCGTATCCCTGCTTTTCGACAATAGTGACCAGATGCCCCACAATATTGTGTGGGTGAAGCCAGGCGCGATGGAAAAAGTTGGGAAAGCGGCGGATGCCATGGCCGCCCTCCCCGACGGATATGAACGCCAGTTTATTCCAGACATGCCCGAAGTGTTGTTTGCGACCCCTTTAGTGAATGCAGGTGAAGTCTACCAGTTGGATTTTACCGCACCCGATCAACCGGGCGAGTACCCATTTATCTGTACTTTCCCGGGACACTGGCGGATCATGAAAGGCGTGCTGGTCGTAGAATAAAAACTTCATTAACCCTGAAACGGAGAAAACCAGCGGGTCGCCAAACAGCGCACTCGCTGGTTTTTTTAATTACGACGCGTATTTCTAAACACACCTGAGAATGACTGTATCGCGTTTCCACACCGGGATCATGTGGTGATTATCGTAATGCTTTCAGTGGCGGCATTTTAGTGAGAATCACTGGCGGCATTTTAGTGAGAATCACTGGCGGCATTTTATTGATAAGTGACAGTCTATATGGCTTTCAGATATTAAAACGTTAGCCGGACCGTTGCTTTTCCAGAGAAGTTGCTCACTATGACGCTCTCTGTTTTCTCGTCGTACGTCCCTCCCTTAACTTGGACGGGCTTTCTATTGTCCGGATGCGGCAGCCTAACGCGAACTGTCTCAGGTTTCCGATCTCCCGTGCTTTCAACGGTCGCCTCGATGTACCCTTCCGTTAGATTTGATTTCGCTTCCACTCGCAGGGGACCGAAGTAGCTCCATACACCATCCAGCAAAATCTCTTCGCCATCGGCCATCCAAGCCCGGGGTATGGTCTTAAATATGTCTAACGCATTCCCGTCTTCCAAATAGAGCATCCATCGAGTTTCCATTAGAAACCAAGCTTCTTCATGGGTTTTATGAGGAGACAATTTATACAAATGTTCCCAAAAGGAATATGTTTCGCGGTCGGCCAAAGCCGCAAATGTACTGTAGTACGTCTCTAAGAACGGCTTGGTCATACCCAACTTCGCCTGCATCCAATTATGGCGACTGTAGTAGGGCTGGCTGAAGGCCGCATTGCCTTGGTAAAAAAGCTCACTGTTGTAGTCCAGCAGCATTTTGGCTGCGGGCTCATCGACATCCAGCACTTCGCAAAACACCAAATAGAGCGGCCCAAGCATCGCATCCGATACCGAAACGGTACCATGGGACCAAAACACCTCCGGCTTCAAATAGAGTGCTCGAAGTCCGACGGCCTCCGTCCATGGAGGAGCCGTGGGGCACCAGGTGCCATCGCCAAGCGGCACGACCGGCGAAAGGGCCATCACGTTAAAGAAAGATTCGCGAATGTCCGCCTTCCACGCTGCCGCTTCCTTTGCAATCCGGTGGGCATCTGCATGGCCGATGGCCACTAGCACTTCAGCGACCCGACTCATACCCATGTACGCATACCCGTTTAGCATGAATTGGTGGAAATGGTCTTCCGGGTCGGCTACCTTTCCAGCAATCATGCCGTAGCCGCGCCCTTTCAGTTCGTCCTTCTTGCTATCGTTTCGCCAAGCGATGAGGTAATCCGCCGATTTCAACAATTTAGGTGCCGCTTTCCGAGCCCAGTCCGTATCGTCAGTATACCTAAAGTATTCACCCATGGTCCAAAGCGCAGCACCTGTCTCGACCATATAACCGCCAAAGTTTTGGATGAACCCATTGTCATGCTGTTTGTCTAAGAAATAGGTGAGTGAGCGCTTTGCGACGTCATTCCAGCCCATTGAGTTGTAAAACTGAATAATCGGCGAGCTCTCCGTGCCAATGGGAGAATATACCCCTATATTAGGGGCCAAGGTCTCATCAGGATCATTTCCGAATGTGATCAGGTCAAGGTGTAACAACCCCGCATTGATCATCTCTTCGATACGCTTTTCGGGCAGCTGGATGGTTGCCGCTTGCGCAAGCTTGTCTTGCCAGAACTTCTTCGCTTCGATATATCGTTGATCAAACGACTGGTTGGCGAGTGCCGTAGCTCGCGCCTGATCGATGGGGCTGTGCGGGACATAAAATTCAAAGACGACTTTTTCGCCTGGTGCTATGAGGACAGCAATCTCTTCGTTATGCAAGGGTTGGCCGTTTAACCGAGCAATGCTAAATACCCGGCCGGATGCATAAGTGGAGAAACCTTTCTTGGCGTCGAACGTATAGTCTTTTTTGTGATGCCATCCCGTGCCCGGTCGCGGCGCCTTAAACCAGGCATAGCGGGGAACGGTACCAGAATTGACTGCTTCCGACCGGAAATACAGTACCGTTTCTTCATCCGGGTTGAGCACCTTGTCTTGCCGCTCTGTGAGCAATTGCCGCTGGCTCTCAGTAAACATGTGTCCGCCGCTATGGCTATCGGCCACCAAAAAGTCGGTACCGAATTGCGACCCGAGCGAAAGGGCCGATTTCTCAAAGCCTACAAACAAGGTAGAATGGTATTGGATGTCATCGTCCGTCAACGTACTATGCAATATGGGCAGCGACCCCTGCTCCAAACGGCGCGATATATTGTCTTGCACACCGACCCCGCGCCCCACCGTGTACAGGTAATTAACGGCCTGGTCTTCGGTTTCGGGCAACGTTACCGCCGTAACCGACCTTCGTGGCGAGATGATGTTAGCCTCACCCGGCGACAGGTCCGACAGGGCTTCCGTGATCTGGAAAATACGAAAATCACGACTGGTACCCAACCAAGTCGGCACCGACATGTCCCGCGTACGATTTTCCACGGAAGCGAAGGAGGTCTCCTCTCGCGCGTCGGTAAGCTGTTGGATTTTGGTCTTGGGCTTTCTTGATAAAACCGCCCCTGCGACGGCATCGTAAGACCGTGGATCATCGGCATTCAAGACAACAACGCCGTATGCGGGTATATAGATGGGGTACTCCGACGTAACATCGCGCACGAAAAATGAAAAAGATGCCTGGGAAGTGCCCAAGTTAACCACGGTAGGATCACTACCTAAGTGCAAACTCGCACTATCTAATGAGAAACTAATACGCCCTGCACCACTCGAAGAAAACCGAAATGTATTCCCAACGACTTCACCCGTCCCCTTAGTAATATTAAGCGCCTTTAAAACGGCGTTGTTGACATTTATTTTCCCGTCTGAAGGACACGCGTTCCATTCGATGGCAATTTCAATTGGCGACTGGGTAAAGCCGTAACCACAGACAAACATCAAAACAATTAACAAGGTTAGTTTTAATCGTATTT
>CAYRGQ010000052.1:0-20272 GCA_964423925.1 uncultured Sphingobacteriaceae bacterium | reverse complement strand
GAACAGGGCTAGCAAATCTTCGAGACCGCGCACAGCTTATCGGTGGCAACGTCCGGATCACGTCGCTCTGCGGACAAGGAACGATTGTAGAACTGACTGTACCCATTAACTCCTGAGTCCGCATGATACGTGTTGCCATTGCCGATGACCACAAGCTTTTTGCCGAAGGTATCGCTTCCATCCTACATTCCGATGGAGAGTTGGTAGTCGCAAAGATTTGTTCAAACGGCAAGGAACTTGCCGAATACCTACGGAATAATGATGTCGACGTAGTCTTGGTCGATCTCAATATGCCCGTCCTTGACGGCGCTTCAACCATTCGCATCCTTCGCAACAACAACGTTCAATCCAAGATCGTGGTGCTCAGCATGTATGCGGACAACGCTATTTATACAAAGTGCAGAGAGCTGGATATCAACGGATACCTCCACAAAGATGCAGACGCTCAACACTTGATTGACACCATCAAGCGCATCGTGGCCGGCGAGAACATATTTGATTACGACAAGACGACGTGCACCGTCGAAGATGTGTCTAACCTCTTCAAGGACAAGTATACAAACAGGTTTAAGTTATCCAAGCGCGAGATCGAAATCGTCGACCTGATCCGCAGCGGCTACACCAACAACGAAATCGCGGAAAAACTTTTCCTGTCGGTCCATACGGTGATGACACACCGCAAAAATATCCTACACAAGCTAGAAGTACGCAATACGGCCGAAATGCTGGCCCTCCTGCTTTCGGGCGAAAACTAACCGACTTGCAACTACCCCAAGCCTGGCCTACTTATCCCCGATGAGATAACCGTACGGCTTCAGCGACGCTACATTATCAAACACTACCTTTAATACACCCAAGATGGGAATAAACAGAATCATCCCCGCCGCACCCCACACCATGCCGCCCAGCAGCAGGACCATGATGGTAAATAAGGGGCTTAGCTGCACCTGTCCGCCGGTGATCTTCGGTGTCAGGACGTAGCTGTCGAGCTGTTGCACAACCGTAAAGAACACCGTGGTAATGATGGGAACGGTAAGGGTGTCGCGGGTGAGCAACGTATACGCCACGACTATGGCCCCGCCGGCTACCGATCCGATGTAGGGAATGATGTTGATAAGTGCAGCGATAATCGCAAAAAACAGCGCGTTTTCGATGCCAATGATTGTCAACCCGATGAAATACGTCACCGAAAGAATAAGTACAACCAAAAAGACACCCGAAACATATCGGCTGGACACCAGAGTAATTTTTTCGACTATATGTTGGGCTTTGCTGACGCTCTCATCCCCTGCATAGCGGTGTACCAATTTCAGTACGAAGCATTTGAAGCGGCTACGATAAATCAACATCAGCACGGTATATACCGTAATGATCAGCAAATTGCCCAGTACAGAAATGATCGAGAAAAATAGCCCCCCCAGTTGCTTCCCTGCCACATTAGTCCATGTCAAAATCTGGTCCTGTAGGTAAGCCCGCTGCCGAGCTACGGAAACCCTAAAATGTTCGGACACGTAGACTTGAACCTTTTCTAGGGCACGCGTGAGGCCGTCGCCGATAGCGGTAAGCTCCTTACTCATAATCACGAGCTCATGGATAAGCACATAAATGACACCGACCACAACGGAAAGCGTGACGAGCACGGCTAATGCGGCCGACAGGGCGCGGCTCAGCTTCCAGCTTTCCAGCTTACGGCACACCGGCACCAATAACATCGCCAACAAGGCGCTAGTTACAACGGGGATGAGGAAACTTTGGGCGTAGTGCATCACCAGGAAGACCAGCACCACGAACAAGAGCACTTTGTTAAAACCTCCCAAAGCCGTAAACGTCCGTCGGTTTTGTTGCTCCATTACACTAGTTCGTCAATTGCTTGGGCCAACTTCCTGTCTTTCTCCGTAATTTTGCCTCCCGCCTCGTGGGTGGACAACCAGATATCTACCCGATTGTAGACATTGGTCCAACGCGGGTGATGCTGATGGGATTCGGCCAATAGCGCCACCCGCCCCATGAAGGCGAACGCCTGGGAAAAATCGCCGAATTCAAAACGTTGGTAAAGCACTCCCTCTGATTCAGTCCACATTAGCTATCGTTTTATTCCGTCTTTTCGTTTAATCCTATCGGATCAACACCTTAAGAGCGTCTACTTGTCAAATTGCTGGAACTTATCCCAAAATCCATCTTTGGGCAACGGCGCAGTGAGCTTAATCGGCTCTTTTTGAACCGGATGAATAAACTCAAGCGCCTTTGCATGCAAGCATATGCTGCGCTTCAGGCTACCTCGTGGGTATCCGTATTTGTTGTCGCCAACGATCGGGCAGCCCATTGAGGATAACTGTACGCGTATTTGATGGGTGCGCCCGGTCAACGGATACACCTCGATCAGGCAGTAGCCATCTAAAAAGCCTATTACTTTATAATCCAACTCGGCTCGGTTCGCTCCATCGACCCCCTTTTCGTATGCGCGTGTGATATTGCGGTCCCGATCACGTACCAGCCAGTGTACTAACTTGCCTTCGGCATGCTCGGGTGTTTGGCGGACCACCGCCCAGTAGGTCTTTTTCATCTCCCGGGCCTTAAACAGCTTATTCAGCCGGTCAAGCGCTTTGCTGGTCTTCGCAAAGAGGATTAGACCACTCACGGGCCTATCGAGCCGATGTGGCACGCCCAAAAAAGCGCCGTTCGGCTTCTTGTATTTTTCAGCGATGTAGTTTTTCACCATGTCTTCCAAGGACAGATCTCCCGTCGTGTCCTCCTGCACGATAACCCCAGCCCGCTTATTGATGGCGATCAAGTGATTGTCCTCGTACAACACATCACTATCCCCGATTGGCATAGTTCCTCCTTCCCAAAGTGTTCATCCCAAAAGTAGCGTTTTAAACGCTACGATAAAAGTTTCCGCCGCATCATTGCTGGTCAATGCTGGCCAGGCACCATCATATCCACAAACTCGTGGACCGGAAGGGCGCCGAGCCGCTCGATATCCAAAGAGACGTCTAGCAAATGTTCTTGTTGCTTGGCGGAGAATATCCGCGCCACATTCGTTTTATACTTTTCGATTAGTACCGGGATTCCCTCGGCGCGTCTGCGTCTGTGGCCGATGGGGTATTCCACTTGCACTTCATCCAACACCGTGCCATCCGTTAAGGTTACGGTCAGTGCGTTCGCAATCGAACGCTTCTCGGGGTCGTGGTAGTCCCGGGTGAACTGCTGATCTTCTTCGGTCACCATTTTGTCGCGCAAAATATCGATGCGAGGATCAGCTGCGACGTTATCTTCGTAGTCTGCTGCCGTCAATCGGCCAAAAATCAGCGGCACGGCAATCATATACTGCAGGCAATGGTCGCGGTCGGCGGGGTTGTGAAGCGGTCCGCGCTTGTCGATAATGCGAATAGCAGCCTCGTGCGTGCGGATGCGGATGTGCTGGATATCATCCACCGTTCTGCCCCGCTCCCGCAATTTTCCATGCAGCGTCATGGCCGCCTCCACGGCCGTCTGCGAATGGAACTCTGCCGGATACGAAATCTTGAACAGGATGTTCTCCATCACGTACGAGCCGTATCCGCGCTGGAATTTGAAAACATTTCCCTTAAACAAGACGTCATAAAAACCCCAGGTTTTCGCCGTCAGTACAGAGGGGTAACCCATCTCCCCCGTCTTGGCCACCAATGCCAGGCGAACGGCACGCGAGGTGGCGTCACCGGCCGCCCATGACTTGCGGCTGCCCGTATTGGGAGCATGCCGATAGGTACGAAGGGCATGACCGTCCACGAAAGCATGCGACACGGCGTTTAAGAGTTCCTGGCGGCTCAGTCCAATCAACTTGCCGACTACGGCAGTGGACGCCAGCTTAACCAACAGAACATGGTCCAACCCGACCCGATTAAACGAGTTCTCCAGCGCCATGACCCCTTGTATTTCGTGCGCCCGCACCATGGCATCCAGCACGTCGCGTACTGATAGCGGTGCTTTGCCTTGAGACACGGCCGTCCGCGACAGCCAGTCAGCTACCGCCAATATCCCTCCCAAATTGTCTGAAGGGTGCCCCCATTCGGCGGCAAGCCACGTATCGTTAAAGTCGAGCCAACGTACCATGGCGCCAATATTGAACGCTGCCTGCACTGGATCTAGTTGGTAAGGAGTGCCAGGTACTTTTGCCCCGTTGGGGACAATCGTACCGGGTACCACCGGCCCAAGCAGTTTGGTACAGGCCGGATACGTCAGGGCTTCTAAACCGCATCCTAGCGTATCCAGTAAGCAGTAGTGCGCGGTTTGGAACGCGAGGTCGCTTGTGATTTCGTAATCCAGTACGTAATCGACGATATCCACGATAACCTGATCGGTATCCGGACGTTCATTCGAGATTGGTGAAGACATGTATGTATTTATTTATTTTTATATCACTATTCAATTAAGATATCTATCGAATCACCGCTTCTCCAGCGGAACAAAAGTTTTATCTTCTGGGCCGACGTAGTTCGCGCTCGGACGAATTATTTTTCCGTCATCGCGCTGTTCGATAACGTGCGCGCTCCAGCCTGTCACACGGGAAATGACAAAAAGTGGGGTAAAAAACGAGGTCGGTACGCCCATCAAGTGGTAAGATACGGCCGAAAACCAGTCCAAGTTAGGAAACATTCGTTTTTCATCCCAAAGCAAAGTTTCCACGCACTCAGCAATGTCAAAAAGACGCATATCACCAGCCTCTTCAGAAAGTCGCTTCGCGACCGCCTTGATCACCTTATTTCTCGGATCAGCAATGGTATAGACGGGATGCCCAAATCCGATGATCACTTCCTTGCGGGCTAGGCGCTCGCGGATATCCGCTTCGGCGGCGGCGGTGTCCTCATAACGGCTCTGTATATCGAACGCAACCTCGTTGGCGCCCCCATGCTTCGGACCGCGCAGTGCGCCGATGCTCCCCGTTATGGCCGAGTACATGTCCGAACCCGTGCCGGCGACGACGCGACTCGTAAAAGTCGACGCATTGAACTCGTGTTCCGCATAGAGGATGAGCGACACTTGCATGGCATCTACCCACGAAAGGGAGGGCGCCTTGCCATGCAACAAGTGCAAAAAATGCCCACCTACGGTATCATCATCGACCTCCACCTCGATACGCCGTCCGCGGACGGCGTAATGATACCAATAGAGCAGTGCACTGGAGAAGGACGCCAACAGCCTGTCGGCAATATCCCGGGCGCCTGCAGTTGCATGGTCATCCCGCTCCGGAAAAATAGTGCCCAAGACCGAAGTATAGGTACGCAACACATCCATGGGGTGCGCCGCAGCGGGAATCTGTTCCAAAACGGCCCGCGCAACCGCCGGAAGGCCCCGCAAACCCTTCAACTTGCTTCGGTACGCTGTCAATTCTGTTTGATTCGGCAGTTTGCCGTGGATCAGCAAGTGAGCGACTTCCTCAAACGAAGCGCCTTTGGCCAAGTCGAAGATATCGTACCCCCGATAATGGAGGTCGTTGCCACTCTTCCCGACCGTACACAAAGCGGTATTGCCGGCAGCGACCCCAGAAAGGGCAACTGATTTTTTGGGTTTAAATCCAGAAACTTGTTCACTCATCATAGTTAGGTTTTATATGGCTCGTATAGTGCCTGCCCGCATCGGCAAGCGGGGGAAGTCAGCGCCTGCGGATAACTTACTTACCAAAGAGGGCGTCGAGCTTGCGTTCGTAATCGTAATAACCGATGCTTTGGTAGAGCTCCTCCCGAGTTTGCATGGTATGAACCACCGCTTGCTGGGTGCCGTCTTTTCGCAGGTGCTCAAACACCTTTCGTGCCGCTTCATTCGCTGCCCGAAACGCGGAGAGTGGATACAGCACGAGGCTCACGCCGGCTTGCGCCAGTTCGGCAACGGTCCATAGCGGCGTCTGCCCAAACTCCGTGATGTTCGCCAATACGGGCAAACCGGTAGCCTCCACAAACGACCGATACTGGTGGATATCGCGTACAGCTTCGGCAAAGATGAAATCCGCTCCCGCATCCTTGTAGGCTACCGCCCGCGCGATGGCGCCATCCATACCTTCGCTCGCCAATGCATCCGTCCGGGCGCCGATGACGAAATGGGCATCGGTGCGTGCGTCTACCGCGGCCTTAATGCGGTCAGCCATTTCCTCTTTGGACACCAATTCCTTGTTGGGACGATGCCCGCAACGTTTAGCGCCCACTTGATCTTCCATGTGCATGGCACCAGCCCCCGCTTTAATCAGTGACTTGACCGTGCGGGCCACGTTAAAAGATGAAGGCCCGAAACCGGTATCCACATCCACCATCAGCGGCACGCTACATACGTTTGTGATGCGCTCCACGTCAACCAAGACGTCTTGGAGGGTCGTGATACCCAAGTCCGGAATACCCAACGATCCCGCCGCAACGCCGCCTCCCGAGAGATAGATTGCCCTAAATCCAGACTGCTGAGCAAGTAAGGCATGGTTAGCGTTAATCGTGCCGACAATTTGCAAGGGGGTTTCCGTTTGCATCGCTGCCCGAAATTGGGCGCCTGCCGTTGGCGTGGACGTGCTCATAAAGGTATTGATTATCCGTATGTATTCGGATAAAGATAGGATTTTTGACCGCTTATGCAAAACTCTACCCAGGGGCTTGGGCAGGTAGAGGAACGGCGCCGCTACACAGGAATGTCACGGTTTTGCCGAGAAAACCAAGAAAGATACGGGTGCTTGCAACGCCGCTAAGCGTGCTTAGTTCTCTCCTGCCCGCGCTTCTTCACGCGCTTTTTTTCTGAAGAAACCGCGCAACAGGAAATTGTGTTGCAACGCCTCCATGTTTTGATCGAGCTTTTCAGTGCTTTGCTCAAGATTCTCCATGGTGCGCTGGATCTGCTCGGCCATTTGGGGATCATTGAGCAACAGTCCGACTGCATTGTCGTTGTCATTGAGCTTGGCTGTCGCCTCGTTAAGGTTGGTAGTTAGGGCGGTCGCCGTCTGGGTAACGCCTTGCAATTGCGCAACGGCAGTCTGCAAATTGGCGTAGATGACGGTATCGGTCAACAAGTCATTCACTAGCGTGCCTTCTTTGTTAAACTGACTGGTCAGCCTTACAAGTTCTTCGGACGCCGCGGAGGTATTAGCCACCGTTTGGTTGAGATTAGCCACCAGCTGTTTGATTTCGTCGAAAAGCTCCCGCTCTGTCAGCAAAGCGCCTATTGTGCCTTCACCCTTCACCAACTGCTCAGTAAGGATTTGGAAGTTTTCGGTGATACCCACCAGATTCTCGTTATTGGTTTGTAAGGTCGCCATCATGGCGTCGGTATCCGACGACGGCCCGGATTGCAGCCGATCCCCCTCAGAGATTGGCGGCGCCGCAGCAGACCCACCTTCGATCACTACCAATCTGTTTCCGATAAACCCTTCGGAACTCAGCTTCGCCAATGCATCCTTTCTTATAAACCCTCTCGATTTTTCCTCAATAGCCATCGTCACCTCCACTTCCTGCACGTTGACGAAGTTTATGCTCTTCACCGTTCCGATTTTCACACCCGAAAACCACACGTTGTTTCCAGCCTTCAGGCCGCCCACGTCGGAAAACGTCGCGCTAACGGTTACTGTTCGGGCAAATCGGTTTTGCTGGCCGCCCAAGGTTATGATGCCGGCCACCAATAAGACCACACCCACTAAAACGAAAATGCCGACGATGATCGACCGTTTATTCTCCTGTGCACTCATAGTTACTCTATGTAAAAAAGTTATAATCGAAAAAAGGCTTTACCCTTTCGTCGTCCGTATTGAAAATATCGTCAAAAGATCCCTCCCGTTCAAATTTGCCATCGAGTAGCATCACAATCCGATCTCCCACGGTTTTGGCACATGCCAAATCGTGTGTGATGATGATGGCCGAGGTGTGATAGCGCTCCTGCACCTCATTGATCAAATTGTTGATTTCAATACAGGTAATGGGATCCAGACCAGCCGTAGGCTCGTCATACAACATGATGTCCGGTTTTAAGATCAGCGTACGGGCGATGCCAATGCGCTTGCGCTGACCGCCGGACAGTTCGGATGGCATTTGCCGCAAGGCCGACAGCAATCCAACAGCATCCAACACCGATTCGACTTGCTCGTCGATTTCGCGCCGCGTAAGGTTCCGTTTATTGCGCACGAGGGGGAATTCCAAATTTTCCTTGACGGTCATACTGTCATATAACGCGCTGTTCTGGAACGAAAAGCCGATACGCAATCGCAACTGTTGAAGCTCGCGCGGCTTCAGTTCCGCGACATCTCGCCCCAACACATTTACCGAGCCTTCGTCCTGCTTAAGCAATCCCGAAATGACCTTGATCAATACAGATTTGCCCGTTCCCGAGCGCCCTAGAACGACCAGATTTTCGCCTTTGTGCAAATCCAAGTCTACGCCCCGAAGCACGTGTAAATCCCCGAAGGATTTGCATACCCCTCGTATCGAAATTACTTTGGTATCGTAGTCAATATTGGATGTCGGCTTTTTCATCGTCCTGCTCTATCTAAAAGCTTGGATTAGTTGCACAATCAATAGTTCTTCCACAAAAATCAGGAACATCGACATCACCACGGCCCAGTTGGCCGCCTTGCCCACGCCCTCGGTTCCCTTTGACGAGTGGTACCCTTGGTAGCAGCCCACCACGCCTATCGTGAAACCAAATACCACGGCCTTGGCCACCAGGGATAATATATCAATGAAGCTAATCGCTTCGAACACTTGAATGAAAAATATCTGAAAACTCGTGTTTTCGTGCTGACTTACGCTCAAAAAGGCTCCTATTAGGCCTACCGCCGCGGTATAAAACGACAGGATGGGGATCGAGATGGTCGTAGCAACCACCCGCGACACCACCAGAAACTTGAAGGGATTGCTCCCCGACACTTCCATCGCGTCAATCTGCTCCGTCACATTCATCGATCCCAGCTCGGCTCCAATCTGCGAACCCACCTTGCCAGAAGCAATCAGTGCCGTTACCAGTGGCGCCAGCGCCCGGATCATGGCAATCGATATCAGCGCGGGCAACCACGACGTCGCTCCGAATTCCGACAGGGATGGACGCGACTGGTTGGTGAAGACAAACCCTGTAATAAAGCCGGTCAATGAGATTAACGGCAGGGACTTCCACCCAATCTCGTAGCACTGCCTCACGATTTCCTTAAACTCATAAGGCGGCTTGAAGACCTCGCTATATAAACGCATCACAAATCGATGGATATTAGCTAACTCTAGAAATATGCGGCTAATTTTCTTCAAGGAATCTTCTTCAATATAGCATAATGGGCATACGCGCCTAACTCTCTTCCAGGATGTCCGAATCAGCGGACCGAATAATGGCGCAAAATTAGGTATTTTTATTAAGCTTATCCAACAGCTTGTGTCACAAACAAAGATTAATCCAAAAATTACACCAACCCTTCCTGACAAGTGTCCACAAGACCCGTAACGGCGCTCGACAAGCGCCTATCGACCTAGAAACACGCCTTGGCGTAACTTTTCCGTTGCCGACACCTCCAGCTGTTAAACCCTATCCACTGGTTCCTGTCTTACTTACAAACACACAACGTAGAGATACGTTAGAAAAAACACAAAGCGAATGAAATTACCCGTGCGAGGCCATTGGATTTAGTACCCAAAGTCGTTCACAGGAAAGTTAACAGAGGGATTCACCCAAAAATTTTAAAGCCATGAAAACGATAAAGAAAACCGGACTGCTCATGTTAGCCACCCTACTGTTTGCGGTGTTTGCTAACTTCAATCCTGTCAAAGCCCAACCGGGCATGAGCGTTTCGTTCCAGCTGTTCTATGACGAGCTGTCTCCCTATGGCGACTGGATACACGATTATGATCATGGGTACATTTGGGTTCCCAATGCGGGCCCGGGCTTCCAACCATATATGACGAACGGGTACTGGACGATGACCAACTACGGCAACACTTGGGTATCAAATTACGACTGGGGGTGGGCGCCGTTTCACTATGGCCGTTGGGTATTTAACGACTACTATGGCTGGGCTTGGGTACCCGGATACGAGTGGGGACCGGCATGGGTGAGTTGGCGCAGCGGTGGCGGATATTATGGTTGGGCGCCGTTGGGTCCGCGGATGTCGATTCACGTGAGCGTGGGCATCCCTGCCCATCATTGGGTTTTCTTGCCGCAACGCTACATGATGCATCGTCACATGCATCGCTACTATGCCCATTCACGCAATCGAGTAAACATCTATAATCGCACGACGATCATTAACAACACCTACGTGTATAATAATCGTACGTACGTGACCGGTCCGAAACACAGCGAAATCCAACGGGTAACCAATAGCCGCGTCGCCGTACGCCAAATCGCGAACACTTCGCGTCCTGGCCGTGCCTCCGTCGACAGCCGTACCGTAAACCTTTACCGTCCGGAAGTGAATCAAAGCACCCGAAACACGGCCCGTCCCACGAGAGTGACCGAAGTATCGAACGTACGTGCGGTGGCCTCCCGTACAGCTGACACCCGCGACCGCGGTGTCGCGACCAGCGGCCGCTCAAGCGGCGATTCACGTGCGACGACTACGACCGGAACCTCGCGCAGGGTCAACAGCTCGAATGCTACGCGTCCGGCGGAAACCGTTAGGGCCAATGCTAACCGTGCCACTGTCGAGACGCGCCCCGCAAACCGCAACAACACGGACGGCCGGACCGTAAATGTCGGCAACAGCCGCACGGCTACCCCCGCGGTCGGCAGCACCCGGGACGCGAGCAGCTCGCGCAACCGCGCAGCTACGCAGACTACGCGCAACACGACGGCTACCCCACGGGCGAACAACAGTAACAGCGCACCGCGCAACACCACGGCTACGACACGGACCTCCTCATCGCGTAATGTATCAAACACGGCCGCCCGCAGCCAACGCCCAAACGCTGAGTCATCGCGCGTAAGCATCCAACGTTCGTCCGGCCAAAGCAGCAGGAACGTCTCGTCGGCAAGCGAGCGAAACCGCTCTACGTCGGCTACGTCGTCGCGAAGAGCTTCGTCAAACGACACGCGCGCTACATCCGCCCGCAGCAGCAGGAACTAGCGCAAAACGATAACATATAGTGTGTTAATTTTCGTGAAACAATGGACAAGGGAGGCAATATCGCCTCCTTTGTCTTTGTCGGGCAGCCGAAATAGGCACATATTCTCCGAACAGGCGCTAATTCCTTACAAGAATTTTTAACTTTGACGTCAGACCAAGCCACTAAAAAATGAAAATAAACAGAAGGAAATTTGTCGGGCAAAGCCTAGTGGGTGCAAGCCTGTTGAGTTGGGTACCCCAATTGGTACGCGCGGAGAATCCGCGCGACTGGGATGCCAACACGGTACGCGTCGAACGCGGCGACATTATTTTGTTTCAGGGCGACTCCATCACCGATCATGGGCGCAACAGGGAGGCGACCGAATCAAACAACATCGACGGGCTAGGCAGAGGCTATGCCATGCTGGCTAGCGCGCACTTGTTGCGCCAATTACCGCAGCTCGAACTCCAGTTCCTAAACCGGGGCATCAGCGGCAACAAGGTGCACCAACTGGCCGAACGTTGGGAGCAGGACTGCCTGCAGTTGCAACCAAACGTGCTTAGCATTCTGATTGGGGTCAATGACTATTGGCACACCAAAACGGGAGGATACACGGGAACACTGCAGACCTATGCCGATGACTATCGCAAACTATTGGATGATACCCTAACCCGGTTGCCCAAACTCAAGCTTATTATAGGCGAGCCTTTTGCCGTAAATGGCATACGCGCCGTCACTGATGACTGGTATCCGGATTTTGACGGTTACCGTCAGGTAGCCAAGGACATTGCATCTGAATATAAGGCTGCGTTCATCCCCTACCAAGCCATCTTTGACAAGGCGTCGAACCAAGCCGATCGGACGTATTGGACGTACGATGGCGTGCACACGACATTAGCTGGTGCGCAGCTGATGGCCGAGGCATGGGCGAGCGTGATTCGCTAACCGAGAAGAAAAGGCTGCTAAAACAGCCACCATCGCTAACCCCATAACGATCATGCTCAAATCAATACTGGACAACGATTTCTATAAGTTTACCATGCAACATGCCGTGGTCAAGCTTTTTCCGAAAGCGAAAGCGCGCTATAGCTTCATTAACAGAGGTAAGCATGCGTTTCCTGAGGGATTTGGCGAAGTGTTGCGACAGGCAATTAACGACATGGCCAACGTCCAACTGACGGAAAACGAAAAGGCGTTTTTCTCGACCACGTGTCCCTATATTGACCCCACGTACTTTGACTTCCTGCAGGGCTACCGCTACGACCCGCGCGAAGTGAAAATACAACAGCAAGGTTCTGACCTAAGCGTCGATATCGAAGGCTTTTGGTACCGTACGATCCTTTGGGAAGTGCCCATCCTATCGATGATCTGCGAATTGTACTACGGGCTGACCGGCGCCCAGCGTGTTTCGGACGACGAGGTCGCGGACATCGCCCGAAAGAAAATCGAGCGCTACCGCGAGTTAGGCGTAACCATTGCTGAGTTTGGGACGCGCCGTCGCCATTCGTATGAGGTGCATCGCTTGGTCGTAGAGCAATTGAATCGGCACGGCGAGGGCTCGTTTATCGGTACGAGCAACGTACACATGGCCATGCTCGAGCAAACTAAACCCATTGGCACCCATGCTCATGAGTGGTTTATGTTTCACGCCGCTAAGTACGGTTTTAAGATGGCCAACCTTCTCGGCTTAGAGCATTGGTCTGACGTATACCGTGGGGACTTGGGCATTGCCCTTTCGGACACGTACACCAGCGCCGTCTTCTTCGACCAATTTGACAAGAAACTCTCCAAGCTTTTCGACGGTGTGCGGCACGATAGCGGCGACCCGCTTGCCTTTGCCGACGATACCATCCGGCACTACGAGCGGCATGGTATCGACCCCAGTTCGAAGACAATTATCTTCTCTGATGGGCTGAACTATGACAAAGTGGCTCGTATCGCTGCGCACTGCGAGGGTAGAATCGGGATTTCCTTTGGCATCGGCACCAACTTCACCAACGACGTGGGGCTCCCTACGATGAATGTGGTACTTAAGATGATCGAAGCCCACCCCGACGAGGCGCAATGGACTCCCGTAGTCAAGCTTTCTGACGAACCTGGCAAACATACTGGCGACGAACGCGCCATCCGCGTAGCCAAAGAGTTGCTCATGATTCCAGAACATGGATAAAGACGTATTCGGCCAAGCGCTTGCTGACTACCACGCCGGCAGAAGGTACACCTCCCTAATTCTACACAACAGCTACGGTGAAGCGGAGGACATGCCAGTCGACGTTTTTTTCCGATCGCCCGATGAATTCACTGATCTGGAACACATCGCCCTGTCGCTTTGCGACGGTAAAACACTCGATTTGGGAGCGGGCGTCGGAAGCCACGCCTTATATTTGCAAGCCCAGGGAATCGCCGTCACGGCTTTGGAAATATCGCCCCTCGCCTGCGGCATCATGCGAGAACGGGGTGTAACGCGCGTTGTTCAGGCAAACGCGTTCACGTATGCCGGCGAACGGTTTGACACCATCCTGATGCTCATGAACGGCATTGGCCTGGCGGGAACCCTGACTGGTTTAGAAACCCTATTGAACCAATGTGCTAACCTCCTAAACGCAGGTGGCCAGCTCCTGTTCGACAGCTCGGACATCAGTTACCTGTATGAGGACGGCAGCATGCCGGAACCTGAAGCCTACGGCGGCCAGATCCAGTTTCAATATGAATATCGCCAAGAAGTAGGCGATCCTTTCTCATGGGTATACGTCGACCAAGAGACGCTGATTGAAATTGGCCAACGATTGGGTTGGGTGGTGCAGATTCTCTATGAGGATGAATACGACCAATATCTGGCGCGAATGGAGCGCAGAACCTAGGTAGCCCATCCTTTTTTCCGAACACCTTAAATAACAAAGGCTGCTTCCGTGATTCGGAAACAGCCTTCGTCGATATCGCTCAGCACAACAGAAGCATTGCCGAACGGGTAGAATCAGCCTACAGCGGGTTTTGCTTCACCACGCCCAGGGTATAGTCGAGCTCTGCCCGGGGTATCAAGAATTCCCACGAGATATCGCCTGCGGGCACTTCGAACACGACCGCCAGACTACCAATATGGTTAGCCCCCCTACGGTCGAGTGGCAAGTTCAAGCGCTTTAAGTCATAGTAGCGAAATCCTTCGCCCCAAAGCTCCACCCGACGCTGAACGAGGATTTCGTCGACCAAGGCCTGCCCTGTGTTGGTAGAACGCGTGTACTCGGGATCTCGATTGACGGCAAATTCATACAGTACGTCGGCCGCTGCAGCGTCCTGCCCGCCTTGCCTGGCCAGTGCTTCCGCTTCGATAAGGTACATTTCCCCAGATCGCATGATGGCCAAATCCCCATTACTGTTGCCAGGATTCTCCAGCAAAAACTTGCGATTCATATACGGGTATCGCACGCCATTGGCAGCGATGGGAAAATCAGGATCTTCGCCTGTAGGATCCCATAACTGCTTACGAATGTCCGTGTCGGATATCTGATTATATAGCAAGGAATTAATAGCTTTAGGGTTACCACGTGTGTTGGTGGAGCTAAAATTGCCTAAATACGCAAAGAAGGAATAGAAATACGTAGGCTGGTCTTCACGATGTTCGACACCCCAAATCCATTCCCTATTGCCGATATCCGAAAAGCCCGCCATATACATTTCGTTGTCCATCAGCGCATAGCCTTGGCGCGCCTCACGTGCCATTTGAGCCGCGAGGGGAAAATTCTCTTGCGTCAACGCCACGCGGGCCTTAATTCCCTTGGCTACATTGATATTCAAGTGCGACTTATGCGGACGGTCTACTGCGTTGGCAAACAATGCGATCGCTTCGTCGAGATCACTATTGATCAAGGCATACGTTTCTGCCACGGAACTTCTTTCGACAGGGATATCGTTCGGCTCCGTAATTAGCGACATCCCCATCGAGGAGTTATCGCCACCGGCATTATAACGCTTGCCGAACATCTGGACCAAATTAAAGTATGCCCAAGCTCGATAAGCTAAAGCCTGTGCCTTAATAAAGTTCTTGTCGGCTTCAGGCCCTTCCGAAGCATCGATACTGACGATAATCTGATTGGCATTACCGATGAAGGAATAAAAGAAGCCGTAGTTGTTGCGAAGGATGGCATTGTTTTCGGTACGATGACTCAACCAGCGATAATCACCAATAAACCAACCATTTGCTTGAGCAGTCATCACCATATCCTCACCAAGTGCGTCAATAGAAATCATGTTGCCGCTGATTCCGCCCATTGCCTGGCTACTGAACCATTGGCTGTATAAGTACCTGTGGAGGCCGTTGATGGCCGCATAGGCATTATCGGTCGTCGCAAACACAGTTTCTGGCGACACCCTCGTCATGGGCACCTTCTCCAAAAAATCGTCTTTGCATCCGGTAATCGTCAAGCCGACGGATAGCAGCACGACCATACCGATTTTCCTGATACTGTTAGTTAATATTTTCATCTTTCTATCCATTATAAGCCGAAGTTAATACCGATGTTAATTGTCCGTGCGGGGCTGTAGCTGGTAGTACCCGATGCACCTGAAATGTTTGTCATGGAATTCAACCCTTTGCGAGCTGTCCAATACTGCAAGTTTTCAGCACTTACGAATACGCGAGCCCGACTCAAATAGGCGCGAGCAGAAACTGCTTCGGGTATACGGTATGCAACATTAATTGTACTAATGCCCAAGTAGCTCGCGCTAGTCAGCCACCGCGACGAGGCTGCTCCGAAAGGCGCGGTACGATTTAGGTCCATACGTGGGATATCCGTGATGTCACCAGGCGAACGCCAGCCTTTCAACAGGTCGCGGTGCAAATTACTACCATTGGATGGCCCTGGGCTCATGAAGGTCGAATACGGTCCGTCCATCACATACCCCCCGATGCTATAGGCCAGCACAAATCCAAAGTCAAAATTCTTGTAGCTGAATCGATTAATGATACTGCCATACGCGTCGGGCAGTCCTTGCTTGCCTAACCAATCCTGACGAGCCAGGTTATGATCGCTCGTTACCGTGTCTACACGTCCGTTACCCTGGTCGATGAAACGAATGGAAGGGCTCTCGAGGTTAGCATCCTCCACCACATTCCGATACAACACGTTTCCGTTTTCTGGATCCACACCATAGAACTCGCGGGTATAGTATTCATATATCGAGTATCCCTTTTCTCGCCGGTAGGGCGAAGACACGATAAACGGCGTTTCTACGGGCATCGCCAGGATTTCGTTGCGCAGGGTGGTTACGTTAAGCGTCAAATCCCAATTAAAGTCAGTTTTGCGCATTATGCCACCGGTCAAGGACAATTCTATTCCGGAGTTTAGCATATCGCCCACGTTGCGTCGAATGGAAAACGAACCGCCGGTAGTAGCGCCATTGTGATAGGGTTGCGGCACGGAGAACAGCAGCCCGTCGCTCGTGCGGTGGTAGTACTCAAATTCGCCCGTCAAGCGGCTGTTGAACAAGGCAAATTCTAAGCCTAAGTCCAGGGGCTTCTGGCCCTCCCAACGCAAATCGGGGCTACCCAATGCAGACAGTGTTGTACCGGGAAAACCCACGTTATTGACGCCGATGCCGTAGCCGGGCTGATAAGGATAGAAATCTGCATTATTCACACCAAAGTTGTTGTTACCCAAGCGGCCATAGGACGCTCGCAACTTCAAGGCATTCACCCAAGGCACGTCAAAGAATGCTTCGTTCTCTATCCGCCAGGCCGCGCCCAAAGACCAGAACGTGGACCAGCGATTAAGCTGCGGCATTTTCGAGTCGCCGTCGTAACGCACGGAAGCGCTCAGGTAGTACTTATGGTCGAAGTCATAGTTTGCTCGGGCAAAATAACTTTCCATGGCGTACTCGCCCAAACCGGACGTCAGCGAGTTGATGTCGGTAAAATTGGTAAAGGTATAGAAGTTCTGGAAGCCTTCTCCCTGACGCAAGCCTGAGATGTTCTCATTTTTGTAGTTGACGGATTCGTGCCCCAATGTACCGGAGAGGTTATGCAGACCGAATGATTTGTTTAAATTCAGATACTGGTAAAACGTCCACTGCAATCTTCTGTTCCAAGCCTGGCTATAACGGCCCGCGGGCGCCCCATCCCCCACTATCGTGTTTTGGTAAGCCTCTTCGCGCTGGTTGCGCAAGTCAACGGCGAGAGTACTGTGGAAAGTCATCCAGGGCAAAATATCGAATTCGACGTATCCGCGGCCTCCGATGAAGTCGCGCGTATAGGCATCCAAGTTCCAAAGGTTTTCGGCAATAGCGTGCCGTCCGCTGTTGAACGGGCGGGACAACCCATATTCCGCCGAAAGATTGCCGAGATCGTAAATCCGATTACCCCGCTCATCTAAGATAAATTGCCCCGTGACGGGGTCATGCACGTGGACCGGATAAATCGGTCCGATTTCGCGGGCGAAGTAGAAGGGGTTTACGATACCGGTACCAAAGCTGTTGTTGTTGTATTTGTTGGCATTGGCATTGATGTTCACCCCCGTCCTGAACCAGTCGCGGACTTCGGTATTCAAATTTACCCGCGCGCGGATAGTTTCAAAGTCGGAATTTAACGCCCACCCTTCTTCGTCCAGATAATTGAGGGAAACGAACAGGTCGGATTTGCCGAAGCCCGAAGCGTAGGACAAACCGTACTCGTTACGTTTGCCCCGGCGAGCGGCCTGTGACTCCCAGTCCAAATCATCTGCATACAATAAGCTGGCATTGGGATTAAGCCTGCCGTCGGTAGAAACGAGCTGTTCCTTGGGCACGTTAAAGGCGTTGTAGTTCCCTAGATATTGGACAATATCCTGATAGGTGATACCGTCATAAGTTTGTAGCCCTGCCGCGTTACGCGGCATCGTTCCCGACGCCAATTGTGCGGCAACATCTGCTGGAACGGATTCGGGACCGTAAATCAAGCTGTTCTTATAGGCTTCCCACATCAACTCGTAATACTCACCGGGGCTCACTACGTCATAACGTGGCATCATGTTTTCGTTAGCGCCGAGTTGTACCTGTACGTCGAGGCGGGTCCGTTCGCGATCACCGCGTTTGGTAGTGATCATAATCACGCCGTTGGCACCCCGAGAACCGTACATCGATATCGTGGCCGCGTCTTTCAATACCGTCATAGTCTCTATATCCGCAGGGTTAAGATTAGCAGTACCACCGGTAAACTCAGCTCCGTCGACAATTATCAAGGGATCACTTTCTGCAGAATAGGATCCGATACCACGAATACGGAAAGTAGGTGAAGCTCCGGGCGACCCTGTTGGCGTCGTTGCCTGAATCCCTGGACCGGACCCTTGCAAAGCGCTCATAACGTTGGAAATCGGACGTCTGTCGATATCCTGCGCCCCAACGGTTACCGCCGAGCCCGTAAAATCGGATTTCTTGACCGAGCCGTAACCGATAACCACGACTTCATCGATGTCTTGGGTCTCCTGTTGCAGCACTACGTTAACGATGGCGGAGGAGGTCACCATGGCGGTCTGGTCTGCAAAGCCTATAGCACGAAACAACAGCGTCTCACCCGTACTGGCGGCAATGCTGAAATTACCTGCGTCGTTAGTTTGCGTAGCCCGGTTGGTGCCCTGCACCGATACCGAAACGCCTCCCAATGCGGATTGGTCGACAGCAGACGTTACTCGGCCGCTAATCGTCCGTTCCTGGGCCATAGCTGGGCTTATGAGCAAAGCCGACAGCGTAGCTAAGAAAAAAATGCGGAATTTTTCTTTCATGTTGATTGTTTTGGTTAGTTATTATTCTTGCTATTCGCATAAGGGGGAAACGCGTGTACATGGGGTACACCGATATTGCTGGTTATCTGTTGCGCATACCGCGGCTTTTTGGACGCAGTAGACAACAACCAACCAACCTATGGTTAATAAAAACTCTTAGAACAACTATCGAAACCACCTAAATCACTAAGAAAAATAGGTTTCGACACCTAAAGATATATTATCTAAAATTAAATAACAAATAAAAATACAGACCAAAAGCAGACCAATCCAACCAAACCCTAAAAATACAATCCAAAAAATGATATAGTTTTAACTAAACCAACAAATTAAAGAGACATCCACGACTTATAATGAATAAACTTAAAATAAATACCCTACACTAGGAGTTGAACTTGAACAAGCCAAATACTCTACGCGAAAACTGTTAACAGTCACGATAAGCAGCCTGATTAGTCACGCCAGGCGGCGTTAACGGGGCTGGTGGACTTCACGGCATAACACGAGAAATCGCGCCTTCCCCCAAGAAGAAGATTTTGTAAAAACAGGAAGAATATCCAAAGACCCTCTCACCCCTATCATCGGAAACACGAAGATAGCGTGCCCAGCGACTGGCGTCGCCGGGAAGTTAACGTTTGACGGGTCTATCAATAGCTGACAAGCGTCAGGCACCGATTAATCAATCCACTCGAAGCCGGTGTATGGATGCAACACACCTGGGATTTTGATGCCACGGTCCGTTTGGTTATTTTCCAGGATGGACGCCACGATTCGGGGCAAAGCGAGCGCACTGCCATTGAGCGTATGCGCAAGTTGCATTTTTCCATCGCTGCCTTTGAAGCGGACCTTCAGTCGATTGCTCTGATACGTCTCGAAGTTGGACACAGAGGACACCTCGAGCCACCGCTGCTGGGCAGCGCTCCAAACCTCCATGTCGTACGTGAGCGCAGAGGTGAATCCCATATCGCCACCGCAAAGGCGCAAAACGCGATAAGGAAGATCCAGTGCCTGCAGCAGGGACTGCACATAGGCGCTCATATCCTCCAGCACCGCGTATGACTGCTCGGGATGGACGATTTGCACCAGCTCCACCTTATCAAATTGGTGCAAACGGTTGAGTCCGCGCACATGTGCACCGTAGGACCCGGCCTCCCGGCGGAAACAGGGCGTGTAGGCGGTATTCTTAATCGGGAAATCGGTTTCCTTGAGAATGGTGTCGCGGTACAGGTTGGTCACTGGCACTTCCGCGGTGGGGATTAGGTAAAGGTCATCTATACCCACGTGGTACATTTGCCCTTCCTTATCGGGTAGCTGCCCCGTGCCGAAGCCTGAGGCTTCGTTGATCAGGATGGGTGGCTGAACTTCAATGTACCCCGCTTCGAGGGCGCGGTCGAGGAATAGATTAATTAGGGCCCGCTGTAGGCGCGCACCTTTACCTGTATATACGGGGAAGCCCGATCCGGCGACCTTAACCCCCAGCTCAAAGTTGATGATATC
>CAYRGQ010000051.1:0-20383 GCA_964423925.1 uncultured Sphingobacteriaceae bacterium | reverse complement strand
CCTGCGGAAAGCTAGCATTGTCCGTTAAAGGTGACCCGGGCGCATCCTTGCCCAGTCCTGTGGCATTCACAACCAACGACCCGGGCTTTAAGGTACTTAGGATATCGTCGTTCGCTGCCGGGTCAGAGCCAGTCACGTGGTATGTTACCGGGATGTCAATGCCTATTTTTTCATGTATCGATTTCATTTCATCGATGCGCCCCGCACTTCTATTTGTTACGATTAGCCGGGAAGGCCGTTGGCGGCCAGCATCTTTTCTAGCCAAGTGCCATGACAGCGCAATACCGGAACCTCCAGCACCTAAAATCAAGGCCTCAGCTCCGGTCCTTTCCCAATGATTGGGGGGCAAAAATGCCTCAAGCGATAGCCCGCTCGTAACAGGGTCTTTCGCGTGCCCCGCTAACTTATTCCCTTTTTTGGATATCGAGCTAACCTCATGCATTAACTCGGCATGATCGTCTAGCACATCAAACAGGTCTCGGCATGATTGGAGCAAGTCCATCTTATGGGTGGTGACAAGGGCTCCCAGCGAATGCGGGTCTTGTTTGATGAAACGCACGGCTTCTCGGTAATGGGCTGGTTCATCATGGACTTTGAAGTCGAAACCTTTAATTTCCACATCCCCTAATCCTAAGTATTCGGCCCATCTTGGAAACACCTTCATGATCGACGACTTGGTTGTCGTTACACCAATAAAGTACATCGTAGGCCGCTCTGCGGCTATGTATTTATGCATGGTTAAAGCGATTTATTGATTTATTTGTTGTTAATAGTTCAGCGATTGAGACATACATTTTTAGTTTTCGCTCATAAAGCGCTTTCTTTTGCGGGTCTGGTAGGAACGTATCCTGTTTTTTCGACCAGGATTGAGCAATAAGGTCTAAATCATTAAATATCCCTACTCCCTTTCCGGCGACCATGGCTGCGCCCATCGCCGCGTCTTCGCGCTTCATATCCGACCGGATTACCGGTAGCTGGAGTGCATCCGCTTTAATCTGGTTCCACAGATCGCTTTTTCCACCGCCTCCTGTGATACGAGCTTCAGCCATTGCAATACCGGGAGCGATCGTTTCCAGAACAGATAGATAATACCGGTATTCTAGAGCCACGCTTTCGAGGATAGCCCGGTATAGGGACGGGGCGCTGTGCGACCAGTCCACGTTAAACCAACCACCTTTCATTTCGGGTTGCGCCGGGCAAACTCGGCCGCCTAAATAGGGTAGAAATATGGGGTCACCGTCACTGGGAACAATGGCGGACGATAATTTATCCAATTCGTCGACGCTGTAGGAGCGCTCGCCGCTGAAGGTCTCCACAACATTTCGCAACCACCATTCGATGTTCATGCCGCCACCGTTTAAATAAGCGTAGGGGTGCCATAATCCTTTGATGACGGATTGGCCGCAGGCGAGCGTTTTGCTTTCGATGTCACTTATCATTTCGGTCGTTGTGGTGGCAAAGACCGATGCGGTGCCTGCCACGTCGACACATATTCCAGGCCGGGTGGCGCCGGCGGACAAAAAGCACGCTATGGTATCACCACATCCAGCAACGACGGGTATTCCTCCAAGGAGGCCGCATCGGGCTGCCATGGAGTCAGTCAGGTAGCCAACGACCGCGTCAGGCTCTACAATGCGGGGTAACTTTTGGCGGTCTACCCCAAAACGCATGCATAAGTCTTCGCTCCATGCATTTGCCCTGTTGTCGCCAAACCCTGAAAAGTGCATATACGTGCGATCGATGAATGCACCGTCAGCTCCCAAGCCGCATAACCGCATGGCCAGATATGCCGCCGGCTGCACAAACGCCGCGATATTCCGGTAAATTTCCGGATGTTCATTCATCCACCAAAGTATTTTCGGCCCATGGTTATAGCTGGGATAAGACCCGGTTTTTTCTGCTATTTCGTCTCCCGCCTCAGTCATCATGTGGCTGATATATGGCGCACACCGAGTGTCCAGCCACGAATCGTAATAGGTAATGTGATGCCCAGCGCTATCCAGGCCAACGATACCGGCCATCTGGCCTGACACCGCCATGGCGGCGATACGCTTCCTATCGATTCCCCTCTCTGACATCACTTGAGATAGCCCATCCACTAGGTTTGCCATTTGCTCGTCGGGATCCTCCTTGACCATTCCGTTCCGCTGGTACAGGTTGGATTTTCTAAACGACGCACCCAAGCATCGGCCGGTTTCATCATACACCGCTACTTTCACACCCTGGGTGCCTAAATCAATTCCTATCAAATAATCCATCGTCATCTTTCAAAAAACACCATTGTTACGCATCCATTGCATTGCTTTGGAATGGCTGCGCATAGCCCATCTGCTCCTTTTAGCGCCCTCGCTTGATGCTCGGACTTATTGTCTGTCATCACGCCATCGGAGACCAGTAAGGCAGCTCTGAGATCGCGCAGCATTTTCCTCTTTGCTTATGAAAAATTGATGGCGTGTTTAATACCCTGTCCTGCCTTGATACTATCAATCGCTAATGCGATGTCTTCTAGCTCGTAACGGTGCGTAACTAGCTTTGCGACGGGCAACACGCCGTCAGACATAAGTTTGACGACCTTACGGAACTGGCTTACGCTTTGACGGGTTGTTCCCGATACGATCAACTGCCTGTAATGGATCAGGTTGGTGTCGAATCCCGAAAGATCAGAGCCGCTTGGGATGCCACCAAAAAAGTTTATCCGCCCGTTGACTGCGGTTAGCTCCAGCGATTTGATCTGGGATTTTGGGGAAGGGTTAGCGGTAATGCAAACATCCACGCCGCGGCCGTCGGTGAGCTGTTTTACCGTCTCATCCAGCTTATCCAGTGGAACAGTGATAAAGCCATCGTAATTTTTATCGACGAAAGCCAGCCGGTCAGCGTTCAAGTCCGAGATAATGACTTTGGCCGCCCCGCCCTTTTGGGCCATCAGCGCATGCATCAACCCGATTGGCCCGGCACCGACAACCAACACATCATCGCCTAAGGTGATGGCCAGCCGCTGAAACGCATTGTAGATGCATGCAAGCGGCTCGGCCAAGGCAGCCTCTTCGAAGGACAAATGATCCGGAATCGGAACGATGTTCCCTTGGCGGACCGCTGCTTCGGGAATGACTAGAAATTCGGCAAACGCACCCGGCATGTTGATGCCGAACGCACGGTAGTCTTCGCAGAGATGGGTATTGCCACTTACGCACAAATCGCAATGGCTACAGCCCATATTGGGAGCCACCGCAACACGCATACCCTCGTGGTACCGATCCGCAAACTTGCTTCCTACCGCGTGGATGGTACCGCTCACCTCGTGGCCAAGCAATAGCGGGTTCTTCTCGTCAACATTGCGGTACCCATGTGTATGCATGCGGACATCCGTACCGCAAATGGAGGCACTCTTTACTTTAAGCAGGATTTCGCTGTCGCCGATTTCGGGAATCGCAACGTCCATGACCCGCAGGTCCATCTTGTTATACAAAAATGCAGCTTTCATTTGTTTATAATTATCTTGTTCTTTACTTCGTGAACTCGTCCAATGCAACCGGTCTCCGTTCCAAAATCGACCGGTTGCCCGCATTGACGACTTTCACTGCCATCATCCCATCGATACCCGTGGCCGTAGGTGTTCGGTCTTCCAAAATGCAATCGACGAAATCACGATCCTCCGCCAGGTAAGCGTCTTCAAACAGGTACATCCAGCTGCTGATGACCGATTGGTTCAGCCCGCCGCGATTGCATGACAGCACGGTGTTTTCTTTCAGGCTCCCGATAAATAGTATGCCTTTTGTGCCCAGTATTTCTACCCTTGAATCGTAGCCATAATTGACCGAGACAGCCCCTCCGATAAATCCCTGCATGCCATTTTCGAACGACGAAATCATGCTCACATTATCATAGAAATCAGGAAATTGGGGGAGTGCCTCGGGACACCGGAAGTTGCCGGCCAATGCATATACTTCTTTAAATTCACTAGCAGTGAACCATCTTAACGTGTCGATATCGTGGCTGTTTACCTCGGCCAGCGGGCCATTACTTTTTTTGATATCATATTGCCAGGGCCTGGGAACGCTCGGCCCGTGGGTCAGCGATTTAACCTGTACCACGTCGCCGATTTCGCCGGCTTTAACACGTTCCATGGCCGCCTGGAAACTCTTGTCGTAACGCCGCATGAACCCAATCTGGAATTTGACCTTATGGTGCTGTACAGCATCAATCATCTGCTGGCATTCGGCTAAGTCCATCGCCATCGGTTTTTCGCACAGGATATGTTTGCCTCGCTCGGCTGCGTACGTGACGATGCCTCGGTGAAGCACGGTGGGTGTAGCCACTACAATGGCGTCTATATCCTGGTTTTCGTCAAGCGCTGTTTCATAATCCGTATACAATGAGCTGCATCCCAGCTCATCGCCCGCCCGTTGGAGACTTTCATTGTCGCTGTCGACAATGGCAACCAAACGCGCATGTTTTACATTTTTTGAGAAATTCCGGGCGTGGATCATACCTGCTCGGCCCGTTCCGATTACGGCAATACCAATTGTTTTATCTTTCATCATAAACTTTCATAATTCAAAAATTGCGCGCCGGACGATACCGGCTTCGCGTCCGCTAAATGGACAAGGTGTCTAAGCCCAGCACGTCGTTCACCATCCGAATCTCCTCCGTCTTTAGGCCGGGGACAATGCAGTAGTGGTGGGAAAAAAGCGACCCGATCAGCTTATAGCCGTCCGACACCCGGATGATTCCGCCATTCCGGCAATCAGAGCCGGGATACTGTGCGTATCCCTCCAGCGAGGCGGGGATGGCTTGCATAGCACCCAGTTTGGGATGCAGTTTAGCGAGGGTGACCGGACCGGTGGGAAGACGAGCGTCGATCGCGTGTGCATTTTCGTCGACAATGCCCAGTACTTTAGGCTGGACTGACCAGTCCAGCGTCATGCATTTTGGTATGACCCCCTGAAAACCGCAATGTCCGATCAGTACGCAGTTTTCAGGCTGTGGTACATCTGGAAAGTTGTCTATTCGCTCATGCTTGAGCGCAGTGGGTCCCGAAAGGAAAGGGTAAAGATTCGTCATGATGACGGGGGAGTCCGCACATTTATTGATCAGGAACATGGTGAGCAACGACAAGGTATCTGCTTCGCATCCCCAAATAATTCCTTTTTCCTCATATAGCATACTCCAAGCAAGACATGGGGTCGTATCCGAATAGAACGACTCGTTCAAGCAATTTATGCCGGCGCCTCTTATGGTAGGATCTGCCTCGATATCCGCTTTTAACGCCAGGTAAATCTTGATGGCACTCAGATAAGCCCGATGCGACAGGTCGATGTCTTTCATCTTCCAGGCTTCCACAACAGCTTCGGCTTCCGCGTCGGGAATCTGTCTCGCCCGTTCGCCCAATTCTTTGAAGCTCTTCTTCACGATGGAGATGCCAAATTTGTCTTTGATCAGCTGTGTGCATTCATCTTCCCACCAATAAAACCGCTTGAATATTTCGGCTTGCATCCCATCTCCGGGATTGTCTTGGTAAACGAGGAATTTGCTTGTCTGCATTTCTCGCTTGATGCGAACAGTTCGACAGAACGTCTTGGCTAGCTCCAACGTGTAAGGTGAAAAGATGGTAATCCCTTCGGATCGCATGTAGGTGACAATTTCCCAGTCCCACATGGCCACGGTTCCGAATTCGGACGTGATCGCAATAATGGGGACATCAATGGCTCGCAGTTCTTCTACCTTGCTATACGCCTCGCCAATGATGACCGGTAAGACCACGGCATCGGCTCCTGAAAAGCTTGTGCCAATTTCTAAGGGCTCGATCAACTCGACTTCTTCTCCCAGCAGTGACTGGATGTGTAGCAACTGGTCTTCGAGTTCTCGTGGCGAGGTTTGGCTAAAATACAACGGTTGTAAGCGAGCTTTCATAAATGTGTTTATTACTAGGCATGTAGATTCTTGGTTGATCAATCATCGACAGCGTTATATCGTATTTGCTATCGATCCTTTTTTTGAATGGTGAACCGGCTAATCACCGGCTCACCGATTATAGCGTTTAATTGTCTTCCCAAAACGGGTTTTGGACTAGCAAGGGGCTAACGTTTATCGTATTTTGGTCAATCGGCCATAAATAGTGTTTCTTTTCAAACGTGCGAGTCTTCATGTACGTCCGTTGATAATATTCGTCGTCCGACAACGACGTCCCGACATGGATATTCATCCCATAAAGGTCGATCCTGTTAGTCTCTTCCGCTATAAGCCACCTTCTGGTGTCAAAGTACCGATGAGTCTCAAAGGAAAGCTCTATGCGTCGCTCGTGTCGAATCTTCTCCCGCATCTGTTCTTGCGTTAAGCCGGGCGCTAAGCCAGGCATCCCCGAACGCTCTCTAACGGCGTTCACGTAGGTATATACGTCGGCAACTGGGCCCTGTGCTTCATTAAGTGCTTCGGCATAATTGAGGTACTGCTCCGCAAGGCGGAAATACACCCACGTCTTTAACACGAAGCGACCTTCCCGGATATTGACGTTTTGCTCATCCATGAACTTTCTCAGCAAATAGCCGTTAACGGTATAGAGCTCAGCGCCGCCTTTCGACTTCCCCTCCGCACCCGAATTCCAAAATTCTAGCTGGCGTCCTCTCCATACTGCGCCATTGTAGTTAACGGTTGCATAAAAGCGGGGGTCACGATTGACATACATATTCCGGATGCCTGCCGGATAATAACCCAGGGGGTGCGCGTCGTTTACATAACCCTCTTCCTTATAACCTGAGGCACTGTTTATGATGGGTTCACCATCCGCTCGGTATCCTGTAATGGGAGTGGATCCATCGGCCATTTCGTAAGCATCTACGAGGGTTTGCAGCGGGCAAAGCCCGCTCCAGCCACCTTCACTATTAGGTGCACCGGCCATCTCCTGCCAGCTGTGCACGCCGAGGTTCCGGGCAAAAAGCACCTCTGAGTTGTGTCTTTCGGTGAATACCTGTCTGTAGTTCTGTAGGGGATCATTGTTGGCCGAGCGGTACAGTCGATACCCAGCGGCTTCTGAGCGGTCGATGCTTGCTTTGGCCGCATCCGCAGCCCGTTGCCATAGCTGGGCATTATACGTAGGGAATAGTTGTGTGCCCTCTGTGTCGGTGAAACCCACGTAATCGGGATTGCCATTGAATAGGGGACTCGCGGCATATAATAATACCCGCGCCTTTAGCGCTAATGCCGCTGCGCCAGTTACCCGGCCCTTGCTGGCCGATGGAACCGTCATTGGCAATAGTTCTGTGGCATGATCACAACGCTCCACGATATATTCAATGCATTCTGACAAGGTATTGCGCTTCACATTGGAAAAATCGTCGGAGGGCTGAAACGAGTTGGTAATGATTGGCACTGGGCCATATAATCTCACCAGTAGGAAATGAAAAAAGCCTTTCATAAACTCAGCCTCTCCAATCCAGGTTCGTTTTACCTGTTCGTCCATTGGCGTTTTCTCAATATTTTCAGTAAATAAGTTAAGCCGCCTAATGGCTTGATAAGGCAACGACCAGTGTTCATAAGACGGAACATCGTTAGGACCCCATGTGCCTCCATTCATACGGTGGGAGAATCGGTTCAGCCAGGACATTTCCATGTCGTCAGAAGCACCCACGAATGGATTCCTACCTGGCAACTCGGCGAAATCAATTTTAGTGGGCAGGTAATTGTAAGTAGCCGTCAAGAATCGTTCGGCATACTGCCTTTCGGCGAAGACATCGTCTATTGTGAGGTCTTCATCGGGTGCTTTATCCAAAAAGCCCTTTTCGCATGATGTGAACACACTACAGGCCAGCACGACGAGTATAACGTGTTTGATATAACCTTTTTTCATGATTTTTATCTGATTTAAATCTGTCTTTTGTTTAATGCATCTCTGATGTTTTCTATGGTGCCTTGTGCCTCCAAAAAATGTACATCACGGCTCAACTAATTAAAATTAACCTGAATACCGAAGTTGAGTGTCCGTTGGATTGGATAGCTTCCCACTCCGTCGTTTGACTCCGGATCAATGACCTTTACTTTGTCCCATGTTGCCAAATTCATCCCATTGACAAACAATCTTAGTTGTTGAATACCAATTTTTTGGCTGGACTCTGATGGAAACGTATAACCGATTTCTGCGTTACGCAACCTGAGGTAGCTCGCATCTAGCTGGTATATTGTGCTAAATCTGTAATTGTTCGGATTGATGTCGTCCGTTGCTGCAGGATATTTCGCATTGGCTGCGTTTTCA
Organism: uncultured Sphingobacteriaceae bacterium; assembly: GCA_964423925.1. GTDB lineage: Bacteria > Bacteroidota > Bacteroidia > Sphingobacteriales > Sphingobacteriaceae > CAYRGQ01. Next base: position 12,138 of record CAYRGQ010000051.1, on the reverse strand, counting down.
GGCGTCCAACGGTTGTCATAAAATTCCCTGAGGATGTTGTATGAGCCTTGTCCTTTCAAGAATGGCATGATACTAGGGCCATTCAGATAAAGGCTCGAACGGCTTGCGCCGTTAAAAAATAAACTGATATCCAGTCCTTTATAAGCAACTGTTCCTCCAAAACCATACATCATTTCAGGCGTCCGCGGATAACCGATTGGCACCGCGTCGAAATTGTCGACTACACCGTCCTCATTGACATCTTTGTACTTGATATCTCCAATCCTGACAACATCTTGGAACATTTGCCTGGGGCTGTTCGCGATCTCTTCGTTACTTTCAAAGAAACCCAACGCTACTAAACCGAAGGGCTGATCGATCGGATGTCCCTTCGCCGATTGATATTCCCACCGTTGAACAGGCTCGTCATTTTCTTCTATCCGGCTCCGTGCGAAGGTGAAATTCCCCATGAATGATAAGAACAGCCCGTTATCGGTTGTCTTCTTCACTTCCGCCATTCCCTCTATTCCTCTGTTGGTGGCTACACCAATGTTGCCATACGGAATCGATGAAGGGTTAAATCCGGTCACGTTGGGGATGGTTCGCCGCTGAATCAGGATGCCGTCCCTGCGTTCGTGAAAGGCGTCGACCTGCAGGGTGATCATGTTCAGTAGATTCATATCGAAACCGACATTTGATTTCGTTGACACCTCCCAAGTCACATCGTTAGTGCCTAATTGCATTTCGTCAATTCCTGCCCATCCGGTCTGCTGGTCACCGAAAAGGTAACCTTGAGCGGTTCGAGCGTTCATCGATGTGAGGTAAAGGAACCGGCGACCACCGATTTGGTCATTACCCACTTGGCCATACGACCCCCGGATTTTAAATGAATTCAGGAAGTCGAGACTTTGCATAAACCTCTCATTGGAAAGCACCCAACCTCCCGAGATAGATGGGAAAAATCCGAATCGCTGTCCTTTCGGAAAGTTTTCAGAACCGTTGTAGCCCATATTGAATTCGGCAAAGTAAGTATCTTTAAACCCGTAGGTCGCTCTTGCTGCTATGCCTTGTCTCCGATAGGGTAACCCGTCAATCGACGATCCAGCAGTGATGTTGATAAAATCGCGTTGGTTGTATAACACCATCCCAGAGAGGTTATGGTCTCCTAGGCTTTTTTCATAATTCACGATGAAATCTGAATAGATCGCCCGGTTTGAGTTATTCCAAAGCCAGTAATTCATGGGTTGCTCTTCACGCAACAATGTATATTGATCTTCACCAGTGTCTTCGTCTTTTCCGGTGTAATATTTGACCTCAAATGATTTATGCCGGTTAATCCCGCCGGAGTAATGGTGGTCGTAGGAGAACCGTCCGCTTACGGACATGCCGGGCGTCACAACAGACGACAGATCCCATTTCGCAGAAAATGTTCCTTGTACATTACTATGCATATGTACCGAGTATCCTGCCTGCGTTGCGAGCCCCCAGGGATTGTTGCCAATCAACGTTGGCGTGCCTCCCGGGCTTCCGTCTGGATTCCTCGCACTATAAGCAATCGGCGGCGTCACCCGAATGGCATCCAGTAACGCGTCGGAACCGGTAGCAGGGAAGTCGCCTTGTTGAATAATACCGGCGATGCCTAATTCAAAAACCAGGTCTTCCGTAACGTTGACGTCCACATTTGAACGAAGATTATAGCGCCGCATGCGCACGTTAGTTTTATAGGCATTGGCCGGGTCATTTTTCCAAATGCCGTTTTGATCGGTATAGCCTGCATTGGCGTAATAGCGAATAATTTCGCCGCCGCCGCTTACGTTCAGGTTATTTATAGTCTGATAGGTGCTTTTTCGCATGATCTCATCTGTCCAATTGACATTTGGATATAGATAAGGGTCGCTGCCGTTTCTAAACAATTCAATCTGTTCGTCACTCCAACGCGGACGTTGGCCAACGTGCTCCAGGCCTTCGTTCATCAAGCTCGCATATTCGGCGCCGCTGATGTAGTCGGGCAGTCGAATAGGTTGGAGCAAAGCTGTTTCCGATCGAAAAGCCACGCGGGGCCGTCCCATCACACCTTTCTTTGTGGTAATTACGATAACACCGTTTGCACCACGCACGCCGTATACAGCTGTAGCTGACGCATCCTTCAATACCGAAAACGTCTCGATCTCATGCACGTTTACGTTATCAAGGCTGCGCTCAACACCGTCAATCAATATCATCGGGGCGCGGTTGCCCCACGTCCCAAGACCACGGATAAAAATTTGTGCTTGATCCGAGCCAGGTTCAGCACTCGACTGTCTGGTCATAATGCCAGGTAGGCGGCCACCCAATGAATTGGAAAGTGACGGGGTGCTCGCTTTTGCCAACTCCTTTACGGCGACGGTAGAGATCGCTCCTGTCACGGATACCTTTTTTTGCGTGCCGAATCCCACTACGGTTACTTCTTCAAGTTTTGCCTGTTCCTCGTCAATGGTCATCGTAAATGTTCGTTCGCGAGATGTGCCGACAGGTACTTCGATTGGATAGTAACCGACATAAGTAATCAGAATTGTGTCTGCCGGAGACTGGACCTCCAGAATGAACTTGCCATCTAGATCGGTTGCAGCTCTCCGTTCACTTCCTTTGATCATAACGCTGGCATTAGCCAAGGGATCGTTGTTTTCGTCCAAAACAAATCCAGTTAGGACATGCTGCGCATTGACAGCCATAGAGAGAAATAACATCGGTAGTAGGAGCATCCACATCCGACCCCGTTTACTTTGCAATGCATTGGTTGTTTTCGTTTTCATCATTTCATAATTTATTTGGTTTTTTATTTGCGTTGTTATATCCACAGGCAATCGACCGCTTATAGCAAGGAAATCAAAAAGTCAACGTTCACTATTTTGAGGTATGGGCACAATATGCCCTAAGAAAGGTTCATTAAAAAAATTAAAATGGATGGTTAATGATTAAAACTAGTAGGTCGCTAGCGCCCGTTCATTTCCAATTTCCTTGAGTATTTTCTTCAAACCGGCGATTTCGTCAGACAGCCCTTTTTCGGCATCCTCTTCGGTATCATGGTTGATGATACCAATGGGTCCTCTGTAGTTGCTTTTCCAAACCAACTTAATCATGTCTGTTTCCACATTGCCCTGGCCGGTTCTGAAAAAACGATCGGTAATACCGTCTTGCAACCCCGCTATGTTGAGCGCATATAAATGGGGTAACATTTTAGGAAAAAACGTCGAGAAGCGATCGTGGTGCATGCGAGCATGATGAAAATTATACACGATGCCTACGTTGCTCCGGCCCAACTCTTCAATGATTTCGATTTGATTCTCGGGTTCTCCAAACCAGCCACCATGGTTGTAGAGCGCCACTTTACAACCAAGTTCTTTAGCGCGGTCAGCGATATAGGCAATAGGCTTACTCATCGCCATTACCTTCTCCCGTTGGCTAAGCTGGTCAAAACCTTCCCATCCTGACATCAGCAACCAGATCTGGGTTGAAACCCCATTCCTCTCCACGAAATCAAATATTTCACGGATGTATCGATCGTCTTGCGGGTTATTACCCGACATCATCCAAAAAGCGGTGAGGTCGATATCGCGCTTTTTCAATGCTCTCAGCTCATCGTCAAAGGTCGGGATATGTTCTTCCCTCCAGTCGTAAGCCAACTTTGTAATTCCTAAGTCGGATAGCATTTGTGCCCGCTCTTCAGGGCCTCGCTTTTTCGAGTCAAATGGAACCACACACCATGCCAAAAGATTATTTTTCGCGAACACATCAACATCGGATTGCTTTTTTCGCATATTACACGAGCCAAGCAAAGCTACAATGGCTAAAAACAATATAACTATAGTTGCCATTCGGCTCATTTCTCTTTTTTTCATCTCGTTAAGTTTAAAATTTTATGAGGCGGTTAGTAATACTTTCTTTTATTTTATCCAGGCCCTTCCGCTCGTCAATCAACGCCTCTCGCGCATCGCGGTCGGACCTGTGGTTTTGGATACTAATAGGCCCATTATATCCACTGGCAACAATTGTTTCTAACAACTCGAACTCCAAATCGCCCTCGCCTAAGGGAGCCACTACCACGGGTTCGCCATGGGTTAACCCAACGAGGTTGATACACAGGAGATACGGTTGCATTTTTGGGTAAAACTTCGAAAAACGGTCGATATGATGCCGTCCGTGTTGGAAGTTATATACCATTCCCACATTATCGAACCCCAGGTGTTCGATAATGGCTATTTGGTTTTCGGGTTCACCAAACCAACCCCCATGATTATACAAACCCACCGTACACCCCAATGCCTTTGCCCGTTGCGCGACATACCGCAATGGCTCAGCGATGGACTCGACCTTTTCTTCGTGTGACATTGCGTCGAAGCCTTCTATTAAATTTTCATAACCCGCGAACCAACCTGGTAGTACCCAAAGCTGGGTGCGGATTTGGTTGCGTTCCAAAAACGCAAAGACTTCCTGCACATGCTCCTCGTTGACCGGGTCGGTATTAAACGGCAGCCAAAACGCAAATAATTCGACCTCGTTTTTGAGAAGTGCTTTCCATTCTCGGTCAAACAACGGTACATGCTCATCGCGCCAGTCGTAAGCTAACTTTTTGATTCCAAGTTCAGCCAGCATTACTGCCCGTTCTTCGGGGCTACGTTGAGCAGCATCGAATGGCACCACGCACCACGCTGCAAGATTATCGTCGTCAAATACAGAAGGTGTTGGGTGCTGTGCCACCGCTTTTCCGAAGGACATCATGGCGACAGTTACCCCAACTACCATATAGACCCAGCCAATAGACTTTAAAATCATTCTTTTTGCCATGATATTATTTTTTTATTAATCTGTCAGGCAATGCAAACGCTACATAAGCGTCTCCCGCTCGAGCGCCTAACTTGCCTCCGCCGGTCGCCGGGATAATCACATATTGTTTCCCATTGGCGCTGTAGGTACTTGGCACAGCAACACCGGCGAACGGTAGCTGTGTTTCCCAAAGTACTTTACCGGTCCGCTGGTCAAAGGCTCTAAAGCGCTCGTCGCGTGTGGCGCCTACAAAGACGAGACCACCGGCGGTGGTGATGCTCCCGCCGAAGTTCTCCGTTCCTGTGAGGGGTATTCCTTTCTCCGTCAATTCCGGATATTCGCCTAGCGGGACTTTCCACTTAATTTCGCCTGATATAAGGTCAATAGCATTTAAGGTCCCCCAAGGCGGTTTCGTGGCAGGATAGCCCTGTTGGTCAAGAAACTTATTATAGCCCAAGGAGGTGTAATACGGTTTCACAGCCGTTTCCCCCTTTTCGCTTTCAGCTGCCTCAATATCCAGCAGATAAGAAGCGATCAGTTGCAGATCATCTTCGGGCAAGTGGGCGAACGGGGGCATCGCACCCTTACCTTTTTTGATCACATCAACAATCTCGTGCTGCTCGTATTTATCGGTGAGATTTTTCAACGCCGGCGTTCCACTCAACCCTTGTCGATCAGCGCCGTGACAACTGGCGCACCCGTTGGCAAGGAAAAGACGATGGCCAGCGTGCTCGGTTTCCTTCTGATCCGAACCTGCTTCGGATGAGGCGTTGTTGATATCGCGCATGGTAATGTTCCAGGCCAACTCATTGGAATTCACGTACATCATGTGGTTCACCGGATCATAAGATCCGCCGCCCCATTCTGCACCACCATGAATGCCATAAAATATGATTCCTTTAGTCGACGGCGGGATAAACCAGCCTGCTTCGACTTTATTGAACTCCGCGAGCGCATATGCATGCGCCTCTTCACTGATGTCGGTCAAATCGTCGGCTGTCACCACCTGCTTGGAGAAAGGCTCTGGCCATTTCACGTACGGTTGTGTCGGATGGGCATATTGGCCCGGCAATGTACTGGCGGGCACCGGCCTTTCTTCTACTTCGGATAACACCTCTCCGGTTATTCTATTAAACATTAGCACGTTACCGGTTTTTGTCAGTTGCACGACGCCAGGTACCGACTTCCCGTTTTGACGGAGCGTGGTCAAGATGGGCGCGCAGGGCAGATCCAAATCCCACAAATCATTGTATATGGCTTGATAGTGCCACAAGCGTTCGCCGGAATTTGCATCTAGGGCTACAATGCAATTGCCGAACAACTGCTTACCTTCGTTTTCTGGCCGATAGAAATCATCCTTAGGCTGCCCGGTTGCAAAAAAGACCATGCCATTTTCGAGATCAACGCTTATGCCTCCCCAAACGTTAACCCCGCCTCCCGTTTTCCAAAAGTCTGTCACCCCCCAGGTTTCGTAGCCATATTCACCGGGTTGCGGGATCGTATGAAAGATCCACTCGCGTTCGCCAGTAAATACGTTGAATGCACTGACGTTTGCCGGCGATGCCCAAGTCATGGCACCGACAATAACCAAATCTCCATATACGACCGGGTTAGCAGGAGCGGTGATGCCCATCTGATCGGCCGGCTTCACCAAGTTTTCATTGAGGGAGATACGTCCGTTGTTACCGAACTCAGGCACCGGCGACCCGTCGTGCGCAAAAATGGCATTCAAGTACCCGCCGCTCGTGAAAAATATCCGGTCCTGCTCACCCTTTTTCCGCCAAAAAGAAATCCCTCTATTGATTCCGCCAAATTGCTCACCCTCCCTCGCTGGATTAAACCGCCAGATTTGCTCGCCCGTCACGCCGTCCACTGCGATCACCTCCTGTAAGGGGGTAGTGATGTAAACCGTACCGTCTACGATCAGGGGATTCATCTGCACGTTACCCGATTCTACCCCTGAATTGAACACCCATGCCACTTCCAAATCAGCCACATTTGATGTGTCAATTTGATCCAGCGAAGAATATTTTGCCTGGCCAGCCGTACCACCGGGATAGGCCCAGTCGGCCTCCGAAAACGGAGCAGGCGCCTGGCATCCGGCAATGGCTAGCATCGAGAAAAACCCAATAATGTATAATCGCATTTCGTTGAAATTATTTGTCCACAGATGATTCCGACGGAAAATTGTATGACCATTTCCAGGTGTCTTCCATATCGGGATACTTCTCCCGGCATGCAAGATATTCTGTGACCATCCCCTTCATGGTCGGATTGAGCGATTCGATGTAATCAGGCGTTAGCAACTTGTCATCCAAGAGATAGAAATGCCATGTAGGTGGATATACGGCACTATGATAGCCCATGTGCAAGGTGCGCCGCGGTACTTTCATCGTTTCGGTATACCCCCGGTGTATCAAATTATTGTTATACAAGACCGCTTGGCCCGCTTTAAGCGATACCGGCATTGCACCCGGCATTTCCGCACCTAGGGGTGCATAGTGTTTTGACCCCGCGAACGCTTCGTTCTCGGCAGCCGTATTTGGGCGGTTATGGCTTCCCGGCACAATCCACAGGGAGCTTTCGTCTACCAGAGGGAGATTAATTTGCACGCTATTGTGGAACCGGTTTGGCGAGAAAAGCCAATCCTCGATTTCATCTTCCGGTATCTGGATGACATCCCGATGCCAGCCAAGGGAATAGGAAGTTCCTTCGTTAGCCGCAAGAATAGATGCGTTATTCACTATCAAGTTGGGACCCAGGATCTGCTCTACAGCATCCATAATGACCGGAAGGTGGAACGCATGGTGTATCGATTCCGTCCCTTTCTGAGTGAGGAGATGGAAGTAATATTGCCTCGCCTCTTTCCCAAAATCGGTCAGGTCATCGCCCAGGTGCTGGAATGAAGCGCTGGCTTTATTCCCGGTTTCTCCGGCTGTGATCTCTGGGCTGAGCAGCGCGTCCATTAGCGTACGAAACTCAGCGATTTCACGTTCGTCGAGTACGTCTATAATCACATAGCCTTCTCTCAGGAATTGGTCTTTTAATGAAATTTGCATCATATATATTGTTTGTTTACTTGCTTTTTTGGAGCGAAACCAGCGACTATAAAAACACCGTCTTTCGCTGCGCTGCAGATTCAAGACCCGCTTCAAGCACGCGTATGGTCTCAAGCCCGGTTTCGAAATTGGGGACGATCGGCGTATTGGTTGCAACGGCATCAAGAAAGTCTGCTACGGCGTGCACGAACGTATGCTCGTAGCCGATGATGTGGCCCGCAGGCCACCAATGGCCCGCATAGGGGTGGCTTTCGTCCGTTGCCAGAATCGTAGCAAACCCTTTGGTACCCGCCTTCACCGAGTTGTCGTAATATTTAAGCTCATTGAGGTTTTCCAAATCGAACGCCAAGCTCCCCTTGCTTCCGTACACTTCAAAAGCAAGACGGTTTTTTCTTCCGTTGGCAAAGCGTGTTGCTTCAAAGGAGCCCACAGCTCCATTAGAAAATTTGACCATCATCAGCGCGGCGTCCTCGACGGTGACCCTTCCCGTACCCAAGCCGCTGGCGCCGGCTTTCAGGTTCCCCGTCTGTTGCTCAGACGCTAGGGGCCGTTCTTTGATGAATTCCGCAGTCATGGCCGTTACTTCTGATATTTCGCCAATCAGGTATTGGGCCAGATCGACACAATGGGAATTCAGGTCCCAGTGGGGACCCGCTTTAGCGGTTTCAGCCCGCAACTGCCAGGTCAGGGGAAACTGAGGATCGGTAATCCAGTCCTGCTGATACGCACAGCGCCAATGGTAGATGGTGCCAATCTCACCGGATTCAATCAACGTTTTAGCCAACGCGATGGCAGGTACACGCCGATAGTTATGGTTTAGGTAATGGATCACCTTATTCTCCTTGCAAGCCTGCAGCATTTCTTCCGCTTCACGGCTGTCCATGGCCAATGGCTTTTCGCAAAAGACATGTTTACCGGCACGGGCGGCGGCAATGGCAATTTCGTGATGCAAGTATTGTGGAGTGGCGATGTCGATGACGTCAATGTCGTCCCGCTCGATGACTTTCCGCCAGTCGGTTTCGATACCTTCCCAGCCCCACTTTTGAGCGAAATCCGTTACGTCTTTTTCGTGCCGACCGCATGCGACCTTGAGTACAGGCTGCGCTTTGGTTTCAAAAAATAGGGGAGCTTTCAGCCAGGCATTGCTGTGCGCCCGTCCCATAAACTTATAACCGATGATACCGATATTCACACGTTTCATTGTTTGTCAGTCGTTATGCGGTTTGCGATATTCTTCAATTCCTTGACGCTCTCTTTGACTACGGCTTCTTCCTGATTTCGATACGATGGGTGCAAGAAGTCCAGCTCAACGGCTAGAAAGCCCGTGTAACCGCTATCAGCGAGCAACTGTGCAAGCTTATCATTGGCAATTAACCCTTGCCCCGTAGGTACGCAGGAGAAAAAGTACCATTCGTTAACGGGCACCCCATTAACAGGGACCAGATCTTTAATGTGGGTCGCAAAGACATGCGGTGCTAGTTTCTCCATTGCCTGAATGGGGTCGTCAAGCACGCGTAGGAAGTTGCCCGAGTCGAAATTGACGCCGAAATAAGGCGAGTTCACATTATTCACAAGTTGAAGTATCTCATCCGAATTATAGTCGATGTGATTCTCAATCGCGAGTTTTACGCCCAATTTGGAAGCCAGCTTGGTTGCTTCCGTAAACATCTCAGACAGTGCTTCCAGTTGGGGCTCGTGCGGCAGGAATCGAAATTGCAAGCTGCTGCCAACCACGCGCATGACCTCGGCGCCGATCTTTGGCGCGTATTCGATGTGTTCAAGCATCTCCTCGAACGCTTGTTTGTTCTGTCCTCCTTCAAGCCCGTCGGGGTGCCCCCAAGCATACACGCGGTCATAGCCCGAACGGTCTAACCACGATTTGATGCCGGCTAGATAGGCGTCGTCAAACCGGGGGATGAAGCAAGTTTCCAACGAGACGCCGTCAATCCCCAGTTCGTCCGCTTTATCCATAAATCCTTCGAAGCTGAGCTCTTTCTCTGGCTTATCCTGTCCGGGATAAACCTCACCGAATAGCCGGTGGTAACAGTAACTGTCAATTCCTACTTTCATAGCTTTTTTTATCAATTTTATTCTAAACTTACTGTTAAATTCCAGACTTACGGTGAGACGATCACCTCTTTTCTAGACGCACGCTTTCTTTTCCAGAAGTGGAGCATCGTAAACACAATAATGAGCACGCCGGGAAGCACGGAGGCGAGGCGCAGGGTATATGCTCCCGCCTGAAGCTTCAAATCAGACCATAGGTTCATTTCAGCTCCGTCTGTTGCTATTTTTAATTGCTCTAATGAGAATCCGGCGGGAATAAGGGCCAGCATTTGGCTGTCGTATATCTGCCCCAGCCAAGGCAAGGCCAGTGCGGTGGAAAAAAGCCCGGCACCGCCCATCAGCGACAAGCCCAAGGGGCCAGTTTTGGGCAGATTCTCGGAGACAAATCCGATCATCGTGGGCCAGAAAAAGCAGATCCCCATTGCGAAAATCCCGGCGGCCACGAAGGATAGGTAGCCTTGTGCATAGCCCAATAATTGCAGGCCTATAAAAGAAAGGACGGCTGACAAAACGAGCAGCTGGGTGACGCTGATTCGTTTCAGAATATAACGGGCGTTTGCCCGCCCGATCGTCATGATACCATTGATAAATACGAGAAGTAAAATTGAAGGTACACCGACTGAGGATAGCAACTCGACAATCCATTGATTCGTGGCCAGTTCGGTAGCTGCTGTAAGCAACATGCAGCACATCATCAATAAGAATAGTGGGCTGAGGCAGGCCCGGAACATCTCCCGGTCCGACACCCCAAGCTTTATTCGTTCCGATTTAGGGAAGCGTTGCTTCCAAAACATGGCGCCGTAGACCAACGTGGGCGCCAGCATCACCACCATCTGTATTTTCCAGCCAAATCCAGCCGCAGTGAGCAGATAGGCCAATACGCCTCCAATAACAATGCCGCCGGGAAACCAGATATGCCAGTCATTGATCCGCTTCGTTTTATCGTCATTGGAATAAATGCTGCTCAGCATGGAATAGCTAGACGATTCGACAAAGCCATTTGCTAGACCTACTAAAAGCGTTGATAAAAACAGTGACCAATAGTCAGTGGCAAATATCGTCCACAAAATTCCGACGGCATGGCCTAGAAATGCCAACATAAACAAACGACCCATTCCTATTTTGTCGCACAATATACCTCCCAGTACCATAGCACCGGTAAATCCCCAAAAAGCGGCCGCGGCAACGTGGCCGATTTGCATAGCAGTCAACTGGAATTCCTCGCCTAATTCTCCTAAGAGATTAGCGCGGATCGCAAAAGTGAGTGCAGTAACCACCAAGGCTACGCAGGATGCATTATAGATGCGTTTTTTGTTAATAGTTTCGGGCATGGTTTCAATTGGTTTCAAATAGTCAACGTTGACTTATTGCTGCAATGATATATATTAACTTCCATCCGGCCAAATTTTTTTAAAAAAAAGGTGAACGTTGACTATTTCTCGTTAGCCTTGATATGCAATGTTTTATAAGAATCCCTTATGTGTGAAGGCTATTAAACGTTAACGTTGACTATTTTTCGTATTTTTGTGACGTTATCATTTTAAACGTGCCAGCATAAAATGAACCCATCAGAGAAACCAGCAATAGGAATAAAGGATATTGCAAGACACGCAGGCGTATCGACCGGCCCGGTAGACAAGATACTCAATAACCGCGGTGGGGTGTCGAAGGCTACCGAAGCCCGCATTCTGAAAGCCATCGAAGAACTCGGGTACCAGCCCAATATATTTGCGAGCAGGTTAAAGTCGGCTAAAGAATACCGTATCGCCGTGCTCATACCGTATGCTACGGACGATATTCCCTATTGGGGCCAACACCAACACGGCTTCGATACGGCACTCGATGAATTGCGCCCGTTTGGCATTAAGCTGGAAATGCTGCCTTTTAGCCAAAATGATGCGCTTTCGTTTAAAGATGCCGTATCGAAAACCATACTCGGCAACTTCCAGGGAGTTTTGATGGTGCCGGTATTTCACGAGGATACCAAACGGCTCGTCAAGGCGATGAACAAAAATAATACGCCCGTCGTTTTTTTTGACAGCAACATCAGTGGTCTTGGCCAGTTGTCTTTTATCGGGCAACATTCGGAAGATAGCGGCTATACCGCCGCTGAAATTATGGCACGGTGCGTGCCCGACCAGTCCGACCTATTAATAGTGACCATCAAGAAGAAAGACGACAACCACCTTCATTTTGCCAAGCGCGAAGCCGGATTCCGAGCTTACTTCGA
>CAYRGQ010000050.1:0-20769 GCA_964423925.1 uncultured Sphingobacteriaceae bacterium | reverse complement strand
CGGCTACGAGACCACCGTTACCCCGTTCAAACCGGGGGCGGGAACGGATCTGATTAATGCAGTACTGGGGTACATCGAAGGAGAGATAAGCGCGCCCTAACGCGATTCTTCACAGGACGCAAGAAGATAAGGGACTTCGTGCCGCATACGTTTCTACGCGCTGCCTCCTTGCAATTGCGCGTCCATTTCGGTAGGTTTGCGGGAGGGGCGTTCGTACGCTCCCGTTAAAAACACATCCCATTTATAACCGCTTATGATCAAATCCATCACCTTTTTCGTATCGTTTATCTGCACCATTGCGTACGCGAACGCCCAATCCCGAAGCCTGTTTAACGGCAAAGACCTAGCAGGCTGGCGTGCCGACGTGCCTGCCATGGACGACGATCCTGCCGTCTCAAGCCCCTTTATTGTCCGTGATGGCAAGCTCGTGAGCCTGGGGACGCCTAACGGACATTTGATAACGGACGAAGTGCATAAAAACTATCGCTTGGAAGTCGAATACCGTTTTCCGGGCAAACCCGGGAATTGCGGCGTGCTGGTGCACGCCTCCACACCACGGGCGTTGTACGGTATGTTCCCCCAATCCATTGAAGTACAAATGATGCACGAAAATGCGGGCGACTTTTGGTGTATCCATGAGGATATCGAAGTGCCCGACATGGAAGCTCGCCGCGGGCCGAAGGAAAACTGGGGAGGAATAGAAGGCAAGGAACGGCGCATACGCAACCTTACTGATGGTTCGGAAGCACCACTGGGCGAGTGGAACCGCATGGTCATCGAGGTCCTAGGACGCAATATCCGGGTGTGGGTCAATGGCGACTTGGTGAATGACGGCTTTAACTGCACGGCGGATCATGGACAAATTGCCCTGCAAGCAGAAGGATCTGAAGTGGAGTTTAGAAAATTACTGCTCACGCCCATTAGCCAGCTTTCGGATAGCTAAATAGAACGCAAGCCATTGGTGCGGCTTCAGCACCGATGGGTACATTCGCGATGGCGGAACCGAACCAACCACGACTCATTTTCAAAACCGGCATCGTCGTTATCGGGGCTGGGCAGGCGGGGCTGTCGTCTGCCTACCACCTAAAACAGCTCGGTTTGTCGGTCGGACGGGATTTCATCGTGTTGGATGCGGCGCCTCATCCCGGCGGGGCGTGGCAATATCGATGGCCTTCCCTGACACTGAGTACAGTCAATCGCGTTCATGACTTGCCTGGGTTGCCCTTTGCGGATACGGTCGGCGATACGCGTGCCACGGAAGTACCGGCTTACGTTGCTGTGCCGCGCTACTTCGAAGCATATGAAAAAACTTATGGTCTATCCGTATATCGGCCCGTGAACGTAAAAGTGGTATGCGAACGCGAAGGAAGGTTTCGGGTAGAAACAGACAAGGGACAGTTCTCCTCAAACGGGATCATCAACGCAACGGGCACCTGGAACAAGCCATATATTCCCGACTATCCTGGCGCATCCCTTTTCGAAGGTGAGCAGCTACACACGCGCGATTATCGGACATCCGAATATTTCAGAAATAAGCATGTGCTGGTGGTTGGGGCAGGGATTTCTGCTATCCAATTGTTGGATGAGGTTTCCCGGGTGACGAAGACCACGTGGGTCACCCGCCGCGAGCCGCAATTTGTGGAAGGACCTTTTGATGAAGCGCGGGGACGTGCGGCGGTAGCGATTGTTGAAGACCGAGTGCGCCGGGGCCTGCCCGCAGGATCGGTGGTATCGGTCACTGGGCTGCCGGTGACACCCGCTATCCAGGCTATGCGTGCCCGCGGGGTCCTCAGCCGCCAGCCGATGTTTAACGAGATCACGGCTAGGGGCGTTCGTTGGGCAGACGGACGCACCGCTGACGTCGATGTCATCCTGTGGTGTACGGGCTTCCGAAGCTCATTGGACCACCTCATGCCGCTTCTGCTGCCTGAGCCCGCCGGTGGAATTACCATGGCGGGGCGTCTAGCTACCCAAGTGGCGGCGGACCCCCGCATTCATCTCGTTGGCTATGGCCCCTCCGCATCCACAATCGGTGCCAATCGAGCAGGTCGAGCCGCGGCACAGGAACTGACCCACTACCTGGGGATGGGAAAATAATGTCCATCGCACAAAAGCAGTATGGTGCAGGATGCCCGTGTGCATCGAAAAGCTCACTTTTGAGTAGTTACAGTTAACCAGTTCAGCGTTTATTGCAATAAATCTGAATGCCACTTTTACAAATATGATGTCGAGTCTTATGGCCAAAGAGTTTCTTGGGCGCTGGGGGCTATTTCCTCGAGTATTGATGCTATCGGCCGTGCTAGGCGGTGTAGCGACGCCCCTACTAGCACAGCAACGGGGCAAAGTGAGGTTTTCTCCCCATTTCGTAGCGGCCGAGAGTTTCGAATCCGTGGGCGTCATTGACGTTAACAACGACGGTAAGCCCGACCTCGTTTCCGGCGATTTCGTTTATTTTAACGAGGGCGACGCCAAGACGATTTTCCGCAAGCGGCATCGGTTAGGCGACCAACCTGCCTATGGCGAATATTATGACGACTTCGCGACCATTGCCATGGACGTGAACCAAGACGGGCATATGGACTTCATTACCGGTGGTTGGTTTGGTGAAACGCTTCGCTGGCATGAAAATGTGGGTACCGCCGGCGCATGGCCCGCTCACGAAATCGGCAAGATTGGCAATGTCGAAACGGTCCGGGCTTGGGACTTGGATGGAGACGGTCAACTGGAAATCGTTCCAAATACGCCTACTGCGCCGCTGCATTATTTTAAGCTGGAAGGTCCCAACAAGTTTGTCCGCTATGAAGTGGGCGATTATAAAAGCCACGGACTCGGATTTGGCGACATCAACGGAGACGGCAAAGGCGATTTGATCGTCGCCAATGGCTGGATAGAAAACAAGGGAAACAACACATGGGTCTTCCACGCCGATTTTGACCTTGGGCCCAATGCCAGCATACCGATTATCGTCACCGACCTCAATGGCGATGGCAAAAACGACTTCATCGTGGGGAATGGCCATGATTACGGTATCTTCTGGTATGAGCAACACGTGGACGCCCAAGGCAAACGTACGTTTAGGAAGCACCTCATCGACGATTCGGCCTCGCAGTATCACGAATTAGTCTGGACCGACATCACCGGCGATGGGAAACCTGAGCTCATCACGGGCAAGCGCTACCGCGGACATAACGACGGTGATCCGGGCGCGCACGACGACGTGGGTCTATATTATTTTACTTGGGACGGCAAGTCTTTTACTAAACACGTCATTGCCTACGGCCCGCCCGGCATCGGCAAGGGTACTGGTATTTTCATGCAAGTGGCCGATCTACGCGGGACCGGCAGGAAAGACATCGTAGTAGCCGGCAAAGATGGGCTATGGGTGTTTTTTAACGATGGAATACGATAAGGAGCTACGCCAGTCACCACCGATAGTAACGCTAAATCTAAATCATGTCAATTAATAAAAAGATCGTAAGAAGGTCATTTTTGGGGGCCTATGGAGTGCTCTTTTTACTATTCGCCAGTGCACCCATGTCCGCACAGGCCCAGCGAGGGGCCAGCTCGTCAGCGTTGGAGTTAAAACCCGGCGCCCGAGTTCTTTTCCTGGGAGGTTCATTGTTCGAGAATGAGATTGCTAAAGGCTATCTCGAGTATGTGCTTGCTACGCGCTGGCCGGATCGGGAAATTACGTTTCGAAATCTGGGCTGGATGGGCGATAACGTTTTTGCGGAAGCGCGCAGCACGTTCACTACGCCGCCTACGCCTTACCAACAACTTTTTCAACAGATTCGGCATACAGAACCCGACTACGTTTTCTTGGCCTACGGAGGCGTGGAAGCACAACGGGGACAGGCGGGCGTTAAGCACTTCACACAAGGGCTGGAGGCAATTATCGACTCGATAGATGCCATGGGCGCGCAGACCATCCTCGTGTCACCGATTCCAGTACGCGAAGCGGGCGACGCAGCGCAGACCGCTACCGTGCAGAAAAACCTAAAATTATACACCGACGCCATTTCTTCCGTCGCATCGCGTCGCAAAAAGCGCTTCGTTGACTTTTACACGCAGCTGGCTGCCAATATGGACGGCCTGTTTCTTGATAACGGCATACACCTTAACGAAGCCGGCTACTACTTCTTGGCGCAGACGCTCGAGTCACAATTAGGTTGGGCTTCGCGTGGGTCAACCGTCGCCATTGACGCCTCACAGCCCAGTGCGCCAAAATCTGAGCAAGCCAAAATTCTGTCTAGTAACCAAGGGGGCATCGTGTTTACTTACCGCGAACCCCTACTGCCCCTGCCCGTGACGGCGAGCGGCGTATACAAAAAGGAGTCTTCGGTTACCGTAGAGGTGCGAGGCCTTGCAGCCGGGTTCTATACGCTGACCGAAAACGGCCGGCAGCTTGCCACCGCTTCGGCGGCCGATTGGGCGGCGGGCGTAATATTAAACCACGGGATCTCGCAGACGCAGGCGGCCCGGCTTAGCGACTATATTGCCAAGAAAAACGGCTTGTTTTTCCAACAGTACCGACCCATGAACAGAACCTATATCCTCGGATTCCGCTCCTACGAGCAAGGAAACCACAAGCAAGGCCTGGAAGATATGGATTTCATCATTGCGTGGCTAGAGGGGCAAATTAATGTCAGCCGGCAACCGGTCATTAAAACCTACGAACTCCGTCCCTTAAAATGAAAAGTACTTACGAGATGAAAATGAAACGCGTGTTGCGGGGTGTCCGGGCGATAGGGGTAATGGCCGCGTTGTCGGCGGTGGCATGTTCGGGTAGTAAGCAGGCTAACGAGTTGGACGAGCACGACCCCATGGCCGAGCTTGCTTCCTTTCAGGTTGCCGAGGGGTTTGAAGTAACGCTTTTCGCTGCCGAACCCCTTGTTGCGAAGCCAATCCAAATGAATTGGGACGCCGAAGGGCGCCTATGGGTAGTTGGCAGTACAGCGTATCCGCATGCCAAAACGGGTGAGGAACCCAACGATAAAGTCTATATACTGCAAGATACGGACGGGGATGGCGTGGCCGACACCTCCATCGTATTCGCCGACGGCCTTAACCAACCGACGGCTATCTTGCCGGGAGACGGTGGAGTTTACGTCGCGAACGCCACGGAAATCCTACATTTGACGGATACTGATGGCGACGGGAAAGCGGACAGCCGCCGCGTGGTGTTGAGTGGTTTTGGAACCGCCGACACGCACCATCTGATCCACACCTTTCGCTGGGGGCCCGAAGGCCGGTTGTATTTCAACCAGTCGATTTATATTCACAGCCACGTAGAAACGCCTTGGGGCATTCGGCGGCTGGAAGGCGGGGGGGTATGGAAACTACAGCCCCATACGCTTGAACTCGATGTCTACGCACGGGGACTCGTCAACCCTTGGGGCCTCCGCTTTGACGACTATGGGCAATCCTTCCTGACCGACGGCGCAGGCGGGGAGGGAATTAATTACGCATTTCCCGGCGCGACTTTCCTGACTGCTCCCGGGGCCGAGCGGATATTACGGGGTTTGAACCCTGGCCAGCCCAAACATTCCGGATTGGATATTGTGTCGGGGCGCCACCTTCCCGAGTCTTGGGATGGTAGCTTGATTACCAATGATTTCCGAGCTAATCGCATTAACCGGTTCGAACTGGAGGAACAGGGCAGCGGATATGTGTCTAACCAAAGGCCCGACCTGCTCTGGACGGACCATGTGGCATTTCGACCTGTGGATATTTCCGTGGGTCCGGATGGTGCCATTTATGTAGCGGACTGGTATAACCCTATTATCCAACACGGCGAGGTGGATTTCCACGACCCTCGGCGGGATCGTGAGCGCGGCCGGATCTGGCGCATCGCCGCGAAGGACCGGCCATTGGTGACTCCTCCCAAGCTCGTGAGCGCCTCAACCGACGAACTGCTAGACGCCTTAAGGCAGCCTGAGCGATGGACACGCGAGCAAGCGCGGCAACTTCTGAAAGAACGCGGGGCCGCCGAAGTAGCAGGGCCCTTGCAAGAATGGATTAACCGACTGGACAAGCAAAGCGACGATTTCGAACGCCTACAACTTGAAGCTATGTGGGTTTCGCAGTCCATTGACCGATATGACGGAGCGCTTTTCGAGAGCTTGCTGCGTGCCAATAGCCCAGGTGTGCGTACCGCAGCGTTGCGTGCGTTGCAACTATGGCACGACAAGGTCGACAATTTGGAGGCGATTCTGCAAGCAGCGACTAAGGACGCACATCCGCAAGTGCGCCTCGAGGGTGTCATCGCGTTGCGCCAGCTCGGCGGGGCCCAAGCCGCACGGGTTGCGGTGGACGTGCTGGACCAGCCAATGGACGAGTTTCTCGATTTTGCGTTATGGCAGACCATCCGCGAGACCGAGCCGCTCTGGCTTGCCAGTCTGATAAGCGATCCACACTTCTTCGGCAACTCGACGAAAACGAGTTACGCGCTGAAGTCGGCTAGTAGCGGAGAGGCCATCGATCTTTTAACGCAATTGTACGTCAAGGGTGAAGTTCCTCAGCAATACAGGCAGGACGCCTTAGCGGCTATTGGCGCGCGCGGCGAAGTGAAAAATATGAACGACATCTTGGATGTCGCGGTGGCACGGTATGCGCAAGGAAATCCTGATATCGCACCTGAGCTCGCTACCGTCGAAGACGCGGCGGTCAAGCGACAGGTTGTCGCAAACCGTGGTTTGGGTCGTTTAGTCACCGTGATTACCGGACCTGAGGAAGCTGCAGCCGTGGCCGCCATGAAGCTCGCGGGTGCATTGCGGGTTAGCGCGTTGGCTCCGCCAATAAAGACGCTCGTGCGGCATGAGAACCGAAACTATGCCCGTGCGGCGCTGGCCTCGCTAGCCGCGATCAACCCCGGCGACACCAAAGCCTTGCTGAACAACTTATTAGCCGAACAGCAACCGATGGACCTACATCTGATTGCCGTAGCGCAACTCGCGCACCTTGATGCCACCGAAGCGGCGAAGATTGGAGTAGCGCTCCTGCATAAGCTAGATGCCCCGGAGCAGGCAGGGGAAGTGTTTGCCGCGTTTATCAACGATGCGGGCCGCACCAAAGCCTTGGCCGATGTACTGGCCGAAATCCGTATCCCCGAAGCCGTCGCTAAGGCCGCGCGCCAGCACCTTCAGGGCGCCGTTCCGGGCGACCGTAAAGAGGCCGAAGAAGTCAAATTGCTCGTGAGTGGACTGGAGGCGTCCGGCGGGGTGTTGCCGGCTGAGCGCATGTCGCTCGACCTGTCGCCCGAGGAAATCAAGCAATACGCGGCGGAAGCACAACAGAACGGGGATCCGGTTCGTGGAGAAGCGATCTACCGTCGCCCCGAGTTGGCCTGTTTAACCTGCCATGCCATCGGCGGTGCGGGTGGTCTTATTGGCCCGGACCTCAGCAGCTTGGGCACGAGCTCGCCCGCGGAAACGATTATCAAGTCAATTATATATCCCACCGAATCGATTAAGGAGGGGTATGAGTTGCAGCGCGTGATACGCAAAAATGGTAACGACATATTGGGGTATTTGGTAGCCGACCGGCCGAGCGAAATCATTATTCGTGACTTTTCCGGTGAGGAGCTAGCCGTACCCAAGAGCAACATCCAGACCCGCGAAAAGGTGCCCGGCTCGCTGATGCCTCCTGCGTTGACCGCGACATTGGACGAAAAAGAGTTTGCCGACTTGGTGAGCTTCCTGTCGCAGCTGGGGAAATCCGGGGATTTCCGAGTGCCGCGTGAGCGTTATGTGCGGCGCTGGCGAGCACTTCCTGCTAATGAAGAGCTGGTGAAGCAAATCCAAGAGGACGGCGTCCAGAGCGTGGCGACTGATGAGAGTTTGGCGGGGTCACCGTACTACAGCACGGCCTCGGGTGGGCTGCCCATCGAAGAACTCCCTGTCGTTAAAACACAGGACGAGCAGTATAGTCTGGTGAAGTTCGAAATTGAGGTGCTCACGAAAGGCGATGTCTCATTTGACCTCAAGGAGAGCGCGGGTATTGTTGGCTGGGCAAACGGGCAGGCTATGCCCCTTGCGGACGGTAAGCTAACGGCCTCTTTCGAGCCGGGAACGCACCAGATCGCGTTGACCGTAGATCGCACTGTTCGTAACGACGGTTCGCTATTGGTGCGCCTGCTGGACGGAGGCGCACAGTCGCGCTTGGTGATTGGTAAGTAAGCCGAGCAACTCCGCCGCTGCCTTCGAGAGATTCGATGAGCGGTTAAGCACTTAATGTGCGCGAGCGCTGCAACCATAGCGCCCGCAGCGATGATTAGTAAGAGCGAAAATGATCCGCTAAGGATCACTACAACCAATAGTAGCCATGGAAAAACAACACCACTTACCCGGCATGGAGTTTAGCGACACTTTGAATGCGTCCTCGTCCCGACGGCGCTTCATTCAGTCGCTTGGTATCGGTGCGGCTGCGCTGGGCCTTCAGCAACTCAGCTGCGCCAGCGGCAAGCAGCTCGCGCAATCTGGTAAACCGGGTGGTCCGGTAGACCTAACGACCATCGCCGGCTTCGAGAAAATCACCGTAGACCCCACTGCTTCGGATGGCTGGGAGCCTATTAGCGACCGACGGATAAAAGTGGGTCTTGTCGGACATGGGGTTTGTAAGTTTGCCGTACAGTTCGGCTTCCAGGATCACCCCAATGTGGACGTGGTAGCCGTGAGCGACCTGATTCCGGAACGCTTGGCGGAAATGGCACAAATGGCTCGGTGCAACCGTACGTACCCCTCGCTAGAGGATATGCTCAAGAACGACAAGACGATTGAAGCCGTGTTTATCGCCACAGATGCGCCAAGCCATGCGAAGCATGCCATCCTCGCACTGAACCACGGAAAGCATGTAGCGTGTGCCGTGCCGGCGGTTTGGGGGTCGTTGGAGGAAGCCCAGGAGCTGTATCAGGCGTGGCAAAGAAGCGGGAAGAAGTACATGCTATTTGAGACGTCCGCTTACCACGAGGACGTCCACATCATGCGCGAACTTTACAGGCGCGACTTCTTCGGCAAGATCTTGTACGCCGAAGGCGAATACTATCATTATTTTGAAACACCGCTCGACAGTTATAACAATTGGCGCGACGGGTTGCCTCCCCAATGGTACCCAACCCATTCCAACGGATATTACATTTGCGTCACGGGGCATCGATTTACCGAGGTCTCCTGTGTAGGCATGACCAGTGCGTTGGATCAATTCCAAGCACGAAATAACCGCTATCGCAATCCTTTTGGGACGGAAATCGCGACATTCCTTACCAGCGAAAACGGTGTAGCGAGAATGGCCGTGAGCTGGGACACAGCCGGCTTCGGGGCCGAGGCGGGACGCGTCAGAGGACAGAAAGGCTCCTACTACCATAACCAGTTTCAGGGGATTGCGACGGACATCCCCGCCATAAAGCGACCGCCCCTGCCACCAGGCGTAGAAGGTGGGGGGCATGGTGGCTCACATGGGCACCTGACGAACGAGTTTGTCATGGCTCTGCTCCAGGACCGCGCGCCGCTGATCGACATGCCCATGTCGCTTAACCTTACCGTGCCGGGCATCATCGCCCATCAGTCTGCATTGAAGGGTGGCGAGTGGATGAAGATTCCCCAATACAGTTAAGCATCGTTGCGTGCTGATCTTCCTAAAAAAATTCACGCAGAGATGGCCAATTATTGGGTATATTCGGAGGTCGAATTTACACGGCTGCACAGCAACCGAAAGACCGATAGGCGCATGCGATGGCAGTATGGTGCAGGATGCTTGGCTACGGCAAAAGGCTATTTTTGACGGTAGCCTTGAGCCACGGGCAATCCTGACCCAAGGCGTCCCGCGGAAGAAGAGTGACGGTTTCAACGATGCGGCTAACCAATAACCAATAAGACTATGAAGAAACTTAGAAGCCAAGACTGGTTTGGGCGGCAGGGCAAGGACGGTTTTATTTACCGTGCCTGGATGAAGAATCAAGGTATACCGGCCGATATGTTCCGCGGCAAGCCCGTCATCGGTATCTGCAACACCTGGTCCGAATTGACACCCTGCAACGCCCACTTTCGCGACTTAGCGGAGGCCGTGAAGCGCGGGGTACTCGAAGCAGGCGGGTTTCCGGTAGAATTTCCCGTCATGTCGCTGGGCGAAACCCTGATGAAGCCCACGGCCATGCTCTTCCGCAATCTGGCCAGCATGGACGTGGAGGAATCGATCCGAGCAAATCCCGTTGACGGCGTAATCCTGCTTTGCGGCTGCGACAAGACAACTCCAGCACTCGTGATGGGGGCGGCGAGCGTGGATTTGCCGACAATCGTCGTTTCTGGAGGCCCCATGCTGACGGGGAAATACCGCGGGAGAGATATCGGTACCAGCGACCTTTGGCGGTTTTCTGAAGACGCGCGCAAAGGCCTGATGACCGAAGAAGAACTTAATCTGGCCGAGGCGGGTATGTGCCGGAGCGCAGGGCATTGTGCCGTCATGGGAACCGCCTCGTCAATGGCCAGTATGGTAGAAGCACTGGGTATCACCCTGCCTGGCAATGCGGCCATCCCTGCCGCAGATTCAACCCGCAGGGTGCTCGCGCAGCTGTCGGGGCGTCGGATTGTGGAGGTCGTCCATGAGGACGTTAGGCTTTCACACATATTGGCCCGTTCCGCGTTCGAGAACGCGATCCGCGTCAATGCCGCCATTGGTGGGTCGACCAATTTCGCCATCCACCTCATGGCCATAGCGGGTCGCGTGGGCGTAGAATTGTCATTGGATGATTTTGACCGGTTCTCGCGCGATATACCCCTAGTGGCCAATTTGCAGCCGTCGGGAATATATTTCATGGAAGATTTATACTACGCAGGTGGGTTGCCAGCGGTTATGCACGCCATCGAGTCGTATTTGCATACGGATGCGCTGACCGTCAATGGCAAAACCGTTGGCGATAACATCGCTGGTTGTGAGAGCTTAAATCCTGAGGTGATCTCTACAGTGGGCATGCCCTTCAACCCCGTGTCGGGGATGGTCGTACTGCGGGGCAACCTATGCGAAAATGGCGCGGTTTTGAAACCTTCCGCTGCTACACCTACCTTGATGCAACATACGGGCAAGGCTGTTGTGTTTGAAAATATCGAGGAATATCGCCAGCGTATCGACGATCCTGACTTGGACGTTGATGCGAACTCGGTATTGGTGCTGAAAAATGTTGGACCCAAAGGTTATCCCGGAATGCCTGAAGTCGGTAACATGGGCATTCCAAAGAAACTTCTTGAGCAAGGCGTCACCGATATGGTGCGCATTTCCGATGGCAGGATGAGTGGCACGGGTTTCGGGACCGTCGTTTTGCATGTGTCGCCAGAAGCGGCAGCCGGAGGCAACCTGGCTCTGGTCGCATCGGGCGATCTGATCGAGCTGGATGTCGCGCGCCGTCGATTGCAATTGCTGGTAGACGACGAGGAGCTGGAGAGGCGACGCCAAGCCCTGCAACCCGAGCCCGATCGGTTTAATAGGGGGTACGCAAAGCTCTACGTGGAGCAAGTAGAGCAAGCGCATTTAGGGGCCGACTTTGGCTTTCTCAAAGGAAGTTCCGGGAGTGAGGTTTCACGCGATTCACATTAATGACTCATTAACACGCAATACATGACCAGGTTTACAGGAAAGACGGCGATTGTAACGGGCGCAGGGCAGGGCATAGGCTTTGAGATTGCCCGTCGGCTGGCGATGGAAGGGGCTACCGTACTGCTGAACGATATTGATTCGGAACTGGCGGCGCATGCCGCCGACGAAATTCAACGCGTAGGGAAATGCATCGCCTACCCCGGAGACTCGGGAGATCTCGAATTCATAGAAGGCGTGGTCGAACACGCCGTGGCCCACACCGGGTCGCTAGATATTGTGGTCGCCAACGCCGGCATCACGCTGTTCGGTGACTTTCTAGACTATAGCCCCGAGGCGTTTCGCAAGGTAATGGAAGTCAATTTGGTCGGCACCTTCTTTTTGGCACAAGCCGCCGCCAAGCGACTGATCGCGCAGCAGCGTGGCGGGTCCATGCTATTTATGTCGTCGGTGACGGGTCACCAAGCGCACAAGAACCTGGCCGCCTACGGCATGTCAAAGGCCGCTTTAGAAATGCTGGCTAAGCATTTGGTAGTGGAGCTGGCCCCACATCATATTAACGTTAACACGGTAGCGCCGGGGGCGACGCTAACCGAACGGACAGCGTCCGACGAGACCTACGCAGCTACTTGGGCAAACATCACGCCGATGGGACGGGCGGCAAGCCCTGACGATATTGCTGCCGCAGCGTTATTTTTATTGAGCGAAGAGGCGCGGCATGTAACTGGCCAAACTTTAGTGGTGGATGGGGGATGGAGCACGGTCAGTCCATCGCCCTATGAAGCGGATTAATGAACGGTATGAGAATATATACGATGTTCACCATCATCGGGCTTCTCGCTTTTTGGTTGCCCGGATATTCCCAATTAAAATACCATGCTGTTGACCATCTGCCCTTGTACGGCAAGATGGATGAGGCGACTGAAACCCGCTACGAGCGGCTGCCGGTCGCATTGAAGGGCGTGTCGCGCGAGCCAGTGTGGAACTTGGGCAAAAATACGGCGGGACTGTACTTGCGGTTCCGTTCGAACAGCACCTCCGTCGGTTTGAAATGGCAGGTTTTGCAAAACACCTCCATGAACCACATGACGGAAACCGGCATCAAGGGTTTCGATTTGTATGCCCTGAGAGATGGGCAATGGACATTTGTCAATTCCGCCCGGCCCCGTCTGAATAGCACAGATCACGAAGCACTGATTATCGCCAATATGGACGGTTCTGCGCAAGAATTTATGCTTTTCTTTCCCCTTTATGATGGCGTCGTCGATGTGCAGATCGGTGTAGACTCCCTAGCGTTCGTCGCGAATCCCGAAGTAGCCCTTCCCATATCCCACAAACCGGTCGTATGCTATGGCACTAGCATCCTGCAGGGCGGATGCGCCACCCGGCCGGGTATGGCCCACACCAACATTCTTACGCGACGTTTCAATCGGGAGTTTATCAATCTGGGCTTCAGCGGCAATGCCCGCTTGGATTATGAGATTGCTGAGCTAATCGCCTCCAAGGAAGCCTCGTTGATTATTCTCGACTTCATGCCGAATGTCGATGTCGACCTCATCTTAGAGCGGACCGAGAAATTCTACCGCATCATCCGAGAGAAACATCCCGAAACAGCTATCCTTTTTGTCGAAAACCCTATTTATCCGCATTCGGTGTTTGATCAGCGCCTAAAGCAGGGCATCGAAGCCAAAAATGACGCCCTCAAACGCGTATTTAACGCGTTGGTGTCTGGCGGCGAACGCAACATTCACCTGGTGCCGGCATTAGGCATGATTGGCGTAGACGGCGAAGCGACCATCGATGGCGTGCACTTCACCGACCTGGGGTACCTCCGTTACGCCGACTTCCTTTATCCGTATATTGACGCATACATTCATCCTTGATATCCCTAACCTCAATACTTTCATGACCAACCGTAACTTCTGCGCGGGATCATTGCTTGCGCTACTTTTCATGTTATTAGCTTGTACCGGCGAACGTCGATCCTGGACTTTGGACCCCGCGCCCCAAAGCAATATCATTGTCATCGGTAACTCCTTCGCGGAGGGCCTGCAACGCAATAATTATTTCGAAGCCTTGCTGCATGCCAGCTTCCCTGAGCGCAATCTGCGAGTCCGAAACCTCGGATGGAGTGCGGATGAGGTGAACCTCCGGCCCCGACCACTGAACTTCGGAACGCTCGACGAACATCTGCGCCAACAACAGGCCAATATTATCCTCGTCTGCTTTGGCATGAACGAATCGTTCAAAGGCCCCGACAGCCTAGCCGCCTTTAAACGCGACCTGCACGCCATGCTCGCTGACATGCAAAGCCAGCAGTATGACGGTAACACCCACCCAGAGATTATCTTGGTGTCGCCTATTGCGCACGAAAAGCTGGAATCGCCGCTGCCGGACCCCCGAGCCCACAATAAGGACCTCAAAGCTTATACGCGTGGGATGGCTGACGTTGCCGAATCGCTCGGCATCCGTTTTATCGACCTCTATACACCCACGAAGAAAATCATGGGCGACGTGACTACATCCATTACCGTCAACGGCATCCACTTGACCGACGAGGGATACCGCATCGCAAGCGAAATCATGGCCAAGGAACTCGGATTTCCGCTAGCCTCATGGACGCAAGACGATGATATGGAGCAACTACGGGAATTAGTCCGTTTGAAAAACCAACACTTCTTCTTCCGCCACAAAGCCCAAAACGGTGAGTATATCTACGGCCGTCGTCGCGAATGGGCCGGTGGCTCAGCTCTCCCCGCTGAGCTCCAAAAGATTGATGGCATGGTGGCAAGGCTGGACAGTGTGCTCTGGGCGAGTGGCACGGGGAGTAAGGCCTCGGAGCTCCAGGCTGCCAGGGAGGTCGTCGCGTCAGGCAAGGAGGCAGCGCCAACGGATAGCCGTCCCTCTACCCGAGCGGAGCTGGATGCCGCCAAAGCGAGTTTCGTCCTGCCGGAGGGCTATCAGATAGAGTTGTTTGCGTCGGAGTTGGACTTCCCCATGCCGAATCCGGTTTCCATCACCTTCGATACCCAGGGACGGCTGTGGGTGGCTACCATGCCCTCCTATCCGCATTATACGCCAGGAAACCCGCCCAACGACAAAATCATCGTGCTGGAAGATACCGACCGCGACGGCAAGGCCGATAAGCACACGGTGTTTGCGGATAGCTTATACCTTCCCCTGGGGTTTGAACTGGGCGACGGCGGCGTGTACGTGACGCAAGCGCCGGATTTTGTGTTCCTAAAGGATACCGACGGAGACGGTCGAGCAGACTCCCGACAAACCTTGTTGTCCGGGTTTGGCACCGAAGACTCACATCATACCCTCAATACGTACACCTGGGGTCCGGATGGTGCCCTGTACATGCACATGGGGACGTTCCTACACACGCAGGTGGAAACCCCGTATGGACCTCGTCGGGGAGCTTATGGCAATACGTGGCGTTATGAGCCGCGTACCATGAAGTTCGACGAGTATATATCTTATCCCTACGCTAACCCTTGGGGGCAAGTATTCACCCGGGAGGGGACGCATCTGATTGCCGATGTCTCCACCGGAATGAACTATTTTGCCCCGCCGCTAGCCGTCGCCATTGACTACCCCAAGAAGCACATGGTGATGAAGGATTTCCTGACAGCCACTGCCAAACCCAAGACCTGTGGCATCGAAATCATTTCGAGCCGCGCATTTCCCGAAGACGCACAAGGCAATATCCTACTCAACACATTTATTGGGTTCCAAGGCGTACGTCAGCATCGGCCCTATGAGGCGGGAAGTGGTATTGCAGCGGACGAAATCGCCCCGTTATTGCATTCCACTGATCCCAATTTTCGTCCCGTCGACCTGCAATTTGGTCCGGATGGCGCACTGTATGTGGTGGACTGGTACAGTCCCATCATCCAACATGGTGAACAGGCGTTCAGAGACCCCAATCGCGATCACACACGCGGTCGGATTTGGCGCATAAGCCATAAAGACATGCCGGCATTGGAGATCGTCGATTTGACCAAGCTGGATGTTGAGGACGTGTTGGACCAACTCAAGGTGTATGAAGACCGTGCTCGGTACCGCGCGCGCGTTCGGTTGCGTGATTTTCCGGTTAGCGAGGTGTTGGATGCGCTTGGTGGATGGATCCAGGGGCTGGATACGTCCGATCCCGAGGTCGAACAACATAAGCTAGAGGCGCTTTGGGTGCACCAACAACTCAATGAACCGAACGGCACCCTGCTTGAAGAATTACTCGGAAGTGAACGTCCTGGGGTGCGGGCGGCCGCTACGCGCGTATTGTTTTACTGGGCAGATCGCGTTACCGATGCGCATGACCGATTGATTGCCATGTCGCAAGACCCGTCGCCGCGGGTCAGGCTGGAAGCTATCGTAGCGTTGAGTCATTTCGAGTCCGACACGACCGTGCAGGCGTTGTTGGCCGCAACGGAATTGCCAGTCGACGACTACATCGGCTACGCGCTTGCCGAGTCGTTTAAGCACCTAAAGCCCGTGTGGATGGAAATGTTCCGCAAGGACAACGATTTCTTGGCAGATGAGCCCGAAAAAGCTTACGCCCTGCTTAGACCCTTGGCCTCGGCGGCGGAGCTGCAGGTACCAGGCTTCATCACTGAAGATCCCACGTATCCCAAATACGGCGTGGAGCCGCTCTCGCACGAGGATTTCGAACAGTTGGCCGGGGTGCCCGCCGTTAAACGCTTTCGGGAAGCACATCTCGATATCCTGACACCGCCGCCCGCCCCGCAGCATGCTGGGCCCGACGGGCAGGCGCTAAACGAGGTCGTGCTTCAGCTTAGCGCGCCGCCCGGAAAAATGATCTTTGACCAGGAAGTCCTGCACGTACCGGCAGGAAAGGCCGTATCACTCATATTTTCCAATGACGACCAAATGGCGCATAACATCGTCATTGGCGTCCCTGGAAGCTTGGAGAAAATCGGGACTGCGGCCGATGAAATGTCCGTATTGCCGGATGCGTACGACAAACATTTTGTGCCGGATATCCCTGAAGTACTGCATGCCACGCCGCTGGTAAATGCCGGTGAAACCTATCAGCTGGATTTCGTCGCGCCTGCAGAGCCGGGTGAGTATCCCTATATCTGTACCTTTCCCGGACATTGGCGCATTATGCGTGGCGTGTTGATTGTAAACTAACTCAAATCTATGCATCATGAATCGATTTAACGCTACGTCTGAT
The DNA here is from genome assembly GCA_964423925.1 of uncultured Sphingobacteriaceae bacterium. GTDB lineage: Bacteria > Bacteroidota > Bacteroidia > Sphingobacteriales > Sphingobacteriaceae > CAYRGQ01. The sequence continues at coordinate 3,989 of CAYRGQ010000050.1, read as the reverse complement.
CGACGTGATTTCTTAAAAAAGGCGGGTTTGCTTGCTGCCTCCTCGGCGCTTCCGTTTTTGGCGACATCCAGTGAGAAGCCAGTCCGAATTGGCTTTGTGGGTGTAGGCGGGCGCGGTATGGGAATGCTGAATGTCGCCTTAAGCATTCCGGGAGTTCAGATCGTAGCGATATGCGACATTGTTAAAGAGCGTGTCGAGCGCGGTCAGCGCCTAGTGACCCAAGCTGGCCAACCCAAGCCGCGGGGCTACAGCCAAGGTCCAGAGGACTACCGACGACTCGTGGAACAGGGCGATCTAGATGCTGTATACACCGCCACCCCCTTCGACTTGCATACACCCGTCATGCTGGCTTCCATGCGTGCAGGCAAATTCGGGGCGACCGAGATGCCGGCATGCTCGACGATGGAAGAGGCTTGGGAGCTGGTCGAAACGTCCGAAAAAACGGGCGTGCCCTGTATGCTAATGGAGAATTATTGCTATATGCGCAACGTGCAGATGATTCTCAACATGGTACAACAGCAGGCATTCGGGGTGCTGACGCATTGCGAAGTGGGCTATCAGCACGACGCTCGGTATGTTAATTTTGATGCCAACGGAGATCTATTGTGGCGGGGGAATGTCAAACTAAAGCACAATGGCAACCATTACCCTACGCACGCCATAGGACCTGCGTCGCAGTGGCTCAACGTGAATAGGGGGGATCGACTTGACTACTTGGTATCCATGAGTAGCCGGGCTGCCGGCATGAAGCACTATGCCGAACGGATTGGCGGCAAAGACCACCCCAGTACGAAACTCAACTACCGCATGGGCGATGTCAATACAACCCTGATACGTACGCATAGCGGCGTATCCATCACCTTGTATTACGATACGCAAAATCCGCGTCCTGTGGACTTTATTTGGCGAGTGCAGGGGACGTCTGGAATTTATTCGGGTACGCTCGATAAAATCCATCTCGAAGATCGTAGTCCGGCCCACCAGTGGGAACCAGCGAGCAACTATCTGGAGGAGTACGACCATCCGAACTGGCGCAAGTACGGCGAGATCGCCCGCCAGTCTGGGCACGGAGGGAGCGATTACCTATGCTTCCTCGATTTTGTCACCGCCGTGCGGAACAAAACCGAAGCACCCATCGATGTATACGATGCAGTTACGTGGAGTATCATTACCGAATTGAGTGAGAAGTCAGCGGATAACAAGAGCCGGCCGGTCGATTTTCCGGATTTCACGCGAGACAAATGGAAGACTCGCCCGCCGTCCAAGGTGAAGGCGATATGAAACTTGTTATCGTCTTGTTGAGCCTTGCTCTTGCGAGCCTCGCCACGGGAGGGAAGAGGTGTTTTGGAAACCATCTGGAGGACGAGGTTCTAATTTCCTTCCACATCACGCAAGACCCATCAGTGTATGAGCGGTCCGCGTTCGGCGAACCTCCACAAATCGGGGTTTGGATACAGGATGCCGAAACCGGGGAAACTAGGACGGTCTACGTGACACAAAAAACCGGAACGGGAAATTTCGAAGGTAAGGTCGGCGTTCCCGTAGCGTTGCCCGCTTGGGTTATGGCATACCGCGCCGAAAGCAACCGGACCGACTTTCCTACGATGAGGCATCCCGTGGCAGACGCCATCACCGGACCCACCCGTCGGGAAGTTACAGTGGAGGTGCAGACGTCAGTCAGTCGAGGCTCACGCTGGCACTACTTCGTTGAAGTAAACGTGGCGGGGGACTATAATCACGCCTTTCCTCACTTTCACCAAGACGGTCAGTTTGATCCGGATGGAAACGGGCAGCCTTCGCTGGTCTATCGCGGAGAGATCGTCGCCCTGCCCGGCGAATCCAACACGCCCGAACTGTTTGGTCGCACAGAACAAGTTTTCTTCGCCGACACTATCGTAACGGATCTGACTGGCCTAACGACGGCTCGCGAGTTACTGTCGTCCATTGTCGTTACGTGCGGCGAATAGCTCAGCAGCGGCGCTTGGTACCGACCCTCGCTTGTAGGCATTTCTCAACAACGATTTTTTTTCTAGTTTTGACTCTTCCTAAACAGGGCACAAATTAACATGAATATCATTCCTACCCTTTTAGCCGGTTGCGTGGTCATTGAGCCTCGTGTGTTCGCAGACGAACGCGGTTATTTTTTTGAGAGTTTCAATGCAGAGGCCTTTGCGCAGGAGACCGGTCACCAACTGGCTTTTGTGCAGGACAACGAATCTTACTCGCGCTATGGTACAATACGCGGGTTGCACGCCCAAAAAGGGGAGGCCGCACAGGCCAAGCTGGTACGCGTGTTATCCGGAAGGGTGCTCGATGTGGTCGTTGATGCGCGTCCGGAGTCGGCCTCCTTTGGCCAACATGTCGCCGTCGAACTCACAGCCGACAACAAGCGACAGCTTTTAGTGCCTCGTGGATGCCTACATGGTTTTTCTGTGCTCTCGGAGTCGGCCACATTTTTTTACAAATGCGATAACTACTACGACAAATCGGCCGAAATTGGTGTTTCCTATAAAGATCCCGTGTTGGGAATTGATTGGCGGATTCCGACTGGGGAGGAAGTCGTATCGGAAAAGGACCAGCAGTTGCCTCTGTTTAACGAAATCTTCGGCTAGAACGCTTCGCTAAGCGACAGATAGAACCCCCCTTGGCGTTTTTCTCCTGGACGTTTTTCACCTACTCCGTACTCGAGCCGGATACTGCTGCTATGCTCTAAGTCGAAAAAGTAGCGTATTCCTCCGCCATAGGATGGCACGAAGCGCGTGTTGCCCAAACCCTTGCGGAATGTACTTCCTGTGCCCACAAATCCGGCGACCCCAATGCGCGGGTGGAATCGATAACGAAGCTCCGCTTGGGTGGCCAGCAGGTTTTGATCGCGGTACCGCCCGTTGTAGTAGCCACGCATGATCATGTCGCCTCCCATCTGGTGATAGGCATAGAAGGGTACATTCTTTCCCCACGTGCTCCGCATTACGCCGTTCAGTCCCAAGGTCACTTGCGCAGATAAGGGGACGAAACCACGGAGATCGATCTCGGCCAGGCTTCCCTTAAAGTGGGTCTGCGAGCCAAGGCCAGGTGAATAGCTGTACTTTAATCGGGCTAAGAACCCCCGTGTGGTGTACGTGTTAATATCGCGGGTGTCGTAGAGCTGGGTCACGCCCAATGATGCGAAGTAGCCGCCCTCCCGATGCACGGCAGGGAGCGCTTCGAATATACCACCGACCTCGCGGTCGGTATATCCGAGATGCTCAAAGGCAAACGCTAGCCCTGTATAGTAATTCGGAGCCAGGCGGCGCTCGACTTCCGCACGTATACGCACCAGCTGCATGACGACCACATCCTCATCGGCAAGCCATGTATCGTTGCCTGTACCGTAATAATTGAAAGGGAAATCCCGAAAACGCAATTCGGCGAAGTAATGATATAGGTTGCCTGGCGACCATACGTCGGCCGTCAGCTTCAGGTTGGTCTGCCGCTGGGTGGTAAACGTGCCTATAAACGTCAGGTTCGATGTGCGTATCGTGGTGTCAGCCTTGTTTACATAGAAATTGTACACCCCGGCCAGACCAAATTCCAGACCGGTTTCCTGCGCGTAACCAAGTGCCGGTAAGACCACGAATCCTGCCGAGCGCGAGCTGTCCTTTTCGGATGAGAGGAAACGCTTGACAAGCTTGTGGTCCCAAATACGCTGTTTTTCTTGGGCCAGTAGAGACTGGCCAGCAAATACAAAAAGCAGAAATGCGAAAAATCGAACAAACATACACGAGCTATACGGGGCGAAGATACAGATAAGAACGCAAATGGCAGGGGTGTATTGCCGCGGCCAGATTGCCGCAATCCGGCCTTTGCTGGGCGCTTTCTGCCGCCGTTTGTCGATGGCATTAGGGCACGCTAGCCCACTAGCCAAATTTTATAAAATTTTTTTGTAATATTACAAGTTTGTATATCTTTGCAGTCCCTAAAGCGCGGGGCTTGTTTGGTTCCGCATTCGT
>CAYRGQ010000049.1:0-21224 GCA_964423925.1 uncultured Sphingobacteriaceae bacterium | reverse complement strand
ACTCGAAAACGGTAGACGCCTTGATGAAACTCGAATTGCCTAGCGGCGTCGAGGTAGAAATCAAGGTGTGATACAACTGGATTTCTAAACTGACAGAAAAGCCGTTTCCTTTCCGGAAGCGGCTTTTTTTCTGAGAGATAAGGACGCACAATTAGTTGCGTGGGAGCCAGTAGGCTGGAGTTGGGCTAAAATCCCGTTTTTTCCACCAATTCCGTTCCTTATCCGTACCTTTGTCCTAATACGGCTGGATCGGGCGCCATGTTACGCGCCCGCCTATGCCAGCAAGACTCCACAAGCTATGGCAAATATTATCGCAATCGTTGGACGGCCGAACGTTGGCAAGTCTACCCTTTATAATCGACTGACGGAAAGCCGCCAGGCGATCGTTGACGACTATAGCGGCGTGACGCGCGATCGCCATTATGGCAAGGGCGATTGGACCGGCAAGACCTTCACGGTAATCGACACGGGGGGCTACGTGCAGGGGTCCGAAGATGTTTTCGAAGCGGCTATTCGCGAGCAGGTACTTATCGCCATTGAGGAGGCGACCGCCATCCTGTTTATGGTGGATGTGACGACGGGGATTACCGACCTGGACGACGCAATTGCCAGCATCCTTCGGCGAAGCAGTAAACCCGTCTTCGTGGTGGCGAACAAGGTAGATCACGGCCTACTCCAGCAGGAAGCTAGCCTATTTTACAGCTTTGGGCTCGGTGAGGTCTTCCCTGTATCGTCGATGACCGGGTCCGGTACCGGTGAGTTGCTCGACGAAGTCGTCAAGCATTTCGAAGATGAGGGCGAGCCCGATGAGGAGTTGCCCAAGTATGCGATTGTAGGACGGCCCAACGTGGGAAAATCATCTCTGATTAACGCCTTGGTAGGCAAGGAGCGCAACATCGTGACGCCCATAGCAGGTACCACCCGCGATTCCATCCGCATTCGGTATAACCTGTTCGGTCATGATTTCATGCTCATCGATACTGCTGGACTGCGGCGCAAGGCCAAAGTGAAGGAGAACATTGAGTTTTATTCGGTCATGCGGACGATCAAGGCCCTGGAAGAGGCGGATGTCGTCGTGTTAATGCTGGATGCCACGGAAGGGATCGAAGCGCAGGATATCAACATATTTCATTTGGCAGAGAAAAACCGCAAGGGCGTGGTCATCTTGGTCAACAAATGGGATCTCATCGAAAAGAACCACAAAACGACGGGCGTGTTCGAAGACATGATCCGCGACAAGATTGCTCCATTTACCGATGTCCCGATTGTTTTCACCTCCGTAACCGAGAAACAACGTATTTTTAAGGCTATCGAAGCCGCCGCTGCCGTCTACGAAAATAAGATGAAGCGGATTTCTACGTCGAAGCTGAATGACGTCATGTTGCCCATTATTGAGCACTACCCGCCGCCGGCCACTAAGGGCAAGCACATCAAGATTAAATATGCCACTCAGCTTCCCGGCAAGGTGCCCATGTTTGCATTCTTCTGCAATTTGCCCCAGTATATCAAGGAGCCGTATAAGCGGTTTATTGAAAATAAGTTGCGGGAGAATTTTGATTTCCGCGGCGTTCCCATCCAAGTATATTTCAGGCAGAAATAGGAGGCGCGTCCAAGAGGCGCGTAACCGTATAGTTGCAGCCCGGGCTTTGCCTGGGCTGTGGCCATTTTGGCTGGGTTCCTCGAGGATGGTATTTCGTTCAATATCACATTTTTATGCTATTTACAGCCCGTAACGAATCCATTATGTTTGTGAAGTAAAGACCACGGCGCTTCGGTGCTTGGCTTTTTACGGGACTTGACTAAATAAGCAGTTATGGAAATCAAAACTTCAACAAAGTTTGTAGCCGAGCTTGTGGGTACGTTTGGACTCGTACTCTTCGGATGTGGTGCCGCCGTCGTGGCTGGCGGACACCTTGGCGGGTCTCTCGGGCCTCGGCCTGCTGGGCATTTCGCTTGCGTTTGGCTTATCGGTCGTGGTATTCGCCTACGCCATCGGGGGGATTAGCGGTTGTCATATCAATCCGGCGATTACGATCGCCATGCTTGTAAATGGCAAGCTGTCTGCCAGGGATGCATTGGCATACGTCTTCGCCCAGTTTATTGGGGCCTCGCTGGCCGCACTCGTGTTGCAGCAACTGCTGAACGGACAGCTTTCCGGCTTTACAGCAGGGGAGTGGGCGTACGGCGCCAACGACTGGGGCGAGGGCTACCAGAACGCATACGGCCCCCAAGCGGCGTTTTTGGCGGAGGCCGTGCTGACCTTTTTGTTTTTGTTCGTGATCTTTGGAGCCACCTCGAAATGGGGCAATGGTACCATGGCAGGACTGACGATTGGATGCGCATTGATACTGGTGCACCTTGTCGCTATTCCCATCACGGGTACGTCGGTCAATCCCGCCCGCAGTTTTGGGCCGGCGATATTCGCGGGAGGCATGGCGCTAAACCAGTTGTGGTTATTTATCGTCGCCCCCCTGGTAGGTGCAGTAGCCGCCGCCTTGGTTTGGCGGGTATTGGAAAAATAAGTTGGATGGTCGGCGCCGCTTTTCTATAATGGGATGGAGGCGGCAACCTCTGTCCCTTTTTCGCGTGGTCGTACCGTCAGCGAGCCTCCAAAGCACTTAACGCGATCATGCATAGACTGGATGCCCATACCCCGTTTGTGGCCAGCCGTGATTCCCCGTCCATCGTCCTCGATGGTGAGTTTGAGCATATGATCTTCCTGATACAGTAAGATTGAAATCCATCTGGCGTTAGCATGCTTAATGATATTCGTGATCGCCTCGTGTACCACGCGTAGCAGTTCGATGCGCACTTCGATGGTCACATTTTTAAGGGCTTGGTTGTCGATCAGTACCTCTTTGTCGAAATGTCCGTCCGGTAAGGCGCTGTCTAGTAGGGCACGGACCCGTTCACTGAATCCGGTTTCCTCCATGTCGTCCGGCAGGTCAAACCATTCATGGCTTTTTTCGCGCGAGGTATTATACGCAAGGTGGATGTTGTCCTGTACGTCCGCGAGTTTGGCGGCGATTTCGGTACCCTTGTTATCGAGGATGAGCAGCTCTAGCTGATGTTTCAGTCCAGCAAGCGTGGCGGATAGTCCATCGTGCAAGTCGCGTCCGAGGCGTTTTTGCTCTTCGCGAATGGCTTCCGCGCGGATCTCTTCCATAGCGGTAATCTGGAATTCGGCCATGCTGTTTAATTTCTCAATCTGCGCGCGCGCGGCTAGGTGCTGTCGACGCATGAGCCAATAGACCGTGCCGATAAGTAGCAAGGAGAGAACGGATATCACAAAGATCCAATATAACTGTCTACGCTTGGTGTGTTCGGCCGCTAAGAGTGCGCTGTGTGCAAACTCGGCTTCGGTGTGCGCGTACAGTAATTCGTCGATATCGTTAACAAGGACGGATTGCGCAGAATCGAGTTTTGACAAGGGGTTGGCAGCATGTAGATAGGCCATCTCATGATGCCCTTGGTTGGCAAGGAGCTCACTTTCATAGCGGTATATCGACGCGGGTGTGTGACGGCAGAGCGGGTTTCCTTGAGTAAGCCAAGGTAGTAGGATGCGCTGTCGTGGTTGTGGAACGCGAGGTGGTGTTGTACGGCGCGGTCGATCCAAGTCGGAAGTAGCGTTTCGACGAGTGCGGGAAAGCGTATCGTGTCTGCATGGAGCGCTTTGCGCATCCGCTCGATGACATTTTTAGATCCTGCCTGATTACGCAGTAGTACGAAGTATTTATAGAACTTGATGGATTCCATATGGAAATTCACGGTGAAACCCGTGTGGTTTTCCGGGCTTATGTGTTCGGAGAAGGAATCGTGGATGGCGTCGGCTAGCTGGATAGTCGCCTCGAGGTTGGCCGTGTCGCGCAGCATAGCATAGGCATGAGCCGTCGGATGCAGCACATTGATGAATCCTGCGGCGATATTGAGGTGGATACTTTTTTCGCGCAAGCGCTGGGGAAAGGTTTGTATATATTCTTTTTCAGCCTCATAGGAGGCAATGACTTGCTTGAAATTATGATTGGCTGCGAAGCTATTGCATTTACGGCCTGCGACCATCAGGGCTTTTTCGCCGTGCAGTTCCATAATTTGCTGCTCCGCCTTTTCTAAAAAGTAGATACTCTCACCTTCGCGAAGTGCATAGTTTGCGTTGTTGTTTAAGTGGATGTAGTAGTTAATCCGGTGCAACGTGCGTACATGGTCTTGCCATGCTAGTTTGCGGTAAGGTTCCAGCAGGTCTATTAAGGTGTTTTTGTCGAATAGCTCGCCCGCAGCAAACGTTTGGTCCATCCATCGGTCTACCAAGGAAAGGTATTCGGCGTTCGTCAGTTTGCCCGAGTCTAGTTGGTTTGTCAGTATCTCGATGGGAGGTACTTCCTCGGTCTGCGTGTTAAGCGAAGTCCATAATGAGAACAACAACGTGCAGAGTAGAATGTGCGTGAAGGTAATTAGCGTGCCCATGACATGTCAATTAAGCAATGTTTCGTGGGGAAAAGGGGTGCGGAGGGCACCTTTCTGGGAACTCAGATGAGGTTCAATCTTCGGGCGTAAGCTAAAAGCTCGGTTATCGATCTGCGGTTGGTCTTTTCCATCATTCGTCGCCGATGCGCTACCACGGTGTGTTTGCTCAGATGGGCTTTCTTAGCAGTTTCTTGGATGGAACTTCCTTGACTGAAATAGAGTAGCATGTCCATTTCGCGTGCCGTGAACGGAACCTCGTCGTGGGGCTGATGGACAATTTGAGATATAACAGGGCAGAGAACGGTCTCGCCCTTTGAAACGGCACCGATGCAGGACAATACCGTGCTCAGGCCTGAAGTTTTGCTGATAAACGCATTGGGTCGATAGCTCAAGATGTGAGAGATCGTGCCAGGATTCGTCACGCTGCTCATCATGATGATCTTAAGGTTTTCGCTGATGCGCCGCGCCTCGTTAATCAAAGGCAGGGCATTCCGGTTTTCCAAGTAAAAGTCTAAAAATAAGTAAATGCGTGTCTGCGAGTGATTGATCAAGAAGCGGGTGAGCTCTCGACTGTCGCAGAACGTATGAACTGATTGGAATATCCCCAGTCGTTCAATAAGCGCAGAAAATGAGTCAGAAAACAGCTTGTGGTCATCAAAGACGATAGCCGTGGGGTGACGATCATCTATCATAATTGGTTTCTCCTTTGTAACAAATATACTGTTTGGTTTGATTTATAGGATATAGCAGGCTAAAATTTTTTCATTCTTACGATAAAGCGTTGGGCGTTGGAAATCGCCCAGCACTACCCAAGGATCTAAAACGCATTTAGGAAATTGATAAAATTAGTTGTCATAACCTGTTTATCATCAAATAATTGCGTTCTATTACTAAATTTATTTTAAAAGAATGTAATATTAAGCTATCATTTTTGTTAAGTTTGCGATGTTAAGTAGGGTTCGGTTACATTCAACAGTATAATTCAGTGAAGTTAATCCGCCAAGGGCAACTAAAAAAAGATATTGTTCGCCACCTGTACTATCGGGGAGGACTTTCTTTAGCTGAACTCAGCCACCTTACGGGCAAGAGTTTGCCGTTGGTATCCGGTGCATTGTCTGCGTTGGTGGCAGGCGAATACGTTGTGGAGCGCGGCTTGGCGCCATCCACGGGAGGGCGCCGTCCGATAAACTATCAGCTGAACCGCAAAAAAAAGAAATATATCGTAGCGGTAGCTATGGATCAGCTATACACCCGGATTGTGGTGTACGATTTACTTAACAACGCCGTGGTGCCCGAGAGTCGTTTTTCTTTTCCACTTGCCGACCCCGCTAGCTCCATCGACGCGCTCGCAGGGCGCATTTCGGACGTGGTGAGGGACGCAAAGGTAAAACCCGGGCAAGTACTCGGCGTGGGCATCGGAATGCCCGGCTTTATCAATATCGATCGGGGAATCAACGAATCATTTCTGCCTGTAGGGGAGGAAGAGGGCAATCTTTTGGAGGCCCTTTCTCGTCGATTAGGGCTTCCTGTATACATCGACAACGACTCGAGCGCCATCGCCATGGCCGAGCTGCACTATGGAGCCGCCCGTGGTCGCCATGACGTGATGGTGGTCAACGTGGGCTGGGGCATCGGGCTGGGCATGATTGTCAACGGTGAGCTGTTTCGGGGGCACCAAGGTTATGCGGGCGAATTTAGCCACATTCCCCTGTCAGACAGCGCCAAACTCTGCGCTTGTGGCAAGCGTGGTTGCATGGAGGTAGAAGCCTCGTTGTTGGTCGTGCTTGAAAATGCGAAGGCAGCCATGCGGGCGGGTGCCACATCCATGCTGGAGCGCTTGTTTAGGGAGGATGACCGACCGGAGGGCGATATCCTGCTGGATGCAGCAGTCAAGGGCGATCCTTTGGCGGTGACGTCGCTATCGGATGCGGCTTCGATTATCGGCAAGGGCTTGGCCACGCTCATCCATATCATGAATCCCGAGCGTATCGTGCTCAGCGGCCGCGGTGCCGTGGCGGGTAAAATCTTGCTTGCGCCCGTGCACCGTGCGATTAACGAGTTTTGTATCCCTAAGTTGGCCGAGCAAACCGAGATTGTCGCTTCCGAGCTGGGGCGGGATGCAGAGCTGCTAGGCGCCGCCATTTTGGTGATGGAAAACTGTCAGTTGGGCGATAATCCGGCACCGGCGATGGGTGCATCAACTTGCCAGTAAATCAATAACCTTAATAACAATTAATCAAGCAATAACAGTCATAATTTACTAATCAAAAATCCAAAGTCGTATGAGAATCAGAAAATTACGCTTTACATGCAGCTTAGTTGTGCTCTTGATGGCTTTTTCCGCCTTTGCCAGCTACGCGCAACAGACCGTGACGGGTACCGTGCGGGATCAGCAAGGCACCCTTCCGGGCGTGACCGTGTCGGTGGTGGGCACCACGCGGGGCACGCAGACGGACAGCGACGGACGTTTCGGTATCCAAGCTTCGGCCGGCGAAACGATTCGTTTTTCAATTATCGGTTATGAAGCCCAACAAGTGACGGTAGGCACGTCCACCACAATTGACATCACCCTAGCGGCCGATGCAAGCCAGTTAGAGGAAGTGGTGGTCACGGCGATGGGCGTCAAGCGCGAAAGGAGAGCGTTAGGATACTCACTGCAAGAAATCCAGGGGAATACGTTGGCGGACGCGCGCGAGAACAACATTGCGAATGCGTTGAGCGGAAAGGTGGCCAACTTGCAAGTGATGCGTAGCTCGAACGGTCCCGCGTCTTCTTCTAAGATTATTCTGCGCGGCTTCAACTCGATTGCGGGAGATAACCAACCGCTGATCGTAGTAGACGGGGTGCCTATGGAAAACTTTGTTGGTGCTCAAAACAATGACTTTTGGAACCCGTCTGCGGACATGGGAAGCGGACTGGGCGATATTAACCCCGAAGACATCGAAAGTATGTCCGTGCTAAAAGGTGGTGCAGCCTCTGCCTTATATGGTTCACGGGCATCCAACGGGGTGATCCTTATTACAACCAAGAGCGGAAGAGCTCGATCAGGGGCTGGTATCTCGTATTCCACCATCACCGGAATCGAGCGCATATTTATGGTGCCAGAGCTTCAGTCTAACTTCTCGCAGGGAGCGGGTGGGGCTTTTGGCCCGTTATCGGGTACCTCTTGGGGTACGCGTATCGAGGGCCAGAATGTCAACATATGGGACGAATCCAGTACGAGCTTGAAAGCGTATGATAACCTGGGCGCCTTCTTCGAAACCGGTTTTAGCACCACGCAGAATATTAGTTTTCAGCAGGCGGTTTCTGATAAGGTTAATGTTTATTCCTCTGCCAGTTATTTGCATGACAACAGCAAAACACCCGGTGTTAAATTAAATCGCTTGAATTTGCTTAACCGCGTTAATGCCAAGTTCGGTTCCAGGGATCAGTGGAGCACGGATGTGAAGGTTCAGTACATGCGTAACATGGCGTATAACCGTCCCGTTGGCGGGCAGAACGATGGAAACTACTATTCGCAAGTTTTATTGTTCCCCCGATCCTTGGATATCGGGCAATTTAAGCCAGGGATGGACGTGCGCGGCGTGAATCAAACTTGGTATTTGCAGGATTCGGGTATTAACCCGTTCTGGGCAGTGCACAATAAGCTCAGTAACGATACACGCGATCGCTACTTGATGAATGCCACTATAAAGTATGATTTCAATGATTGGCTGAGCGCGGATGTGCGGGTAGGCTCTGATAATTACTCCACAAAGTACGAAGGCAAAACCTATTCAGGTAGCCACATTAATAATTCGTACTCTACCGGGACGGATAAGTTCTTTGAAAACAATTATATAGCTAGCATCCATGCTACGAAAGATGATTTATGGGGGAAGTGGGGAGGCTCTGCATCTTTTTACGGACAAATCATGGAGCGGAACAGAACGAGCCTGCATTCGTCGGCTGGTAACCTTCGCGTTCCGAATTTGTTCACGATTGGCAACTCGATCGGCAACCCTAGCGTTAGCGAATCAATCAGCAACAAGCAGATCAACTCGCTTTACGGAAGCATAGATGTAAACTACGACGAGATTTGGTATGTCACGTTGACGGGTCGTAATGACTGGACTTCGACGCTACACCCGGATAATAGTAGCTTCTTTTATCCTTCGGTTAGTACCTCGTTGGTGGTGTCCGATTTGTTTAGAGAAAGCATGCCTTCGTGGTTTAATTTTGCGAAAGTGCGTGCATCGTACGCTGAAACAGGGAGGGATATGGATCCATACCAGCTGTACAATACCTTCAATATCGGCAACGACCCGAACGGCACCACGACTGCCTCACGGGGAAATGTCCTGTTTAGTCCTTCAGTGCTCAACGAGCTTCAGAAAGGAATAGAGTTTGGAGTGGAAACACGCTTGTTTAGTAACCGTGTCGGGCTGGACCTCACGTATTACAAAAACAATTCTACCAACCAGCTGCTTAACATACCGATGAACAACCTTTCGGGCTATGGCTTTTTCAAAGCTAATGCTGGAAATATACAAAACGAAGGAATTGAGATCGTGCTAAACGCGGATGTCCTGAAGCGGCCGGACGGATTCAATTGGAATATTTCGGCAAACGTTTCTAGCAACGTAAATAAAATCATCAAACTTCACGAGGATGCTAAGCGCCTAGGTCTGGGCGGCTACGATAACGTTCAGATCTTTGCAGAAGAAGGTAAGCGCTACGGGGCCATCTATGGGACAAAATTCTTGCGTGTTGAAGACGCGTCTAGCCCTTATTATGGTCAGCTGATCGTCGCTACGGAAACGGGATTACCCCAAATCGCGCCAGATACGCATTTCCTGGGGGACCAGACGGCTTCCGCTTTGGTCGGTGTGAACAACGCGTTCACGTATAAGAATTTTGGACTGAGTTTTCAGATTGACGGTCGCTTCGGTGGCAAGATTTTTACTGGTACAAACCAGCGCTTGCAGCTGGTAGGTGCTGCGGCGGAAACCGTTGTGAACGGCCGGCGCGAGAGCTTCGTTGTCGAAGGTGTCGTTTTGGACGGTGATGAGTACCGCCCTAACTCCACGGCCGTTGACCCAGAGGATTACTGGACGACCGTCGCTGGCGCTAACAACTTGGGTATTACCGAAGCGAATTTGTATGACGCTACCAATATCCGTATCCGGAACCTCCAACTGAACTATAGCATTCCGTCTAAAGTTTTAGGCTCTTCCGTGGTTAAGAGCGCACGTTTCGGTTTTTCTGTCAATAACGTAGCGATGCTGAAAAGTCATACGAAAGGCGTGGATCCTGAATCTACGTATGCGCTTAGCACAAACGCCGTGGGGTTTGAGTACTTAGCCTTCCCAACCTCTAGATCCTATTTTCTAAACATTTCATTAGGTTTTTAAACAACGGAAACATGAAACGAATAACCTATCAGATAGCTATTTTATTAGCGACCAGTTGGGTCGTCTCTTCCTGTTCTAACTTCGAAGAGTTGAATACAAATCCTACCGCAGCCGACGAGCAGCAGGTACGGCCGGAATATTTCTTGAATAACTCTATAATCGGGGCGCAGCAGGATCCTCATGTCGCTGAGCGTATCTTCGTTCTTTATTGGAAAACAGCCGCTCGCCACCATTACGCCAATGTGTTGAACATAGGTACCGACAACGACGGTTACAATGGAGACTACTGGCGGTATATTTCTGAATGGCTAAACAACGCAAACACAGCTATTGAAATTGCCGACGCAAAAGAGGCTAATGGTACGGCCGAAGTGTATAACCAAAACCTTAAGCAAGTCGCCCGGATATGGCGCGTGTACCTAATGAGCGAACTGGCGGACAACTTCGGGCCAGCGCCGATTGAAGCCTTCCAAGGTGTCAACCCGAAGTTCAATTCAGTACAAGAGGTATATTACCATATGCTGGAGGAATTGAAGGACGCACCATCAAAAATCGACGAAGCTGTCAATGCCTCCTCAATTTCGGCTTGGGATGCGGCTTACGGTTTTGACTGGGATAAATGGATTCGGTACGCGAATTCTATGCGTATGCGGCTCGCAATGCGTTTATCAGAAGTAGATCCAGCAAGAGCGCAGGCTGAGTTTGAAGACGCTGTTTCAACGGGTCGGTTTATCGAGAGTGCGTCTCACAATTTCGGCGTTCAAGAAAAGGATGGTTGGGACGCATTAACTGGGGTGATGTCCCGCGGGTGGAATACGCAGCTTTTGTCCGCGACGTTAAATAATATCCTCATCGGTTTGGGCGGTATTGAAACCGCGGAGCAAATTGAAGATCCAGAAATTTTGGCAGCAGTGAAGTCCGAGAACGATATGGGTATCCGTTACCTCAACAACTTCTCAACAAGGTCCAACGATCCGAGCCAAGGTTTCTATTTGGATGGGCTGCCCAATAAGATGGATCCTCGCGCGTATAAGGCGTTTTTTATCCCTGGAAACTTTTCGGACTCCGAGTATTGGTCGGCAGCGTCTGACCAGTCTGCACGTATTGCCGTATCGGATAGTCGAACTGATGAGCTTGATACGAAATTTACTTGGAACGCCTTCAGTACAGGAACTTGGGGGGCCAAGGGTGCAGAAATGGTGCTGCGCGGTCAAAACGGCAGAATCCCCGCAATGGTCAATAAATTCAGGAATCATTCACAACGGCGCCTCTTTTTTGCGTCGTGGGAAAGTTACTTCCTTATCGCCGAGGCAGCATTGAGAGGGTGGTCTACTCCGATGTCAGACAAAGCAGCATACGAAAAGGGCATTGAAGAAAACTTTGCTTATTGGGGTGTTTCAGAACGATTAACGGATTATTTGGCCTCGACAGACTACAGCCGTGTGGGTACGTCGGTCAACTACGATCATGTGGTAGAGCCACCTGCTACATTTACGGCGACGTATGTGGATGCGTATACTAGCCAGCCTGCAACGGTTGAAATTCCCTATCCGTCAAATACCATTTATGAAAACGGACAGGTTAAAAACGACCGGCTGACGAAGATTATCACCCAAAAATACATTGCCACATTTCCGTATCTGGCATTGGAAGCGTGGAACGATCACAGAAGGCTTGGACTGCCCTTTTTTGAAAACCCTGCGGTTGAGCAACCAATTGCTTCTATTCCACAGCTGACCGCTTCGAATTACACGCAAAACCGTGTAGACTTTTTCCCACAACGTATCCGATACCCTTCGAGCTTTAGGGTTGCGGATGAAACGAACTACGATGATGCTGTCTCGATGTTGGGCGGGCCAGACAACGTGTTCACTCCATTGTGGTGGGCTAAGAAAAACTAGTCCGCTTTGGTTAAATGAGTACAGACTGACGGGATTGTCGTATATCGACAGTCCCGTTTTTACATAAAAAAGCCTTTAGAGGATGTGCAACCTGTAACGGGGCAGAATTTTGTACTTTTGCATGTAGGCGGACAATTTTTTAAGGGTGTTGTCGCATTTTCCTGGTGCGCCGTCCAGCTGTTTAGTGATACAACACTTCGCCCGACAACCCATGTCATACATCTCAAAGAACAACGATGAGAAGAATAGCTTTTATTTTTACTGTTGGGATATTATTAGGGGCTTGGATAGCTCAAAGTCACGCTCAAACCACGCATCATTTCACCGAGGGTCTATATATCGAAGCACCATTCCGCTATGGGCGCGAAGCGGTGTACACAGACGCCTTGTTGTGGCATCAATACCGGGGTAGCTTGGCGAGCCCGGTGGCGGGCTATACCATTGACGGCCTACAGCAGTCCGAGCTGCCGGTTTGGATACCCATTGCCGTCGATACATCGGGTTTTTTTCGCCCTCAGCCTGGGGCAGGCGGGGATCTCAATCGCCCCAATAATCCGGCTGGCCCCGGGCGGGTCGACCGACAGACGGCTACCACACCCACCCCTGCTGAGCGGCGGCGCAGCTGGGCATCGTCCTATCTGTATCTGAATTATAAGACCGACAAAGCCCAGGCAGCAATACTTCGCGTGCGTGGCAACAGTGCCGTGGTCGTGAATGGCGAGTTGCATGCGGGCGATCCGTATCGTTTGGGTTGGATGATCGTGCCGGTATCTCTTAATAAAGGATTGAACGAGTTCTACGTACGGGGGGTGTTTGTGTCGGCAGAACTGCATTTCCCCGCCTCCCCTGTTCTTGTGGATACCGAAGATCCTACGGTTCCCGATATCGTTCTCAGCAAGGACAACAGCGCTTTGTTCGCGGGATTGGTAGTGGTGAACGCGTCTAGCAAGCACCTCACGGGCCTGACCGTGCGCAGTACGGTAGCTGGCCGCTCGGCGGAAGCACTGGTCCCGCACATTCCTCCGTTTAGCACGCGCAAGATAGCCGTGCCCTTGGACGCCTCAATGGTGAATACCGCGGGTCAGGTACAGGCTGAAGTCCAGCTCGTCCACAATAGCGACGTTCTTGACCGCGGGCAACTGGCCTTGCAGGTTGTACAGCCGAGCGAACCCTACCGCGTTACCTTTGTGAGTGAAATCGACGGAAGCGTGCAGTATTATGCGGTCAATCCTGCTGTCGGCGGCGAGAAACCCGGCGATGCGTTGTTCTTGTCGGTACACGGCGCGGGGGTAGAGGCCATCGGTCAGGCTAGGGCATACGCGTCAAAGGATTGGGGTTCCCTCGTGGCGCCCACTAACCGTCGTCCACGGGGCTTTAATTGGGAAGATTGGGGGCGCATCGATGCCTTGGAGGTCCTGGCACTCGCAAAACAGCGTCTGCAGCCCGATAGCCAACGCATTTACTTAACTGGCCACTCCATGGGCGGCCATGGTACATGGTTTTTGGGTGCTACCTATCCGGATAAGTGGGCGGCGATTGCACCCGCCGCAGGCTATCCTACGCTCAAGGGATATGGGTCTGCCGATGGTCTCATCCCCGAAAAGGGACGTAATGAGCTGGAAAACGTGCTGCTACGCGCAAGCAATCAAAGCGATGTGATCGCCTATGCGTCTAACTATAAGCCCTTGGGTGTTTACGTGTTGCATGGCGACTCCGACCGGACGGTATCGGTGGAGTATGCCCGTCAAATGCGCCGCGTCTTGGCCGCCTTCCATCCCAACTTCAGTTATTACGAGTACCCTGGCGGCTCGCACTGGTATAGCAACGAGAGCGTTGACTGGAAACCCTTGTTCGATTACTTCCAGTGGCACACGCGCAAGGTGTCGACCGATGTGCATGATGTGGACTTCATGACGGCTAATCCGGCTATCTCCGCTTCCTACTACTGGGCGACGATTTACCAGCAGGAAAAGCCGTTGGAATATTCTCGGATTATCCTTTCTAGGGATCTCGCACAACGAACAATCAAAGGAAGTACCGCAAATGTCCGCCTGCTGAAATTAGATATCAGCGAATTCGCCGAAGGTGGCCCCATCAGCATTCGCCTTGATAGCTTAAGCGAAATCACGGTCTCCGCGGAACAACGTGCCATCTATATGGCGAAGACAAATGGCCTGTGGCAGGTAGTTCCAGCGCCTTCGTTGCACGACAAAGGTCCGCACCGTAATGGTGGTTTTAAGGAGGCGTTTAACCACCGTATGCTCTATGTGTATGGTACGGGCGGCAACCGTCAGGAAAACCGTTGGGCCATAGAAAAGGCCAGATACGATGCCGAATCGTGGTACTACCGCGGCAACGGAGCGTTTGACATCATTGCGGATCATGAGTTTGATCCCGTTGCCCATGCGGGACGTAATGTGATTTTGGTAGGAAACGCGAAGACGAATAAGGCGTGGGATGCGCTCATGGACGGCTGCCCGATCCAAGTTGGTGCAGGCGTAATCCAAATAGGCGAAAAGCGCTATGAAGGGAACGACATCGGTGGGTACTTCACTTGGAAACGTCCCGAAAGCAGTATCCACACGGTGGGCATCATCACCGGTACTGGGCTTCAGGGCATGCAAGCCGCCACCGCCAATCAATATTTCGCGGGAGCCAGCGGGTTTCCCGATTACCTGTTTTTCAGATTGGGCATGCTAGAGGCGGGGCCGGAGGGTATCATCGATGCCGGATTCTACTCAAACGAATGGGAAATTGTGCCCTAGTGGCGAAAACCAGAATATTTTTTAACTTTTGTACAAATAGCCGTTCCTTGCGGCGCATAACGTGAACCAAATGATAAAAATACGCCCACTTTTATTGATTTTAACCTTCCTGCCGGTGCTATTTGCAGGATGCGGTCCATCGGCGGACGAGGCGACGAAACCCCGCATCGCCATCGCTGGATTAGCGATTGAGTCAGGAACCTTTTCCCCAGCCCGTTCGGGATTGGACGCATTCCATGTGCGGCGGGGTCAGGATATTTTGGATAACTACCCGTTCTTCACTGCTGGATCAGATCTGCTCGAAGCTGCTGACTGGATTCCTGCATTCACCGCACGTTCCTTGCCGGGTGGTACCGTTACCCGCGAGGCCTACGAGACGCTGGTGGGCGAAATGCTAGACTCCCTCCGCGCCAACCTGCCATACGACGGGCTGTTTTTCGATATCCATGGTGCCATGAGCGTAGAAGGCCTTGACGATGCCGAAGGAGACCTCATCACGCGAGTGCGGGAGGTGATCGGCTACGAAACCATGGTGTCGACCAGTATGGATTTGCACGGCAACGTGACCGAAAAGCTGACTGCGCTATCCGATTTGATTACCTGTTATCGGATGGCACCACACGAGGATGCCATGGAATCACGCGAACGAGCCGCGCGAAATCTCGTCGATCGCTTGCGTAGTGGGCAAGGCAAACCTCCTTACAAGGCCATGGTGTCAGTTCCGATTTTGTTGGCGGGAGAGCAAACCAGCACGCGCATTGATCCTGGCAAGAGTTTGTATGCAGCTGTAGCGCCCGCCGCCGAACAAGAGGGAATAATCGATGTGGCGATATGGGTCGGATACGCTTGGGCCGACGAGGCTCGTGCGCGAGCTAACGTCATCGTGGTCGGTGATGACCAAGATAAAGTTACGGCGGCCGCCGAAGATCTCGCGCAGCGATTCTGGAACGTGCGGGAAGAATTCGATTTTGTCGCTCCGACGACCACGTTGGAGAATGCCTTGTCGATGGCGCTCCAAAGTGATAAAAAGCCCTTTATCATCAGTGACACGGGAGATAATCCGACAGCGGGGGGAGCTGGCGATGTCACGAAGACGCTCACCGAAGTGCTAGCACATCCTGCTTTTCGCGCCGATAACGGACCCACCTTCATCTATGCGTCGATTCCTGGGCCAGACCTCGTCGAAAAAGCACTTAAAGCCGGGGTCGGGCAGCCTGTGGAAGGTATGGTGGGTGCACTGGTCGACGATCGATTCGCACCTCCGCTTTACCTCCATGGTACCGTACACGCCATTAAGGAAGGCGATCGCAATGCGGACGTTGAAGTGGTGGTGAAGAAGGGCAACAACTACATCATCGTTACCAAGCGGCGGAAGCCTTACCACAACGAGTCGGACTTTACCGAACTGGAACTAAACCCGCGCGAGGCAGATATCCTGATGGTCAAGATCGGCTACCTGGTGCCAGATTTGTACGAGATGCGTGGCGACTGGGTGATGGCCTTAACTGCAGGAGGTGTAGACCAAGATCTGCTCGGCTTGCCGTACAAAAATATACAGCGGCCGATGTTCCCGTTTGATAAGGACATGGACGATCCAGATTTGTCGGCTAAACTGATACCGGTTTCCCACCAGTACGGTGGCGGCAATTAATAACCCTAACGCACCATTGTGATGAAAAAACTAATTTACATGTTGATGGTACTGGTTGGCACACTGGCTGTGCAAGCCTGTACACCGAAGGCGGAAGCCGAAAGCGAGGCGACGGATTTCTCCGTTATCGCCTATTACGTCGGCGATGCGGAAACTATCGACCGCTATGAGGTGGATCGTCTCACGCACATTATTTTCAGCTTTAGCCACTTGAAGGATGGATTGCTGCATGTTCGGAGCGAGCGAGATTCCTTGGCCATCAAGCGCCTGGTAGAATTGAAGGCGGAACATCCCCAATTAAAAGTGATGCTCTCGTTGGGCGGATGGGGTGGCTGTGAGCCTTGCTCGGAGGCGTTCTCCACGGAGGAGGGGCGCTTGCGGTTTGCACAATCCGTCAAGCAAACGAACGACTATTTCGGGACCGACGGCATCGATTTGGATTGGGAATATCCAGCTATTCCTGGCCACCCCGGCCATCCCTACATGCCCGAAGATCGTGAGAACTTTACGGCCTTGGTTGTTGCGTTGCGCGATGTGCTGGGTGACGAACACGAACTCAGCTTTGCGGCGGGAGGCTTCCAGACGTTTCTCGACGAATCAATCGAATGGGATAAGGTGATGCCGATTGTTGATCGGGTAAACATCATGAGCTACGATCTGGTGCACGGCTATTCTACGGTGACAGGGCACCATACGCCCATCTACAGCGTCCGTCCCGACGAGGAGTCTACCGATCGCGCCGTCCAATATTTGCTCGATATTGGTGTGCCGGCCAACAAAATGGTTATTGGTGCAGCGTTTTATGCGCGGGTTTGGCAAGACGTGGATTCGGTGAATAACGGGCGATATAATCCTGGCGAACACACGCGTGGTTTCAACTTCAAACACCACGATGAAGAACTGACCGAGGACAAAGGGTGGAAATATTACTTTGATGAAGAAGGCCAGGCCCCGTATTGGTACCATGCCAAGGAACGAAAATATGCGACAGGTGACGATCGTCGCTCCGTGGCGGCAAAAACGCAATACGCCATTGACCAACAACTTGGCGGCATCATGTTTTGGGAATTGACGCTCGACGAAGAACGTGATGGCCTGCTGAAAGCTATCAGTGATGTCGTCCGCGCCCGATAAGGCGCTGTATGCGCTTGACAACATGCCAAGGGCGTAGAGGCGTAAGGCAAAAAGATCGAGGCAAAATTTCGTTTCTTGATTATTTGTTTTAACTTTGCATGCCCTTTTCAAGGGGAATAAAGGGTCGGGTGGCCGAGTGGCTAGGCAGAGGTCTGCAAAACCTTTTACAGCGGTTCGAATCCGCTTCCGACCTCGTATCACACGAAAACGATAAATACACCATGGGAGTTACAAGACTAAAAAGAAAAGACAGAAGGAATAAAGTCGTTGCGAAACGCGAAGTACAGTTTTTGAAGCTGGGCCGCAACATCGAGGTCGGCAGCCGCTCGAAAATGTCGCCCAAGAACCAAATCGTTAAAAACGACGAGGTACTCAACAAGCTAGTCGCTGATCTGAAGAAATAAGTCGGTATACCCGTTGGGTATCCGCATTTCCCCTCCTGAAGTTTTGGGTGGTTGTACTAAAGACTTTGTAATAAGTCCGCGATTTCGCGGACTTTTTTCGTTGATGTGACCCAGCGCGTGTCTCCCATTCCCTGAACGGTGTCGTTCGCGTATACCATCTGACTGGTTTCGGTTTCTTTTGCCGATGTGTGGAATGCGCGTGCATTCGTCTCGCGCGCCAATAGCCGAATGTTGGATGCAGTTACGCCCGACCCCGGCATGATTTCAATCCGACCGTTAGCCTGTTTTACCAATTGCCGGATCAGTTGCATCCCTTCTTCCGCGGTGTTTTGTTGGCCGGAGGTCAAGAGTCGACCACAGCCGCAGGCGATAATTTCCTCTATCGCCTCAAAGGGATCGGCGCATCGGTCGAACGCACGGTGAAAGGTGACGTGCATGGGTCCGGCAAGCTCCACGAGTGCTGCTGTGCGCTCGGTATCGATGCGTCCATCTGCGTGAAGCAAACCAACCACGACACCTTCGCATCCCGCATCGCGACAGAAACGTATGTCGGCTTCCATTTCCTCAAATTCCCGCTCGTCGTAAAGGAAGTCGCCCGCGCGCGGACGAATCAGCACATGCACCGGAATACGGACATGCCGCCTCAGCGTCACGATCTGGCCGTGTGAGGGCGTCGTGCCCCCTGCTTCCAGGTTTTGGCAAAACTCTACCCGATCTGCGCCGCCCGCCTGTGCCGCTAGGGCAGACGTGACGGAATTAGCGCATATTTCCAGCTGGTAGGGGCGAGGCGTAGCAGGTGTTTCCATGTACGCCAAACTTACGGAAAAATGTGGTTTGTTGTTCGTGTTGGGTGCAATTCAAATTGTTATACATGCGGCAAAAGCTACGCAGAATCGCTGCCTTGAAAGTGCCATTAATTTCATGGAGCTTCGTAGTCTTGTTTTTCGACAGGGCTTACTAGAGGCACACGAAGGGATTCGTACGCCAACTCGGGATTCGTGCGCCAACTCGGGCATGAAACAATCAAAGAGTTACCAAGAAAGGTGTTTAAAAACCTCTTTCAAGCTGTCTGACTGCCGTATAAGGCGTGTTCGCCCTGAGAGGGCTCTTCGCTCCTCGATCGTATGATATGGCAGAAAGATGTTGTCGCGGGCTTCCTTGGCTCCCGCTATTTCGTCTGGGTATTTTCGGTTACGCTCTTTCGTGCAGATCAGCGTGTACGCATCCTAAACATCATTTTTCACTTTTTTCAGTACTGGATATTCCAGCCTACCTCCTGCAAATTTATGATTCAGCACATAAAAAAGCGAAACGCTATTTGGATTTAGTCTAATTAAGACATAGCTTTGCCGGCAGTTATTATCCAAACCATGAAGAAACAGATTGGCTTATTAGCCGCATTATGCAGTATGTCCGCGGCGGTGCTGGGACAATCGGGGGCGCAACAGGATTCGTTGCGGTCACTGGCCATCGATGAAGTGGTGGTAACGGGCCAATACGAACCGCAGTCCGCCAAAAACTCCGTGTACCGGGTGCGTACCATCAGCCGGGAGCAGATACAGGGCAGGGCATCCACCTCTGTGGAAAATATCCTCAATACCCAGCTGGGCATTCGTTTTTCCAATGACTTGGCGCTAGGCGAAACTGATATTGAACTGCTGGGCATGTCGGGCCAGAACGTAAAAGTCCTGATTGACGGCATGCCGCTGATTGACCGCGGCGCGACGAAGCAGAGCCTGAGCCAGGTGGATGTCAACAGTATTGACCGCATCGAGATCGTTGAAGGCCCGATGTCGGTCACCTACGGCACCGATGCATTGGCGGGTGTGATTAACATCATTACCAAAAGCGCCCCGTTGGACGACCAGTTTGCCGTTTCCCTACGTTTGCAGGAAGAATCGGCCGGCAACGAGTACAGTTTCATCAGCAACGAGGGCATCCACAACGGCAACCTGACGGTCGACTGGCAACGGCGGGGCTGGAACGTGGTGGCCTCCGGCACGCGCAATAATTTCGGCGGGTGGCAGGGCACCGGCACCGGGCGCGTGCTGCAGTGGGATCCCAAATCCCAATGGCTGGCCTCCGGACGGCTGGGATACCGCACAGCACGGCTCAACACCTGGTATCGCCTGGACTACCTCAACGAAGACCTGCACAGCCCGGGTGCCTTGAACCTGAACACGGGCCGGGCGGTCGACCAGAATTTCCTGACCTCGCGGTTCACCCATTTGCTGCAGTCCGACTGGCAGGCAGGCAACCGGTCTACGTTTAGCGGCACCCTGTCTTACCAGCATTACGAACGGGCGACGCAAACGGTACGGCATGATTTTTCCAACGGCACGTCGGAGCTGACTACGGATGCCGGTCAGCAGGATGTGGCACTGTTTTCCTCGTTGGTGTTCCGGGGCACGTGGCAGCACAAGATACACGAAAAGCTGTCGATGCAGCCCGGCGTGGAGGTGCTGAGCAACCAAGGGCGCGGGCAACGTATTGACGGCGAACCCCGGATAACGGATTTAGCGGCGTTTATATCTGCTGAAATCAAGCCTGTCCGTTGGGTTAATATCCGCCCAGGACTGCGTTTTATACACAATTCCGTGTACAATGCACCGCCGGTAATCCCGTCCATTAATACCAAGTTTATCATCAGCGATGCCTTTGACCTGCGCAGCGCCTATGCGCGTGGCTTCCGTTCGCCGGCCTTGCGCGAGCTTTACTTTACGTTTTTTGATTCCAACCACGCGATACGGGGCAATGAAAACCTGAAAGCCGAGCTTTCAAATAGTTTCAATACCTATTTGACCTGGACCGGCACGGCGTGGGGGGATACCCGGCTGAGCAGTACGCTCGGTGGCTATCACAATACATTTAGTAACTTAATAACGATCGGGTACGACCCGGCCGACCCTACGATCAATACCTATGTCAACATCAGCAAGTTCCGCACGGCCGGAGCCAGCTGGGAGAACACGCTCCGCCTTGAAAACCTGTCGGCTACGTTGGGTTTCTCCTATGTAGGGCGCTACAACCAGCTGACCGAAACGGAATCGGATGTTCCCGGCATGGCCTGGACACCCGAAGTGAACAGCAACATCCTATACCAGATCCCGGAATGGGGGGCAGGCATCAGCCTGTATTACAAATTCAATGGCCGCCGTCCGCGTTTCGAAGCCATCAGCCAAGGCAGTGGCAATATCGAAGTAAACCGGGCCTACATCGACGCGTACCACACGGCCGACATCAGTCTGAACAAGACGATAACCAGCTACCTGACCCTGCACGGCGGCGTACGGAACCTCTTTGACGTCACCGACGTGCGTAACACGGCGCTCGGAGGCGATGGTGCCCACAGTTCCGCCAGCGGCACCGTGCCATTGGGCTATGGACGCTCGTTTTTCCTGGGGCTGAACATGAACTGGAAACGGAATTGAAACTCTTTGAAACATCAATAATAACACACACATTGCTGTCCCATTAAAATCTGAAATTGTTCTTTGAAATATTTGAAATATAGT
>CAYRGQ010000048.1:0-22529 GCA_964423925.1 uncultured Sphingobacteriaceae bacterium | reverse complement strand
TGTTAATTCGTGTGCTGGTCAGCCTTAATTAGGCTCTACCAAGAATAGCGGCTGGTCGTACTCCACCGGTTGGGCATCGTCTACCAGCACTTTGACGATTTTTCCGGAAATTTCCGACTCAATCTCGTTAAACAGCTTCATGGCCTCGATGATACAAACGACCTTGCCGCTGCCGATCTCGTCGCCTACATTCACAAAGGCAGGCTTGTCTGGACTTGGCGAGCGGTAGAACGTACCGATCATTGGCGACTTAATCGTCAGGTAGTTGGAAGTATCCTCTGCAGGTGCTTTGTCGGGTGCTGCCTGGGGCTGCGCCGCAGGGGCCGGCTGAGGCGCCACTACCTGTGCAGGTGCCGTTACCGGAACACTCGCTGTCACATACGTAGGCTCTTGGTTTGTCTTTATTGTAATTTTGAAATCCTTCTCTTCAATCGCTACTTCGTTGACACCCGATTTAGCCACAAACTTGATAAGATCCTGGATTTGCTTAATGTCCATACTCATAGTTATCCGGTTTAATTATCTAAAAACCAAAAATATAATCTAATACGCTATTTAACAAGTCAAAGCGTGGATCACCGGGCGTCATACGCCCAGCGCAGATAAACCGATCCCCACGTAAACCCGCCTCCAAAGGCGGCCAAGACCAGTACATCGCCTTTCTTCAACTGCGATTCCCATTCCCAGAGGCATAACGGTATCGTCGCGGCCGTCGTATTGCCATAACGCTCGATATTGACCATTACCTTCTTAGAATCCACGCCCATGCGGTTTGCGGTAGCGTCGATGATACGCTTGTTGGCTTGGTGCGGCACGAGCCAGGTAACGTCGCCCGCAGTCAATTGGTTGCGTTCCATGATTTCGGCCGCTACGTCAGCCATGTTGGTGACCGCAAATTTGAAAACCGCCTGTCCTTCTTGGTGGGCAAAGTGCAACCCCGCGTCGACCGTCTCGTGGGAGGCGGGCCGAAGAGAGCCACCGGCAGGAATATTCAGCAAGTCGCATCCCGAACCGTCGCTCTTGAGCACCGCGTCCATCACGCCATTGCCTTCGGTGTCGGGTTCAAGCAAGACCGCACCGCAGCCGTCGCCGAAGATGATGCACGTTGTGCGATCCTTATAATTTATGATGGACGACATCTTGTCGCCGCCCACGACCAGTACTTTCTTATGATGGCCAGACTCGATAAACTGCGCTCCGGTCGTCAACCCGTACAAAAATCCAGAACAAGCTGCTTGCAGGTCAAAGCCCCAAGCATTGGTTGCACCGATCTTATCGGCCAATATATTGGCCGTAGCCGGGAAAGGCATGTCGGGGGTACAGGTACAGAAGACAATCAAGTCGATTTCGGTCGCATCGATACCCCGCTTTTTCAACAACCCTTCTACAGCGGGCACCGCCATGTCGGAAGTGGCTTTGCCGGCTCCCTTCAAAATACGGCGTTCCTTAATGCCCGTCCGGGTGGTAATCCACTCATCGGACGTGTCTACCATGGTTTCCAACTCTTTGTTGGTCAAAATGTAATCCGGCACGTATCCATTGACAGCAGTGATGGCTGCACGAACCTTTGACATAAGCAAATTATAAGTAAAATTAATTGAACGCGGCGTTTATCTTACCGACGATATTGGTTTCTATCATATTCCTGGACAGCATCACCATGTTTTTGATCGCCTCCGGACTGGAAATGCCATGTCCGATGACTACTGGTGCATTGACGCCCAAGATGGGGCTACCGCCGTATTGAACGTAATTGAAACGGTCAAAAAACTCATCCCTGAAGCCCTTTTTCAAGGTCATCAAGTAGAAGGATTCAGCCATTTTTAGGACCACGTTGCCGGTGAAACCGTCCGTGACGATGACGTCGTAACGGTCTTCGAATATATTACGACCTTCGATATTACCCAAGAAATTCAAGCGGGGATTCTGCTTTAGCAGCGGATGTGCGGCCATGGCCAGCAGGTTGCCTTTTTCCTCTTCCTCTCCGATATTAAGGAGGGCTACAGTGGGGTTTGCGACACCGTATACGTGCTCGACGAACAGGCTTCCTAAAACGCCGAACTGGGAAAGCATTTCGGGCTTGCAGTCAACCGTCGCGCCGATATCCAGCAACAGTCCCGAGCCGCTTTTTATCTTGGGCACATGGGTACATATCGCTGGGCGCAGAACGCCTGGAATCGTCTTAATACTGAATACGGCCCCTACCGTCATCGCGCCAGTACTGCCGGCAGACGAAAACGAATCTAGGGCACCTTCCTTAAGCAACTGAAAACCGCGGGCAATGCTGGAGTTTGGCTTGTGGGCGATGGCCTTGGTCGGGTGCTCGCCCATGCCGATTACGTCGGGGGCATGCAC
The DNA here is from genome assembly GCA_964423925.1 of uncultured Sphingobacteriaceae bacterium. Taxonomy (GTDB): domain Bacteria; phylum Bacteroidota; class Bacteroidia; order Sphingobacteriales; family Sphingobacteriaceae; genus CAYRGQ01. Next base: position 20,174 of record CAYRGQ010000048.1, on the reverse strand, counting down.
GAATTCAAAAAAAGCAGGATTCTCCCCTGCTTCTTCAATAAGTTTGGTGGCAACGACTTCATCGCCAATGAGTACGATTTTTTGGCCTTCGGGCAATTCTCTGGCGGCTAAAATAGCGCCTTCGACAGCCGCTTGGGGCGCAAAATCCCCACCCATGATGTCCAAACCAATCTTCATCCGAAACTAACTTTTCGATTCAACTACAAGAAACATCCCAAAGTAACGTATAAAAATCTAGATACACATTATGGGATATTCAATTTTTTTGAATCATTCGCAGCTACGCTACCGTTTCGTTCTCTACGATCAGCTTGCCGTTGTAGTATAAGTTACCGTCTACGGTGTAAGCGCGGTGTGGCGTGTGGACGGAGCCCGTTTCCGCGCATGTCGTTAATGTAGGCCGGTCCGCCTTATAATGTGTCCGACGCTTGTCTCTGCGCGACTTGGACGTTTTCCGTTTTGGGTGTGCCATTTCCTATGATATTTAATTAGTTATTTCTTAAATGTTTCAACGCTTCCCAACGTGGGTCGGTTTGTTCTTCCTCTGTCGTTTCCTGCGGCGGCTGCGGCGCCAAATTGCTCAACTTGTCGACCATCTCAGGATCGCAGCTGATGCCATCGCCTTGTTCGCTGCACTTTTTATAATGCGGCACTGCCAAATTGATGTACTCGTACAGCAAATCCGCAATGTCCAGCTCGTATTCGTTCTTGGATAGCACGAGGATTTCCTCCGTTGTGTCACCCATGTCTTCCTCCGTAAACTTGACGATCAGACGCTCGTCGATTACAGTCTTTGCCGGAAAATCGGACAGGCAAATGTCGCAGTTGAGCTCGATTTGGCCTTCGATATGAAAATCCGCTACCAGCATGTTCTCCTGCCTAGCCAGCGATACTGTAGCCTGCAAGTTCCCATCCTTTACTAACGAATACTCAAAACAATCAAAGAACTTCTTATCAATATCGAAGTCGAAAACGTGGTCTCCTACCTTCAATCCCGAAAATGGGATACGATATCGCTTCAAATACTTCACAACCTCACAATTGAGCCTGCAAAGGTAGGGATTATTTGTGACATCCAAAAGATTTGACCCTAATTTTTAACCGCCAGCCGGCAAGGCCAAACTAACCAAACACATACGGGTAAATCCGACTGTAAAGCAAGACCAAATAGACGATCAACAAGCCCGCATTGAGCGACAACATCCAATTAATATCCGGCTCGGTGTACTGCTTGCGCAGGGCTAGGATAAGCAACACGATAAAAATAAGGAACAGCAATGCCGGGAACACCAGCGCCCAACGGTTAGTAATGTAGAGGTAAACGTTTTCCAACGAGCCCGCGGTTTGATCGCCCATGAACAGCGGTGTGAACGCCAGCACAAGCACGAGGAGGAAAAGACGCACCAACGCCTTGGCGATTAGTTTGCTCGTGGTATGGTTTTTGGACCTATTACTCATATGAATCTATTACCTTTACACCGCAAATATAGTATCTTAGCAACACATACCATTTTTAATACGATCATGAATAAATTTAGAATCATCCTCGCTGTCGTTGCTGTCAGTGTTTTGACGCTGGGCGCTTGCTCGGTGCCGGCCGGCACTACGGGCAGTGGCCCCACTGCGGCCCAATGGCGTGCCGCTACTCGCGGGCAGTGGATACTTCGTTCCATCGACAAGGAAGACATCCCCGAAAGCTACACGGTGAAGACCATTTTCGAAGAAGCTCCGCCGGAGTGCTTTATTGGTAGCATCTGGGTATTGCCAAACAATGGAAATGGCACGATTAACTTTGAGGCGGACGGTCGCTTGTGTGCCCCTGGCGCAGTGCGGAACGTCGTTTGGTCTATCCATAACCCCGGCGCGGGCATGGGTCAGCCCCAGTTCCAGTTTAAGAAAATATATCCGGGTGACCGCCCCGCAAACGTAACGGCTGGCTACCGCATGGATCTGTCATTTGCCGATGCCAGCAAGCTGGTCATGCGCATGCCCTTGACCCTAGATGGGACCCAGGGTGCGCTCGTATTTAATTTCGAGCGGTACTAGCGCTACCGAAATGGTGCGCATGCTAGCGCGCGCCAGGCACCTTTCGGGGACGGGAAACAAAATACCATCCCGTCCCCATAAACGTGCAGAAGACACCCCTATTCAACCATGTTAACCACAAATTACCACCTGCTTTGAAAGGAATTATACTTGCCGGAGGATCGGGCACGCGCCTGCATCCCCTCACGCTTGCCGTGAGCAAGCAACTCATGCCCGTGTACGACAAACCTATGATCTATTACCCTTTGTCGACCCTAATGCTCGCGGGCATTAACGAAATCCTGATTATTTCCACGCCTCACGACCTTCCTTCCTTCCAGAAATTGCTGGGCGATGGATCACAGATTGGCTGCCGATTTTCGTACGCTGAACAACCCGAGCCTAACGGTTTGGCGCAAGCCTTCGTTATCGGTGCAGAATTTATCGGCAACGACAGCGTAGCGCTCATACTGGGCGACAACATCTTCTATGGCGACGGTATCTCGCGCATGTTGCAAGATTGCACCGAACCCGCAGGAGGTATGGTGTTCGCCTATCAGGTGTCTGATCCGGAACGGTACGGCGTCGTCGAGTTTGACACCCAAAACAACGTGGTCTCGATTGAAGAAAAACCGGAGCGGCCGAAGTCAAATTTCGCCGTGCCGGGCTTGTACTTCTACGACAATACCGTCGTGGAGATTGCCAAAAGCATTGAGCCATCCGCTCGGGGCGAATACGAAATTACGGACATCAACAAAGCGTACTTAGCGGCTGGGCGCCTCAAAGTAAGCGTTTTCAGTCGCGGAACAGCCTGGTTAGACACGGGCACCTTCACTTCGCTGATGCAGGCCGGACAGTTCGTCCAAGTAATTGAGGAGCGACAAGGACTTAAAATCGGTTGTATCGAGGAAGTGGCGTATCGCATGGGTTTTATCAATGCCGCGCAGTTGGAAAAGGTAGCCAAGCCTCTAGTAAAAAGCGGATATGGCCAATACCTCCTTCGCTCCATCCGTAAGAACGCCACGAGCGAGTAAACCGTAAGAAACCCATGTTGCACAAACAACATAAGACCGCACTGATAACAGGAATCACCGGACAGGATGGTGCTTATCTGGCCGAGCTTTTGCTGGCTAAGGGCTATCGTGTGCATGGCGTGAAACGGCGCAGCTCACTCCTGAATACGGATCGTGTTGACCACCTATATGCTGATCCGCACGAAAGCGATGGCCGCTTTACGCTCCACTACGGTGACCTGACCGATGCCACAAATATCATCCGGCTCATCCAAACCACGCAGCCTGACGAGATCTACAACCTTGGAGCGCAAAGCCATGTTCGCGTCAGTTTTGACCTACCGGAATACACCGCCAATGTCGACGGCCTGGGGTGCCTCCGCATCTTGGAAGCGGTTCGTCTATTAAACATGAGCGATACGTGCCGGATCTACCAAGCCTCGTCATCGGAACTTTACGGCCTCGTACAAGAGTGCCCCCAAAACGAATCCACCCCCTTTTATCCGCGGAGCCCGTACGGCGTGGCCAAGCTGTTTGCTTATTGGACCATCGTTAACTATCGCGAGGCTTACGATATGTATGCTTGCAACGGCATCCTGTTTAACCACGAAAGCCCGTTGCGCGGCGAAACGTTCGTGACCCGCAAAATCACCCGGGCCGTCGCCCGCATCGTATTGGGATTGCAGGATCGCCTATACGTGGGCAACCTGGGTGCCCAGCGCGATTGGGGCCATGCCAAGGATTATGTGGAAGCCATGTGGCTCATGTTGCAGCAGGAACAAGCGGCCGACTATGTCATCGCTACAGGTGTGACGACCTCCGTACGCGACTTTATCCGAAAGAGCTTTTGGGAGTTCGGCGTCGAGGTGGAATTCAGTGGCAAGGGTGAACGCGAAAAAGGCGTGGTCATCGACATCGACGAGGAGCGCCTGCACCACTACGGCATCCCGGTCGACAACATCAAATTCGGCAATACCGTTGTGAAGGTAGATCCACGCTACTACCGTCCTACGGAAGTAGACTTGTTGGTCGGCGATGCCACGAGAGCCCGGCGGGAGCTGGGATGGACGCCCAAACATGACTTGGACGCACTTATCGCGGAGATGTGTGCGGCAGACCTCTCGTCTGCCCGAAAGGAATTGAGCTAAGGCCAAAAATTCCGTAACTTAGCGGGATTCCTTTCTTCTTGGAGAAGGGAAACCACACGCTCATCAACAGCATCTCAACAGTTCCCATGGAGTTTAAACTGACATCAGAATACGTACCAACCGGCGACCAGCCTGAAGCTATCCGGCAACTCGCCGAAGGCGTCAGGTCGGGAGAAATGTACCAGACACTTCTGGGCGTAACGGGATCGGGTAAGACCTTCACCGTCGCCAACGTCATACAGGAGACGCAAAAGCCGACACTCATCCTGAGTCACAATAAAACGCTTGCGGCGCAACTGTACGGAGAATTCAAGCAGTTTTTTCCGGACAACGCGGTCAACTATTTCGTCTCCTACTACGATTACTACCAGCCCGAAGCGTTTATCGCCTCGACCAACACGTACATCGAGAAGGACCTGGCGATTAATGAAGAAATCGAAAAGCTTCGCCTACGGACAACGTCAGCGTTAATGTCCGGGCGACGGGACGTGATTGTCGTGTCTTCGGTTTCCTGCATATACGGCATGGGCAACCCGGAAGACTTTTCCCGCTCTGTCTTCCGTTTTGCCGTGGGCACCGTCATCAGTCGCAACGCCTTCCTGCATAAGCTGGTAGAGATTCTTTATGCGCGTACCACGACTGACTTCAAACGCGGCACCTTCCGCGTTAAAGGAGACACCGTCGATATCTTTCCGGCTTACATGGACGATGCCTACCGCGTTTCTTTCTTCGGCGACGAGATTGACGAGCTTAGCGTAATCGACCCTATATCGGGCAAAACGCTTGAGAAGATGACGCATTTAGCCCTGTTTCCGGCCAACCTGTTCGTCACCCCGAAAGAAAAGTTCGTCGAGTCGCTTTGGGCAATTGGCGAAGAACTGGAACAAAGGAAGGAGCAGCTGCTCAGGGACGGATTTGTGCTGGAGGCCAAACGCCTCGAGGAGCGCGTCAACTACGACATGGAAATGATGCGCGAGCTGGGCTACTGCAGCGGTATTGAGAACTACTCGCGTTTCTTTGACGGCCGGCAGCCGGGCATGCGACCCTTCTGCCTGCTCGACTATTTCCCGGACGACTACCTGATGGTCATCGACGAAAGCCACGTCACCATTCCTCAGATTCGGGCGATGTATGGAGGTGACCGTTCCCGAAAGATGTCACTCGTCGAACACGGATTCCGACTTCCCGCAGCGTTGGACAACCGTCCCTTGAACTTTGCTGAATTCGAGTCGCTGACGCCCCAAACGATTTATGTAAGCGCCACTCCTGGTGACTATGAATTGCAACAAACCGGCGGCGTGGTCGTGGAGCAGGTAATCCGCCCAACAGGCCTTGTCGACCCTACCATTGAAATCCGTCCCATTGCCACTCAGATCGACGACCTGCTTGACGAGGTGGACAAAGTGACCAAGGAAGGCGGGCGCATCCTCGTCACGACGCTCACGAAGCGCATGAGCGAGGAATTGACCAAATACATGAACCGGCTCGGCATTCGCGTGCGCTACATCCATTCGGAAGTAAAAACGCTGGAGCGTGTTGAGATCCTGCGCGGGCTGCGCTTAGGAGAGTTTGACGTATTGGTCGGCATCAACCTGCTGCGCGAAGGTTTGGACTTGCCCGAAGTAACGCTGGTAGCCATTCTGGATGCCGACAAGGAAGGTTTCTTGCGGTCGGAACGATCCCTGATCCAAACTATCGGCCGGGCGGCACGAAACGACCGGGGACGGGTGATTATGTATGCGGATTCAATTACCGAGAGCATGCGTGTGACGCTCGAAGAAACGAACCGTCGGCGCGAAAAGCAAATCCGCTACAACGAGGAGCACGGCATTACGCCGCGCACCGTCGGCAAGTCTCGCGAGGAAATTATCGAGCAGACGTCCGTAGCCGATCACCAGTCCAAGGTGGCGAAGGCCTACGTCGAGCCCGAGCCGCGAAGTAGCGTGGCGGCAGACCCCATTGTGCGTTATATGAGCAAACCGCAACTTAAACAGTCGATCGACAAAGTGCGTAAAGAAATGGATACTGCGGCGAAAGCGATGGATTTTCTCCAAGCGGCCAAATTGCGGGACGAGATGTTCGCCCTGGAAAAGACCTATCAGGAGCTCTATGGCGAAACCAGCTCCTAATTGCCAGCTTCATGCCGGTAAGCGAAGAGTAAATTAGGACGCTGAATCGTCGCCGTAATATTTTTTCCCGAGCTCGATGCGCTCCCGTCCGGTTTCCAGCCGCCAGCGATTTGTATCGCGCAGCGAATAGGCACACCCACAGTATTCCTGCATGTAGAATTTCTCACGCTTGCTGATTTCGAGCATGCGTTGCGCCCCACCTTTCTTGCGCCAGTTAAACGTCCAGTAAGTGATATTGGGATAGTGGTTGGCGGCGCGAACGCCGCAATCATTAATTTGGTCAAAATTCTTCCACCGCGATATGCCTAGGGAACTTGAAATCACCGGGAAACCATTCTCATAGGCATACAAGGCGGTACGCTCAAATCGCATATCGAAGCACATGGTACAGCGGATACCCCGCTCAGGCTCATGCTCCATACCTTTGGCGCGCGCATACCAGTTATCCGCGTCGTAGTCCGCATCCACGAAGGGGATGTTGTACTTTTCGGCAAACCGGATATTTTCGTCCTTACGTAGTTCGTATTCTTTGCGGGGATGGATATTGGGGTTGTAGAAATAGATGGTAAAATCGATATCCGAAGCGATTAGCGCCTCCATCACCTCTCCAGAGCAGGGCGCGCAGCAGGAATGCAGCAAGAGTTTGCTTTCCCCGTTAGGCAATTCCAGCTTTTCGCGTACAAATTCCTTTTCAGCCATCATCTTATTCCTTAGTTTGAGGTGCAATTTTAACGAAAATCCGAGTGTTTTGCAAGACGGTGTTACCTGACGTGGTACACATGACGACTCGTCCTGTTTCCTTCCAATCCGCCGCTAGCGATTGACGCACAACGGCCGGACATAAAAACACAACGCCGTGGTAGCGGGATATTCCCAACGGAATTTTTCAATCCACATCCACAAAACGCCCACTAACAAACACCGCAGCAAATATGGCCTGCAAACGCGGGCTATCGCCTAGCTTTGTTTTCGCAAGTATTTGGTGAGTATAACGATTTGTTGCCCCTCTACCCGACCCTCGATTTGCTCGGGATTATCTTCCACCAGCCGGATGTTCTTGACTACCGTTCCCAACTTGGCACTGATGCTGCTGCCCTTCACGTCCAACGTCTTCGTGATGACCACCGAGTCGCCGTTTTGCAGCACGTTGCCCAAGCTATCCTTGTGTTCGACACGCTCCGTGGGCTCGTCCGGCTCGCCTAGTGCCTTTGCCCATGCCAACGTTTCTTCATCAAGGTACAAGATATCCAACGCCTCCGCAGCCCAGCTTTCGTTCTTCAAACGATTTAGAACGCGCCATGCGGCCACCTGCACGGCAGGCACTTCGCTCCACATCGTCGTGGGCAACGCCTGCCAATCCTCAGCTTGCAGTGGTACCGCACCCGAAAGTTGGTCGATCAATGACGCCAATACGACGATTTCATTATCGGCGTACGAGTCCGGACCAACGCGATAGACCGTCAATTCGCCAGCCTGCTGTGTCAACACACATAAACCTTGGCTCCGCGTGCTCAATTTTTCATTCATATTGTCAAGACCTACAATTTGCCGCAAAAATACCCTTTTTTAATGACATTTCACCACGTGGGTACGCGTAGCGGGCTTCGCAAAGTCAAACCACACCCGCCTATAAAACAATCGAGTAGTAGCCACGGATTTATTTCCCGTTTCGTCCTCTCCCATCACACCCTTGCCTGTAGCTAACACTCCCTACTGCAAAGCTGCTCGTGACCTGCTCACTAGCGTAGTACCGTGCCTGCACAAAAAAAGCGGCCTTCGATGAAAGGCCGCTTTTTTCAGAGTTTAATCTCTACGTCTTTGGCGTTGTAGAAATGGAATTCGGTAAGGTAGTATGACGATACCGAATTCACCTTAATCCATTTGCCGTACTTAAAGAGCCACTTCCATTGCCTATTGAACAAGCCGGACTTGATAAACGCGTAAATATAAGGGTGAACGCATAACGTCACGCTCGGTTCGTTTTGTTCTTGGAGAATGAAGGCCAAGTTGCTTTCAATGTCATCCATAAGCACGATGCTCGACCGAATTTCGCCCGTGCCGTCGCATGCTGGGCAACGTTCCGCGGTGACGATGTTCATTTCCGGGCGCACCCGCTGGCGAGTAATCTGCACCAAGCCAAACTTGCTGGGTGGCAGGATCGTGTGCCGAGCCCGGTCGGTGGCCATGCACTGCTTGAGATGCGTATACAGCTCCTTGCGGTTTGCCGCCTTGTGCATATCGATGAAGTCGATGACCACGATACCCCCCATATCGCGCAGGCGCAACTGCCGGGCGATTTCCTTGGCGGCTTCCATGTTCACCTGGAGTGCGTTTTCTTCTTGGTTCTCCTTGTTGGCTGTACGATTGCCACTGTTCACGTCGATGACGTGTAGGGCTTCCGTATGCTCGATAACCAAATAGGCACCCCCTTGTAGATTGACCGTTTTGCCGAAGGCGGCTTTGATCTGTCGTTCTACGCCAAAATGCTCGAAAATATGCTCCTTGTGCTTGTACAGCTTAACGATCTTCTCCAAATCAGGTGAGATCTCCTGCACGTATGACCGCGTCTCTTCATAGATGAGCGGGTCATTGACATGAATGTGCGTGAATTCGTCTGTAAGCAGGTCGCGCAAGATCGTCGAAGTGCGATCCATCTCGCCTAAAATCTTCTGGGGGGGTTCTACGGTCCGCAGCCTTTGTGTAAACAGTTCCCACTTCTCGATCAGATCCAGCAAATCCTTCTGCAGCTCGGCTACGCCCTTGCCCTCAGACACGGTGCGAATAATAACCCCAAAATTAGGAGGTTTTATGCCCTCCACGATTTTTTTGAGCCGATTACGCTCCGTGTTTCCTTTGATCCTTTTGGAAATCGACACGGCACTAGAGAACGGCACCAACACAACGAACCGCCCCGCAATGGAGAGGTCCGAGCTTAGACGAGGTCCCTTAGTCGATATCGGCTCCTTAGCAATCTGCACGGGCAACATCATGTTTCTGGTCAGCACTTCAGAAATCTTGCCCGCCTTATTGATGTCCTTCTCCAGCTTCAGACTGCCTAGCAGTTTTTCTTTATAACTGCCGTTCTTTACTATCTTGGTCAACTTAATCAGCGACTGCACTTGCGGGCCGAGATCCAAATAATGCAAGAATGCATCTTTGGAATAACCGACGTCCACGAATGCCGCATTGAGCCCGGGCATGATTTTCTTAATCCGCCCGAAATAGATGTCGCCAACCGCATAATTGTTGTTGGCCTGCTCCTTATTAAGCTCGACAAGTTGTTTATCCTGAAGTAAAGCAATGGTCACTCCCTTATCGGGAGCAGCGTCAATGATTAATTCCTTTACCAACAGCTACTTCTTTTTCATAGCAGCCGGGAAATGCTCACTAGACAGCCTCTAGGGATAGAAGCCTTCGTAATAAGACTAATGGATGGACGAGGTCCCGGGAGTGAAACAAGACCAAACGGTTTATGCTCACCAGCCTATGCCAGGCTACTGGCCCGGGCTTGCATCCAAAAAAAGATACAGATGATGCGACATTCGGAACCACCCTTGCGTACTGACCTCCGTACAGAACAGCGAGGTGCCACGCGTGCAGGGCTATGCACTCCTAGTCGACAAGATCGAAGTCTTCATTAAACTACTACGCCTACGCGCATTACTCGATCACTGCTATGGATAAAACCATAAAGTTCCTAACTCACGCATTGTGCGTCGCCACGCCGAGCGTGGCAGAAACGCACGACGCTAAATACAGCATGACCCGATTTTTCGAGCTAGAGTCTGCGAAGCGCCCAACGGACACGCTCTTTTATATACCTCAGAACCGGCAGGCAGCCTTTAGCGTCGCTAATGCTATCGTGTACGAACTTATTTCTTCTTGTGACGGTTCTTGCGCAAACGCTTCTTGCGTTTGTGAGTAGCCATCTTGTGTCTTTTTCTTTTTTTACCGCTTGGCATAGCTTAAAATGTTTTAGTATACGTAATAATTATTTATTCAGTTCTTCGATTTTCCTGTCGATGAACTGTGTGAGGGTCGGGTCCGCAGCGAGTTGCTTGCTCTTTTCAAACGCTTCAATCGCCTCGCGGTTCAACCCAATGTTTTCATAACTGGTTGCCAAATAAAAATAGGATTCGGCATCGGGCGCGAGCTCTACCACGGTATTAAACCGGTCGATGGCCCGATCGAACTGCCTAGACTGCATGGAAAACAGCCCCAAAGCCTTATTCGCCTGGATATGTTTCGGATCAGCCTTGACCACTTCTTGCAACAACGTGATACCAGCCATCGGATTTGGCGATCCACTTACGTAGGCGCTTCCCAAACCGGTTTTGGCGTCCAGGTTGTTCCCGTCTAGTTGCAATGCCTGCTCGTATGCATTGATGGCTCGATTGGTAAAAACCTGGGCAAGCGCGGTGTCACTCAGGTTGGTGTACGCCTGCCGATATGCATCGCCGGCCTGCAGCCAATAATCGAATTTCCCGGTGGCTTCAGCCAATTCCTGATAAGCGTAGGCCATCGGTGCAGGACGGTTGACGTCATCCCATTTCTGGGCAATCATTTGCAGCTGTACTATCCGTTGCTCCCCTTCCATGCCTTTCAGCTGGCTTTCCAACGTAGTTATTTCGCTAATCAAGCTGGGATTCAATCCCTGCTTGGCCGCTTGGGATACCTGTTCGAAATCAAGGGCCGCCTCGGCTGCAGCCTCTGGCGTGGCGCCTGCATCCTCATTAACCAAACCTTTGATCGGTTGTGCCAACAACACCGCCATTAGGATGACGATGCCTGAAATAACAGCGATCTGGTTGGTTTTATGCATAAGGCAATATGGCTTTTATTTGACTAAACGGAGTGATTTCAGATTACTTCTTAACCGCGTTTCCGGCCTTAACTTTTTCTACGAATATTTTAGCAGGCTTGAAACTGGGCACATAGTGCTCCGGAATGATAATCGCGGTATTCTTAGAAATATTACGCGCGGTCTTCTCTGCACGCTTCTTAACGACAAAACTGCCAAAACCCCGCACATACACGTTGTCACCCCCAATCATGGCATTCTTCACTACCTTGAAGAAAGCTTCTACCGTTTCTTGAACGTCTACTTTCTCCAATCCGGTTTTGTTAGCGATTTCCGCGATAATTTCTGCTTTAGTCATGTCTATATTTTTATGTAATTATTTATTTTTCAACCCTTAAGCCCGCTAAATGATGGGGATGCAAAAGTATCGCTTTAAAATGACTTCTTAAAATAAAATCCAGCTTTTTTTAAACGTTTTAGATTTTGGAAATCAAGCACCTAAATTCGCGACCTTTCCCCACGCAGCCACCCCGGAGGCGCTCCATTCGTACGCGCGGTATAACGAAGCGCAAAGGTACCCCAAAAAGCAAATGAAAACAAGTCCTGCCCAGCACGGATAATCTATGTGCCCCGCGCAAGTTCGCCGAGGACGTGAAGCAGCTTCCGAATATCTTCATCCGTATGCGCCGCACTGATGACAATACGGTTGTAGAGTGGGTCGGTAGGTGAAGGATACGGGAAACTTGAAATCAGAACGCCCGCCTTGACCAAGCGAGCATAAAGGGTCTGGTCCGTACTGAAGAACACCGGAAATTGGGAAATGAATTGGAACCGCCCCTGGTCAATCCCCGTCACGAAACGCGCGATGTTTTCGCGAAGCTGGCCGAGCCGTTCCTTATAGATATCTCCACCATGCACAAAGGCATACAGGGCGGCAGGCGATGGTGGCGAAGCGCCGCGGAAAGCTTGGGTCGCTCGCAACATCGTAATGGTCTCGCCATCGGCAAGGACCAACCCGGCATCGACGCCCAGCGCCTTCGCCATCGAGGCTACGACCGTCACGCGAAACCCGCGACTGCGAAGCGAATGAACCGTATCCCCGCAGTCGAGCACGCCCAACCCGTGCGAATCATCCAGCAAAAAATGAACGTTTTGACCTGGACGAAGGCTGTCAAAAACGCTGAAATCATAACGTTCAGGCCTTAACATATCCAAGGTGTTGCTGATGATTAGAAAGCTCTTTTTGCGGCTTCGGCTGATGTGTTCCACCAGCTGACCTTGCCAGCTTTTGAAATCACGAGCACCGACGCCTGGATCTGCGCCCGTCCACAGCGCCGGGTGACTAAGCGGCGCGTAATGTAATTCCTCATAGTGCGGCGCGAGATGGCGAACCGCCACCTGCGCCGCCAAAAAACCACTCGAAAGAAGTAGCGCATCTTCGGCACCAAACCGCTCAGCAGCCACCGCCTCCGCGGCCGGGTAGATCGCTAGCTGGACGTTGTTTGCTCGGGAGCTACCGTTGCTCAAGCCGTACTGGTCAATACCCTGCTTAAATAGCTCGACAAACGATCGGTGCGTACTCAGCCCCAAGTAGGCCGTCCCTCCGAAGAAAAGGTACGCTTGCCCTCCGGCGATAATCTCGCGCCCCCCTGCCTGTTCCAGTCGACTAAACATACTGACGCCCCGACCTTGGACACTACCGCCAGCGCTTATACTGGTTAATCAGCCCGTTGGTGGAGGAATCGTGGGCGACTATCACATCTTCCGTCCGCAGCTCAGGCAGGATCCGGCCCGCCAACTGCTTGCCCAGCTCAACGCCCCACTGATCAAAACTGTAAATGTTCCAAATGATACCCTGAACGAAAATCTTGTGTTCGTACAGCGCAATCAGGCTTCCCAACGTGTAGGGGGTAATTTTCTTAATCAGGAACGAGTTGGTAGGGCGGTTACCCTCAAACACCTTGAACGCCTTCAATTCCTCAATTGCTTCATTCGATAGGCCGCTGGCTTGCAGTTCCGCCACAACTTCTTTCTCCTCCTTGCCGTTCATCAAGGCCTCGGTCTGGGCAAAGAAATTGGACAGCAGCAGCGTGTGGTGTTCACCGCGCGGATTGTGGGTCTGGGCAGGTGCAATAAAATCCGCCGGTATCAGCTTGGTACCTTGGTGGATTAGTTGGTAAAACGCGTGTTGGCCGTTTGTGCCGGGCTCGCCCCAAATGATCGGACCGGTCTGGTATGCGACACGGTTGCCATTTCGGTCGATGTATTTGCCGTTGCTTTCCATATCGCCTTGCTGAAAATAGGCGGCAAATCGATGCATGTATTGGTCGTAGGGAAGGATGGCGTGGCTCTCAGCGTCGAAAAAGTTGTTATACCATACGCCCAACAAGCCCATCATGACAGGAATATTGTCTTCAAAAGGTGTTTCGCGAAAATGTAGATCGGCGGCATGGGCTCCAGCCAGCAACTGCTCGAAGTTGTCATAGCCGACCGCCAACGCGATGGACAAGCCGATAGCGCTCCACAAGGAATAACGCCCCCCTACCCAGTCCCAAAACTCGAACATATTGCGCGTATCGATACCGAACCCGGATACGGCTTGGCTATTTGTAGACAGGGCTACGAAATGCTTGGCTACGTCAGCCTCCGCCGCACCCGACTCGAGGAACCACTGCCGAGCTGAATGGGCGTTGGCCATCGTTTCCTGTGTGGTGAAGGTTTTGGACGCGATCAGGAAGAGGGTCGTTTCCGGGTCCACACGCTTGAGTGTCTCCACGATATGCGTACCGTCCACATTGGACACGAAGTGCAGGTTCAACTGGGTTTTATACGGGCGGAGCGCCTCAGTAACCATCACTGGGCCAAGATCGGACCCCCCAATACCGATGTTTACCACATCGGTGATGGCTTTGCCCGTATGACCCTTCCAACTGCCGTTAACAACCTGCGCCGAAAATTCCTTGATCTTCGCCAGCACGCCCTTCACGTCGGGCATGACGTCCTTGCCATCCACCAATACCGGTGAATTGCCGGGATGGCGCAGTGCCGTATGCATCACAGCGCGGTTCTCCGTAGCGTTGATTGCTTCACCCGCAAACATGGCCTCAATGGCTTCATCCAACTTGCACTCACGCGCCAGTTGCACGAGCAGCGCCTTCGTCGTGTCGTTTATCCGGTTTTTGGAATAGTCAAACAAGATGTCGCCAAACGAAATGGAAAATTTATCGAATCGTGCCGTGTCCGCAGCAAACAGCTCTTTCAGGTGCTGGGGCGCGATGTCAATGTAGTGGTCGGCCAAGTATTGGTAGGCTTGGGTTGTTGAAAAATCAATTTTAGGAAGCATAGCTTTTTTGGTGTCTATATAACAGAATGAAAAGGCGAATTTAGTTTTTTTTCCTTTCCTAGCATTATCCGGGCTGACAATAACCCCTCCAAACCTACTTTTTTGTTGTCGGCTCCTTGGCACATTGGAGAAACTGCACAAGCATTCGCCAGTTCGCAGACGTGTCCTTATCTCCAACTTGCTCAAATAGTACTATCTTTGCACCTAGCGTGATCCCCAAGGGAAAACGGCTCTCCGGCATCGGGTTAACCGTCCGGTTTTATTGAGTACCCCTCGCTTTAACAGCTAACAAAGGAAGAATGGATATTGATTTCGTGGTGACTTGGGTAGACATGAACGACCCCAACTGGCAAAAGGACTTCGCCCGTCATTCCGGCAAAATAGATAATAAAAAAAACGAACTCTCCGTAGCGCGCTTTCGCGATTACGGCCTGTTGAAATACTGGTTCAGGGGCGTAGAGAAGTTTGCGCCGTGGGTGAGAAAGGTGCATTTCGTCACTTGCGGGCAACGTCCCGAATGGCTCAACCCAGAGCATCCGAAACTCGCATTGGTCGATCACAAGGATTATATCCCTAACCAATTTCTGCCCTGCTTCAACTCCAGCTTGATCGAAATATACTTGCATCGTATCCCAGACCTGGCCGATCATTTTGTGTATTTCAATGACGACTTTTTTATCATTGACCAGCTCGATCCGAGCCGGTTCTTCGTTGACGGCCTGCCGAACGACATCGCGGCTTTCCGCACCAACTTGGGACTCTCCCTGTGGAGCAAATGTCTAAAAAACAACATCGAAATAATTAACAGGCGCTTTGACAAAAAAGAGGTGTTCGAACGCGACCACGACAAGTGGTTCCATCCCTCCTACGGAAGCAAGGCCGATCTCACGCGCCGCAAGAAGGACTCCGACAAGTTCATGACCCTGCGCACACCGCACAATGCGCAGCCCTACTTAAAATCGACGTTTGAGGAGGTTTGGGCATACGCGGGCCAGGAGCTGACCGAGATGTCTTCACACCGATTCCGTAGCGAAAAGGATTATACGCAGGAGCTCTTCCGGACGTGGCAAATATGCCAATCGAATTTCTTGCCGTACAACACGTACCAAGACACCAAGATGTTCCCGTTAATCTTCCGCGCCAAGCAGGCAATCAAAGCCATACGCGAACAATCCTACAAACTCGTCTGTATCAACGACAGCGAATACATCATGAACTTTAACAAAACCATGCAAGGCCTGCATGCCGCGTTTGAGCATATTTTACCGGAGAAATCCTCTTTCGAGCTGTAGCGTCCTGCGCTACGAAGTGAATTTTTACGCCACGGACGGATTGACAGGCATTTTTACCATATTTGCTTTGCACAAGCATTAAATGCAATGACACTGACGGAGCTAAAAAAGTCCATAACGCTTTTCTTCAATGCCTACTGGTTGAAGGAGTACTACCTGCTCTTAAAATACCACCGGTTGGATGCCAACCCGACGCGAAAGCCGTTGCTCCTCTCTCTCGTGGATAGCCGACGCCAGGGCAAAGGACTCACAGACCGATTTAAGGGAATTATCAGTGTATACGCACTAGCGAAAGCAACGAATAACCCTTACCGATGCCTGTACACGCACCCCTTCTTACTGACTGATTTTTTTGTTCCCAATGCCTATGATTGGCAGTTAAAGGTAGGTGAGCTAAGTACCGCCGTTAGCGACGTGCGCTTTAAGCTGTTGCGCAAACAGCATACAATCAAAAGGCTTCTGAAAGTGCTTCCCCTCAAAAAACAGATCCATGTGTATGCCAATCTAGACTATTTGGATGAGATCAACCGGATCTACTCGACTAGCTATACCTGGGGCGAACTATTCCATGAGCTGTTCAAGCCCACGGACCAGCTAAGAGCACAGGTCGATAAGCATCGTGAAAATATGGGCGGCGCGGGATACGTGGCTTGTGTCTTCAGGTTTCAATCCCTGCTGGGAGATTTCAAGGAATATCGATTTGACGCGCTCGAATCCACCGCCCGTAGTCAACTCATCGCAACAAATAAGGAAGCGCTGGCAAAAATCGCGCAGACAAATCAGCAACCCGTCCTGGTAACTTCGGACAGTAGCACGTTCCTGGATGCCGTGAAAGATGTTCCGAATGTCTACACCATGTCCGGAAAAGTCGTGCATATGGATTGTGTGAATGACGAATCGCCAAACGTATACATGCGTTCGTTCGTTGATTTTCTATTGATATCGGAGGCAGCGAGAATTTACAGCGTTGGTACGGACATTATGTACCGTTCGGATTTTCCAGCTTACGCCGCAAAACTGAACAATGTGCCTTTTGAACGTGTTTTAATTTGATTATGCCGACGTATTGTAATTACTTTGTGTAACGGGCACCGCAAAAAAAACAGGTGTTCCGCTGGTACGGTGTCCGGCCCCATACTCCAAATGGTTTAGCAACATGAACAATCATACCCATCCGATCGATTTGGTTTACCTGTGGGTAGACGGCAACGACCCTGAGTGGATTGCCAAAAAAATAAAATACACAGGCGCCATCGGTGACGGTAGTGAAGGCGATTGCGTAGGACGCTACATCAGCAACGACGAATTGAAATACGCATTGCGTTCGGCCGAACAATATGCGCCTTGGCTTCGACACATATACATCGTCACCGACAACCAACAACCGGAGTGGCTCGATGTATCGCATCCCAAAATCAAATTGGTCGACCACAAGGAAATCCTTCCGCCGGAGATTATCCCGAGTTTCAGTGCCCAGGTCATCGAATATTTTCTTTACCGAATTCCCGGACTGTCGGAGCATTTCTTGTACGCCAACGACGATATGTTCTTCAATGCGCCATTGCCGCCTTCCTATTTCTTCACAACGGAAGGCCTGCCTATCGTACGCTTAAAACGGAAGCCTTTGGCAAAATGGCGTTATCGTGTCAAACGGTTAATCGGAAAAAAACTGGGACAGTATGCGCACGCACTGGCAAACGCCGCATCCATGGTAGAGAAAAAATTCGGAAAATACTACAGCGGAGTGCCTCACCACAACATTGACTCCTACCGCAAGTCGGACTACCAAAACGCGGTGGAAGATGTATTCAAGGACCAAGTGGCGACCTCACAAGGCAACCGAACCCGTGCCCATGGCGACCTGCAGCGGTCGGCCTTCGCGTTCTACGCCCTAGCCATCGGCAACGCTCGACTTAAGTACGTCGGCCGAAAGGAATCGAGCCGCATCCTGGTGTACAAGCATGATTTCGCGAAATATATGGAAAAATACCAGCCTGAACTGTTTTGCCTGAACGACAATCAGCACGTCACTGAAGAAGACCGACTAAAAATCAAACCCTTTCTAGAAGCGATATTTCCGAAACAATCCGCGTTTGAAAAATAGGTTGCGCCCCTGACGCCAGGGTATTTCTTATAGCCAACGCAACAAGATATCGGGATAGACGCCCAACACCAGCGTGATGACTGCCGCCACTCCGAATACAACTTGGTAGTGGGAGGGAAACGCTACCACGTCGCGATCGGCCGTTTTGAAATACATCGCTACAATAACCCGGAAATAATAGTAGATACCAATCGCCGCATTGATAACCGCTAGGACGACCAGCAACACGTGATAGGCAGACAACGCTGCGGAGAACATCAGGAACTTGCCAACGAAACCCGCCGTGAGCGGGATACCCGCCAGCGAAAGCATCGCAATGGTAACGGTCAACGCCAGGAATGGATTTCGTTTGCCAAGCCCGTTAAAGGCCTCATAATGCTCACTGCCCGCTGCCCGCTTAACCAGGACAATGCTGCCGAAAGCTACGACCGATGCAATGGAGTAAGCCGTAGCGTATAGCAACACCGAACTGGCCGCCCGCTCGCCTAAGGCCAGGATTGCGAACAGCATGTACCCAGCATGCGAAATACTCGAATATGCCAGCATACGCTTTACGCTCTGCTGCACGACGGCACTGATATTGCCAATAAAAAGCGTCAGGATAGCCATCACCAGCAATGCGGGTACCCAGAAATCTTGCAAGGGGGTAAAGCAATACAAAAATATACGAAGGAAGGCAGCAAAACCGGCCGTCTTCACCACCGTACTCATAAACGTCGTAATCAATACGGGAGCACCTTCGTACACATCCGGTGTCCAGAAATGGAAAGGTGCCACGCCGACTTTAAAGGCCAAGCCGACCAAAAGCAACAAGACGCCGCCGTAAAACAACGGGGACACCGACTGCGGGTTGTCCACCAAATAGGTTCGGATTTCGGCCAAGTCAAAGGACCCGGATGCGCCGTACAATAAAGCCATGCCAAATAGCAGGAACCCCGTCGAAAACGCGCCCATCAGAAAATATTTCAACGCCGCCTCATTCGACGAAAAGTCTTTCTTGCGAATGCCAACTAGCACGTACAAGGCCACCGACATAATCTCCACGCCCATAAAAAGCATCACCAGATGGTGGTAGGAAGTGATGAGCATGGCACCGACTAGTGAGAACATCAGCAGGGCATAGTACTCGCCAATATTTTTGTTAGTACGGTCGAAATAGTCCCTTAGCAACACGAATACGAGTGCGGTGAGGGCTACGCACACCGTTGAGAAAGCAATGGAGAAATGGTCAAACAGCACCATCCCGTGGAATTGCGGTTCGGCATCACCCGACCAGTCGAGCAAGCCGAGTACAAGAACGGCACCCAAACCGATGAGGCTCACGGGCAGCATGGCCCTATTGGCCTTGAACAAGCCAAGGTATAACACTAATATGGCTAATAAAGACAGCGTGACAATCGCAACCATGTTCTATATATTATTCTTTTTTTGCCTTCCTGAAAAATTGCATGCGATGCAATGTTGATTTTCCGGCGAGACTCTATCTGCTATCGGGATAAACACCCGGTTACTATTCTACCAAACGCCCGCTTATTGGGCTACCAATTGTACACTGTCAACCAACGCGGTGACAGCGGCCTCTGACAATGCTAACAGCGGCTGGGGATAAACGCCGACGCCAATTACCACGGCGACGATCACGCTCAACACCAGCAGCTCGGTTCCCTTCACGTCCGCAAACGCGGCGGTACGCTCATTGACCTCCCCGAGCATCGTTTTCTGGAACATCCGCAAGAGATAAACTGCGCCGAGAATAAGCGTCAATCCGCCAAACACCGCGTAACAGATGCCAAAATCATATATACCTAACAGCAACAGGAACTCGCCGATAAATCCGTTGGTGATCGGCAGGCCCACGGCACCCATCACGATGATGAGGAAAGCGATGGCCAGCTTAGGCGCCAGTTTGGCGATGCCGCCCATATCCCGCATCTCTCGCGATTCTAAGCGCCGAATGATAATATCCAAGACGAAAAATAGCCCCACCACGTTAACCCCATGGTTAACCATCTGGATCATTGCGCCCTGAACGCCTTGCACATTCCAAGCGAATACACCTGCTCCAATCAGCCCGACGTGGGCGATAGATGAATAGGCCACTAGCCGCTTCACATCGTGTTGCTTAAACGCGATAATCGACGCATACACCACACCTATGATGCACAGAACCATCGCCAATTGCCAGTAAGCGGCTACACCTAGCGGAGCTACCGGAACCAGCCAGCGGATTAAACCGTACACGCCCATCTTCAGCATAATGCCGGCAAGCAACATCGTGCCCGCTGTGGGTGCCGCGGTGTACGTATCGGGCTGCCAGGT
>CAYRGQ010000047.1:0-23448 GCA_964423925.1 uncultured Sphingobacteriaceae bacterium | reverse complement strand
CTAGGCCACTCAGTTGCCCAGCACCTTGCAACCACTCCCCGCCATCAATGGTTATCGCTTCGCCATTGATGTATCGCGCATAGTCAGACATGAGAAACGCCGCTAGGTTGGCGAGTTCCTGGTATTCTCCAACCCGCTTGAGCGGTACACGATTCTTGAAGTCAAACTGTTCGGCCAAGTCACCTGGCAGCAAGCGCTCCCAAGCACCCTGAGTTGGGAAAGGTCCGGGCGCGATGGCGTTGCTGCGGATTCCGTGCCGCCCCCATTCCACCGCGAGCGAGCGAGTCATCGCCAGTACGCCCCCTTTGGCAGAAGCCGATGGCACTACATAGGCCGAACCGGTAAACGCATACGTTGTGATGATATTGAGAATACTGGCGGGTTGCTTGGCGGCGACCCAATGCTTGCCAAATGCCAACGTGCAGTTGGCTGTACCTTTTAGCACGATATCAATTACCGTAGCAAACGCATTTGCCGACAATCGCTCCGTGGGCGAAATAAAATTCCCAGCGGCGTTATTTACCAACCCGTCGACCTGCCCAAATGCGGCTAAGGCCGCGTCGCGCATGGCTTCCACCTGCTCATAATTACGTACGTCGCAGGCGACCGTGGCCACCTCGCCACCTGTTTCCTCCCGCAATTCCTTCGCGGTGCTTTCGATGACGTCCAATTTGCGGCTCGTAATGACGACCCGCGAGCCCAACTGCAGGAAGTACCGGCTCATTTCCTTGCCCAAGCCCGTTCCACCGCCCGTTACGACAATGGTCTTGCCTTGCAGGGCACCATCGCGGAGCGCACCTTGGGTTGGTGTTGTCTCGTTGTCCATGTGCTGCGTTAATAGCGACCCGTCACTTCTTCTGGGTCAAGTTTTCGATAATCGTTTTCAGTATGGATCGCGTCGATGGAGTCCACCACTGTTTCAACACCAGGGCGATGCTTTCCTCGCGGTTGGCTGCCATGCGTTGCACCAATTCCCTACGCAGATTGGCCTTGCTCTGCCACCACGTGTTGCGCTCAAATTGGGTATATAAGCCCAGGTGACGCTCGGCCACCGTACGGATACGCTGCGCGGCAACCACTTCGTCGACCAGACCGGACGCCAAGGCCTCCCGTGGGCTAAGCAGTTTCCCTTGCAGTAAATAGCGGTAAGCCGTACCCTGCCCTAGCCAAAAGCTGTATAACGCGAAGATGCTGTCCGGCACCACAATACCCACGGGTACTTCGTTGAGCCCAATGATGTAGTCCCCTTCTGCCATGACGCGCGCATCGCAGCACAAGGCCAATACGCAACCGCCCGCCGGGGCATGCCCGCTGATAGCGGCTACTGCCGGTTTGCGAAACGCCACCAAGGATTCGACGAACGCCATGAAAAGCTCCCAGAACGCGCGGATTTCAGCCTCATTATAGTCATATAGGGTGATAAGATCCAATCCCGCACTGAAAAACCCTTCCTTGCCATGCAGCACCAGGCCTTCTACGCCCGGGTCCGCCTCGGCGGCTTGAACCGCAGCTTTCATCTCTTCGAGCATATCGGCATGGAACGCGTTGGACCTCCCTCGATCGAGTTGAAGGTGCGTGACGCGATTTTCGACGTTGACTCTAATATGTGTGTATTCCATTGCAGTTATTCTTCAATTCTTATCGTGGTTATGGTCCGCCCCAGACGGCCATAGACATCCAGTCCTTCTAGCACGACCCGATAGACACCCGGCTCGTCAGCCGTATAGAAGGTAATCTCAGCTTTTCCGTCGTTGTCCGTCACGATGTGCGGTTCCCAGTGGATGGTTGTCCGCAGGTCGCGCACATCGGCCAACGAGTCCGCCACGGCATAATCAGGCGAGTAAAATTCCCGCACTTGGTAATAGCCCTGCGGGCTATGGGTGACCACACCTGGCGTATAGGCATTTTGCCTCAGTCCGGTGGAACCCCGCTTGGTCGTGACGATAATGACACCGCCCCCGCCCCGAGACCCGTACACGGACGTCGTGCCGATGCCCCGCAGCACTTCGATTGCTTCCACATCGAAGGGGCTAATCATCTGCAAATCCCCCTCGCTCATTTCCATGCCATCCATAATCACGGTCATCGGCGTTTCCGGCGACCGTGTCGAATACGGCACCCCATTCCGGAAGATTACGCCGACCAGCCGGCCTTGCAAACATACGGACAAGTCCGAACAGCTCATTAGATCTTCGGCCATAATCACTTGGTCGGCCTGCCCCGGCCCATTGAGGTTGCTCGAATGCTTTAGTCGCTCCCGCCGTTCGGCCGCGGGATCGGCCCTGATTTCGACAGCTTCGATCAAAACCGCCCGCTCCCGTAGACCATGTTGCACGAGTTCATCGTATTGGGATTTCGAGCGCATCAGGTAGTCGCTCATGGAGCTGCTCACGTTCACCTCAACCTCGGGCGCGTTGACGTTAGTTGTTACGGACTGCCTCGGCACCTCGTCCAGGATGATATCCAAATGCTTCCTCCCCCGCTCATCGCGGGCCTGGACAACGAAGTTAGTGCTGTCCAAGAACAACAGCCGATCGAAACTGAAACGACCGTCCGGACCGGTGATGGTGTCAAGGATACCTACCGAGCCCGCAGCAGTCGAAAGCAGGGTAACCGTGGCATTCGGAACAGGCACCTTCCGCCCGGCACGCGTAACGAGGCCACTGACACGTAGCTCCTCCTCGGGCTTATACTGCAACTCCGGCAATTGGCCAGCGACCAACGCTTGCCAGTCAATACGGCTCCAGCCCTGCGTGAGCATCAGATTATCCAGCGCCCGTCGTTGGAGCGGAGCCATCCCCTCGGACAAGTCCCCTTCAAAATAGTAGCCCGGATCCTCGATATACCCTTTGAGTTCCGATCGAAGCAGCAGTTCCGCGAGGATGCCACCTCCCGCAGAGATACTATCCGACAGGTACGCCTCGTTTACAACGGATGCTGACAGCACGGCTACCCGCATGGTGTCTGCCGCCAAGCCAGATTCCAGCGATAAGGACACCGGTTCGCGTGCACCGTATATTTCCCGGTCGGGCGCGATCGTTAACGGCAATAGGTCGGACGGGTTGATATGGAACAGACTTCGCTCCAAAATCGGCACCATGTCATCGGTAAAAAAGGTAAGTTGTGCAACACCGGTGGGTAGGTGCTCCCTCGGGATCGAAAATAGCAACTGCCCCTTGTCTATTCGGGATTTTGACCCATAGAGAACGGCACCGTTGCGTTGCAGCAACATATTAACCGTCTGGCCTTGCACAAGGTCTTCGGTCGCAAACAACTGCGCGTAGATCGTCTGCTCATTTTCGTTATTGACGGTCAACGCATAACCGGAAGCCTCCACCGTAGGCAGCGAGACCTCCTTCGTACTGCCGTCGGCAAAGGTAACATCAGCGGTGTATTGCTCGCCCGCTACGGCGTGGAAGAGTACGTGGCCCATGCCGGCATGCATAGTTTCGAAAGCTGCAACCTCTTCGCCCGCGGCATTGCGGATGATCCCGTGTGCTGCTATGCTTCGTCCATTAGGACGTAATGCCTTGAACGCGACTTTGGCCATGGCACCGCCAACCAAATGTCCGCCCTCGGCAAAAAACTGAATGGAATTCTCCGCACCGGTGTGCTGTATGGGCACTTGCTTTCGAATGGACGGCATGCCGAAACGCGAGATCAGCAGATTGATATGCCCCGCGGTACGTCGCTCGGGCTGCTTGTTGACAAAGTCAATTTCCAGGCCGCCCTGTCCGTCGGTGGTGGTCTTGCCTTTGCTGATGCTTCGGTCTGCGAGCAACACTTCGTAACTCACCTCGGCATCGCGCAGAGGGACTCCGGCCAAATCGGACAGCTGTATGCGGGCACTTACCACGTGCTGTTCGGGTGAATTTTCGATGTGTAATTCGGTATGTACGGCCACTTGATCGACCAAGGCGTTGCCGATGGGGACCGTGCGGTGGTAAAAAAGCTCCTCCTCGAAATTGCGCATCCAATTGGTATAGGCGCGGATTCGGTAGCTGCCTTCCGAAAGCGTGTCCGCGAGGCTGAAATCGCCAACCGTGACGCCGCCCAGCAGGGGCAAACGCAGCGATTTCGTCACTTGCTCCTGGGGATTGATTAAGTCTACGTACAGAATCTTACTAAGCCCAGATAACAGATTGAACTGCCCAATGGTGACATACGCTTTAAACCACACATCCTCGCCCGCCGCGTAATGGGGTTTGTCCAGATGCAGGTAAACTTTTTCCTGGGGATATTCTTGGGCATAGTTCTCGAGTTGCTCCAGCATGCCGTCAAAAGACACTATTTGGGCGATTGCTTTGCCGTGTATCGCCATTGCGAAAACAACGACTGCCAGCAATGTTCTTAGGTTTATCATGCGAGTGTCTTTTATAGTAGGTTTATCTGACTGCCATGCGCGCCACTGCGCCAGGCCTGCCAAAATTTGTGCGGTTCGGGATCACGGCCATCAGCGGCGCTGCATCCAAACCCGGCTTTAAATATAAAACAATTTGGCAGAAGCCGATTCATCCGAACGGACAAAGTTACCTACTGACTATAGGAAGAAAATGGCCATCCCCGCCGGTATTCACATTCCGG
The DNA here is from genome assembly GCA_964423925.1 of uncultured Sphingobacteriaceae bacterium. GTDB lineage: Bacteria > Bacteroidota > Bacteroidia > Sphingobacteriales > Sphingobacteriaceae > CAYRGQ01. Next base: position 18,864 of record CAYRGQ010000047.1, on the reverse strand, counting down.
CTTCCTTTCTACGACAAAAAAAATATCTTTGCGCTATGAATATACTGATCATCGGCTCGGGCGGCCGCGAAAGCGCTTTTGCCTGGAAACTCGCGCAGAGCAACCAACTTTCCCAACTCTACATTGCCCCCGGCAACGCGGGCACCAGCCAATATGGCACCAACGTACCGCTCGCGGTTACGGATTTTGCGGGCATTGCAGATTTCGTGCTGGCCAACAGTATCGATATGGTATTGGTAGGCCCCGAAGAGCCCCTTGTCAAGGGCATTCACGATTATTTCCTCAATCGGGCAGACCTAGCGAACATCCCGGTCATTGGGCCACAGCAGGCTGGCGCCCAACTGGAAGGCAGCAAGGATTTCTCCAAGCAGTTTATGGACAGGCACGGCATTCCTACCGCCGCGTCCCGTTCCTTTGACCAACATAGCCTGGAAGAAGGCCTGGCTTACCTCGAGACGCAGCAGCTTCCGATCGTGCTCAAAGCGGACGGACTGGCGGCTGGTAAGGGCGTATTGATTTGCGAAACGCTAGAACAAGCGAAAGCCGAACTGCGGGCGATGATCAGCGAAGCCAAGTTCGGTGACGCCAGCCGCGTGGTGGTTGTCGAGGAGTTCCTCCGCGGCATCGAGTTGTCGGTATTTGTGCTGACCGACGGAGACACCTACAAAATCCTGCCCAGCGCCAAGGATTATAAGCGCATCGGCGAGCAGGACACGGGCCTGAACACCGGCGGCATGGGATCGGTATCCCCTGTCCCTTTTGCCGACAGTGCCTTTTTGGATAAAGTGGAAGAGCGCGTCGTCATCCCCACCATCGACGGGCTGAAGCGCGACGGCATACCTTACAAGGGCTTTATCTTCATTGGACTGATGAACGTAGCGGGCGACCCCTACGTGATTGAATATAACGTGCGCATGGGCGACCCCGAAACGGAAAGCGTACTGCCCCGCATCGAGAGCGATCTGCTCGATTTGCTCCAGGGCGTGGCTACCGGCACCCTAGCCGCCCGCTCGTTTACGCTGTCGCCTAAGACCGCCGCCACCGTCATGCTCGTCTCGGGTGGCTATCCGGGCGATTATGTATCGGGTATGCAAATTGACAACATCGAGAGCGTCAAGGAATCACTGGTATTCCACGCCGGCACGCGCGAGGAAAATGGCGTAGTGAAAACGGCTGGCGGACGTGTTATCGCCGTCACGGCGTTGAAGGATACGCTGTTTGAGGCCCTGCAGCAAGCTACCGCGGACGCGGGACGTATCTATTTTGAAGGAAAGAACTTCCGTCGCGACATCGGTTTTGACCTGATTTAGTGGCTATTGCAATCGGATTTTGAAAATGGCGCAAAATACTGCTATATTTGCGCTCCATTACCCGATGGCCCGTTCGTCTAGGGGTTAGGACGCCAGATTTTCATTCTGGAAACAGGGGTTCGATTCCCCTACGGGCTACTGAAAGCGAAAAGTTGGTTTAAAGCGATACCGCTCAAAACCAACTTTTTTGTTTTTGGGATTTCCCACGTTGATTATACGTGTCGCCCCCCTCGCTAAGTGCTGTCCTTAAATCGCTGACGCGCCTGCAGACGCTACTGCGTGGTCATCTTCCACGGTGCTGCCACTGACGCCAATAGCACCAATAATGACACCTTCGGCGTTTTGAATCACTACACCGCCAGGGAACGTAATTAAGCCGTTGTTAGAATGCTCGATGTTATACAAGGCGCCACCGGGCTGAGACAATTGACCAATAGCACCCGTGTCCATATTGAAATAACGGGCAGTACGGGCTTTCTTTTGCGCGATATCGATAGAACCCAACCAGGCATCGTCCATTTTGGCGAAAGCGACCAAATTGGTGCCTGCGTCCACGACGGCGATGTTCATCTTTACCCCTAATTCAGTCGACTTTGCGATCGCTGCTTCGATTGCCTTTTGCGCTTGCACTAACGTGATGTTGCTCATAATTTATTGTTTTTAATGTTTTACTCGTAAAAGTCTGTATAAGACAACCGATACGCTATAAGAATGTTGTCAAAAAATATAACAGTTGTGACAACCGAATCATGGCGACAAACCCTTAATTTGCAGCTATACGATGAAGCACTATATAGATTTACTATCCATACAGACTCCCAAGCACCTGAGGCACGGCTTTGAGCACCGGACACGAATCGATTGTGGGGCGTTCGAAATCAACATATTCGAAACCTTTCAGTCTTCTACCCGCGTGCAAATACAGTACGACGGACTGTCGATATCGGGGATGATACGCGGTCATAAAATCGTGCATACCCATACCGGTGAACGCCTATTATTCGAGCCGGGCACTTCCCTAATCCTGCCCGAAGGCGAGACGATCTATGCCGATTTTCCGGACGCAGACGAGCACAAGCCTGTACAATGTGCTACCATTTTGATATCCAGCCAAAAATTAGCCGCACAATTACAAACCCTAGACGCCTTATATCCCTTGGAGCAGGGCCATTGGCAAATTGACTTTGAGCAGCTGCACTTCAACAACAATTCAGACATGGTCAGGGCGTTCAACGAATTGTTGCAACTCACGCAGAAGACCGAGCAACAGGATACGCTGAACGATTTATTACTCAAGTCCTTTTTGGTCCGTATCATCAACGCACAAAAAGCGACGAAAGCCGAGCAAGCATTTCTACAGATGAATGACCAATTATTCAAGGTCAAGAAATACATCAAAGAACACCTTTCCGAACCGATTACGATGGAGCAGCTGACGTCCATCGGGAATTGCAGCAAGCGTACGCTTTTTCGATTTTTTGAAACCTATTGCCAACGCTCACCCGGCGAGTACATCATACATGAGCGCATGGCCTTAGCCCGCAATTTGTTACTGCAACCCAACAACAACGTTTCGGCAGTTGCCTACCGATGTGGCTTCAGCTCGGTGAGCTATTTTACCAAACTGTTCAAACAGTATAACCAATGCACGCCCAAGGAATTTATGAATCGATTTAGCGCTTAAACTACCCTCATACAATTAGCAAGCTGCTTGGCCAATCGGCTACGCGCTAATTTTCAAAAGAATTAATTTTTACAAAATGTCATATATAGTTGACATTTTGAATTGTATTATTATTTTTATGTAAACTTTAATTGACTTTTTATGAGAGTTAAAAGAAAACCGACAAACCTAATTTGGGCTTTGATATTTGGTATTTGTTTCCCAATCAGTGTTTTTTACCTATCCCAACACGACGTTCAAACACCTCTTGTTTTGCTTATTATAGCCATTAATGCAGTTTTATTTGTGATAGCGACAGTAAAGCAATTGCAAAGCATAAATTCATTGGATGAAGTGCAAATAAGAATACAATTGGAAGCGGTGTCTATTGCTTTTATGCTGTCATTGCTTTCCGTTATGGTTTTCGGAATGCTGGGCTTAGTAAAGGAATTAGGACTAGAAAAAATTGATTCCTTGTACATTTTTGCATTATTGTCCTTGTTCTACATTTTAGGTTTAATCATTTCGACACGCAAATACCGATGAAAAACACCATAAAAGTTGAACGCGCCAAAAAGAATTGGACACAAGCCGAGTTGGCTGAAAAAATTGGAATTTCAAGACAGGCAATGAATTCGATTGAAACAGGAAAATTTGTTCCTTCTACGCTCTTGGCATTAAAAATGGCGCATGTATTTGGAACTCCTGTTGAAGAGATTTTCAAGTTGGAAGAACAAGACTTTTAATTAACTTAATCGTTTACATCATGAACGCAAATTCAAAAGACAGAAAAATTTTTCAACTTACGGATAACGATCAATTGTTGGGAGAGCTGATTTATGAAACGCCATTTTATCTGAAAGCGGAAATTAAAATGCCCAATACGGAAAATTATAAACTTGCCCCCGTAGGCTTTTTCAATAGCAGCATTGCCGTAACAAAAGGCGAAAATAAAATAGCAAGTCTTTCCATGAGTTGGAATGGGAAAATCGTCATCACATTTCAAGACGACAGAGAATACGCGCTACAATTAAGTGGGCTTTTTCAAAGTCAAATGATACTTGAAAATAAAAATCAAGAAAAGGTGATTCAATTTGAACCCAAATTTAATTGGAGAGATTTCTATTACCAATATAACATTGACTATGATGTAACAAATGTCAATGAATCAAAAGACAACTTGTTGCTTCTACTTGGTGTATATGCTGCAAACTATTTTATAGCAACTATATCAGGCGCAAATGCCGGATTAATGTAAAAACACCGAACGGCTAGCAAGAGTTTGGCGAAGGCGACCAAATTGGTGCCGCATCCACAAGCACCTGAGGCAACCATAACTGCACATTCACCCCCCTCGACAAGCTTGTCGAAGCTTACGAAGAAAACAGAAAGTTGTACCAGCGACTGATTGAAGCGTAAACAGAGAAGGTGGAGTATTTAGAGAAATTGTTGAAGGGGAAGTAAGTGTTTACTTCGCAGCTAAAGAAGTGTACCTTAACTACGGTGTCTTCAGCAGGAATTGAATATTTCGGAGGGATAGTGGTAGCGTTCGGTCAATGGGCATTGATGCGTACTTGTCGCCCCATTGGCGCTTTGCCTCCTTGTAAAGCTTCATGCAGTTTTTCACAAAAACCCGTACCTTTACGAAAAAAGAGAAGATATGTCGACAGTCAATATTCCTAGGCTTGATCTCCACGACTATACGCAGGGGTCGACCGCGCAGCGCCACCAGTTTTCGCAAGCCATCGGCAAAGCTTTTAACGAAACCGGATTCGTCACCATCGCTAACCACGGCATGGATAAGGCCCTAATCGATGAGCTATACCAGGTAGTGGAAGCATTCTTTTCCCTTCCTGATGAGGTGAAGGCGAAGTACGAAATACCTGCGCTGGCGGGGCAGCGGGGGTATACCTCCAAAGGTCGCGAGAAAGCCAAGGATTCGAAAACGCCCGATCTCAAGGAATTTTGGCAGCGTGGCCAAACCCTGGCTGGCGACGACTACGATAAAACCGCACATCCGGACAACGTCATCGTGGAGGAACTACCCCGTTTTAACGAGGTGACGGCTGAAGTGTACCGCAGGCTGGAGCACGCCGGACGTCAACTCCTCAAGGCCATCGCCGTGTATCTGGGGCTGGAGGAAGACTATTTCGAGATCCGCGTGCACGAAGGCAACTCAATTCTCCGCGCGATTCATTATTTCCCGATCGAAGACCCAGACAGCCTGCCGGACGATGCCGTGCGTGCTGGTGCCCACGAAGATATTAATCTGATCACCCTACTCATTGGCGCGAGTGCCGATGGCCTGGAGGTGCTGACGCGCGACGGCGTCTGGTTTCCGGTGAAGGCCCACGGCGAGGACATCGTGGTCAATGTCGGCGACATGTTGCAGCGGCTTACGAACAACAAGCTGAAATCCACGACACACCGCGTCGTCAACCCGCCGCGCGAGCTGATGAAGACATCACGGTATTCCGTGCCGTTTTTCCTGCATCCTAAAGGCGAGGTGAGCCTCGCCAGCCTCGAATCGTGCATCAGCGAGGAATACCCTAAGGCGTATACCGATATGACGGCCGGCGAATACCTCGACGAACGCCTACGCGAAATCGGGCTGAAGATGTAAGTCACCATTTTCTGTTGATCCCGCCCTGCGCGGACAAACTGGACGATCCATGGACAAATCCGAAGCACACCACCAACGCATCGCCAACATGACATTCGCGTCGGTCTATCCGCACTATGTCACCAAAGTAGAACGCAAGGGCCGCACAAAAGCGGAATTGCACCAGGTCATCGAGTGGCTTACCGGGTTTAACGAACAGACGCTACAAGCGCTGATTGACGAAAAGGTCACCTTTCAAACCTTCTTCGAGCGGGCGTCGCTGCACCCAAACGCCACACTCATCACCGGGGTAATTTGCGGATACCGCATCGAAGAGATCGACCCCCCCCTCACCAAGCAAGCCCGCTACCTCGACAAGCTAGTGGACGAACTGGCCAAAGGGCGAAAAATGGAAAAAATCCTACGGACGGCCTAGCGCCGTTCGTCTTGTTTACTACCCTACCCGAAACTGCGTTTCGGTGACTCAATCTGTTGCGTTTTTCCCCACGTGTGGAACGCATTCCACTGCCTTGTGCGTCTCCTGGCGTCAATTCGCTATCGTTAGCCCACTTTTTCATCTTGGCATCACTATTTCAATACCCTATTCGAATTTGGTTAAATTGATTTATCGTTTACCTTAAAACAAAAGAAGATGAAAAAGATGATGTTAGCAGTAGCCGCGGTAGCCCTAGGCGGATGGGCAGTAGCCAATGCGGGAGAAAAGGAAACCGACTTTGAAATAAACAGAGAGATTCAGTCCGTTGCTATCCAGCAACAACAAGAGCAGCAAGACAGTGTAAGGCGTACCTTGGTCGAGCCGGAAAACCTGCCTGATCCTGTAAAAACGACCCTTAGCGGCGAAGAATATACAGGTTGGACCGTAGCGACCGCCTACTTGGTAGAGTCGGCAAAAAAATCCCCTTACTATGAAATCAGCTTGGAGCGCGAGGGCGAAGAGAACCTCAAAGTAGTGAAACTCAATGCGGATGGGAAACGCAAGGACGGAGATATCAAACCTCCTACCCCTCCCACCAATCCTTAGTAACGCACACATCCCGACCGGGCTAGGCCTGGTTTTACGAAAAAAGCCTCTCGCATCTATGCGGAGGCTTTTTTGTGTTTACGGGCCAGCGGCACTAGCGCCTGAGTGGGATTTCTCGGTTGATCTCCTCGATGTCCACTTCGTCTCGACAGTCTCCGAGCAGGTGCTGACTAAAATAGTCACCCATCTTCCAGAAGAAATATTCGGTCATGTCGCCAAATCCGTGGCGCTGCCCCGGTAGCAGCACGAAATCAAAGCGCTTGTTGGCCTTGATCAATGCCTCGGCCATCCGGATGGTATTCGCGGGGTGCACGTTGTTATCGATATCGCCGGTCACCAGTAGCAAGCGTCCTTTCAGATTTTTTGCCAGTTGCGTGTTCCGCTCAATATTGTAAACAAACGTCGTATCGCCTTTAGGGGTGATGCGCTCCGTGACGCCATGGTGACGCTCGCTCCACCAGCGGTTGTAAATATTGTTCTCGTGGTTGCCCGCACCGGACACGGCAACTTTAAAGAAGTCGGGATAAACCAGCATGGCCGCGGTAGACATAAACCCGCCCCCGGAATGACCGGTGATGCCTACGCGTGTGATATCAATATACTTGTGCCTATCGGCCAATTGTTCCGCAGCCGCCTTCTTGTCTGCCAGTCCGTAGTCGCGCAGATTACCGTAACCGTAGTTGTGATACCATTTGGACCGTGCGGGATGGCCGCCCCGATTGCCTACGGTGACGACGACGAAGCCAAACTGCGCTAACCGGTCGATACGGTCCATGCTTCTCCCAAAGGATTTATTGACCGCTTCGGTTTGCGGACCCGGATAAACGTATTGTACCAATGGATAGCTTCGGGTCGAGTCAAAATCGAAGGGCTTGTACATGACGCCGTACAGGTCCGTGATGCCATCGTCCGCCTTTACGACAAAGGGCTCGGGAAACTGATACCCCGCCTCAAACAACTTGGACAAGTCGGCGGTCTCCAAGTCCATAATCTTCTGCCCGCGGTTGTCATACAAGGCCGAGGCGGGGACCGTATTGACACGGGAGTAGTTATCGACGAAGAAGCGCTTGCTTTCGCTCATGCTCGATTGATGATCAAAGTCGCCCGGGTTAAGCAACTGCAGGCCGCTGCCGTCCAAATTGACGCGATACAGGTGCAGATAATACGGATCCTCGCCTTCCTCGCGCCCGTTGGCAGCAAAATAAAGCGTTTGTCCGTCTAGGCCTACCACGTTGGCCGCATAGTATTCGCCCGAGGTGATCTGGTTAAGGAGGTTACCGTCCATATCGTAGCGATAATAATGCCCCCAGCCGTCGCGTTGCGACCAGTGTACGAATTCGCGGCCGCCGTCTACCAACTCCGGACGCCGCAGGTCAAGGTAGGTATTGGCACGCTCCTCCACCAAGATCTTCACATCACCATTGACCGATACGGTACCGATGTCGATACGCTTCAAGTCGCGGCTGGAACGCCCGAAAAAGAATCGGCCATCGTCGCCCAACCAGGTATTGATGTGAATCTCGCCCGGCGCACGGTTGACCGGCCGAGGTGCCGACCATACGGTAAGGGTCTGGTTCTTGAAGGCCGACACATCGATACGGCGCGATTTTTTCGTAGCGACGTCAAAGATGTGCAGCTCCTGCTCGGTGCTGTCGGTTTCACCGGGCATTTGGTATTTGTATGTTTCGAGTGTAGGCCGGCTCCCGCCTACGTTATTGATCACCCACAGTTCCTGCAGGTGGCGGCTGTCCTTACGTACCACAACGAAATGCTTGCCATCGGGCGACCAGGTGATGGGCGCTCGCTTGCGTTTTTCCCTCTCCTCATCGTCCTTTTTACCGTCGCCCGTGGTCGTACTATACTCACTACCTCCCCACGCATAGTATTGGACACCATCAGACGTGATTTGGTGCTCTACAATCGTGCTGTCTTTCTCGTCCTTGACCGCTTTCTCGTAGTTATCGCGGTCCATCCAATACAGGTTGTAGTTTTTGGCATAAACCGCTATGGTTGTGTCTGGCGAGAACGACGCCCACGACAGCGGATCCTTCGGCTTTAGGGAATCGGCTAGTTCGATGAGCCGTTCGGTTTGTAAATCGTACTCGAGGTAGAAGACCTTCTTTTTGAGTGAATCGCTTTTGTTGGTGCTTTTTTCGCGTTCTTCCTCACTTTTCAGCGTGTCACGCGTGCTGGGCGTTTCGAAGCGGATTTTTTGCTCATCTTCCGAGAAACGCAAGTTGCGGATATCGATGTGCTGGGCATCAAAAGGGTCTTTGACAATCTGTGTCAATTGCGCGGCCATTTTGGCATTGTCAAACAGGGGCTTCTTGGTCTTGGCTACCGGGTCGACAATGTACCAATTTTTACCGTCCGACGTTTCGTAAGTATACCAAAACCGTTCGGAGTGCTTAAGCCATTGCGGACTGACGCTGGTAGAGAAAATCATCCGTTTCAGCTTTTCAGGAGAAAAGCGGGCGGCCAGTTGGTAATTGGCTTTCGGTTGGTCGGCCTGCTCTTGGGCGACAACCGATACCGTTGCGAAGGCCAAGAACAATAGAATAGAGAATTTATTCATGAATTAAAAAATAAACAGGCGGTGCGCAGCCCCCTGGATAACGGTAATACGAATAAGATGCCGCTAAGCTATTACTTTTGCCCCATTAGCACCCATTACGCATTGTAATTTTTCAGCTAAGTATACGGGAGGCACGCTTCTATCCTGAGCGGCGGCTAAACAAAAAAGCCGGAGACTATGCTCCGGCATCCATGCGTAAATGCTGCCTTACAACGTGAGACTCAGCTTGATCTGGAAGACATTGTGCGCAAATTTCGCCTCGCCATCCCCCTCGTCCGACATATAGTCGGATTTGACGGATCCGGGCGCATAGTCCAGCGCCAAACCGATAGCCCCATATCGGGCTGTCAGCCCAAAATTAGGCTTGAACGCGAGGCTGGCCACTTGGGTCAACGCGCCAATCCCCTCATCCTCTCCCTCTTCCAGATCAGGAAAGAAGGAAAAGTAACGCTCGTCCTCAGTCTCTTCGTTATAGGCGGAGTAGTTAGTGAGGTTGGCATAGTAAACGGCCGCGAGCTGCACACGGGCGTCGACTACCAATTTGCCGATGGGCCGAATAGAAAACACGGGGCCGATCATGGTTGCGATCGAAGCAGCAGCCGACTGATCCTCACTAACCATATAACCCGCTGCGACATCCCGCTCGACGATGGGCGAAAAATCCAGCTCGTTGTAGGTCAACGACAATTGGGTCCAATCAAGACCCAGCCGAGCATCGATCACTGGAAGCAGGCTCCGCTTGGTGAAATAGTACTGCCGCCCAAATTCCAACACGTATCCTCGTTGCGCTCCATAGCGCCCTTCCAATATATTGTCGCGCATGGAAGCGTCGCCGCTCACCGCTCCGCCGTTATTGACGGAGAAGTTGGACAAATCGCTGTTAAGCTCGTCGCCGAACGAACTAAATCCCAGTCGGAGGTAGCCCCGACTATTTTTTTCTGGTTTGGTAATTTGCGCTTGGGCCACGGACACTGCGATGCACAGTAGTGACATGAATAACCATTGTTTGCTCATGGTCTGGTTTCGGTTTAAGTTTAAAAATGAATCAGGACACCGACATCACGCGCTTCGGGAAGCTCGTGATGCTGAGCGCAATAGTACGTATTTCCATTAAATCTGACAATACCCAAAGAAAGGTAATGGATGCCGCAGGGAAAATTTCCCTACCTACGACACGAAATAACGGATTCGCTAAGCAAATTTGGAACGCAAAAAGGCCAAGCCCTTCACCGCGATGGCTTCTTGGGAGGGTTCGACATCACGCCAAATCGAAGCGGCTTTCGCCACGACCTTGACATCAGGGGTGAAGGATTCGATGACCAAGCCGCCCGAATACTCAACAGCCTGTAGCGCATCACGAATCCCGTCCCAGTTGATGTGATCTCCGCCTGGTGCACCGCGATCGCATCCACAGGCGTGCACATGGAGCAAATGCTTGCCTGCCGTAGCAATCGCCTTCGCTTGATCCTTCTCCTCAATATTCATGTGATAGGTATCCAATAGAATCCCGACGGCCCGATTTCCTACCGCTTCCACGAGCTCTACTGCTCGAGCACTTGTATTGATAAAATCAGTTTCGTAGCGATTAAGGGGTTCAATGGCCACGCTTACGCCTAACGATTCAGCGCGCGAGCCGATGTCTTTCAGGTGTTCAACCACGGTATCCCACTGGCGTTTGTAGACATCGGAGGGCGTTGACTCTGCCCGGCCAACAGCCGAATACAGCGGACCAACTAATACGGGGCATTCCAAAGCGGCCATGGTTTCCATAGCCCCATAGATATACTCCAGCGCGTTGCGTTGCTCCTCAGCGGTACCCCGCAAATCACGCCCCGGCCCCATTGCCGCGCAAATGGACATACATTCCAACTCCAATTCATCCAAAGCCTTCTTGATGATCACCGGGTCTACGTGGGCAGTATCTTCGAGGGCTATTTCCACGCCATCCACGCCCCAGGCTTTGAACTGCTCCAAAACAGCTATGCTCTCCGTGGTAAAGGGGGACGTCAGCAAAAACGTATTTACTCCTAATTTCATCGTATTCTCAGTTTACATGGGCAAACGCGCCCCTACTTTGTCGGAAGTTTGTAATCGTGCGGGCGCTTGCCCTTCACAAAGCTATCGAACCCGAACATGGTCGGCTCGTATGGTGTAATATAATCCACGTTCGCTCGCTCGGGAATTTCGTTCTCAAGACCCACCGCCCATAGGCAAGCGTTCACGAACAGCCGGCGCAGGTCTTCACTTACAAAGTCTACGGATGCGCCCATAGTCGTGGTAAACGCTTTTCCTCGCTGCCCATCGGGTACTTGGTACTCACGTGTCCAGGCGATAGGCAAGGCTTCTTTTTCCTCGTTGTTGGGTGCATCGGCCGTCATACCACTGGTTGATTTCCCCAGAAGCAGCACCGTAGCTCCGGCCAAGTCGCCGACCGTATACACATCGGTAGGGCCCCAGATGTCGGAGACGCCGTTCAAGATTGGGCTGTCAACCCCATCACCCACCGGCGCGGCGCGCGTGCCTTCCTCGCCATGGATGCCGTGGTGCGCGATCCAGGTCTCTCCAAGAACCACTTTCCCAAAACCGCCTTCCCAGCCCGGAACGTTACTGGCGAAACCGTACATGGCATACGGGTCGTTCGGATTGCGCGAGTAATGAAACGCATGTGTGGCCGTGCGCAGCCCAACGACGGGCTTACCCGCTTTTAGGTAGGCATCCACGTATTGCATGTCTTCCGCAGGCAACTCGCGGAAACGCGTGGAAATGACCATCAGGTCGGCCGTTTCGAGGTTCGACAGTCCGGGAATATAGCCCTGTTCGTTTGCATCGATTTCGCAGGTCACCGAATCGGTTGCGAAAAGCACCGTGGTCGTGAAGCCAAAGTTCTCTGCAAGAATCTGCGCCAGCATGGGCAATGCCTCTTCGGAGCGATATTCTTCATCCCCACTAATCATCACGATATGCTTGCCTTTGCCGGGACCAGAGTCGCCGACATAGGTCACCCAGCGCTCATCTTCCAAGACAGCGTTGTCCGGAGCCGAACTACAGGCCAGCGCCACCAGCGTCACCAGCAGCAAAGTGGATATGGAAAATAACTTTTTCATCTCGTTGAGTCTTGATTAGGTTCGTTAAACCCGAGGGTATGAAAGCACGTAGTCTCTTCACCAGCCTTCGTTTAGGAGCAAAGAGACTACACGCATCAATTGGTTACCGCACTACCGAAATATTAAACTTCCGGTTCGGCGTTGTCGTATTTTTTATTCTTCTGCCAAAAGAAGAAAATGATAAACAGGACGATCAGGATAACCGGGAACGTCACCATCTTAGACAGGGCAGCTTGGCCTGTGGCTAATTCCAAAGCAGATCCGGAAAGGCCTGCCGCGATGTTTTCTGCACGCGCGCTGTCGATCCATCCGCCGATGATGGGTTGGAAAATAGCCGTAGAAAACATCCCCACGCCACCGATTACAGACATGCCCAAGGCACCGCTCAACGGCACTCGGTAAGCGGCCGCGCCAACCATCGTAGGCCAGAAATAGCCAACACCCAAAGCGAAGATAACAGCCGCCAAATATGCAATTGGGCCAGTGACGACACTGAACATATAGATTCCGATCGTCGTTAATATCGCGCCACCCAACAGAATACCAGTTTGACCGAACAGCTTGACCACCGGGCCTGCGAAGTACCTAGCTACGGCCATCACACCGGTCGTAAGTGCCAAAATCAGCATTGCATCAGCTCCGCTCTGGCTCATGATTACAGACACCCACTGATTGGGGCCGAATTCTGAAATAGCCGTCAGGGCCATTGCCACAAATAGGAAGAGGAACGTGGGGCCAAGCATGGCTTTTAGGTTTTGAGACAGCGATGTCATTCCTTCCAACTTTGGCTTGGGGAAGGTTTTGCCATAGAACAAAACAGCATAGATAACCGTTGGGATCATCAGCACCCACATCTGTGTTTGCCACTGACCTAGCACCCCGCCGATATCACCCATCACTTTGGAAATAACAGCACCTAGCAATATGCCTCCAGGGAACCACATGTGGAACCGATTGAGCATCTTGTCTACCTTATTTTGCGGGTACATATCCGCGATCATCGGGTTACAAGCGGCCTCGGTACACCCATTACCAAACCCGATAAACAGTGTCGAAATAAGCAATCCGGTGTAGCCACCTGAATAGATCGTCAATAAGATACCTAAGGTATGGGATACCAACGCCACGCGCATGATATTAGCCGGGCCAAAGGAATGGTACACCAACCCACCGATAATCATGGAAATGGGGAAGCCCAAAAACCACATCGAGTTGATAAATCCTAACTGTTCGGCGCTTAAATTGAATTCCTCGCCGAGCTGCGGCAAAATACCTGCCCGGATGGCGAACGTAAACGCCGTGGTGATCAGGGCAAAGCATGATCCGTTAAATAGAGCTGTTCTGTTAATAGCGGGTGTCATAGTTGATTAATAGGTTTTAGAAAAATGGCCAATTAGCGATTAATATCCCATGTCATACGGCTACAACTACTTTCCGTTGGCCGCAACGACGCTACAAACGTATCTAAAAAAACTGAAAGATGTAAAGAAACATTTTGGATACATACGGGTAAAATGCCTTCTTTTCACGGCAACGCGCATAGACAAAGATATCTATAGACCCGAACGAAGTGTCCTGTACCGTCCTGCTATGTCGCCACAACAAAAAAAGCAAACTGCTGGCAAACAACCGCTTATATTTAACCGCTAGGCGACACCTCCCCGAATAAACACTTTAAATCGAATGATATTCAAAACTATTCCCTATTATTGAGCGTGGTTGCATGAATAACGAGAATTATAACCTGTCCCCGCATTACGTCGTGCGTCCACCAAGATAAATTTCTGCTTAGTAGCCTATAGTCCGTATGATGAAAAGAATGCTGAAAACGAACGTTATCCGCGTGCTTGCATGGACCTGCATCGCGTTCATTGTTGGTGCGAGCTACCGCTGCACCCCAGCTAACGAACCGATAGCCCTTGCCAAGGAAACCCGCATTACACTGATTGGCAACAACTTGGGGTCCAGAATGATGGAGTATGGCCATTTCGAGACTGAAATGCACCTTCGCTATCCCGAATACAACCTCTATATCCGCAACATGTGCGATGGCGGCAATACCCCGGGATTCAGGCCGCATTCCGGTCGGCCCTCCCCTTGGGCCTTTCCAGGTGCCGAGCGTTTCCACCCCGATCTTTCCCACAATCCCCACATGGAGGGACACTGGGAAACCCCGGACGAATGGCTAACTCGCCATCAGCCTGACATCATCATCGCGTTTTTTGGATACATCGAGTCCTTCCAAGGCGAGGCCGGCCTACAACGGTATCGCGACGAACTCGAAGCCTTCATCCTGCATACGAAAGCCCAACAGTACAATGGCACTTCGTCACCCCAACTCGTACTCGTCTCACCCATTGCTTTCCAGGACCTTTCTGACCGGTACGATTTGCCCGATGGCAAGCAAGAAAACGAAAACCTATCGCGCTATACGCAAGCGATGAAAGAGGTGGCGAACCAGCACGAAATACCTTTCGTGGACGTATTTTCGCCAACAAAGAAATGGTTTTCCCGCAACAACGAGGAACTGACTATCGACGGATCCCAGCTGAATGACGACGGCTACGCCCGGTTTGCCAAACTGCTGGCAGACGAGATTTTTGGCAAGCGGAAGGCTGCTGACGACGAACGTCGCGCAGCCATCCATGAAGCGGTTATGGAAAAGAACTGGGTTTGGAAACAAGATTTCAAGATGCCCAACGGCGTACAGGCCTTCGGTCGTCGCTATAACCCTTTCGGCCCGGACAACTATCCTGCGGAAATCGCCAAGATACGGGAAATGACCGCCATCCGCGACCAAGCCATTTGGAAAGCCGCCATGGGCGAAACTATGGACCTGGATAGTGCCGACGCACTGACCTTGCCGCTGCCCGAGGTAGAAACCAACTACCAACCTAGTGGGACAGAAGGGGTTCCGAACTACCGCTATGGCGAAGAAGCGCTAGACCAACTCCGAACCGCTCCCGGCTATAAAATAGAACTTTTTGCGTCCGAAACGGAATTTCCGGACCTGAAGAAACCCGTACAACTGACTTTTGACAATGCTGGCCGGCTATGGGTAGCCACGATGCCCTCCTACCCCCATTGGAAGCCCGGCGACCCCAAACCCGACGACAAAATCCTCATCTTGGAAGACACCGATGGGGATGGCCGGGCCGACAAACAGACGGTATTTGCCGATAAACTGCACTTGCCCATGGGCTTTGAGATCACCGAGCACGGAGTATACGTGTCGCAAGGCACGAACATGATTCTTTTGCAGGATACGGATGGTGATCATAAAGCCGATAAACGTGAAATCATCCTCAGCGGGTTCGACGACCACGACACCCACCACGCACACCACGCCTACACCTCCGATCCCTCGGGCGCATTCTATATGGGGCAGGGCGTGTTCTTGCTGAGTGACATCGAAACCTCCTACGGGCCGGTACGCCTTACCAACGGCGGATTCTTTCGCTACGAACCCAATCGGAAAAAACTGGAAGCAACAGCCCAGCTGTCCATCCCGAACCCCTGGGGTATCGCGTTCGACGCGTGGGGCCAGAATTTTTACGCCGAAACCTCCGGCCCAGACGTCAGCTGGATGATGCCGGGTTCCATTAAGCCCACCTACGGCGTAGGCTCGCCGAAATCCAGAAACCTGATCGAAGACCGGCACAAAGTGCGGCCCACTTCGGGGCTCATGTTTATATCGAGCCGGCATT
The DNA here is from genome assembly GCA_964423925.1 of uncultured Sphingobacteriaceae bacterium. GTDB lineage: Bacteria > Bacteroidota > Bacteroidia > Sphingobacteriales > Sphingobacteriaceae > CAYRGQ01. The sequence goes on along the minus strand of CAYRGQ010000047.1, from coordinate 2,861 downwards.
TTCCAGAAGAAGTACAGGGCGACATGATAATCAACAACACGATTGGTTTCCTAGGCACCAAGCAGCATGTTGTTATGGACGAAGGGACGGGCTATCGGAGTTGGCACCGACAAGATTTGCTGTGGTCAGAAGATACGAATTTCCGACCCGTGGATATGGAGTTCGCGCCAGACGGTTCGTTATACATTATCGACTGGCATAACATACTCATTGGGCACATGCAGCACAACCAGCGCGATCCCTTGCGCGACCACACCCACGGACGGGTATACCGCATCACCTACCCCGCTCGCCCCTTGGTGGAATCCGTCCCCGTTGCGGGCGCAAGCATCGAAGCGCTTTTTGACAATTTAAAGCTCCCTGAGGATGGCATCCGGCATCGGACACGCCGCGAACTTCGTGAGCGCGACGCTAAGGAAGTGTTGGCACACCTATCTACTTGGATAGCTGGACTGGACAGTACCGATCCGCGCTACGAACACCAACTGCTCGAAGGCTTATGGGTGAGTTGGGGGCTCAATCAGGTAGACGAGCCTTTGCTGCGTCGGTTGTTGTTTGACGCGAAGGATCACCGCGTCCGTACGGCAGCCGTTCGGGTCTTGCGCTATGTGGGACATCTGGTTGCTGATCAGGCTAGCCTCTTGGAACAAGCTGCCAACGATGAAAGTGGGCGCGTACGCCTGGAAGCTCTCGTAGCCGCATCCTGGCTGCCCCGCGAACAAGCATTGCCTGTGGTCTCGCGCATAACGCAGAAAGGCGTGGACGACTGGACGGCAAACACCTACGAAGCGATCCTCAGCCGACTCACGGGCGAGGCATCCGCAAATAATGACGAACCCGAAGTGCTCGCCACCCATCTAACGGGCCCGGCGCTGGAGCAATACAAAAAGGGCCAGCTGATTTATAATCGCGAAGGATTTTGCGTCACCTGCCACCAGGCAGACGGCAAAGGCCTGGATGCTTCCGGTTTTCCGCCACTGACGGACACCCGCTGGGTACTGGACGATGACGAGCGCCTGATAAAGATTACATTAAAAGGGTTGCAGGGACCGATCGAGGTGTCCGGCAAGGAATATCCAGGGCATGTGCCGATGACGCCTTTTGGAGGACTTTTGAACGACGAGGAAGTGGCCGCGGTGCTCACCTATGTAAAAAACTCTTTTGGGAACGAAGGAACTCCGATATCGGCAAGCCAGGTCAACGCGGTGCGCCAAGCCACGGAGGGCAAGCGAACGCTTTATACGGTAGAGGAAATACTAGCCGAGCATCCGCTCCGCTAGTCTGGACTGGGATCGTGCACGCAGTTCGGCAAGAATCGGAAGCCAACGGAACGAGTTAACCGAACAGCCACAAAGCTACGGCCAGCGTCACCAGCACGTTGAAGAGTTGAGCCGTCAGAAACGCGAGGAAGGGCTTAGCATTGTTGTTGCCAAACAATTCCTTGAAGTTTGTCTCCAGACCGATACTCGTGAATGCCAGCGCGAACCATAAGCCTTGGATGCTTTTGATTCCGCCTTTAACCTGGGCGACGGTGTCCGGCTGAAGCGCAAAGGAAAATAACAACGAGGCCGCGATGAAGCCGATGACAAATTTCGGGAAACGTTCCCAAATTACGCCGAGTCCGGGCTTTTCGACCTGACTAGCCGTAGGAGTACCCCGATACGTCCAGTAAATAGATATGGCCAGTGCTGCGATACCCAGCAGCACGTTTTGCGAGAACTTGACAATCGTGCTGATCTCCAGTGCCCGTTCGCCCACCAGGCTTCCTGACGCCACCACGGCCCCCGTCGTATCGATACTGCCACCCAGCCATGCGCCAGTTACCTCTTCGGACAGCCCGATCAACTTGGCCAAATAGGGCAAGCCAATCATCATGGGAATAGCAGTAATCAGCACCATAGACACGACGTAAGATAGCTTTTTTGAGTCGCCCTTGATGGCGCCCGATGTAGCAATCGCCGCCGACACCCCACAAATGGAAACCGCACTGGATATCATCATCGTCAGCTCGTCGTCTACACCCAACTTGCGGCAAAGCCAAAACGCAAAATACCATACCGAAAGCACGACAATTAACGACTGCACCAAACCGAGCGAGCCGGCCCGCAAAATATCCGAAAAAATCACGCTGGTACCTAACAGTACCAATCCCACTTTCACCAGCATTTCGGCATTGAGCGACCGCCTAAACCAGTCGGGCAGACGAAATAGGTTACGGACAATCAATCCGATAAACAGCCCAAAAATGACCGCTTCTAACCCCAAATCGTTCAAAAAACGGTTCCCGGCCAGCAACAGTGCCACGACGGTAAGTGCGAATACGAGGGGAAAACCCAGCAACTGCGGCCGAATCGGGTTGCCGGTCAAAGCCGCTCCGGCAATCACCAATGCATAGGACAGCGCAAACTGCCCGGCAACGCGTTGCAAATTAGCGCCCGCCAACAAGCCACCCAGCGATTCACCGTCTGCCCATTTATATGCCGGCATGGGAATCGTCATGCCCCACACGGCGACTAAAATAAGGATAAACCCCATGGCTACGACGGCCCAATCTTCTGTTAGCTTGCGTTTTAAAAACATCATTCTGATTTTGCGCTATAGGCTAAAACAAATCCCTGAGTGTTTGCACGGCCGCGTGGTAACCCGCCATACCGTGTACGCCACCACCCGGAGGAGTAGAGGCGGAGCAAATATAAACTCCTTTTGCTGAAGTTCGATAAGGGGAAAAGCGCAACGCTGGACGATTAACCAACTGTGCGAGGTTAATGACGCCACCGTTGATATCGCCTCCTATGTAGTTTGGATTATACGATTCCAGTGCTATCGCGTTCTGTGTATGGGTTGCCAATATCGTATCGCGA
>CAYRGQ010000046.1:0-23851 GCA_964423925.1 uncultured Sphingobacteriaceae bacterium | reverse complement strand
TCCAGCCATTGTACACGGGGCATGTCGATCGCTACGTCGACTACAGCCACGGGATTAGGCTGGTCTATGCGATGATGGAGGTGGGCGATGCGTGGGTGCATTACCGGGATGTGCTGGCCGACCCGGCGTTAAAAGGATTGCTTTGTGACGAAACGGAATGTGATTTTTATGGATATCAATAACCTACGGTTGCTCATCTTGACGTTGGCCTGCTTGGTGGGCACGGCGTGGCTTCAAGCCCAATCCTTCCGTTTTGCCCACGTCACCGACACGCACGTCGGGGGCAGCACGAGCGTGGAAGACCTCCGCGCCACCGTCAGCGATATCAATAAGCAACCCGATTTGGATTTCGTCATCATATCCGGCGACATTACCGAGTTTGGTTCAGACGATGAGCTGGCCTTGGCCAAACAACTGCTGGACAGCATCCGTATCCCTTGGCACGTCATTCCGGGCAACCACGACACCAACTGGTCGGAGAGCGGGGGCAACTCGTTTCGGCGCGTGTTTGGCAACGAAACCTTCGCGTTCAAGCATAAGGGCTACTTTTTTGTCGGCACGAATTCCGGCCCCAACATGCGGATGAGCCCCGGGCAAGTGCCGCGCGAAAACCTCGTGTGGATGGATTCCCTCTTCGCCGCCAATCCAGATACGGAAACCCCGCTAATCTACCTCAACCACTATCCGCAAGATTCCTCGCTGAATAATTGGTTTGAGGCGATCGACCGGCTCAAGACGCGCAATGTGCAGCTGATGCTTTGCGGCCACGGCCACCAAAACCAGGTGTTTGATGCTGAAGGAATTCCCAGCGTCATGTCGCGCTCCAATTTGCGCGCGCGCGATAGCGTGGGGGCGTATAACCTCGTTACCATCGGCGACGGCGAGGCGGTTTACCAGCTTCGCTATCCCGGCGTGCGTACCGAAGCGCCCTGGGCACGGATTGCGCTGCGCAACCACCACTTCGCACAGGATGAGCAAACGTACCCGCGGCCGGATTATCGTGTCAATGGCCAATATCCTGCGTTGCAGGTCGCGTGGTCCTACCAAGACGATAACGATATCGGTGCAGGCATGGCTATTTACAAGCAACGGCTTATTACAGCCAACACCGGTGGCGAAGTGTTCGCGCTCAACGCCCGCAACGGCAAACGGGCGTGGGCATTCCAGACCGCTGGCAAAGTCTATTCCACGCCTGAGGTTTGGAAAAACTACGTGGTCGTCGGGTCTACCGACAACCATATCTATTGCCTCAACGCCAAAAACGGCAAACTCATCTGGAAGCACGAAGCCGGCAAAGCTGTTTTGGGGTCGCCCTTGGTACACGAAGGCATCGCTTACATCGGCGCCTCGGACGGTACATTCCGCGCGCTGGATATCCGCACAGGCGAGTTGCTGTGGTCTTTTGACCGGGTTAAGGGCTACGTGTCAGCCAAGCCGCTTTGGTACGATGGCAAGGTTTATTTTGGGAGCTGGGGCAATGATTTCTATGCGCTGGACCCGGCTACTGGCGAGCAGGTGTGGGAATGGACCAATGGGTCGGCAAACCGCATGCTGTCCCCAGCGGCGTGCTATCCCGTGGGGGCCAATGGGCGCATCTTTTTGGTGGCGCCAGACCGGTACATGACCGCGCTCGATGCGCAGAGCGGCGCTGAAATATGGCGCCACCACGTCGATACCATTCGCGTGCGCGAATCGATGGGACTGGCCGCAGATAACCGGGTCGTCTACGTGAAAACGATGGATGGCAACGTCTACGGCATGTCGACATCCGCGGACAGCATGGAGATTGCGTGGACTTCGGACTTGCAACTGCCTTATGAGCTGGCGCCATCGGCTATTGCCACGAATGGACGGGAGGTGTTTGTTCCGTCGCATTCGGGAGTGTTATCCGCCCTCGACGGGCAGTCTGGAGACGTGGTGTGGCAATATAAAATTTCGAATGGTATGATAAATCCCATTCTGCCTCTTGGACGGAGGCAGGTCGTAGCGAGTACCATGGATGGAAAGATCGTCAAGTTAAAATTTTAGGAAGATGGAAAACACCAAACACCGTATATCGCGCATAGGCCAATGCTTGCTCATGGCGCTGTTTTTATTTGCCATAGCCCAGCAGGCCCATGCCCAGCAGGCTTGGATTCGGATCAACCAGCTGGGCTACACCACCCAAGGGCTTAAAAATGCAGTGTGGGCCAGCAAGGGTGCCGAACGCGTGCGCACCTTTGCGTTGGTAAATGCCGCGACTGGCGAAGTGGTGTTCACGGGCAAGGCAGGCAAGCGATACGGCGCGTACGGACCATTTAGCCAAACCCACCGGCTAGACTTTTCGGCCTACCAGCGCCCCGGGTCCTACTACCTGGAGGCCGAAGGCATCCGCTCGCCCGAATTCCGTATCGGCGACGATGTCTACGACGGAGCGGCCGACTTCGCCCTGCGCTACATGCGCCAGCAACGCACGCTGTTCAATCCTTTTTTGCAGGATAGTTGCCATACGCACGACGGTTTCACGCTATACGCCGCCGAGGCCGGCTTGCCAGACAGCACGCATATCGATGCAGGCGGCGGCTGGCACGACGCGTCCGACTATTTGCAATACGCCACTACCTCCGCCAATGCGACGTTCCACATGCTAGCCGCGTACCGCGATTTTCCCCAGGTATTCGAAGACCAGAAGCAAGCCAATGGCCTGGACGGCCAAAATGGCATCGCCGATGTGCTTGACGAAGCCAAATGGGGACTGGATTGGTTGGTCAAGATGCACCCCGAACCGCACCTCATGTTCAACCAAATCGCCGATGACCGCGACCATGCCGGCATACGCATGCCCGGCGAAGACCCGTTTTATGGGCGTGGCTACGAACGCCCCGTCTATTTCATCAACGGCGAACCCCAGCAACGTGGCAAATTCATGAACAATACCACCGGGACGAGCTCCACGGCAGCCAAGTTTACCAGCGCGTTTAACCTGGGCAGCATGCTTTTTGGCGAGTTAGACGCGAACTACGCCGCATTGCTTCGCGAAAAAGCGACAACGGCTTATGCGTATGCGCACATCAAGCCCGGCGTCACCCAGACCGTATCGGTCATGTCGCCCTATATCTACGCTGAGGAGAACTGGGTGGACGACATGGAACTCGCCGCAGCCACGCAGTTTTTCATCACTGGCGATGATCGCTATGCCCGCGAAGCGCTTGGTTATGCGCAGCAGGAGAAGACAACGCCTTGGTTCAAGAACGATACCGCGGCTCACTACCAATGGTATCCGTTTATCAACCTGGGGCATTATGAGTTAGCCAAACAATTGGAGGGGCGAGAACGGCGGCAGTTAGAATCTTACTATAAGCAAGGTATCCAGCAGGTTTGGGGGCGTGCCCGGAAGAATGCATTCTACCGCGGCGTACCCTTTATCTGGTGCAGCAATAACTTGACCGTAGCCTTTGCCATCCAATGCATCTGGTACCGCGATCTGACCGGCGACGGTCGTTTCGCCGAGCTCGAACAGGCAAACATCGACTGGCTGTTTGGCTGCAATCCATGGGGGACCAGCATGGTATACGGCCTTCCGACTTGGGGCGATACGCCCGTAGACCCGCATTCGGCCTTCACCCACCTGATGGATTACCCCATTGACGGTGGCTTGGTAGACGGCCCGGTGTACGGCTCGATCTTCAATAGCCTGATCGGCATCCAGCTGTACAATGAGGACGCTTACGCGGCCTTCCAAAGCGATTTGGCTGTGTTCCACGACGACTACGGCGATTACAGCACCAATGAGCCAACGATGGACGGCACAGCATCCTTGATTTACCTGTTGGCTGCCAAAGAGGCCGAGTCTCGGGAGGGGGCTCCCGCAAAAAAGTAGTGCGGGACAGGTTCGGCGCCTTGGTGCGGGGCGATACCAGCCGGCGCGAAATCGCCTTGGTGTTTACCGCCGATGAATTTATGGACGGCGCGCAGTTTATCCTGAATACCCTGCGGGAGCATGGCGTGCCGGGATCGTTCTTTTTAACTGGGAATAGCTTTGAGCAGGAGGGGGCTGATTCCATCGTGACGCGTATTGTCAACGAGGGGCATTACCTCGGTCCGCATTCCGATGCGCATTTGCTGTATTGCGACTGGGGAAATCGGGATAGCCTGCTCGTGACGCAGGCCCTGTTTGACGCCGACTTGAAAGCCAACTACGAGCGGATGCGCCCTTGGGGCGTCGATAGGGCAAATGCGCCGTATTTTATCCCGCCATACGAATGGTACAACCAGCAGGTGGTAGCGTGGACGGAGGGACTGGGGCTGGAGTTGGTCAACTTCACGCCTGGCTTGCGCACGCCGGCAGACTATACCTACCCGGAGATGGGCAGCCGGTATTGGGACAGCCAGCGCATCTACCAGTCCGTGCTAGCCCACGAGCAGGCGTCGCCATCGGGCCTCAATGGCTATGTCATCTTGGTGCATTTGGGAACCGATTCCCGGCGCACGGATAAGTTTTATTACAAATTGCCGATGCTTTTAGAAGAAATGAAAGCGAAAAGCTATAGTTTTGAACGGATTGATAAATTGAAAAATTAATTTCCACATTCGCCTTCGTTTAGGAAAGGGGGAACCAGCCATTTTTTGGCCGATAGCATTAGAGAACATGAATACCACAGAGAAAGAATCGAACTACCAGGACCTGGACAAGATGTCCGTGGGCGAGATCCTGTCGAACATCAATAAGGAAGACCAAACCGTTGCCGCCTCGGTGCAACGTGCCCTGCCCCAAATCGAGCGGCTGATCGAAGCCACCGTGGCCTCCATGAAAGCGGGCGGGCGCTTGTTTTATATCGGTGCGGGCACCAGCGGGCGGCTGGGCGTGCTGGACGCTTCTGAATGCCCGCCTACCTTCGGCGTGCCGTTTGACTGGATCATCGGCATCATCGCCGGTGGCGACGATGCCATCCGCAAGGCGGTGGAGTTTGCCGAGGACGACGTGGACCAAGCCTGGCAGGACCTGCGGGAGTTTGGTGTCAACAGCAACGACGTGCTGATCGGCATTGCCGCCTCGGGCAGCACGCCGTATGTGCAGGGGGGGCTGAAAGCGGCCAACGAAGCTGGCTTGGTGACCGGTTGCATCGTCTGCAATGCCCATACCAGTATCGCCGCCGAGGCGAAGTACCCAGTCGAAGTGATCGTAGGCCCCGAGTTCGTCACCGGATCCACCCGTATGAAGGCTGGCACGGCCCAAAAGCTCGTGCTTAACATGATCAGCACAACCGTCATGATTCAGTTGGGTCGCGTTAAAGGCAACAAAATGGTTGATATGCAACTGACCAATAACAAGTTGTTCAGCCGTGGTATCCGCATCATTATGGAAGAGGCTGGGCTAAGCGCGTCCGTGGCCGCCGAGTTGCTCGACCGGTACGGGAGCGTGCGCAAAGCCATTGAAAATTCCCCAGTGGCCGGTCATTAGCACCGCCACTTTCTAACCCCTTAAAAGCTCCATTTGCATGGCTCCGATTACACTTCTGCTATTTCTAGTTGTTTATTTTACCGTGTTGCTCGGCGTGGCGTATTATACCTCGCGCAAAGCGGCAGATAATGCGTCTTTCTTCGTCGCCAATCGCAGTGCTAAGTGGTATGTCGTCGCTTTTGGGATGATCGGCGTGGCGCTATCGGGCGTCACGTTTATCTCGGTGCCGGGGGCGGTGGGAGTCAGTGAGTTCAGCTACTTCCAGTTTGTGCTGGGCAATGCGGTAGGCTTTGTCATCATCGCCTACGTGCTCCTGCCACTATATTACCGGATGCAGCTGACATCGATCTATACCTACCTGGAAGAGCGCCTGGGGCATCGGAGCTACAAGACGGGGGCGATGATTTTTCTGATTTCGCGGACGATCGGATCGGCCTTTCGCCTGTATCTGGTGGCCATCATCCTGCAGCGCTTCATCTTCGACGCGTGGAACGTGCCGTTCGTTGTCACCATCGCCATCTGTCTGCTGCTGATCTGGCTCTATACGAACAAGGGCGGGCTGAAGACCATCCTCATTACGGACATCCTGCAAACCACGTTTCTGGTGGCGGCGGTCATCTTGTCCATCTATTTCATGGCAGACAGCTTAGGGCTGGGGTTGGTGGAAACGATCGAAACTGTTAAAAACAGCAGCTACTCCACGGTGTTTTTCTGGGAAGACCTGCTGGGTAGCCGTATCCACTTTTGGAAACATTTTCTCGGCGGTGTCTTTGTCACAATCGCGATGACGGGGCTCGACCAAGACCTGATGCAGAAGAACCTGAGCATGAAAACCATCGGTGAGGCTCAGAAGAACATGCTGACCTTTACAGGCATTTTTGTGGTAATCAACCTTTTCTTTTTAGCGGTAGGCGCTTTATTGTATATCTACGCCCGCCAAAACGGCATCGACGTGGCGGCGCTTCCTACGCCCGATTATTTATATCCGGAGATTGCGCTTAACCACCTCGCCATCTTGCCCGGTATCATCTTCATGATGGGGCTGACGGCGGCTACTTTCGCTACCACAGACTCCGCGTTGACTGCGTTGACTACTTCTTTTTGTGTCGATTTCCTGAATTTCAACAAAAAGAAAGACCCCAGTGACCCGCGTCTTATCCGGCAACGCAATGTGGTTCACCTTGGCTTTTCGGTGTTGATGCTTGTCGTCATTATGGTATTCCGCATTATCAATGACGACTCCGTCGTGACCGCTATTTTTACGGCAGCCACGTATACCTATGGGCCGTTGCTCGGCCTGTTCGCGTTCGGTATCCTTACCAAGCGCGGCGTACGTGACCGGCTGGTGCCGTACCTCTGCGTCCTGTCGCCCCTGATTTGCTTTGTCGCCAACACCTGGTACATTGCCCCACACACGGACTATGTGATCGGCTTCGAGCTGATCATCTACAACGCCGCGCTCACATTTCTGATGTTATGGGTTAGCGGCACTGGTCAGCGCCATCCCGCGCCCGCGGTCCAGGCTTAATCACGCTTGCTAATGCGCCGAGGCTCCGCGTCCAGGTAGCTGCGTCGGATTCTAATAGTGAAGGGGCGGCATGTATCGCCAAGGGAGCCAGTTCTTCCAGTTAAAATTCATCCTGTTACCCGGGGTAGCTTTTTATTTTTCTTTTCTTAATTTGGTATTCTCGGGTAAATGCCCGATAATTGACATACATAAACCAAGAAGAAACTTTGTTGTAAACTGATAAGTGTTGTTTAGACATATATCCAGTTGTGCTACTTTTCAAATAGCTAAGCTATTCGCCTAGGGTTATCCGAAAGCGCTGGAGACATCGATGTAAATAACAGGCCGTGGTGCGCTCTGTTGGGACCACAGCGTTGCCAATGGCCTGCAAAACTTTTCGTGGGTTCGCGTGTTGTTGGATTCGACTGACTAATTATTTTACCTATTAGGATTATTCACCAAGTAAAAAACCGATAAATATGAACGTAAAACAAACACTCAAAGCGGTGTTGGGCGGAGTTGCCCTGGTGGGGTGCGTCTCTGCCGGCGCAGTAGCCGGTGGTCTGCCTCCCCACGATAGGGGCGGTCTGTCAGAATCACTGCGCACCGTGGTACAACAGCAAATTACCGTTCGAGGACAAGTGACGTCTCCCACCGAGGGTGGCGGCCTCACTGGGGTCAGCGTATCCATAAAGGGTACAGCGCGTGGGACGGGTACCGACGAGAACGGGAATTTCGTGCTGGAGAACGTGCCGGCCGACGCCGTACTCGTTTTCAGCATGGTGGGCTATGCTTCGCATGAGGAAGCAGTAGGCAATCGCGAAGTGATCAACGTGGAGCTATCCCAAACAATGTCGGACCTGGAAGAGGTCGTGGTCGTTGGCTACGGTGTACAGAAAAAGGTTACGAAGACCGGTTCCGTATCCCAAGTGAAGGGGGAGGACCTCAAGCAGGCGCCAGTCGTCAACGTCGAAAATACGCTCGTAGGGCGTATCCCCGGGGTGATGGCACTTAACCAAGGTGGCGAGCCTGGATATGACGGATCACGCATCCTTATACGCGGCCGAAATACGTTAAATGCCGACAACGCAGGACCGCTTGTAGTCATCGACGGTATTCCTGATCGCGGCGGCATGGGCCGACTGGATGCTAATGACATCGAGAGTGTTTCCATTCTGAAAGACGCCTCAGCGGCTATTTACGGTTCGCGCTCGGCCAACGGGGTTATCCTGATTACCACCAAACGAGGCATCACGGGCGAGCCACGGATTAATTACAATTTCAACCAGGGCTTTGTGACGCCTACCAAGCTTCCAGAAATGGCTGATGCGGCGCTGTATTCACAGCTCCAAAACGAAATCCTCACCTATGGTGGGGATCCCATCCGCTGGGAACCCGACGAAATCCAGAAATTCAGGGACGGAAGTGACCCGTGGCGCTATCCACGCTCTAACTGGATTGACGAGTTAATCGCTAATTACGCGCTTCAAAATGTTCATTCCTTGTCGCTACGTGGCGGCACGGAAAATGTCAAATATTTCGCTTCCTTGGGATCTTCTTTCCAAGACGGGATTTACCGTAATAGCGCAACGAATTACAAGCAGCAAAACGCAAGGATTAACTTGGATGCAAAGATTGGTAGCAACTTGGATATTCGTATAGATGCGGCGGGCCGACTAGAAGATCGCAACTTTCCACCTCGGTCGGCAGGCTCTATCTTTCGGGCCGCTATGCGTGGGAGGCCTAACGAGGCCGCTCGCTGGCCCAATGGATTACCAGGGCCAGACATCGAATACGGGGATAACCCGGTTGTAACCAGTACCAACGAGATTGGATATAGCAAGCACGACCGCTGGGTGATCAATGGTACGCTGGGCGCTACTTTCCGCATCCCGGGTGTGGAGGGACTTTCGTTGGACGGAAACTTCGGGATTGACAAGATGCTCAACTTTCAAAAGAATTGGATCAAACCTTGGACGCTTTACACGCTTGATGGTTTTGATGCCAATGGCGAACCCATACTGAGCGGGGCGGCCCGCGGGGTGGCACAGCCCGAGCTGTCGCAAACATTTTATCAAGATCAAGTCATCACCCTCAATGGTAGCGTGCGCTACGACCGTGCGTTTGGCGAACACAATGTCAACGTATTTGCGGCGGTCGAACGCATTGAGGGGCTGGGCGACAGTTTCAACGGCGGCAGGAAGTACTTCATGTCGTCGGCCATCGACCAGCTGTTCGCCGGTGGCGACCTTGAAAGGAGTATAACGGGTAGCGGATACGAAAATGCTCGCCTCAACTACTTCGGGCGGTTGTCGTACAACTATGCGGAAAAATACTTGCTTGACTTTAACTGGCGCGTCGACGGCTCGCAGCGTTTCCCTGCCGACAGCCGCTTTGGCTTCTTCCCGGGTGTCGGTTTAGGATGGGTGATTTCGTCCGAGGACTTCTGGCAAGACAACGTACCGTTGGTGAGTCACCTCAAACTCCGCGGTTCCTACGGGCAACTCGGCAGCGACTTGGTGCCAAACTTCCAGTACTTGAGCACGTTCGGGTTTACCCAAGGGATGATCGTCGATGGCGAATTATTCCGAGGCATCAACCAAGTACGAACCCCCAATCCGAATATCAGCTGGGAGTTGTCCGAAAACTACAACCTCGGTTTGGAAGTTGAGCTCGACGATGGAAAGTGGGCCTTGGAAGCGGACTGGTTTATGAATAATCGGTCTAACATCCTAACTCAACGCTCGGCTTCGTTGCCGTTATACGTCGGCTTCAGCCTGCCTGATGAAAACATAGGAACGTCGACCAACCGAGGCGTGGAGGGTGTGGTTTCATACCGCAATGTATTTGGCGACTTTTATTTGAACCTGTCGGCGAACGCGATGTATGCGCGAAACAGGCTGACGTTCTGGGACGAGACGCCTGGCGCCCCAGAGTACCAGCGATCCACCGGAAAAACCTTTGGTGCGCCCTTATATTACGAGGCCATCGGGATATTTCGAGATCAGGCCCACGTTGATTCATATCCCCACATCTCGGGTGCCCGTCCGGGTGACGTGATCTTTCGTGATGTAAACGAGGACGGCCAAATTGATGACTTAGATCGCATCCGGTTTGATTATACGGAATTCCCCCGGTGGACCATGGGCTTTAACGTGGCCGCGGAGTACAAAGACTTTGACGTGACCTTGCTGTTCCAGGGCGCTACCGGTGCGCGGCAGTACGTGCGCACGGAATCCGGCCTAATCGGCAACTTCCCCTTGGCGTTCGTCGAGGACCGATGGACGGAAGACAACACCGACGCGTCGTGGCCGCGTACCTACGACCGCGAACGAGAATACTGGACCAACCGTGGCAACACGTTTTGGTGGTGGAAAACCGACTACCTACGCCTGAAAACCGTTGAGGTTGGTTACACATTGCCGCAGGGTTTAACGAAGAAAGTGGGCATGTCCTCTTTGCGGGTGTTTGCCAGCGGGCAAAACGTGCTTACGTTCTCTGCCGTGGATTTCTTCGATCCAGAGATCCCCGGAGGCTCTGCACAGTACTATCCGCAGACAAAGGTGTACAACTTGGGCTTGAGTGCTAATTTTTAAATGAGGAAGTCATGAGAATCAATATAAAAAGTTTACCACTCGCGGCAGCATGCGCTTTGCTGCTCGCGTTCACGGCAGGTTGTCAGAAGGATTTTCTGGAGAGAAGGCCCCTGACCGAAATCAGCGAATTGGACGTATGGACAGATCCTAACCTGACGCGGGGATTTGTATCGCGCATGTACGAGCAGATGGACCATGGATTCGCCGAAATGATGATCGCATCATTGACGGACGAGTCGCGGTTTATCCACGACTACAGCTCATCGCGGGTACTCGAGGGAAATATCGGCCCCGACGAGCATGGAGCCGCCTGGAACTTTGCCAACTGGGGCAAATTCTACACGGTCATCCGAAATACGAACATGTTTTTTGATAACATCGAGACCGTGCCTTTCAGCAACGAAGCCGATAAGAATCAGCTCGTTGGCGAGGTGCATTTTCAACGTGCGTATAACTATTTCTCCTTGCTGCGCATGTACGGTGGCGTGCCGCTAATCATGCGTACCTTTGGTTTGAACGATGAAGAGGAGATTCTTGCCGTAGAGCGGAATAGCTTCGAGGAAACCGTCAATGCCATCCTGCAGGACTTAGACCAAGCGATTACCCTGCTGAGCGAAGATACCGACCGGGGCCTGGCGAATAAGTCAACGGCGCGGGCACTTAAGTCGCGGGTGTTGCTCTATGCCGCCAGCGATCTTTACAACCGTCCTGGCAATACTAACCCGCTGGTCGGCTATACGGGAGGAGATCGAGTGGCGCGTTGGACAGCAGCAAAACAAGCCGCTTGGGATATTATCAGCAGCGACCGTTATTCGCTATATCAGCCCGGAGACAGCGCCGCAGAGAACTATGCCAACGTGTTTTTGGTGAAGGGACATGATGAGACCATCTTTGCGAAAGTCTTTAATCGTGAACTGTTGGGTACTAGCCACGACCTCTATAACGGTCCCAACGGCTATAACAATTGGGGTGGAAACGTACCTACGCAAAATATGGTCGATGTCTACCAATTGCGCGATGGCAGCACCTTCAATTGGAGTAATCCGGCTCATGCCGCCGCGCCCTATGAAAACCGGGATCCCCGCTTCTACGCAACAATCCTATATAATGGAGCGCCATGGAAGCAACGGGGTACTAACGGTGTGGGCCTCGACCCGGATGGTGTGATCCAGACGGCGCAGTTCGAATACTGGGACGGCAGCAGCGTGCAAACGCGCTGGGGGCTGGATACCCGCAATGGCCCTATCGAGAATTGGAACGGTTCGTATAGCGGATATTACCTGCGCAAGTTTATGGATATCAACCTGAATGCACAGTTTTTTCGAGGCGACCAGGACTTTATCTTCTTCCGCTATGCGGAGATCTTGTTAAACTTCGCCGAGGCTTGTATCGAGCTCGGTCAGGATGCCGAGGCAAGGCCATACTTGAAAATGGTTCGCGAGCGTGCCGGTATGCCTGGCGCAGATGTCGATAACGCTAGTGGCAACGCGCTACGCCAGCTTTGTCGCTATGAGCGGCGGGTTGAGCTTGCCTTCGAAGGACATCGCTTTTTCGATGCCCGTCGCTGGATGACCGCTGAAGATGATTTCGATGTTCCGGCACGCGGCATTCAAATTTTCGGCAAGCTACAGGCTGATCGAGAAACATTGGTATACACGTACACGCCCTTTGAAATGCAAAACCGGGCGTTCCCCACCAAGATGTACTTTATGCCAATTCCGGTCAATGAGATCCGCATTAATAACAAGCTAGATCAGAATCCTGAATATCCGCAAACTAATTAGCGGACACCAGGACGAAAAAGAGTGCCGCCTCAACTGCGGCACTCTTTTTTTATGGAAATGGTAAAAAAAAAGTACATTTGAGAAACGCCAATTGAAGACCAAACCTCAAAATACATGAAAACAAGCAGACGTAAATTTATCAGCACCATGACTACGCTGGCGGCGGGCGCCGGCGCAGTAGCCGCTTTCCCAAAAAACGCCTTTAGTATAACATCCCAAGCCCCCATTCGCGTGGGTCTTGTCGGCGTTAAGGGTATGGGCTGGTCTAACCTGAGTTCGTTTTTGAAGTTACCCAACGTGCAATGTACGGCGTTGTGCGACGTGGACAGAAACGAATTGGATAAGCGCGCCGCGCAACTAAAGGAAAAAGGGATTAGTCCCGTCCTATATGGCAAGCACGAGGAGTTGGTGCGTGATCCGAATGTAGATGTGGTCATTATCGGCACGCCCGACCATTGGCACTGCCTGCAACTGGTAGACGCCTGCGCGGCCGGAAAGGATGTATACGTGGAAAAGCCGCTAGGCAACTCGATCGTGGAGTGCAATGCCATGGTCGCCGCCGCGCGACACTATGGCCGTGTGGTGCAGGTGGGGCAATGGCAGCGAAGCCAGCAGCATTTTCGCGACGCGATGGATTTTGTGCACTCGGGCAAGCTGGGTAAGATTAGGTTGGTAAAGTCGTGGGCCTACCAAGGGTGGATGAGCAGCATCCCGGTGAAGCCAGATCAGCCGGCTCCGGAGGGCGTTGACTATACGCGTTGGCTCGGCCCCGCCGAGATAAGGCCTTTTAATCCCAATCGGTTCCATTTCGAATTTCGCTGGTTTTGGGATTATGCGGGCGGGTTGATGACCGATTGGGGCGTGCACATGCTGGATTTTGCCTTGGTGGGCATGAAAGCCGAAACACCCAAATCGATTATGGCTACAGGCGGCAAGTTCGCCTATCCCGACGATGCGGCCGAAACGCCGGACACGCTTACGGCCGTCTACGAATTTGATGATTTTACCGTGCAATGGGAGCATGCCAATGGTATCGACGGCGGTCCTTATCGGCGCAATCACGGCGTCGCGTTTATCGGCAACAACGGTACGTTGGTGCTGGATAGGGGCGGTTGGGAGGTCATTCCCGAAGGGGATCGCATGGAAGCGGTACCTCTTCAGAAAAGCCAGGATAACGGATTAGATAAGCATACTGCCAATTTTATCGAGGCTGTGCGCGCCAAGAATCCCGCGCTGCTGAACGCCCCTATCGAATCGGGTGCGCATATTGCTATTTTTTCGCAAATGGGCAACATCGCATATCGAACAGGCGAAAAAATCTATTGGGACGCGGACAAGAATCAATTTACGAGCAAGCGTGCTAACGCGCTATTGGCCGCCGAATACCATAACGGATACAAGATCCCACGCGTTTGATACAATCCTTTCCCCCCAAGGCGTTGACCTTGGGGGATTGAGGGCTATTCGTTCCAGTTCCGGCTTTCCACGACTCGGGCGCTTTCTTCCACTTTTTGGGCCAGTTCAGCCTTGAAGGCAAGCAAGTTTTGGGCGACTTGCTCGTCGGCAACCGATAGGATCTGCGCAGCCAGTATTCCTGCGTTTTTGGCGGCGTTCAGCGCGACCGTGGCCACGGGAATGCCGTTGGGCATCTGCAAAATGGAGAGTACCGAGTCCCATCCGTCGATGGAATTGGACGACTTGACGGGGACGCCAATGACGGGGAGGTGGGTGATGGAAGCTACCATTCCCGGCAGGTGCGCCGCCCCGCCAGCACCGGCAATGATGGTTTTAATGCCCCGCGGGGCTGCATTTTTCGCATAGTCGAACATGCGCTCAGGCGTGCGATGTGCCGATACGATGGACACTTCGAACGTGACGCCGAGCGTCTTAAGCACGTCTATCGCCTCCTGCATAACCGGTAGGTCAGATTGGCTTCCCATGATGATGCCCACTTGGGGCAGTTGATGTGTTGGCATAGTCTCGTTTACAGTTATTACGTCACTACTTTGATGGTTTGCTGCACGATGCGCGCCGTGTTGATGGCGATTTCCCGGTCGTCACTGATGACGCATACGTGGCCCATTTTGCGGAACGGCTTGGTGAATTTTTTGCCATATAGGTGCAGGTACACGCCCTCCATGGCCAGGGCTTCTTCCACGCCCTCGTAGTGGGCTAAGCCCTCGTGGCCCGGTTCACCCAATAGGTTAATCATCACGGCATTGGATCGCGTAGCGGTATTGCCTGGAGGCAGTCCGAAAATGGCCCGCAGATGTTGTGCAAATTGCGAGGTGTAATTGCCCTCAATGGTCTGGTGACCGCTGTTATGGGGGCGGGGCGCTAGCTCGTTGACGAGCAACAGCCCATCTTTCGTGAGAAACATCTCGACGGCCAGCAATCCGACAATCTGTAAGTCCTCGGCAATCTTTTTAGCCAGCCTCTCCGCCCGTTGTTGGATTTCGAAGGGCAACGTGGATGGCGAGATGAGAAATTCAACCAGGTTGGCTTCGGGATTAAACTCCATTTCAACACACGGAAACGTGGCGATATCCCCTGATTCATTGCGCGATACAATCACCGCTAACTCTTTCTCAAAGTCAATCCATTGTTCGATGAGGCTTGGCGCCTCAAACGCCGTCTCGAAATCCGCTTCGCTCACGATTTTCTTCACGCCACGGCCATCGTATCCATCCTTGCGCAGCTTTTGGATATAGGGTAGCGGGAATGCGGAAGAAAGCAGCTGGTCGCGTGCGCTAACCAATTGGAACGGTGCCGTGGGGATGTCGTTTTGCTTGAAAAATTGTTTTTGCAGTCCCTTATCCTGAATCAGGCGTATCACGCGCGATTGCGGGTACACAACCACACCTTCGTCTTCCAGTTTTTCGAGTGCATCCACATTGATTTTCTCGATCTCAATCGTCAGCATGTCTAACGACTTGCCAAAGTTGTAAACGGTGTCAAAATCGTCGAGCGGCCCGCATTGGAAGTGGCTGCAAAGGTGCTTACAAGGAGCGTTTTTGTCCGGATCGAGCACATGGACGGTTACGTTCAGGTTAATCGCCTCCTGAATCAGCATCCGGCCTAATTGGCCGCCGCCCAAGATGCCCAGGGTTAGATCGCCATAAAAATCCTTACTCATGGTGGTATCTTGGTATTTTTGTTTTACGTATCAGATGTATGTAGTTTATTGGCAAGTATGCTTTCCTTGCTGATTTTTTCTTGCAGTTCGAGGAAGGCGCCAATCAGCGCCTCAGGCCGTGGCGGACATCCCTGCACGTAGACATCGACCGGGATAATACGGTCAACACCCTTTACAACATGGTAGCCGTGCTGCCAGTACGGTCCTCCGCAATTGGAACAGGATCCCATGGAGATCACGTATTTTGGCTCGGGCATTTGCTCGTACAGCCGCCGGATGCGGCTCGCCATTTTGAAGGTGACCGTTCCTGCGATAATCATCACGTCCGACTGCCGGGGAGAGGGCCGCGGAAAGACGCCAAATCGGTCCAGGTCGTAGGTTGCTGCCATGGCACCCATCATTTCGATGGCGCAGCACGCAATGCCGAAACTCATGGGCCACATCGAAGAAAGTCGTGCCCAGTTAAGCAAGTCATCGAGCTTGGCAACGATGATGCCGTTACTTTCAGTGGCGGAATTCATGCTCATGATACGGGTCCTGGCTTTTTGAAACGCGGCTTAAATGCGGGTGGATTGGTGGGCACGGCGTCCGAGTTTCCGGTCTCGCTTAGTCGTTCGGCGTTCGGCACGTAGGGTCTGACCGTGTAGGATGCCTGGTTCAAGTGTTCGTACGCCCGCGCGGGTATGTTGACAGATACCCTTGGTACGGTGGGTGATGGTTTGATCCATTCCAGGTCGCCTTTCACCCAGACGTACACCAGGCCGACAATCAGAATGCCGACGAATATCGCCATCTCCACCAGCGTAAATACGCCCCAGCGGGCGTCTGCCGCCATCAATTCGGGGGCACCAAAAACGGTGGCCCAAGGGAAAATGAATATCAGTTCGACGTCGAACAGCAAAAAGACAAGCGCGATAATGTAAAAGCGGGAATTAAACTGGATCCATGGACTCCCCTGAGGTTCCTCGCCACATTCATAGGTCGAGCGCTTTTCCACCGTCGGGTTTTTGGGCGAGATGAGCATGCCTAGCCCCATTGTGCCGAGCACAAGTAGCACCCCGACGATACCGATGAGCAGTATCTGTCCGAATGCGGTAAGCTGTGACGGGTCGTCCATGTTTCAAAGATACGCGAAGTTTTGATAAAGTCCATAGGGGGGGAGTTAAACTCCCCGGCTGGTGTGACGGGTTCTGAAAGAAAGCAAGCCACTCCAGCAACCATTCGGCCAACTCTCGGTCGCTGCGTTGCTCCCTGTTTTTTTTGCCAACGGATGGATTCATCGCCGCCCCGTTGATTAGGCTCTACTGCTTCAGAGCTGGAATGAAGTTCATGGAGAGGGAATTTACGCAGTGTCGGGTGTTTTTGGCGGTGAACCCTTCGCCCTCGAATACGTGACCTAAATGTCCGTGGCAGCTTGCGCACACGATTTCGGTGCGACGGCCGTCGGCATCGGGCAAGCGGAGCACGGCACCATCAATTTCATCGTCAAAACTGGGCCAGCCACAATTCGACTCGAACTTGTCGTCCGAACGATATAAGGGCGCATTGCAGCGCTTACAGGTATATGTCCCCGCTTCCTTGTTGTCCAGCAAGGCGCCGGTAAAAGGTCGTTCAGTACCTTTGTGCACGATGATGTATTCTTCCTCTGGAGTTAGTTTGTTGTATTTTGTTGAATCTGCCATGTCCCAGTCTTTGAAGGAGATGTCCGCGCGAGGCAACGTCGGGGCATTAGATCCCGCCGATTGGGCGCAGGACCCCAGCATGCCGACTATGAGGGCTACCCATATTAATTGCACTGCTCGTCGCGAGTATTCCATACACTAAGTTAATGAGAATAGCTTATATTTCCAATGATTGAATTGTGTTTTGCAGCGCAGGGCGTATTACCGGAGAACCGTGCGAGGCAGGTAACGGTGTTCATTAATGGGATTTATCGGGCACCACTCGTTGAGTTGAGGGTAAAATAGACCCGTCGCCCCATTGGGTTGGTTCATGACTGGCCATGTTAAAAAAGACCTATTGACTGGATAAAAACAGCTACCGCACCCCCGCTGAAACCCCGATTTTACTAGGGAGAATGCCCGAGTAGATTAGGAATCAAGTGGATACTTTCTCGTCAGGGTATACGGGTGGTGATAAGGGTATAGACACGGATTTGATTTTGTCAAATCGAACCGGGTAAGAACAGGATAGATTAATTCGTTTTTTAGTTCAAAATATCGCATAATTCGTCGTATGCGCAGGTTTTTAGGTTAATTTAGAACGATTATAAATTACCAAATTCAGTCATCAAAATGTCAACCATCCATTAATAAGTTATACTTTTGTTGCGAAATAAAAGCTGGGCGGATATTCCAGTGTCTGCCCTATTGATCCAAGCTTGTTTTGTCTTACTTAAACAGTAAAAGTGCTATATATATGAGAAATGTCTCATTGTCTATTGAAAAGATTGTGAAATCCATCGTTGTAGTTGCGGCGCTGTTTTTCACGATTTCCAGTTCACATGCCCAGAACGCTAATGAAGGGGCGACATTATTCCGCGCCAACTGTTCGAGCTGTCACCGTGTATTTGGTAACCTAACTGGCCCTGAGCTGGCGGGGATGAGCGAGCGCCGTGACCAAGAGTGGTTGTTGAGTTGGATCAAGAACGCTCCTTCGATGATTGCATCTGGCGACCCGATCGCCTTGGAGTTGGATGCTGCGTACCCGACGGCGATGATGACGGCATTTCCCATGCTTTCAGATGACGACGTCCTGAACATCATTGCGTACGTTAAGTCGGAAGAAGAGAAGAAAGCGGCTGGTGATGCAGGTGGTGCAGCAGGCGGTGCGGCAACTGGCGGAGCCTCGGCTAGCGGAGATGCGAGCAATTTCATGCTCTTCGGCGTGTTGGTCGTTATCGGTTTAGTGTTGGTCATTATTTATGTCCTCAATCGCGTCATCCGCACCTTGGAACGCGTCGTCGAGACAAATCGGGACGTGGTGTTGGCAGCGCCTGTAGAGGACGAAACGGGGGCGAACTTTGGCGCTACCGTACGGAGGTTGCTGAAAAACAAGAAATTGGTGTTCTTCGTTGTCTTGTTCTTGGTTGCGTTCCTCGGCTCGGCAGGGTGGAAGACGCTATGGAACGTAGGTGTCCATGACGGATACATGCCCGTGCAGCCTATCAAATTCTCGCACCAATTGCACGCGGGAGTCAACCAGATTGATTGCCAATATTGCCATGGCGGCGCCTATAAATCGCAAAACGCATCCATCCCTTCAGCAAACGTATGTATGAACTGCCACACGGCGGTGACGGGCATGGATCAATACGGTGGCGAAATATCTCCCGAGATCGCGAAAATCTACCGTGCGCTGGATTACAATCCAGAGACAGGCGAGTATGGAGAGAATACCAAGCCCATCGAGTGGGTGCGTATCCACAACCTGCCTGACTTCGCGTACTTTAACCACTCACAGCACGTCGTAGTAGCTGGTGTAGAGTGCCAGACCTGCCACGGACCCGTGGAGACGATGGAAGAGGTGTACCAGTTCTCCCCATTGACCATGAAGTGGTGTGTGGATTGCCACCAAGAAACGGAAGTTAACCACGATAACCAATATTACGAGCAGCTGATTGCTGCACACGAAAAACTAAAGAAAGGCGAGAAGCTAACCGCCGCGATGATTGGCGGCTTGGAGTGTGGAAAGTGCCACTATTAGTCGATTGTCAGTTATTGTCAGAAAGACGCAATATATTATATACTAGCTTAAATGGATAGCAATAAGAAATATTGGAAGGGACTGGAAGAGCTCAAGCAAACGCCCGCTTTCGTTGAAAGCAGCAAGGGCGAATTTGCCGAGACCATTCCCGTGGAGGATGTATTGAACGAAGCTGGCTTGAGTACCAAGGCGCCTCGACGCGACTTCCTCAAAGCCCTAGGATTCGGATTGGGTGCGGTAACCCTTGCCGCCTGCAACCGGACTCCCGTGCATAAAGCCGTTCCATACCTCATCAAGCCGGAAGAGGTTACGCCTGGCGTTCCTAACTTCTATGCCTCCAGCTATAATGGGCAAAGTATTCTTGTGCGTACGCGCGAAGGTCGCCCCATCTTACTGGAAGCTAACCCCCAAGCCATTGGTGTCAACCGCGGAACCGACGCTTCAACGCAGGCGGCAATCCTCGATCTTTACGACATGTCTAAGCTTCAAGACCCTAAACTGGGCGGCGAAACCGTGTCATGGGATACGCTAGACAAGCAGGTGATTGCCCACTTGGAGGCAGCTGCCGCTGATGGCAAGCAGATCCGGATCATTGCAAGCTCCGTTAATAGCCCCTCAAAACTGCGCGTAATCGAGCAGTTTAAGGCAAAATATCCTACGGCAGACCTTATCGAGGTCGATGCGGTGTCGTATACCGGCATCATCCGGGCTAATGCCAATAACTTTGGTAAAGCCGTGGTGCCCCATTACCGTTTCGATAAGGCAGACGTGATTGTCAGCGTAGGTGCGGACTTCCTTGGCACGTGGCTGAACGGCGAAGAGCATGTCCAACAGTATGCGGCCAACCGCGATTACAAATCGTTGGAAAAAGGAAAGATGTCTCGACACATCCAGTTCGAGGCAGGCTTGAGCATGACGGGTTCCAATGCAGACGCTCGCATCGCGGTTAAGCCGTCTGAAGAGGGACCGCTCCTGATCTCGCTTTACAACGCAATTACTGGTAATAGCCTGCCCGGTGGATTGACCACGAATAATAAAGCCCAAACGGCTTTGAAACTGGTAGCGCAGGAACTGCAGAACGCGCAAGGCAGGGCCTTGGTCGTGTCGGGTTCGAACGACGTAGCGATCCAAGAGGTAACCAACGCGATCAACGCCGCGCTGCGAAGCTACGGTCAAACTATCGACCTCGATAATGCTTGTTACCAATATAAAGGAGACGATTCTAAATTCGAGGAGTTCTTGACCGCCGCGAAAGCGGGCTTGGTGGATGTGGCCTTCTTCCTGAATAGCAACCCCTTGTACGACTACCACGATGTGGATGCCGTACGCGAGGCCTTGGCCAAGATCAAGTTCAAGCTGTCGTTCGCTGACCGTGAGGACGAAACTGCTTCCGAGCTGGACGCTATTGCACCAGACAGCAACTTCCTTGAGTCGTGGGGCGATGCAAACCCTCGCGAAGGATACTATACAATCGTACAGCCTACGATCAATCCGGTGTTCAACACCCGCCAGGCAGCGCATAGCCTGCTTCGCTGGACAGGAGATACCCGCGATTATTACACATTTGTAAAAGAAAACTGGGAGCAAAACATCTTGGCCGGTAGTACCAAGACCTGGAAAGAAGTATTGCAAACCGGATTTGAATATAAGGGTGAGAACGCCGCTTCGGCTTACGCGTTCCAAGGCGACGTTAACGCGGCAGCTAGCGCCATTATCGCACAAAGCAAAGCATTGGCCCAAAACGTGGAAGTGCAGCTGTACCAAAGCACAGCTTTGCGAGATGGCAAGCAGGGTAACAACGCCTATTTGCACGAGCTGCCAGACCCCGTATCGAAAGTGACGTGGGACAACTATGCAGCTATTAACCCGAAATTCGCTGAGGAGCTTCGACTTGGTGAGAATAGCTTGGTAACGGTAGAAGGCGAGAACGGATATAGCATCACGCTGCCCGTGTTACTTCAGCCCGGCCAAGCGATGGGTACCGTATCCATCGCAGTAGGCTACGGACGCACGAAGGCTGGAAAAGCCGGTAACGGTGTCGGCAAGAACGCGTTCCCTTTTGCGAAGAAATCTAATGGCACGGTGCAGTATTACACGACTGCTACGCTCTCGAAGGCCTCTGGTTCCTATGAGTTGGCACAAACGCAAACGCACCACACCATCGAGGGGCGGAACATTGTACGCGAAACAACCTTCGAGAAATATAAAGAAGATCCCGGGCATAATGCCGGTCGCTTCATCGACAGCCACAAAACATATGACCTGTGGGACAAGTACGAGCAGCCCGGACACCGCTGGGTGATGGCAATCGATTTGAACGCCTGTACAGGGTGCGGATCCTGCATCGTGGCGTGTAACATCGAGAACAATATCCCGGTGGTAGGACGTGATGAGGTACGCCGTCGTCGTGAGATGCACTGGTTGCGGATTGACCGTTATTACTCGATTGAGCAAGACGGCAATGCGTACACCACCGAATCTGACATTAAGGACTTGGATGACTACGAGAATGTGACAGTGGTACACCAGCCGATGATGTGCCAGCATTGCGACCACGCACCTTGCGAAACAGTATGCCCCGTGTTGGCTACGGTACACTCGTCAGAGGGCTTGAACCACATGGCATACAACCGTTGCTTCGGTACGCGGTACTGTGCGAACAACTGTCCGTACAAAGTGCGTCGTTTCAACTGGTTCAACTACTGGAACGACTCTCGTTTTGATAACTACCTGAACAACGAGTTCACGCAGCTGGTGTTGAACCCCGACGTTACTTCGCGCTCACGCGGTGTGATGGAGAAATGCTCGATGTGTATCCAGCGTATCCAGGCAGGCAAGCTGAAAGCCAAGATGGAGAACCGTCCGTTGGCAGATGGCGACGTCAAGATGGCTTGCCAGGCGGCTTGTTCCGCCAATGCGATAATCTTTGGCGATGCCAACGACCCGAATTCCGAAGTGTCGAAAGCGTTGCGTAACGAACGCGTATACTATGTGTTGGAAGAAATCAACGTACAGCCAGGTACGGGTTATATGACCAAAGTGAGAAATACATTCGGGGCTTAACTTCTATTCGAAATAATAAACTATGTCATCGCATAACGAATCAATATTAAGGGAACCATTAGTCACCGGCAAGGACATTACCTATGCTAAGGTGACGGATGATATCTTGCTCCCGGTAGAGAATAAGCCCAATAAGGCGTGGTGGATTGGCTTTACCATTGCAGGCTTAGGCGCGTTACTGTGGGTTGTTAGCGTAGGCTACACGTTTTGGACCGGTATCGGCGCGTGGGGCTTGAACAAAACCGTAGGCTGGGCGTGGGATATTACAGACTTCGTATGGTGGGTGGGTATCGGTCACGCCGGTACGCTGATTTCGGCCGTGTTGTTGCTGTTCCGCCAAAACTGGCGAAACTCCATCAACCGCTCCGCCGAGGCCATGACGATTTTTGCGGTAATCTGTGCCGCAACCTACGTCGTGGCGCACATGGGCCGCCCTTGGTTGGCGTACTGGATTTTCCCCTTGCCGAACCAGTTTGGCTCGCTGTGGGTGAACTTTAACTCGCCACTCGTATGGGACGCCTTCGCTATTTCGACGTATTTTACCGTATCCTTGGTGTTCTGGTACTGCGGATTGTTGCCCGACATCGCTTCCGTTCGCGACCGTGCGCAAGGCTTGAAGAGACGGATTTATTCCATCCTGTCCTTCGGCTGGAACGGTTCGGTTAAGTCTTGGCAGCGTTTTGAGATCGTGTCGTTGATTTTGGCCGGTATCTCCACGCCGCTCGTACTTTCGGTACACACTATCGTATCCATGGACTTTGCCACGTCGGTGATTCCGGGATGGCACACGACGATTTTTCCGCCCTACTTCGTGGCAGGGGCTATCTTCTCCGGTTTCGCGATGGTGCAGACACTCTTGCTCGTGATGCGCAAGGTGCTCAACTTCGAGAACTATATTACCATGTTCCACATCGAGGCGATGAACAAGATTATTATGGTCACGGGTTCGATTGTGGGTATTGCGTACTTGACGGAGCTCTTCATCGCGTTCTATTCGGGTTCGGAGTACGAGATGTACGCCTTCACCAACCGGATGTTCGGTCCCTACGCTTGGGCCTACTGGGCGATGATGACCTGCAACGTGATTTCGCCACAGTTGTTTTGGTTCAAGAAAATACGGACAAGTATCCCTATTTCTTGGGTACTGTCTATCGTAGTAAACATCGGCATGTGGTTCGAGCGTTTCGTAATTATCGTTACGTCGCTGCACCGCGACTACTTGCCCTCTAGCTGGGCCATGTTCTACCCCACATGGGTTGACGTGGGCATCTTCGTTGGTTCCATTGGCTTGTTCTTTACCTTATTCCTGCTGTTCCTGCGCTTCTTGCCAGGTATCGCTATTGCTGAGGTGAAGATGTTGTTGAAGAGCGCGAGCTTGCAGCAAAAAGTTAAGCTGATTGAAGAAGGTAAAGTAGATAAGGAGCAAGCAGAGTTCTTTATCGATAGCTTGAGCAAGTACGACTCGATTTCCGAGGAGGAGATTGCTGACTTGAGACGAAAAAATAACTATTCCCCTCAGCATAATTAAGTCATGAGCACAACGAAATATATACTAGGCTGTTTCACTTCACGTTCACGCCCATCGCCTACCTGAACCTGCGGGGCGTGCTGGCCGGCATC
>CAYRGQ010000045.1:0-24380 GCA_964423925.1 uncultured Sphingobacteriaceae bacterium | reverse complement strand
GGTGAGGGTACGTATTTCTACATACTGCGCGTGCGCGACAGCAGTGGAGAGGGGTGGCAGGTCCATAAAGGAGCCGTGGCAATTGTTCGCACCACCAATCGATAAACGGCAATGATAACTTGCTGGTAGGCTGAACCCTGCCAGCAGGTTATTTCAACTGATACTAGATAATGTCTCAAACAATACGAACGATGAGAAAATATATTGTACTTGTCTTGATGATGGCGTCGCTGGCACCGACATATGGACAGCAAGTAGCCCAATACAGCCAATACATGTTCAACGCGTTGTACATCAATCCGGCATATGCCGGGTACCGCGGCCCCGTCAACCTGCACAGTTACTACCGCTCGCAATGGACGGGAATGACAGGAGGGCCGCGTACGCTGGCGCTGGCGGCTGACATGCGGGCAGCCGGCGACAATGTCGGCTTAGGCATTAACCTGATGAATGACCGGGTTGGACTGGAGAAGCGCGTCTACGCATATGCCAATTATGCGTATCGCCTGCGGGTAGGTTGGGATCCCGAAAATCGCCTCGCCTTCGGTCTCGGAGTTGGGGTGATTCACTCGGCTTTTGACAATGCAGGTGTCCGCACCGACCAACAGGAACCCGTCCACATCGAAAGCTCTTTTCTTCCCGATGCCCGTTTTGGGATTTTCTATTCCAACAACGTGTTTTTTGCCGGTTTCGGGATGGATAATTTAATTTCACGGCTGGTGTTTAACCAAGGCAGTACCAGCACACGCATTCCGCCGGTTACGCAGTACTATTTCAATACGGGAGGAATCGTGCCGCTGGCGTCCGAAATTTTGCTAAAACCCTCGGTATTGGTAAAGAACGCTAATAATTCGGCGCACCGCGCTTGGACAGCAGATCTGAACGCAGCAGTGATGTTTGTCGAACAGTTTACCTTTGGACTGACCTATCGCACGGCACTGTCGACTGGGAGGGACTTGTCACCAGACCTACCTAGACCCAACTCAATCATTGCTTTAGCAGAGTTTGTGGCTGGAGAACAGTTTAGAATCGGCTATTCTTTCGATTACGCACTCAGCCGTATCAGTAACCAAGTAGGCAGTACGCATGAGATTTCATTAGGATACACTCTGAATCGAGGTACGCAGCGTATGCGGACACCACGATACTTTTAATGCTTTGGCCAGCATGAAAAGCTAGGGCCGAGAGCGTCCAAAGAATGAAAAATGATAATTCTGAGTAACTGGAATGCATAAGAAAACAGCA
Organism: uncultured Sphingobacteriaceae bacterium; assembly: GCA_964423925.1. Lineage (GTDB taxonomy): Bacteria > Bacteroidota > Bacteroidia > Sphingobacteriales > Sphingobacteriaceae > CAYRGQ01. The sequence goes on along the minus strand of CAYRGQ010000045.1, from coordinate 23,135 downwards.
AACAGATGAAATTTTTATACAAAAGGGTCAATCTAATCATCGGGTTTTGCCTAGCAGCTACCCTCTCTGTACAAGCGCAATATTCCCTGATTAAGTCTGCGGATCGGGAGTTTGATGCTTTTAATTTTGTTACGGCGATCGAATTGTACAGCCGGGCGTACGAAACAAAGCCATCTGCACGAACTGCTGAGCGGCTCGCAGAGGCCTATTTCAACATACGCGACTATCAGCAGGCAGAGGCGTGGTATGCGCGATTGGCGAACGATGATGATGCCAAAGGTGAACACATTCTGAGGTATGGACATGTATTGCGAAACAACTCTAAATTTAAGGAGGCGAAAGCCCAATACCAGCGAGTGGCCAACAAGGGAGACGTAGGCATACAACAGGAACAACTGAACGTCCTGATCGCATCGTGCGATTCAGCCGTCGTGTGGGTGCAAAATCCCCAGAAAGCGGTTGAAATAAAAAACATGCGTTGGCTGAATAGCCCCCAGTCTGAATTCGGTGCAACGGTGGGACCAGAAGGTCTGTATTTCGCGTCTGACCGTATTGATGGGTCGGCAAATCCGGATATTATCTACGGCTGGACTGGCAATCCGTACATGACCCTGTATAAGGCAGAGGGAGACGCGGTAACACGTGTCTCATCGGCTCAGGATCATGGCGCTAGCCACTTCGGGCCAGCGACCTTTTCCGAGCAAAGAAATGAGGTGTATTTTGCCCTGACTCGCCAACCGACGCGTGATGAACGGAAAAGAAAACGCAACGATGTAACAGTTAATATTGAAATATTTTCCAATGCGTTGAATGCAGAAAATTGGGGAGAAGAGGCCAGGCCGTTTCGATACAATAACATTACCGAATGGTCTGTTGGCGATCCGTTTCTGACCCCAAGCGGGGACACCTTGTATTTCACCTCAGACATGCCAGGCGGCTACGGGGGGACGGATATATACTACGTGGTTCGGCGGGGAGACGGTGATTGGGGTGAGGCGATCAATATGGGACAGCGGGTAAATACCACCGGCGATGAGCGGTTTCCAAGTGTGAGCGAAGACGGGGTGTTCTATTTTTCGTCGAATGGACACCTAGGTATGGGGGGGCTTGACGTCTTCCGCTTCGAAAACGATGGGAATGTCGCGACAATCAAGAATTTAGGATTTCCTTTCAATTCGCCCCACGACGATTTTTCTATTCGATTCGTACAGGGCAAGGAAGGCTATGTTGCCTCCAATCGCATCGGCGGAGCGGGTAGTGACGACATTTATTGGTTTAACCTCAACAAGGTAATTCAGCTGGACCTGAGTGGGGGGGTATACAATGCTAAAACCAATTTGCCAGTGTCAGGCGCGCTCGTTACGCTTACACCGGTGGGCAATGAGACGGAAGCCGTGACGTTAAACGCTGAACGCGATGGTAAATTTAGGTTCAACTTATCGGAGGACACTGACTATTTATTATTGGCAGATCAAACCGGATTCCGACCCATGGAGCCACTGCGGTTCACCACAAAGGGAATTGATAGCTCGGCTACGTTCGCTAAGGAACTTTTCCTACAACCCGTGGAGGTCGAAGAAGTCGTGGTGCTACGTAATATCTATTTTGATTTTGACGATGCAACGATACGTCCGGATGCGGCAATTGAGTTGGATAAAATCGCAGCATTCCTGGATAGTGATCCCAGTGTGCGTATCGAGTTAAGCGCACACACCGATTCGCGGGGCACGCATGCGTATAATATGGGGCTATCACAACGCCGTGCAGATGCCGCCGTTGCCTATCTCGTGAGCAGAGGAATCGCATCCGAACGCTTGGTAGCGAAAGGCTACGGTTTTACCAAGCTGGCCAACGCGTGTGACAAGGGGGTTGAATGTACCGATGAAGAACACCAGTGGAATCGTCGGGTGGAGTTTTTCGTGATAGACAATTGAGTTTCTAAAGGTAATGTCGATAGCAAACGGCAGGTTTAGGTTGAATGGAAGAAGGCAGTATGGCGCCCGCCACCTGCCTTCTCCGTTTTTGGGGGCCACACCAATCGAGCAGGCGACGGTGTTTCTCGCCTCTCACCGGTCGATTTGAAAAATTCTGTCCTCGTATATCGCGTAGCAAGTCGCTCCCGTCGGCACGGAATGAATATCCAAACCGGTAAACAAACTGAAGGCAGGTAGAATCAACTGCTGACCCGTAACAACGTAGCAAGGCAACTTGATGTGGCGTTTGTGCGGTAGTGGTATCCGAACACCCGGATGAAGGTGTCCACTGATGGTTGGCGTGTCGTCGGCGACGGGTTCGTGAGCGAATCGTATGTTCCGGAGCTGCCAGTTATCCAGGCAGTTTTCGATTCCCCACTCCGCCAGTTGCTGGGGAGGCAACCTGTCGTGGTTTCCGCGTACTAAGGTGAAGCAGGTGTGTAGGTGGCGCTTTGCGATATGCGAAAAACGGCCGACCTCGGCGTTGGCACCCGCATGGCTAAAGTCTCCAACAATAATAAGATGCCTGGGAATGAAGTGGTCGAGTAAGGCGTTCAAGCGCTCCAGGTCGCGGTCATTCACGCTCGAAGGCAAAGGGATGCCATGTCGCCGAAAATGAGCCGCTTTGCCGAGATGGAGGTCGGCCAGGATGAGCGCCTGTTCGTCCGGCCAATAGAGAGCCCGTTGGTCGGTTAGCCACAGTTCCTGCCCGCCAAAGTGTAGGGTGTGTGTTGTCAATCCGTTCATGGACTAGGCATTTTGAGCGTGCGTTCACGCAGTTTGGCAATGCGGGAAGCTAAATCCTCGCTCGATAGAGATTGCCGAAGACTATCTACTTTGATGGGAAAGCTCAGTGGTGTAAAGCCGGTGGCAAATCGATAGATGATACGACTTTTGTCAATGCGATCAAAGGCGGCCACGAGACGCTGTTCCTCCAACTGTTGGTTAAACACTTCCGTGTAAGCTTGTTTGAGAAGGAGGCTGCCGGGTTCGTGGTCTTCGAGCACTTGGAAGATAATCCCCGAAGACGATTGCAGCGAGCGGTTGTTGCGCTGCGCGCCATACATGTTTTGCACGACTAACCCCGAGATGACCGCGATGTCCCGAAATTTGCGCTTCGCCATTTCCGTTGCATTCACGCTCGCCAAGACATCCGCCATGAGTCCTCCCTTTCCCAAAACCGCCCGCAGATCATCTTCCGATAGCGTGATTTCGGAGTCAGAGAATAGCTCGAATCCGTAGTCGTTCATCGCCATGGAGAAGCTAATAGGGACGCGAAGGCTGATGCGATACGCTACCAAAGCGGCCATCACTTCGTGCACGAGCCGGCCCTCAAAGGGATACATAAAAAGATGAAATCCTTCGCGGGTCTTGATTGACTCCACGAGAAATTCGTCTTCGGCTGGAATATGGGAATGGGCGCTTTGTCGGTCTAGCAACGGGTGCAGGAATCGCAGTTCCTTTTCGGAGGCGCCGGGGTGTTTGGCTGCGGCGAGCTTCTGACGAAGAAAGTGGCTCAAGTTGGCGCTGAGCGGCAGGCGTCCGCCCAGCCAGCTGGGTGCAATGGCCTTGCCTTGGGAGGACCGAACCTGGGCTACCATATCCTTGACGCGCACGAGCTCAAGTACCCGTCCGGCGAGTACGAACTTGGCGCCGGGCTTGAGCCGGGCGAGAAAGTACTCTTCCACCATACCGATATAACCGCCCGAAACGAATTTTACCCGCAACATCGCGTCGCTGACGATAACGCCCATATTCATGCGGTGAAGCATCGCAATGCGGCGTTTGTTGACCACTAGGAGGCCGTCTTCCTGCCGGGCCACTTTATGGAAATCTTCGTAACGTTTACCAATGGATCCTCCTTCCGTGATAAATAATATGCACCACTGCCATTCTGATTCGGTCATTTCACCGAATGCAAACGTCCGCTTCACCACCCTATACAGCTCGGCTTCGCGAAATCCGCCACCCAAGGCGATGGTGACCATAAACTGGACGAGAACATCAAACGTCAACGGCAGTGGCTCGCGGCTTTCAATGGTTTTGGTTTTAATCGCTTCTTTCAGTGCGGCTACCTCTATCAGTTCGAGGGAATGCGTAGGAACGAAATAGATGCGGGACACCTCATGAGGTGAGTGTCCGCTGCGTCCTGCCCGCTGCATGAAACGGGCGACGCCCTTACTTGAACCGACCTGCACGATGGTATCTACCGGCTTGAAATCGACGCCCAGATCCAATGAGGAGGTAGCGACTACCGCCTTTAAGCGGCCATCGCTCAGCGCTTCTTCGATCCAATGACGAACGTGCCCGTCGACTGAGCTGTGGTGCAAGGCCAATTGGCCAGCAAAATCGGGGTGGGCTTCCAGCAATAGCTGGTACCAGAGTTCGCTTTGGCTGCGCGTATTGGTAAAAATCAGTGTTGACTTGCTGGCTAAAATAATGGGGACGACTTTTTCGACCAATTTTGCCCCCAAATGCCCTGCCCAGGGCAGCACGTCTACTTCGTCGGGATAGACCGGCAATATTTCAATCCGCTTTTTCTCGCGTGCCACCACTCGGGTTGTCTTCGCTTCGTAGGCGAGTAAAACGTCCATCGCCTCGTTCAAATTTCCGATAGTCGCCGTAATGCCCCACGTGCGGAGGCCAGGCACGTGACTCCGCAGATACGCTAGCGCAAGTTCGGTCATGACACCGCGCTTGGTGCCGAGTAGTTCGTGCCATTCATCCACAGCCACGCACTGAAGCTGTTTGAAGAAACGCTCCCGGCCTTTTTGTGCCAATAATAGGTGGAGGCTTTCTGGTGTGGCAAGCAAAATGTCAGGCATTGCTCGGGTTTGGCGCTGCCGTATTTTTGGGTCTGTGTCGCCTGTTCGAACGCCGACCGCCCAGTCAAGACCTATTTCTTCGATGGCCTCCTCCATCGCACGGGCGAGGTCTTTAGCCAAGGATCGTAGTGGCGTAACCCACAAAAGCTTGAGGCCGGGCCTATAGCGTTCCGGATGGTTTATGAAGTCGATAAGCACCGCCAGAAAGACGGAATAAGTCTTGCCAAAACCCGTAGGGGCGACCACCATGCCACTATAGCCCCGGCTGTAGCGTGCCCACGCTTGGCGTTGGAAGTCGAATGGCGCATTGCCCTTAGATTCCATCCACGTCGTGATAAGTCGGTAACCCGTGCTAGCTTCAAATGCAGGGCGTTTCGCCATTACTTAATTAATTTTCGTACTTCTTCAATGTCGTCGATTTGGTCGACGGTTTTGTCCTTGCGCCAACGCAGAATACGGGGGAAGCGTAATGCTACGCCGGCTTTGTGCCTAGCGCTGGCGGCTATACCCTCAAAGGCAATCTCAAATACCAGCTCGGGCCGTACCGTGCGCACGGGCCCGAACTTTTCGAGCGCGTTTCGGGATACGAAGCGGCTTACCTCGCGAATCTCTTGGTCGGTGAGCCCCGAATAGGCTTTAGCGATCGTCACGAGCTGGTCACCGTCCCGTATGGCAAAGGTATAATCGGTGTAGTAGCCACTGCGTCGTCCGCTTCCTTTCTGCGCATATACCAACACGGCATCGAGGGTAAGGGGAGCGATCTTCCATTTCCACCAATCTCCTTTTTTGCGACCGGCCCGGTAAGCTGACTGCCGGTGTTTCAACATCAGGCCTTCGCTGTTGATGTCCCGCGCCTTGCTGCGCAACTCGGCCAAATGCGCCCAGTCGCTTGCTTCGATGACGGGCGATAGGTACAAGTGCGCTGAAGGGTGGAGGCGAAATAGCTTTTCCAATTGCACCCGTCGCTCGCCCAAGGGTTTGGCTCGCCAATCGCTGCCATCCCATTCCAGCAAGTCATATGCATATACACTGGCAGGCAGCTCAGCTAGGGTTTTCTTCGTGATTTTCTTGCGGTTGAGACGGCGTTGCAATAGGGCAAAATCCAGCACCTCATCATTATTGCGCACCAGTATTTCACCGTCGATTACAAAATCGCCTGGCAATGCGCGCAACGCATCCGCTAGCTCCGGAAACTGTGCCGTGATGAGCTCTTCCCCCCGCGACCAAATAGATACTTCACCCCGCCGTTTTATAAACTGCCCCCGAATACCGTCCCATTTATATTCAGCTTGCCAGTCGGCGACGTCGCCCAGCTCTTCGGGCGTTTTCTCCAGCGCATAGGCCAAGCAAAACGGATAAGGCTTGGACAACGATGCGTCGGTATGCGCGCCGCGCACGAGCTCGTCGAAGGTGATATCTTCCATGTTCCAGTCGCCCATGATACTATGCATTACGGTGCTAGCCGCTAGGTTATAATGTTTAGCCAAGGCATTGACGAAGGATTTGGAAGAAATGCCCAAGCGAAAGCTGCCGCCCAGCAACTTGTTGAATATAAAACGTTCCATCGTAGCCAGTCCATCCCACGCTTCTAGGACAAACGCTTTTTTATCCGCTTCGGTTTGGTTGCCGAGCGTCGCGATGCGTATCATCCAATCGTGGAGGGATCGGTCGATCGCATGGCGGGGCGGGGGCAGGACCAATGCGATCGTTTCGCTCAGGTCGCCCACGGAGGAGTACGATTCCAAAAAGAGCCATTCGGGGATGCCCGTCACTTCGATGGCCCATTCCCTTAATAAGCGGGTGTTCACGGGACGCTTCGGGCGTCGTCCGGTGAAAAGTGCGAGTAGCCATAATTTGTCCTTGGAATCGGCTTCTACCAAGAAATGTTCGATGGCCTCCAGCTTTTGGGTGGTTTTGTTGGTACTGTCCAAGGCGTTCACCAGTCGGGCAAATGTTTTCATAGGCGGGGTGGTGTATCGCTTGCGGGCGTGGGTTCTTCCTCATCGCCAAATTCAGTCCGCAACTCTTGGGCCATGATGCCCTGTTCGTTTAAGTAACGGGCGAAGACAGTTGTCTGTCCGTGGGTGACGTATACTTTTTCCGCACCTGTCTCGCGGACCGCGGTGAGAAGGCCTTGCCAGTCTGCGTGGTCGCTGATGGCGAACCCGGCATCCGCACTGCGCCAACGCCGGGCGCCACGTACCTGCATCCACCCCGAACAGATAGCCGTGGCACGGTTGGGTATTTTCCGGATGATATTCGAGTCCGCTAAGGCGGGCGGAAGGATCACGATGCCTTGGTCGAGCTGACGAACATCCGTATGCAGATCCGCCGGCACATAAGTTGGCAGACTTACACCCGCGCGGGAGTAAGCCTCGTTGAGGCGGGCGATGGCGGAATGGACGTAGACGGGTCCACAACCGTTCAGTGCCTGCAGCAAGCGTTGCGCTTTGCCTAGCGAATAGCCGATAAAAACGGAGGTTTTGCCGATCGATTGATTGTACGCTACCCACTCCCGAAGTTGTTGGTGTTGGACCGTAATGGACGGCCACCGATAGATGGGCAACCCAAACGTACTTTCCGTGACGAACTCATGGCATTTTACAGGCTCGAAGGGTTCGGATAGGCCGTCGTCCTGCAACTTGTAATCTCCAGAGATGACGGTCACCCGGCCTTTGTGAGCGAGGCGGATCTGAGCCGACCCAATGATGTGACCGGCAGGATGGAACGACACCTGCACGCCGTTGATGGTGATCGGCCGGCCATAATCCACGCCCTGTACGCGGATATCGGTCGCTATCCGGCTTTGTAGAATAGGAACGGTGTGGTGGTGACACAGGTACTTTCCCATACCCGAGCGTGCGTGGTCGGCATGTCCGTGGGTTATCAACGCGTTGGCTACTGGGCGCCAAGGATCGATGTGGAAATTTCCGGCCTCGCAGAAAACTCCTTCGGGAGTGACTGAAATCATAAAAATAATACTGCAAATTCCGCGCCTAAAGTTGCTATTATTTTTAGTAATTTTGAAGCATTAAGATGTGCATGCTAAAATGAATCGAATCGAAGAGAAACTAGTCATCCTCGCGGATGCCGCCAAGTACGATGTGAGTTGCAGTTCGAGTGGAAGCAAACGGAAGAATACCGGAGGTATAGGCGACGCATCGAAATCCGGGATTTGTCATTCCTACACCGAAGATGGGCGCTGCGTGTCCTTATTGAAAATTTTGCTGACAAACCATTGCATCTATGATTGCGCGTTCTGCGTGAGCCGCATAAGCAACGATGTGAAGCGTGCCGCCTTTACGGTAGGAGAAGTGGTCGACTTGACGATGAGTTTCTATCGTCGCAATTATATCGAGGGATTGTTCCTGAGTTCGGGTATTTTCAAGAATGCGGACTTCACCATGGAGCGTTTGTTGCGTATTGTCAAGAAACTGCGTACCGAGGAAGCGTACAATGGGTATATCCATTTGAAGACCATTCCGGGGGCGAGCGAAGAACTGGTTCGCGAAGCTGGGATGTACGTAGACCGAATGAGTATCAATCTGGAAGTGCCGACCGAAGCGGGTTTAAAAACGGTGGCGCCCGAAAAAGATTTCGAGTCCGTCAAAAAGCCGCTTGCTTTCGTTAACCAGCAAATGCGGGCCTTTAACGAAGAAAAAAAGCTGATGAAGCACGTGCCAACGTTCGTGCCGGCGGGTCAAAGTACCCAAATGGTCGTTGGTGCCACGGCCGATACGGATTTCGAGATTATGCGTGCGGCGACGGATTTTTACCAAGCCTTTGGGTTAAAGCGGGTTTACTACAGCGGGTATATCCCGATCAATAAAGACCATACTTCCTTGCCCCAAATCGGCTCGGCGCCTCCGTTGTTGCGCGAAAATCGACTGTATCAAACCGATTGGCTGTTGCGGTTCTATGATTTCCGACTCGATGAGCTGCTTGATCCCACGACGCCACATCTGGACCTCGCAGTAGACCCCAAATTAGCATGGGCACTCCGCAATCCCCATCAATTTCCCGTGGACGTCAACCGCGCCGAATATCGGGACATCGTCCGAGTCCCCGGGATTGGTATTCAGTCGGCCCGAAAGATCGTACAAGCTCGGCGTTTCGGACGCTTATATGAACATCAGCTTCGCAAAATGGGCTTGGCCTTCAACCGGGCGCGATACTTTATTACCTACGCAGACGCTCCCTTTTCGCTTGGCGCGCCTGCCATGGAAGACGTGCGCCGATCCATTTTGGCGACAGCGAGTGGAAATTCCCGTCCGGCCGTCCAGCCTGTTCAGCTCACCCTTTTCTAAGCGGTTCAAGAGTATGGTGAGGTATCAATTTGACGGGACGTATGCCGGCTATCTGTCTGGCCTGTTCGAGTGTTTCGAGCGAAAAGAGTGGGATGCGACCCCAGTGTCGGCCCAGATGGGCGGCCTGGAATTGTTTGGCGAGGTACGGACTGTGGTTACCGATCTAACGAAAGCGAAACGTGTGCACGCCGGCCTGGTACAGCGGGTATGCACGGAAAAAGCGAGCCACTTTTGGCGGAATTTTCTATCCGAAGATGCAGCGGCTTGGCGGGCGGGGTACCGCGTCGCTCAACAGATATTCCTGGCAGGTCCCCAAGTGCTGGAGAATCACGGCGATAGCGACGTCTTGTTTTTTTCGCAGACGCTGAAAAAGGTCAGTCGTGAAAGGCATCGCATGACGGCATTCGTTCGTTTCGCAAAGACTGCTACCGGATTATACGTCGCCACAATCGAACCGGACTTCAATGTATTGCCCTTGGTCGTTAAATTCTTCCGCCAGCGTTATGCTGACCAACCGTGGCTTATTTTTGACGCTAAACGCGATTATGGAATGCACTACGATGGAAACTCGGTGACGGAGGTGGTTCGCGCGGCAGCGGACGGATCTTCCGAAAACCCTAATGGCTTGGTCTTGGCGTGGGATGGGCGCAATGAGCAGGTCGAACGACTGTGGAAACAATACTTCAAGAGCACGAACATTGAAGCACGCCGCAACATGAGGTTACACCTTCGTCACTTGCCAAAACGGTATTGGAAATACTTAGTAGAAAAGCAACCCTAAGGTCCGGAACTTTAAGACGGGGATTCGCTTAGCGCCTCTTTTTCCGTATTGATTTCGGCCATGACTTCCGCAAAGAGCTGGATGGACTTAATCCGGTCTGCATGGTCGAAGGTCGATGACACGACGATCAGCTCGTCGGCGCGAGTCTGGTCGAGGAACTGTTGGAGTTGTGCCTTGACGGTTTCCTTGCTGCCTACAAAGGAATACTTCAGCATTTGGTGCAGGGTGGGATGTTGCAAAACTTCCCGCAAGTCCGGCGTGAGGTCCGTAGGCGGGTGGAGACCGGCGTTTGTATTGCCGGTAAGGACGCCCAAGAACATGCGAATGAGCGTCGTGAAGAGACGTTCGGCTTCCGCGTCGCTATCTGCCACCAAGGCGTTGATGCCTACGATGGTGTAAGGTTTCTGAAGAAATTCCGAAGGCTGGAATTCGTCATGGTAAATTTTCAGGGCTTGGAACAGGTGGGTGGTTGCGAAGTGGCTCGCAAACGAGTAGGGAAGGCCTTTGCTTGCAGCCAAATGGGCGCTGTCCGTGCTTGATCCCAGGATGTACAGCGTAGTATCGGTTCCCTCCGCAATACCGGCCCGCACCGGAGCGTGCGCGTTGTCCGCCGAGAAATATTGTTGCAGTTTCTCAACTTCATGCGGAAAGCTTTGCGCGGCCTGCATGAAATCAGAACGTATGGCCTGCGCCGTGGCGCGGTCCGTGCCCGGTGCCCTGCCCAAGCCCAGATCAATACGCCCAGGATAGAGGTGCGCTAGCGTTCCAAACTGCTCAGCTACGATAAGCGGCGAATGGTTAGGCAACATGACACCTCCCGCGCCTACGCGGATACGCTCCGTGTTGTCCGCTACGTAGCCGATCAGGATGGCGGGTGCGCTGCTGCCAATGTTGGCGGAGTTGTGATGTTCGGCAAACCAATAGCGTGTGTAGTTGGCTGCTTCGGCCACTCTCGCCGCCTCCAAAGCGTCATTTAGGGTCTGTTTAACGGTTTTGCCTTGCGGAATTAGTGCAAGTTCTAATACGGAATATGCAGTATGCGATTTGTTCATTGTCCGGACGTTTTTTCGAACGGCACTCCAATGCCGCCGTCGTTTTGTGAGAGGTAGACAAAGTTGCGAAATTAATGCTTTACTTTGTATAGTGCTTTCCCAAAGGATAGTGAAGCCACGAAGTAATACGTTAGCGGACATGACCAAGAGAAAAACGCACGCTTGTTGCATGGATACGGTGGTGTCCGTTCGTGAGGCACTCGATCTCATTAGCGGCAAATGGAAATTGCCGATTATCATCTCGATAGCGGCGGGGAATGCACGCTTTACGGATATCCAAGTAAGCATTCCCGGGATAACCCCAAAAGTGCTGGCAAAGGAACTGAAGGAGCTGGAACACCACCGATTGGTAAAACGGACCATAATCGAAGATTATCCCGTAAAGATCCGTTACGAAAAAGCGGATTATGCGGATACCCTCGCTCCAGTTATCCAGGCCCTTCGATTTTGGGGTCAAATGCACCGCGAGAGGTTGCAGGCATCCGACTGAACGGAGTTTAATAGGCAAGCTTAGAAGCTTGACCTCTAAGCTTGCGCTTATCGGATTACAGGTTAATGGCTGCCGTCCATGTAATGCCACTCACATCAATGAGTTTCAGGGTGTAGCCATCCCGGATTTCCAAATTCCCGATGTCCAGGGTGATGTCCGCCTTGGCGCCTAACGGCAAGACTAAACTATGCGCCCCAGGCTTAATTTTGGATACGTAATGGTTGCGTATGTGTTCGATCGGGATACCCGCCAAATCCGTGTGGTCAAATGCTTTGACCACGTGCTGCCGCTCGTCTAAAATCTGTATACCGATCATAAAGGATCCGTACACATCGGCGCCTTCCACCCTAAATAGACGGAATCCGAGCGAGGTGTCATTCACATGCACATGTGATATTTCTACTTTCGGTCTGACCGATTTGTTATGTAATGAACCGAACACGCCCCCATGAAAATACTGGTTTGTAAACAGGGTTAATCCAGTAATTATCGATGCGAATAGGAGGATTTTTGGTGCAGGGTTGGCGACTGGCAACGGGCCAGAAGCCAGTAAGGGAAACCAACGCGCCCTCGTAAAGCGGGCACCGCGGCGTACAAAGAAATGGTCAAGCGAGTAACGTCCGCTACCCGTTAAGAAAAGTGTAAAACCGCTGGCGATGCCGAGCACACCGATCTGCCATTCGTCTAGGCACGTGGTACCCAACCATCCTGCGCCCAATAGAATCCCCGTAGCCAGAACGATTACACCGACGCTCATTAACCGGGTGAATAGCCCGAGGATCATAAGCAACCCGACTACCGCTTCGACGAGTGTGAAGGCAACCATGGCGGCCTGAAGTGCCTCGGGATTACTCACGAGATACTCAATCATGGGTTTGATCCCCAGAGCATTCGGCAAGAAATGGTTGAACTTCTCTCCGATATACCCGGCTTCTTCCGGGATCAGTTTATTGTCTAGGATCAATCGGCGCCAAAAGGCCGAAAAATACGTCCATCCCACAACCCAGCGTAGCGCCAAGGTGGACAGCCCGGCTGATGGAGCCGAGGCATCAAAAGTTTGTTTCATGATATTAATATTTTATAAAAACGTATTGAACTCAGTATTGCAACCCGACGTGGGATTACGCATTACCGATTTTCAACCGTTTATATAAAATATATTTGGGCGGTGAATTGCCCGAGGTTAGGGAATAGCGCTCAGGTAGCGGGTGGGGAGCTTCGTCCGGTGTACGAAAGCTGGATTCGGAAGCTAGCGTCAATGACCCTCCCGAGGGTGCTTCGCTTTGAGAAGAAACACACCTTGCGTCGAGTGTGAAGTAAGCGCAATTGGTCTGCTGGACTAGGGTTCGTGCTTTATTGGGTGGCTTGTCGTACGTTACATCTGCCCAGGCAAATAGGGCCTCTTTTAGCGTACAGGGGCTGAGGGAGAAGAGTGCCAAAACAAACCACAGGCCATACGTGCCTAGGCGTTTACGGCCGCTCGGGGTTTCGCTGCTTCTTTTTCTCTTCCGTGCCTCCACATAGGCAAAGGTACGCATAAAGATTTGCGAGTAGGTTTTATGTGTGGAGATAAATTCGCCTGACCGGCGGAGCGACTGCCAGATTTTCTTATCTTTACACAGCGACCTTAGTTGTCGACGCGTATGATTCCTTCAAATCCGCTTCACTATGCTCGATATTGTAATAGAAGCCCGACACGCGGCTATTAGCCCTTCAATGAAAGTGAAACGTATCCTGCCGTTCCGTCTTCGACGCATGGTGGGGCCGTTCATTTTTATGGATCATGCAGGGCCTATTGGGAACATCCCAGCCGAAGCCTCGTCGCTCGACGTAATTCCCCATCCGCATATCGGTCTCTCTACCGTGAGCTATTTGTTTGATGGGCAGGTGACGCATCGCGACAGCTTGGGGGTCGAGCAAGTTATAAAACCTGGCGAGGTGAACTGGATGACGGCAGGCAAGGGGATTGCCCATTCCGAGCGTTTTGAAGATCCCGCTGCGCTGGCCGGAGGCTTGGAGATGATTCAGACATGGGTGGCGCTGCCTGAAAAAGATGAGGAGACGGACCCATCGTTCGTGAACTACACGCGGGATGAGTTGCCGGTCTATACCGATTCCGGGATATGGATGCGGTTAATCGCGGGGGAGGCGTTTGGATTAAAAAACGATGTCAAGACTCATTCCGACTTGTTTTACCTACACGTCGTTCTGCAGCAGGGCGCAACCTTCGGTCTCCCTAAAGACCACCTGGAACGTGGTTTCTACATCGCTAAAGGGAGCGTCGAAGTAGCGGGAGTTACGTATCCCGCTGGCCAGATGTTGGTGTTCACTCGGGGAATGGATCCCATAATACGCGCTAAGGAAGACTCCACACTGATGTTGCTGGGCGGTGAACCGCTGGGCGAACGATTCGTTTGGTGGAATTTTGTCTCCTCCCGGCGCGAGCGCATCGAACAGGCAAAGGAGGACTGGAGACAGGGGCGCTTCGTACTACCGCCCACGGATAACGAAGTGTTTACCCCGTTGCCGGAAGACAAGCTGCGGATAAAGAGCGAGTCGCCTGACCCGCCACCGCTGTCCTGATGGATGGATTCCTGTTTTTAGAGGCCTTCTTCGCCAGGTAAGGATCGCACACGTACTGAGTCTAGCGACTACGCTGGCAGTAGGCTGCCGTTCAATGCGCAGTTAGGCCTAGACTTGGTTTGACTCCGACTTAATGTATATTATCGGGCTGTATACTTTTTAATTCTATCTTTGTTGTGAACGACGGCTACCATTGTACCTATTTGCCTTTCAAACCTTAAACACAAAGTTATATGGTGGATTTATATAGGTTTTTCATCTATACACTCATTCCCCTTCATGCGATTGGGGAAATGCGACGTACAACGCCGCGTAGGTGGGACAACGGCACTGCGCAAACGGACATCAAACTACAAAGGGATGTTTCACTTTTTGCGGACCGCTATGGGTGAAGTTCCAATCAAGATCGCTGTGGCTGACGACCACAGTTTGGTCCTAAGCGGATTCCAAAATTTATTTTCAACCAACTTGCCACATGTCGAGGTGTTTGTGGCAGCGGACAAATCAGAATTGCTAGAACTATTGCAAACTCATACGATCGATATCCTTTTCCAAGACGTGAGGTTTGGTCGTCATGATGCAAGGGAGTTTGTCAGGTCTTTTCGCGACACCTACCCCCATATGAAAATTATCGCCATATCCACGCTTAACGACGAGGCGACCGTCAACTTGCTGGTCAAGCAGGGGGTGCATGGTTACGTATCCAAAGCCGATGGAGAGGAAGAAATCATGCTCGCTGTTAAAGCCGTTATGGCTGATCAAACTTATTTTTCGACATCAATTCGCGATAATATCCCCGTTCACCGGCTTATGCAGCCTTCTAAGGTAGTGCTAACCCCGCGCGAAAAAGAAGTACTTTCTGCCATCATCAGCGGCAAAACGATTAAAGAGGCTGCCGACGAGTTATTCCTTTCTGAAAAAACGATAGAGACCTATCGAGCGAATCTTTTTTTGAAATTTGACGTGACGCACGTGGCGAGCTTAGTAAAGCGGGCAATATTGGAGGGATATTTATGATGTGGGACGTCAATGATATTCATCCAACGCTCAAGGGGCAGACGTCATCGCGTTTATCGATAAGCTTCGCACTTTTCGGGGTTACGAGCCTCAAACGTTGGCGCACGTATCCTCCGGCCTGCCGCCGTAAACCAATTATTACACTTTGTGAACGTATATGAGCAAAAAAGTCGTCGTAATAGGCAGCGCCAATATGGATATGGTTGTTAAGACGAGCCATATCCCGCAGCCCGGAGAAACGGTTCTGGGTGGGGCTTTTTTCATGAATCCCGGTGGCAAGGGTGCCAACCAAGCCGTGGCCGTCGCGCGGTTAGGAGGTGATGTGGCTTTCATAAGCAAGATTGGTGATGACATTTTCGGGCGGCAGTCCGCACGGTTATTTGAGGAGGAGGGCGTTGACACGAAAGGTGTTATGACGGATCCGAGCGGCCCGTCGGGTATTGCGCTGATTACCGTAGATGAGGCTGGTGAAAATAGCATCGTGGTGGCACCTGGAGCGAATGCCAATCTGCGACCGGCGGACGTGGAGCGGTTGTTCGGACATTACCCCCTTGCCAACATATTGCTCATGCAATTGGAAATTCCGATGCAAACCGTCCGCTTCGCACTAGAATATGCACAGAAACGGGATATGCAGGTGATTCTCAATCCGGCACCTGCCAATGAGGAAGTGGCCAATTTGTTCGGTTTGGTGGACATCCTCACCCCGAACATGAGCGAAGCGGGAGTGCTTTCCGGCATTCGGGTTGTCGATATGGACACTGCCCGACAAGCGGCCGAGCGTATACAGGCCCGCGGCGTTAAAAACGTCATTATTACGCTAAGTAAGGATGGGGCAGTGGTGTTGGAACAAGACGGGTCGTTTAGCCACGTTCCTTCGCCCGCAGTTGAGACAGTTGACACTACAGCCGCAGGTGATGTGTTCAATGGCGCGCTAGCTGTGGCGTTGGCGGAAGGCAAGAATTTGGAAAGCGCTGCGTCATTTGCGTGCCGCGCGGCATCCATAGCGGTAACGAGGATGGGGGCCCAGTCCTCCATTCCGTTTCGCAGGGAGGTGTCGTTATGACATGTGCTAAGCGCAATAGCCGGGTGTGGCGTTACATTTTTTGATAGGCAACTAACTAAATAGGAGGATCATGGACCGTATAAAAATGAGTTTGGCAAGCGTCATGACCGTGTTGGGCATGCTCGCGTATGCGGCATCGTACGAAGTGGTGCCCCAGTCGAAGACGATACCGCTGTCGGTACTTAAGGATAAAATCAAGGGGGGATGGGCAGGTCAAACGATTGGTGTTGTCTTTGGCGGGCCGACCGAGTTTGTGTACCAAGGTACCTTCATTGGCGATTATCAGACAATCCCGTGGTATGACGGATACATCAAACATACCATGGAAGGCTCACCGGGGCTATTTGATGATATTTACATGGACCTATCGTTTGTGGACGTGCTGGAACGCGTCGGCTTGGACGCGCCGGTGGATTCATTTGCCCATGTATTCGCGAATGCGGACTATCCGCTGTGGCACGCCAATCAGGCAGCACGGCACAACATCCTGTACGGCATTCCGGCGCCAGCGTCCGGGCATTGGCTGAACAATCCACACGCAGACGATATTGACTACCAGATTGAGGCTGACTTCGCCGGACTGATGAGTCCCGGTATGCCAAACGCTGCCTCGCATATCAGCGATAAGGTAGGGCACATTATGACCTATGGCGACGGGTGGTATGGCGGTGTGTACGTGGGGGCTATGTACGCTTTAGCCTTTGTTTCGGACGACGTCCACTACATCGTGCGTGAAGCCCTGAGGACCATCCCGAAGCAGAGCGACTTTTTTAAATGCATTGACGACGTTATTCACTGGCATAACGAATATCCTAACGATTGGAAGCGGACCTGGCTGGAGCTACAAAGCAAATGGGCCGACGAGGTTGGGTGTCCTGAAGGCGTGTTCTCGACCTTTAACATCGATGCCAAGCTCAACGCCGCCTATATTGTGCTCGGTTTGTTGTACGGGAACGGGGATTACACACTAACCTTGGAAATATCTACGCGCGCGGGTCAGGATTCGGATTGCAACCCGTCGAGCGCGGGTGGCATATTGGGTACGATGCTCGGGTACAGCGGTATCCCAGATTACTGGAAAATGGGCCTCAGTGAGGTCGAGGATATGCCTTTTCACTATACGAACATGTCCCTCAACGACGTGTACGGGATTAGCTATCGCCACGCACTGGAGATGATTCAACGAAATGGTGGACACGTTGGTCAAAACGAGGTTAAGATCGCCATTCAGAAGCCGGAAGCTGTGCGTTTTGAGAAGAGTTTTGACGGATTATATCCCGTGGAACGAAAGGGCGTGCACCGAACGCTGGAATCCGAACACGTGATCTCGTTTGAAGGTACGGGAATCGTGCTGCGCGGGCAGGCCCAAAAGGAGAACCAATCGGATCCTGATTATGCGTTCGAGTTGGAACTGCACATCGACGGGCTTAAGGTCGAGGAATTCAAGATGCCCACGGACTTCCGAACGCGAAGGCATGAGATTTTCTGGAGTTACCAATTGCCTAAAGGGACGCACGAAGCCAAAGTCGTCATCAAAAACCCCCAAAGTGGTTACTTTATACGGGCTACGGACTATACCGTCTACGGTGATCAGCCTACGGCAGGAATTCTTCAGCATGTGAAGGCTAGCGCCGCCCATTAGTTTGGGGCTGATTCCGACATTCGCTTATTTAGTCGTTCAGCGAAGAACCTTGGGACACCTAGCCCCTAGTCCTTCGCTGGGATGTTTTGTGCGTTATGCGAGTTTTATCCGGTCTTATATTTCTTGTTTCGAAAAATCAGGGAAAACCCTGAGCCGGCACGCTAATGCCGGTGCTACCTTTGCCTCAACCACCGTGCTACCTGTAGTGGAAAACAAACCTAAGTGCGTATGCATATAGGCTGAGGGGTAGCTGACAAAACGTATATTTTGACTCAGAACCCTTAACACATGAGAAAGAACACCTATTTTGCTTTTGCCGTAATTTTTATGTTTGGAATGCTGGGCCTTTCGGCCTGTTCCAAGGACGATAACCCTGATCCCATTACGGGAGATGCTTCTTTTACCATGAAGGTGGGTGGCGAACCGTGGCGAGCCTCCATTACCTCCCTATTAACCGAGGATATGAGCGACAGTGAACAAGGCGATTTCCGGTATGTGTTTTTCGCTGGCACGCGTGAGGCTGGGGTCGACGCCCAAACCGGCGAGATCATTACCGAGATGATCCACTTGTATGTGGCTATTCCGTCCGCTAAGTTTAACGATCCTAGGGGAACCTATCCCATTACTTTGCAGCCCGAGAAAATAGATTATGCCACGGCCATTTTTGCCAGAGGGTCAACAGTCTATGTCGGACGCAATGCGAATGACCACGACCAGCCGGTAGGTGTCGTCGAAATAACCGGGTTTAAGATTGGAGCGCAACATGTTGCGGGACAACCTACGGGCACGGAAGGTTATACGCGTCTTTCGGGTACGTTTCATGCTGATTTGATGTCAACGGACGATCCGGATGGCCCACCGCTCAAGATTAGTGACGGCAAGTTTGATCTCTCGGTGGGAATTATCGTCCAGGATTGACTACGCTGAAGCTAGCGTATAGCAGATGGTTTTGACTAAACATTCGGTCAGCCCCGTCTGCACCGACCCACGACTACTAATATGATTCAGAACCTTATATAACAATCTTTAACTACGTATTATGAATAAATACCTTTCCTTCCTACTCATTGCCGCACTAGCTGCTGTTTCTTGTGGCGATAAAGACAAGTCATTTGAAGGCGACGATAGTGTTGCACGTTGCCTGATGGCTAAGGACTACAGATATGAAGAATTATTGACAAAAGCTGATGTGTCAAAGCACGCCAGCATAGACGAGGCTTCTTTCAAAATGGAAATATCGCCGACAAAGGGCACCTACGGGTCATGCCGGTACCAATGGAATAGCGATCGGCCTGACATTGAGATTGAGCTGTTGGGAGTACCTATTTCGTCTCCGGATCGAAATTTCGTGGTTATTAAACTGCTTGATTTCTATACGGACGACCAATTGAAGCTGTACAGCCAGCCCGACGCGTTGGCCCTGTTCGACACAAGCTATAAGCCGTTGACCCAATCCGATTACGACAAGTTGCTAGCATCGTTGGAAAAGGAATATGCTAATGACCCGTCGGGGTTAGCAACCGCAAAAAAGTTTTTGGACAGCCGCATGAACCTCATCTACGAGCCTTTGGCTGGCTTAGGCGATCGCGCGTATTGGAAATGGGATGTGCAACATGGACTCGAGCTGGTTGTGCTGTCGGGTGCCGCGCGTTTTACCATAGAAACCAAATTATCTTCGGAAGCGCCAGCGAGCTTGGAATCGGCGGTAAAGTTCGCACGTGAGGTTTTGGCAAAATGTGGTGCGTAGTTCGTAGTTGACTATGAAAATAGCCATAGCGGACGACCATAATCTTATCGTCAACGGTTTTCTGGAGCTGCTCGCCGCCGAACTGCCCCAAGCGTTGGTATACACTGCGCGAAACAAAAGGGAATTGCTTGACTTGCTTGCGTGCGAACCGATTGACATCCTCTTCCAAGACATTCGTTTTGGACGGGATGATGCCACGGAGTTCCTACAGGCGATACGCGACGAATTTCCAACGATGAAGATTGTTGCCATTTCGGCCTACAGCGAACGTGATGTCGTCAATGCTTTGGTGAAGCAGGGTGTCAACGGCTATATTTCAAAGGGCGACGCAGGGGATGAGATTTTGGCCGCTATCGAGTCCGTGCAAAATGGAAAGGACTACTTCCCGCCTGATTTCCTGACGGGTAGTGGTGCCTTCAAGACTGGGGGGCAGTCGGTCGAGCTGACCGAGCGCGAGACAGAAGTGCTTGGCGCCATCATTGAAGGAAAAACGATTCGGGAAACCGCAGACGAGCTTTTTCTGTCTACGAAAACGGTCGAGACCTATCGTGCCACGCTGTTTGCTAAGTTTGAGGTTGCCAACGTAGCGAGCCTGGTCCGCAAGGCCATTTTAGCGGGTTACTATTGACCGAGTGTTGGCCAAAAGCTACGACAGGACAAGTGCTTACAAGGCCGTTTGCCTGGAACATGCCCCAATGCTTGTATCGCGTAGACCCGGTGAACGAATCCCATCGAATGCCATACTTGTAACTCGCGGAATGGGATTCTAGGGATCGCCTAGGTACGGGGTATGATTTCCCGCAATATCGTAAGGGATTTCAGCCGGGCCTGTTGATCGTATATGTTATTGGTAGTCATCAGTTCGTCGATTCCAGTCTCCTCGATGAACGTTTCCAGATCTGGCGTTAACGTTTCCCTACTGCCGATGAATGAGTAGGCCGTCATCTGTTGTACCGCTGCCCGAAGTTCATCGTTCCAATAAGCGGTCATCTCCGGAACGGGCGGTTGTAGCGGTTGGCGCCTATTGGTAATTATACCGATAAACATGCGGTACATGCTGGAGGCTAGTTCGTGGGCTTCTTCGTCGGTGTCGGCTGCAACCACGTTTACGCAAGCGATGAGATAGGGCCTCTCTAGCCACTTCGACGCTTTGAAATTGCGTCGATATATCTCGATTGCCCGTCCGAAGTGTGCGGGTGCGAAGTGCGCGGCAAACGCATAAGGAAGTCCCATTTCGGCGGCAAGGAATGCGCTGTCGGTGCTTGATCCGAGGACGTAGATCGGCACTTCTCGGCCCTCAGCAGGGAATGCTCGAACGCGCGCGTGGCGATTGTCCGAACTGAAATAAGCTTGTATTTCCCGGATTTCCGCAGGGAAATGATGGGGTGTCTGCAAGTTGTTTCGGCGCAGGGCCAGGGCCGTGGCCTGATCGGTGCCAGGGGCGCGGCCTAATCCGAGGTCGATACGGCCCGGATAGAGGGTTTCCAGTGTGCCGAATTGCTCCGCCACGGACAAGGGGGCATGGTTGGGCAACATGACGCCACCCGAACCTACCCGAATTGACTGTGTATGGCCCGCCACATGACCAATGAGAACGGCCGGCGACGAACTTGCCACAAACTCCATGTTGTGGTGTTCGGCAAGCCAGATACGTTTGTAACCGAGTTGTTCGATATGCCGTGCCACGTCAACGGTACGGTCAAAGGCGTTGCGTGCATCACCACCCTCAATGACGAGGGAGAGTTCAAGGGCCGACAGTTGTATTTTCTTCATGAAGGCTAAAATCGCCATGTCGGCACAGACATCCAACGATTCCCTTTATTTTGATGCAAAGATGACGATGAGCTGTCCGGACGGGTCCGTGCAGAAGAAGAGGAATGCGTTGGGCGACTCCCCGATGCGGTGTTTGCGCCTCAAGTCATCGACGCGCAGCGGAAAATTGCGTGTTGCGACATTTCCCGCGTACACACCTTTGTCCTTTTTAAACTGCGCGTAGGGAATGACCTTTTCGATGCGAAACGTCCGACCCGGAAAGTCTTTCATTCGCGTTTTGCTGGAATATAGGTGCGTGTTCGTGTGTAATTTGTGCAACCCGTATCGTACCGCTACGAGCTTGTAGGCACCAGCTTTCATTACCGCGGCGTCCGGCTCGTAAAGATAGCCGGCTGGAGCGCCCAAGGGGGCGCTGGCATCACGTTCTTCCGATGGGCGAAAACGAAAGGAATGGGTCGCCTGGCCGTGGGGGGTCAGGAGTATCGCCGAAATTGTTGGGGCGCCCACGTAGCCCCGACGAAGTACGATAATCAATTCCTTACATTCGTTATTGATACTCAGTAGGTAGATGTCCGTTATGTGTGATAATTGTTGAATTGTGGAAGTGATGTCGAGCAAGGGGGCGGCCTTGACGAGGACAACCGGAACATGAGCGAGCAAGGTAAGGTGCAGGTCCTCGACGTCCGGTTCGCAGTCGCGCAGGCGAAAGACCTTCTTTCCCCCGACGCGCCTGGACGGATCAATATAGGCACAATCGAAATTGTCGATAGGCGCCCTCAGGAGGTGTGTGATGCCGTCTTCGCTCAGGCAGGTGACGTTGCGCGCACCAAGGCGTTGCATGTTGTGGGAGACGATACTTGCAAGTTCCCCAGCGCGTTCCACGTATGTGACATGCTTCGCGCGTTGGGATAGGAAATAGGCGTCCACGCCAAAACCACCCGTTAAGTCGACGACACGCTCTTCTTCGCCGATCAGTTGTTGCTTGAATTGCGCCGTTGCCTCGGAAGAGGATTGCTCGACCGATAGCTTGCTGGGGTAGTAGATGCCTGGCGTACGGTACCACAAAGGCAGCTTTCGTTGGCTACGCTGCAGACCGTCAAGTTGTTCGGCGAGGGCAGACGAGGATACGTGCTCAAAGGGACTCTTTGCTAACGCGATTTCCGCCGGCGATTGCCCAAGGTTTCTACGCAGGTATTCCTGCACTTCGTCTGAGAGAATATGCTCGTTCATCGCGCTTGACGGACGGTAGTATTACCAGTTTGTCGTGTTAATTGCTTGTATTATTGGAAACTAAAAGCTGACAAGTGTAGCTATTCTTTAATTCCATTATGATCTTCTTGTCTACCAAAACGCGATCGATGGTGGACTGGTTGTAGTAACGAATGGTGATCAATTCCAGGTCTGACTTGCTTTCGACCTGGTATCGCTCCTTAAGCTCACCCATCAGCGAATGTATGTTCTCGCCCGTATTGTCGATGCTCACCGAGAAGCTGACCGCGCTGTTATGCATCATGTTTATCTTAATCTTGTGCTTGTGAAACAGCTTGAAAATGTCGCTTAGGTTGTCCTCGACGATAAAAGAAAAGTCTCGCGGCAGAATGGAAATGAGCACCTGGTTAACCTTAAAAATGAAGGACGGAACCGGCAGCGTTTCTTTGGTTTTGCGAATATGCGTGCCACCGTTTGAATGATCGATAAAGGAACGTACGTATAGGGATATGTTTTTGTTTTGTAGTGGCTTAATGGTCTTGGGATGAATCACAGTTGCACCATAGTAAGTCAACTCAATGGCGTCCAGATAGGAGAGTTCGGGAATGAGCTCCGTATGGTCAAACCATTTCGGGTCCGCGTTGAGCACGCCCGGCACATCTTTCCAAAT
>CAYRGQ010000044.1:0-24501 GCA_964423925.1 uncultured Sphingobacteriaceae bacterium | reverse complement strand
TATGGTCAAACCATTTCGGGTCCGCGTTGAGCACGCCCGGCACATCTTTCCAAATCGTCACCGATTCCGCATCTAGGCAGGACGCGAATATGGCAGCCGAATAGTCGGATCCTTCCCGCCCCAACGTGGTCGTGAAGTTCTCCGAGGTCGAGCCGATAAACCCTTGCGTGATGACAAACTGGGTTTCAAGTAGGCGAGGGATGTCCGCCTGGATGCGCCGCTGTGTTTCTTCCCAGTTAACCGTGGCTTCTCGATGATTGTTGTCGGTGGCTACATAACCCCGCGCGTCTAACCACGTGTTGGGAAGTTGTTGGGACGTGAGATAATGGCTCACGATTTTCGTGGACAGCAATTCACCTACAGATACGATTTGGTCGTAGAGGTAGTCGTAGGGATCCTGGGCAGGTTCTTCCAGAATCCATTCGATCTCCACAAAAAGGTTGGACAATTCGTCGAAAACCGGGTGCGACGGACCCTCAAATAACGCCTGCGCGATCGTATAATGGTATTCCTTGATTTCAGCCAGCAGCTCAAGGACGTTATCCTGGTGGTTAACGAATGCGTGGATAAGCATCTCTAGGCGATTGGTGGTCTTTCCCATCGCGGACACGACCACTAACAGGGGCATTTTTCCATGCGCACGAAGGATGTTGCTTAAATTGATAACGCCTTGCGGGTCCTTGACTGATGCTCCGCCAAATTTGAATATTTGCATTTATAATGTACTTGCTATAGTAAGTTTTCCTTGTTGCTGACTTCGTCTTGAGCTTGTTTGGCCGCTTCGGTCATCAGGTGGGCTACCTCATCCAGCGGTACGGACAGCGTGCTTTGACCTTCGGAATAGGGCTTGATTTCGTAGATGTTGTACAGGAAGTGGAGCTGCCCACCGGCAATGTAGAAGTTGTCCGGTAAGCTGAAGCGTCCGCCTTCAAAAAAATAGTCATCGAGCGCTTGACCGGGCGTCAGCCCCTCCGACGTCCGGAAAATCCGTTCCGCGATGGCCGTCAACTCATTCATACGCTCGGGACTGACCCAGTCCGTCAACAAAATCTCCTTTTTCTGATAAGTGTCGTAATGGATAAACCGCGTGTGGTAGTTGCCGTGGGCGCCACCCGTGTACGACTGGGCGTCGCTAACCAAAGCCACGTACGAGGGCGTGTTTTGCTGCACCGCAATGTTTTGCGCGTTATACCAGGAGTGTGCCACCCCGCTTTCCGTTACCCATTCGTCGTAAGCAGCAATGAATTCGGCGGCGGCGCTAGCGACATCCGCAGTATCCGAGTGGGTGAGCGCATAGCGGATGATTTCGTCTAGTGCGGGCTCGTTAAATACGGGATAAGAAGCGACAAAGGCGGTGGTGTCCGTCGCTTCCGTGGTCGTCATCACATGCTCGCTCGCTTGCCGATAGCGTTCGGTGGTGTAGGGGAGGGTGTCTATCCGCACGACATCGGTACTGCCGTCGGGCTGGCTTTTTTGGTGCGAAGGGGACTGGCACGAAAGTACCAAAATGGTGGCCTGCATCGCACCTAGTGCGACAAGGATAGATTTATTCATGAGGGTGCGGTTCATTAAGCCAGGATTACTGAGGAACTTCGATTGACACGTTGAGCCATTCACCGTCAAACGATGCGCCATACTTTTCATAAAAATTGATGGCGGGCGTATTCCAGTCGAGGACCTGCCAAACCATGCCTTGATAACCACGAGTCTTGCACAGCGCAAGTGTTTGCTCAAACAGCAGTTTGCCGATTCCCTGTCCGCGCATCGACTCCGTCACTACGATGTCTTCCAGATAGAGGCGGCGCCCTTTCCAGGTCGAATAGCGGATGTAAAAGAGCGAAATGCCGATAATGCGGCCCGCGCATTCCGCAACGAAAGCCTCCCAAACGGGATGGTTGCCAAATCCAGCATCCACAAATTCAGCCATGCTGACGGTGACGGCATCTGGCTGTCGCTCGTAGCGGGCCAATTCCTTGACAAGTTCCAGCATTTGGGGACAATCGGCTGCGACTGCCGGGCGAATCGTCACTGCTTCCATGGGTGTAGAGGTTGGCATTAGTCGCGGGTTCCGAAGATCGTGCTGCCGAGCCGAATCATGTTGCTACCTTGCTCGATCGCCAGCTTATAGTCGCTAGACATGCCGGTCGAGATGATTGAAAAGGCATCGTCATGGGCAAAAAAGCTTTGTTTAATGCCATCAAACAACATTTTCAGTTCGTAAAACTCTTCCTTTACAACGCGTTCGTTGGAGGTGTTTGTCGCGATGCCCATTAGCCCCACGATACGTACATGCGCCAGGGTTGCCAGTTCCTCCTGACGCAGCAACTCGATGACTTCCGCGTGCTCGAGCCCGAACTTGGTTTCTTCGTCCGCAATCCGAACCTGCAACAGGCAATCGATACGGCGATCGTGCTTTTTGCCTTGCTTGTCAATCTCCTGCAGTAGCTTGAAGCTATCCACGCCGTGTATCAGTGAAATGAAGGGGGCGATGTATTTCACCTTGTTGCGCTGCAGGTGGCCCACCATATGCCACTGGATGTCTTTGGGCAGTTGCTCGTATTTTTCGACCAATTCCTGTACGATGTTTTCACCGAAGATGCGCTGCCCAGCGTCGTAGGCTTCCTGGATGTCACTGACGGGCTTGGTCTTGGATACGGCCACCAATGTAATGCCTAAGGGATCCGTCTGTTTTCTAATGGACGTTATATTCTTTGCGATTGCCATAGTATGCTTGGGATATCTGTCTTCCCGGGCGCAGGCGGGCAGTAGCCACACCACCCGTTTTCAGCCTGTTTCGGCGCAAGACTTATCAATTTATTTGGCTAAATTTGCACAAAACTACAAAACTTTGTGCATCCGCAAAGCGTCTGCCTTGCGAGCCCTGTGCTGATTTGAATAGTTTGAGATAAAAATCCGATAGTGGTTCCGTTGTCAGCGATCGTACGTTTATTCCGTCAAATTGGTGTGCCTTTAGGCATCCTTTGTATTATGCTTTCCTGTACGGACCGCGTGCCAATGGGTATTATTCCTCCAGAGGAAATGACGAACGTGCTGTTTGACGTGCATGTCGCGGATGGGATGCTGGCAAACCAGCCCATCGATTCGGCACGTGTCAAAATGATCAGTCTCTACGCGGCTATTTTCGACCGTCATGGCATCGACTCTACCGTCTTGCGCAACAGCGTCGAATATTATACCGCCCATCCCCTATTGATGAAGGAGATGTATACGGAAATCGAAGCGCGGATGAACGGACTGGTTGAAGCGGAACTAGCGGCTAATAACGAACGGTATCGGCTGGAGCGGCAGGCCGACTCGATCCGCGCGGCACGCGTCACTGATAGCTTGCGGCGCGTAGAGCGACTTCGGAAGGACGTCGAGCGCAAGCGTCATCTGTTGTTCGTGCCTGTAGGCGATACCAGTGTCGTCGATGCCGCCATACCCGTCACGCCCCAGACCTTGCGTGATCGCTTGCACGAGGAAATTGGCCTAGGTGAATTATATATAGCGGCGCTCCGCAGCGCAATGGTGGAAGCGCGAGGCATCGTAGCCCCGATAGACGCCACGGAAATGCCCGTCCAGGATACACCAGCACCTCCCTCCACACCCGAGGAAGTGAACCCTTCGCCACGACGACTGTTGGTGCCAGAAGAAATCAGCCCATAATGATTTACCCTGAAAACGCATTAGATAAATTAGGCTTTTCCGATGTCAAAGCATTAGTCAAGGAACGTTGTAGTAGCGAACCCGGTCGGCGCTTGGCCGAAAAGATGGTTCCACAGACCCGGTTTGAGGAGATACAAAGGTTTCTTCGCCAGACCCACGAATTCAAGGTACTGTTGGAAAACGATGCCGCCTTGCCCACCGACCATCTCTATCCGATCTGGCCGCTGGCGCAACGCGCTAAAGTGGAGGGCGGGTTTCTGAATGAGGAGGAGTTTTTCCAGCTGATGCTCTCGGTCAACACGGTGTTTGCCGTAGTCCGTTATTTTGGAACCCGGCAGGGCGAATACCCGCATCTGGAGGTGCTCTTTGAAGGGCTGCAACTGGAAAAAGGTATTGTGCAAGCCATTGCCACCGTCATTGATCCCAAAGGAAAGCTCAGGGCGAGCGCATCGCCCCGACTGGCCGAGATTTCCAGTAGTATGGCAAAGGCCGAACAGGAAGCTCGTAAGCGGATTGATCAGGTATTTAAGCATGCTCAGCAGCAAGGCTGGACCGCTGACGGGAACCTCACGGTTCGGGAAGGTCGCCTGTGTATCCCCATCCTGGCCGAACATAAACGTCGCGTGAAGGGTTTTGTGCATGATGAGTCGGCAACCGGCCAAACCGCCTATGTTGAACCAGAAGAGGTATTCCAGCTAAACAACAAGCTGCGCGACCTAGCCTTTGAGCGACGGCGGGAAGTGGTCCGCATTCTCGTGGAACTGACCGATACCATTCGCCCCTTTGTACCCGTGCTGAAAACCTACCATGACTTTCTTGCCAAGTTGGATTTCGTACGCGCCAAAGCACTTTTTGCTAGGGACGTGGAGGCGAACCTGCCTATACTTTCAACAGATGCATCCCTCCGTTTGGTAAACGCCCGGCACCCCTTGCTTTACCTCAATTTCCGCAAGGAGCGGCAGACGGTGGTACCCTTGAATATCAGTATTGACGAATCAGAGCGGATCATTGTGGTGTCCGGTCCCAACGCGGGCGGAAAATCGGTAGGCTTGAAAACGGTGGGACTCCTGCAGCTGATGGCGCAGGCCGGCTTGCTTATTCCCGCCGACGAAACGTCCGTCGTGGGCATATTCACCCAGTTTCTGGTCGATATCGGCGATGATCAGTCGATCGAGAGCGACTTGAGTACGTATAGCGCGCATTTGTCAAAAATGAAATATTTCACTGAACATGCGCATGCTCGTTCTCTGATATTCATTGATGAGTTTGGAACAGGCACCGATCCGCTGTTTGGGGGACCCATCGCCGAGGCCGTATTGGAAGCGCTGAACCGAAAGCAAGTACGCGGTGTCGTCACCACCCATTATTCCAACCTCAAGTTGTTTGCGAGCAACACCGAAGGCATTGATAACGCATCCATGTTGTTTGACAATGAAGCGATGCGACCACTGTACATCTTGCAAATGGGCAAGCCAGGCAGTTCGTATGCTTTTGAAATCGCCGAAAAAGTCGGCATGCGTACCGATATTCTCAACCAGGCCAAGCAAAAGGTGGGGAAACAACAAAAGCGCGTGGATAGCTTGTTGGTGGATCTCGAAAGGGATAAAAAGGCGGTGGTGGACGCCCAGCGCGCGTTGGCGCAACAGGAGAAGCAGCTCGCCAAGCTTAAATCGGAGAACGAGTCCCTCCAGTCGTATCTGTCGGAAAACCGCAAGTCCATCTTAGCGGAAGCAAAGCAGGAGGCCCAACGCATCATACGTGATGCGAACAAGCTGGTCGAACGCACGGTGTCTGAAATCAAAACCGCCCAAGCCGACAAGGCCAAAACCAAAGCATTGCGCGAACGACTTCGTGCCGAATCCCAAAAACACCAAGTCGCCCCGTCTGGCAAGGCGAAGCCCAGTGCCCCCGTCCATAACGAGCCCGTGGATTTCCAGCCGGGCGATTGGGTGCGGATTGAAGCCACCGGCGCCGAGGCCGAAATTATCGAAGTTGCCAAAAACAACCTGATATTGGCCATCGGCGATTTGCGCACGGTGCAGAAAAGGGCGCAGGTAACGCCCTTGCCCAGAAAAAATAAGCGGACCAGCAAGCCTCGCAAAAATTTCGTGAGTAGCGTGGAAGCAACCTCGGACTTCACTTCCGAAATCGATGTGCGTGGCATGCGTACGGAGGCCGCCCTTTTCGAAATCGAAAAGCAGCTCGACAAGGCCCTGATGGCTGGCTTTCCGTCCATGCGCATCGTGCACGGGAAAGGAGATGGAATTCTCCGAAAGTTCATCCGCGACTACTTGCGGAAGTATAGCCAGGTCAGTCGCATCGAAGACGAGCATCCCGATCGTGGTGGTGATGGCATCACCTATGCTTATTTGGAATAACGGGCGTACGCGCCCGGTTTAAGTCGCGTCCAACCCGCAAGATACGGTAGAAACATGCAGGACCTCGGACTACACATGCTCAATGTTTTCTTTTTTGCGCTCCATACGGCGTTGATAGTGTTCAACCTATTTGGGTGGCTCATCCGCCGGACGCGTAGACTTCACTTGTACAGTATGCTCGCGCTCGTGTTTTCATGGGCGGTACTGGGCCTGTGGAAGGGTTTTGGTTATTGTTTCCTTACCGATTGGCACTACCGCGTATTAGGAGCGCTCGGCGAGCGCGGATTGCCCCAAAGTTACATTGCGTTCTTGGTGGAGCGCCTGACGGGATGGCGGCCCAACGCACCGCTGGTCGACGGGGTTACCGGTGCATGCGCCCTCTTTGTTTTGCTCGCTTCGTTGTGGGTAAACTTTGTGAAGCTCGCTCGTCCGCGCCGTTAAAATCTTGACCGTATGCGCCATTTTTCGTAGTTTTGTTTATTAATATCGCTATACAACTGATAAAGTCCCTCCATGGCTAAAAAGAAAAAGAACACTGCTGAACACGCACCCGTCGTTACTAAGAAATCGCTTGCATTTTTCGAAAAATACATCAACAACGCAGCGCCTACCGGATTTGAGTGGCCGGGCCAACGACTTTGGCTGGACTACATCAAACCCTACGTCGACGAAAGCTATACCGACCATTACGGCACGGCGGTAGCGGTAATCAATCCGGAAGCGGAATATAAGGTGGTCATCGAAGCACATGCCGACGAGATTTCCTGGTTTGTGAATTACATCACCGATAGCGGTCTCATCTATGTCATTCGCAATGGCGGCTCGGATCATCAGATCGCGCCATCCAAACGCGTCAATATTCATACGGAGAAAGGAATGGTGAAGGCGGTCTTTGGCTGGCCTGCCATCCACACGCGGGGAGGAGCGTCAGACAAGGAACAGTCGCCGACACTAAAAAATATTTTTATAGACTGCGGATGCACCTCAAAGGAAGAAGTGGAAGCGTTAGGCGTACACGTGGGATGCGTCGTGACGTATGAGGACGAGTTTATGGTCCTTAACGACCGTTACTACGTGGGGCGTGCGTTGGACAACCGCGTCGGTGGGTTCATGATTGCTGAGGTGGCTCGTTTGTTGCATGAAAACAAACAGAAGTTACCCTTTGGGCTGCATATCGTCAATGCCGTGCAAGAAGAGATCGGATTACGCGGCGCCGAGATGATCGCGCACCGAATCAAGCCGAACGTGGCCATTGTCACCGATGTAACCCATGATACGCAGACCCCCATGATTAGCAAGGTCACCCAGGGCGATCTCGCCTGCGGAAAGGGACCGGTAGTGTCTTACGCACCAGCTGTTCAGGTTAACCTAAATAAATTAATGGTTGAAGTAGCAGAAAAGAAGGGAATACCTTTCCAGCGACAGGCTTCGTCACGGTCTACCGGTACCGATACCGACGCGTTTGCGTATTCGAATGAAGGCGTACCGTCAGCCTTGATCTCGTTGCCCCTGCGCTACATGCACACCACCGTAGAGATGGCTAACAAGGAAGATGTGGATAACGTTATCCGCCTGATTTATGAAGTGTTGCTCAGCATTAAGGCTGGTCAGGACTTCCGCACGTTTGCCAACTAACAACGATATTTATTACAAGCGAATAGACATGGACGAAAACGAAAACAAACAACAACTGAATATTGAGCTCACGGAAGAAGTGGCGGAGGGCGTATATTCCAATTTGGCGATTATTACCCACTCGCATACGGAGTTCGTCCTAGACTTCATCCGCGTGATGCCCGGCGTGCCCAAAGCTAAAGTGAAGTCGCGGATTATCCTGACGCCGGAGCACGCCAAACGGCTGATCCACGCCCTAAAGGACAACCTGTCGAAATATGAAGCGCAGCATGGAGCCATTGACGCTCATGACGAGCCGCCCTTCCCGATGAATTTCGGTGGGCCTACCGCACAAGCCTAAGTGGCGGCCTACTTAAGCGCGGTGTTCTGGTGTGGCCTATTTCCGTTTGCTGAACATCCCGAGTATAAAAGCGACAAGCGCGAGCACGATGATGATGTTGAAAATGCCTTTCAATGCGTATACGAATAAGCCAATGGCCCAAACTACTATCAGTATAATGGCCAGCACGAATAAGAATCCTCTCATAGTAAGATTGTTTTTTTGCGTTGTTTACTTCTAAAACTCTTTGAGACCCTATTTTGTTTGGATATAGTGCATGAGTGAGGAAAGGAAGGCAGGGAACGTTGGGGCAAAACAGGCCGCTTAAATCGAGATGTCGCCGGGGATTTAATAAAACAGAAGTATATGGAAATGGATGTTGCTGTACGCCAGCTCACGAAGAAAGATTATAACGACCTGCGCAATTCCATGAGGGAAGCGTATCAAGGCGCGGCGGGTGGCGTATGGACGCGAGGCACCATTGTTGACTTGATTGGCTTGTTTCCCGAAGGGCAATTATGCGTAGAGGTCAACGGTCAAGTGGTGGCCTGCGCCCTGTCAATCATTGTGGACTACCGCAAATGGAGCGGCGTTTCATACAACGATATTATCGACGAAGGCAAATTTACAGCGCATGACGCTGCCGGCGACGTATTGTACGGGATTGAGATATTCGTGCACCCCGAGTTTCGGGATTTTCGGCTGGGAAGGAGGCTATATGATGCGCGTAAGGAACTATGCGAAGCGCTCAACCTACGCGGGATCATCGCAGGAGGGCGTATTCCTAACTATCACCAATATGCACATGAGCTCACGCCCCGCCAATATATCGAGAAGGTGAAAGTAAAGGAGATTTACGACCCCACGCTCACTTTTCAGCTGGCGAACGACTTCCATGTCAATAAAATTCTGAAAAACTACCTGCCAGAGGATCAAGAGTCTATGGAATACGCCACGCTGTTGGAGTGGAACAATATTTACTACGAACCTAAATCCAAATCGGTATCGCCGGCTAAGCGAACCATCCGGCTGGCGATGGTGCAATGGCAGATGCGTCTCTTTGAAAATATCGATGCATTCTACGACCAAGTGGAGTTTTTCGTGGATGCCGTGAGCGACTATGGGTCGGACTTCGCGGTGTTTCCCGAATTTTTCAACACACCGCTTATGCAGCCGTACAATGACTTGCCGGAAATTGAAGCGATGCGTAAGCTCGCCGAACTCACTGAGCAGATTGTGCAGAAGATGCAGTCCCTGGCCGTAGCCTACAACGTCAATATCGTGGCGGGTACGATGCCCGTGGTAGACTCCGCCGATAATAAGTTGTATAATACCTCATACCTGTGCCACCGTAGTGGAAAGATTGACAGTTTTCGCAAGGTGCACATCACGCCTAACGAGCTTAAATACTATGGCATGACCGGCGGGGATGAGGTGAAGGTGTTTGATACCGACTGCGGCAAAGTAGGCTTGCTGATTTGTTATGACGTGGAATTTCCCGAGTTGAGTCGGATACTGGCAGACCAGGGTATGGAAATCCTCATAGTCCCCTTCCTGACGGATACACAGAACGGATATATCCGTGTGCGTACCTGTGCCGCAGCCCGCGCCATCGAAAATGAATGCTACGTCGCGATTACCGGCGCCGTGGGCAACCTCCCCAAAGTAAACAACATGGACATTCAGTACGCGCAATCGGCGGTATTCACCCCATCGGATTTTGCGTTCCCAAACACGGCCGTCCGGGCAGAAGCTACACCCAACACGGAAATGGTATTGCTTGCCGATGTGGATCTGTACTTATTGCGGGAACTGCATGAATATGGCACGGTGAAGACCATGAAAGACCGGCGCAAGGACTTGTATCAGGTCAAGCTCCTGAAATAGTGGGAAATAAGGCATGTTAATGTCCGACTTAAAATCGTTTCTCGACAACAAGGTCGCACAGTATAACCAGCCTGCGTTCATTGCCAATGATCCTATTTGCATCCCGCACGCGTTCACCCGCAAACAGGATATCGAAATCATGGGTTTTATCGCGGCCATGCTCGCTTGGGGGCAGCGCAAGACCATTATCAATAAGTGCCGAGATCTGATCGATCGAATGGATGGCACGCCCTATGATTTTATTACCGGTCACCAAGACACGGACCTCAAACGGCTACTCGGTTTCAAGCACCGTACATTCAACGATACCGATTTGCTGTATTTCGTCGCTTTTTTCAAGCAGCACTACATGCGCCACGACTCCCTGGAAGACGCGTTTCTGCTTCGGCGTCCGAGAATGGAAGGCGCGTTTAATGCCGACTACTGGGGAGGGACCGACCAACTGACGTCGCAAACCGCGGCAGAATATACGTCTGCGGCTTGCTACGCCCATGAGCTAAGCGGAACTACTTTTTCCATGGAGGAAGCACTGAACGCTTTTCGCGCGTACTTTTTCAGCCTGCCCGACTACCCCGAGCGTACACGAAAGCACGTCAGTTCGCCTGCTCAGAAGTCAGCCTGTAAACGGCTTAACATGTTTTTGCGCTGGATGGTGAGGCGAGACGAGCATGGCGTGGATTTCGGCCTATGGCGACGAATTCCCACCTCGGCACTGGTCTGCCCCTGCGATGTGCACGTAGAGCGCGTAGCTCGACACTTCAAGCTTATCACGCGCAAGCAGTCGGATTGGCTGACAGCTCGCGAACTCACGGATAACCTGTCGTTGCTTGACCCCGACGACCCGGTCAAGTATGATTTCGCCCTATTCGGACTGGGAGTGGAGGGCGAGCTCTAACGTAGAGGGACCTAAGTCCCAAAATTCGCTTATTATATCTTGCCCAGGTCCTGTTGTTCGCGGAGTTTGTCCACGTTGTGCTTCTCAGCGTAGTTATCAGTTTTATCGGAGAATGATTCGAGAAGTTCGGTTAGCGCATCCAAATTGTCGGCCGTACGCTGGTAAATATCGGGCATGAGTTTTTCCAAGCGTTTATCGCCCAGTTCGATATTGTCCACTTCGATTTTTCCAACTTTTTCCAACACGGCCTGCTGGCTGCGTCGTACATCTTCCAGCTCCCGGACGATCTTCTCCATGAGCTCAAACTTCTTCAATTTGTCCATCTTTAATAGAAATTGGTGATATAAGATAAACAGTTGGCGGCATCAAATGTTTGGAGACCACGCTATTGGTCAGATGGCTTGATCCACGAAAGCAGACAAGAAAGGAATAAATAGGTACTTCGGAAGCACTACCTCGTGGGCGTGATGCGGTCGTAAACGAGGAAGGTATAGGGGTAAGCATGCCGCTCGTCCGATGGATAAGTCTCGCGCGAAACCAAGTTCCAAGCCGCTTCGTCGAATTCGGGAAAAAACGTATCAGCCTCCGGCGATGCGTGTACCCGGGTCAGGTAGATGCGGTCGGTTCGTTCCAGTGCCAACGCGTAGATTGCAGCACCTCCCACCACGAAGATCTCATCGGTATCCCGACTCGCTAGCTCAATCGCTTCATCGAGGGATTGTACCGTTTCAATGCCTTCGGCATGGTAATCCGTTTGTCGGCTAATGACGATATTCCGGCGGTTGGGAAGGGGTTTGCCCACGGATTCGTAGGTTTTTCGGCCCATGACGATGGGGTGGCCCGTCGTCGTTCGCTTAAAAAAGCGCAAATCATTGGGTAGATGCCACAGGAGCTGGTTGTCCTTGCCAATGGCCTGGTTGAGGGCGGCGGCGACGATAATCGAAATCCGAGGTGTGCGTGGTTGCGTCATGGCGTCGATAATCAAACGGCAACGGGCGCTTTGATGTGCGGATGGGGTTCATACTGCTCCAGCGTGAAATCTTCGAATTTGAAATCAAACAGGTTCCGCACATCGGGATTAAGGCGCATGAGCGGTAACGGCCGCGGCGTACGGGATAGTTGCAATTCGGTTTGCTCGAAATGGTTGCTGTACAGGTGGGCGTCGCCAAACGTGTGTACGAAGTCCGCCGCTTCCATGTCACATACCTGGGCCACCATCAGGGTGAGTAGCGCATAGGATGCGATATTGAACGGTACGCCGAGAAAGATATCGGCACTTCGCTGATATAGCTGGCAGGATAGCTGCGGCTTGGTTTCCCCCTTGTCGGGGTTGGGCGGCGCTACATAAAACTGAAAAAATGCGTGGCACGGTGGCAGGGCCATGCGTTGAATCTCTCCTACATTCCATGCCGATACGATAATCCGCCGTGAATCCGGGTTGTGTTGAAGCTGATCAAGTACCTGCTTGATTTGGTCGATGTGTTGCCCATCGGCGGTTGGCCACGATCGCCATTGCGAACCGTAGACGGGGCCCAAATTGCCCGCCTCATCGGCCCATTCGTCCCAGATGCTTACCCCGTTTTCCTTGAGGTAATGGATGTTCGTGTCGCCTTTTAGGAACCAGATTAATTCATGTATAATCGATCGCAGATGCACTTTTTTGGTAGTGACCAACGGGAAGCCCTGCTTTAGGTCGAAACGCATCTGGTAGCCGAAGACGCTACGCGTGCCCGTACCGGTTCGGTCGTGTTTTTCAGTACCATTTTCATACACGTGACGCATTAAATCGAGGTATTGCTTCATGGATTATCCGAATTTTAGCCCTGTAAAGATAGGGGTTATTAATGATGTTGTCGCCGCTCGAGCGGACAAATTATAAATAGACCTGATGTTAATCGACGTAGTAGAAATACGTTTCGGCCTTATCGCGCTCGTCATGCGTACGTAAGCGGTCTAGGTTGTACTGGCTGAGGAAATGGACGA
This sequence comes from uncultured Sphingobacteriaceae bacterium, assembly GCA_964423925.1. Classification (GTDB taxonomy): domain Bacteria; phylum Bacteroidota; class Bacteroidia; order Sphingobacteriales; family Sphingobacteriaceae; genus CAYRGQ01. The sequence goes on along the minus strand of CAYRGQ010000044.1, from coordinate 11,738 downwards.
ACAGGAAATCGCCCCCGCAAAACAAGGTGTGCAGGCACAGCATCGTTGCTAACGCGGCCCAATATTGTGGGAAGCAGATTAGAAGGCAGACGCCTATCGCCGTGACGATCATAAAGGGCGCCAAGGCGATGACACGAAACTGTCGGCCATTGAAGACGTCCCCATCCGCGGCAGCGTAGAATACAAATTTTCTAATGCTTCCACCATAATAGACACGCTGTGCGCCGTATGCTTTGTAAAGCATTCCATGAATCCATTCATGGATCACGATCATCGCGCTGATGCTGAAAGCTCCGGCTGCAGATACCTGTATAATAGAGGTCGTCATTCCCTCCGCAATCCATACAACCAGGGAGTACGAGACCAACGCCCCGAGCCCCATTCCGGCGGTAAGGGCCAAAAACAGAAACAGTTTTTTGTACGGCCCGGGCGTTTGGCTGTGTTGCTGCAAGAAGGCTTTAATGTCCGCATGCGGCACTACGGCAATCATATTGTCCATGGGCCAAATATAAGGATTTGGAGAAAGCCAACGGAGCCACCCGTCGCTGGTGCTGTGTCTTTGGGGCGTGTTGCTGGATATTTGGGTGCATTTTTGTATTTTTGCAGCCCATGGCCACAAAAAAAGTCGCGTTCTATACCCTTGGTTGTAAGCTGAATTTCTCGGAAACGTCGTCCATTGGCCGGATTTTTAAGGATGCCGGCTACGAGATTGCCCAATTCACCGATCGGGTAGACGTCTATGTAATCAATACGTGCTCCGTAACGGACAACGCCGACAAGAAATGCCGCAAGGTGGTAAAGGAGGCCTTGCGCTATTCCCCTCAGGCGTTTGTAACGATCGTGGGGTGCTATGCGCAGTTGAAACCAGCGGAAATCGCGAATATTCCGGGGGTCGACATGGTGCTTGGTGCCGCCGAAAAATTCAATATCGTTGAGCATATCGACGACCTAACCAAGAAACCCAAAGCCATCGTACATAACGCACCGATTGCCGAAACAAATGCTTTCGTACCGGCGTTTTCGATTGGCGACCGCACGCGGACCTTTCTGAAGGTGCAAGACGGTTGCGACTATTCCTGTACGTTTTGTACCATTCCGCTCGCCCGCGGGGCAAGCCGGAGCGGCACCATCCCGGATATTGTGGCGCAGGCGACTGAGATCGCGGCGTCCGGAATTCGGGAAATTGTGCTTACGGGCGTGAATATCGGAGATTTTGGTATACGCAATGGAAAGCGCGAGGATTCTTTTTTCGATTTGGTGAAGGCGTTGGATGCGGTGGAAGGCATAGACCGAATCCGGATTTCATCCATCGAACCCAATCTGTTGAGCAACGAAATCATCGAATTTGTCGCCACATCACAACGCTTTGTGCCGCATTTCCATATTCCGTTGCAGTCTGGGTCAAATCGTGTGTTGGGTATGATGCGTCGCCGCTATAGGCGCGAATTGTACGCCGAGCGTGTCAGGACCATCCGCCAGCTGATGCCGCACTGCTGCATCGGAGTGGACGTGATTGTAGGCTTCCCGGGAGAGACTCGCGAAGATTTTCTCGATACCTATCAGTTTCTGAATGAGCTAGATATCTCGTATTTGCACGTATTCACGTATTCGGAGCGCGAGAACACCATCGCCGCACAGATGGAGGGGGCGGTCCCCGGCTCGCAGCGCAGCGACCGAAGCAAAATGCTTCATATTCTCTCCGACAAGAAGCGTCGTGCCTTTTATGAGTCGCAATTGGGTCGTGTAGAGGAAGTGCTTTTCGAAGGCGATATGAAGGAGGGCTACATGCATGGCTTTAGTCGGAACTACGTGAAGGTACGTACGCCATACGACCCACTCTTGGTTAACGAGGTGGTGCCGGTCCACTTTAAGGGAATCAGTGCCGACGGTGACGTGGACATCGAGGAAGTGCCGACGTTGCTGAGCCACTAGGCCTCCCGGCCGATTGCCCTGCCCAAACAATCTCATTGTTTCTTTGGCTTTTGCCTAAATCTTGTACTTTTGATGTCGCGATGGTCATTCACGAGTCTTTCTGTTTTCCGATACGTTCCCGCATCGTTTTGTTAGCAGGGGTGGTGGTCGCGACGCTGTTGCTGAGCAGTTGTCTGACGCGGCGTAATGCCTTGCCACCAGGCACGGAGCACGGGACTACCTACAAAAGGCCCGAACGAACACGTGGCGAGCGTAACCGTATACTGACGGACGCTACTCAGGCACCTAAGGACGTTGCCGTGTCCCGAAACTTATTGGAAAGTTATGCGGAAGTGTTGGGGGTCGACGCCCACGAATTGGGCAATCCGCAACTGTATCAGCTCATCGACGAATGGATGGGTGTGCCGCATCGCTTGGGCGGTACAGACCGCCGGGGGCTAGACTGTTCGGCCTTCGTCGTTATGGTCATGCAGGACGTGTATGGGAAGTCCTTGCCGCGTACCTCGCGCGATATGGCCCAGCTCGTCAAAAGGAAATACGAACGCCAATTACGGGAAGGGGATTTGGTGTTTTTTTCGTTTGGAAAATCGGATGTGGATCATGTGGGGATCTACTTGAATAACAGTAAGTTCGTTCATGTGTCTACTAGTCGCGGGGTGATTATCAGTGACTTGCGTGACACGTGGTACTACCGCTATTTCACCCGGGCGGGCACAGTGATGTAAGAAAAAGCCCCCGCGTGACACGCGAGGGCTCGTTCTATGAATAAACCGTATTGACGGCTTAGCCGAATTGTTCGGCTACAAAATCCCAGTTGACGATATTCCAAAAGCTATCGATATAATTGCCTCGCTGGTTTTGATATTTGAGGTAATAGGCATGTTCCCACACGTCGATGCCCAAGAGGGGTTTGCCCTTAAGTTCGGAAAGGTCCATGAGCGGGTTGTCTTGGTTAGGCGTTCCGCCGATGCTAAGCGTGTCGCCGTTTTTGACCAGCCAAGCCCAGCCCGAACCAAACTGGCCTAAGCCAGCGGATTTGAATTGTGCCTTAAATTCATCAAACGACCCGAATGTACCATTGATGGCGTCTGCCAAGGCGCCCGTAGGCGCATTGCCTTCGCTGCCTGGGCGCAGGGACTCCCAGAAAAAACTGTGGTTCCATGCTCCGCCGGCATTGTTGCGTAGGCCGTCAGCATATTGTGAGATGTTCGCCAGTAGCGCCTCCGGCGATTCGTAGGAAATGCTTTCGCTTTCCAGTATGCCATTGGCGTTGTCGACATACGCCTTGTGGTGGCGCGAATAGTGGATTTCCATGGTGCGCGCATCGATGTGCGGTTCCAACGCGTCAAAAGCATAAGGCAAATCGGCCTGAGTCAACTGCAGGATTTCGCCTGTACCGCCAGACTGGTTCGATGCGCCGGGTGAACCGCTGCAACTGACCAAGGCGTTTAGCGGATTGACCCCTAGTGCGCTACTGGCCACCGCGGCGGCAGAAAGGCCTAGGGTATTCCTCAAAAATTTTCTCCTGTTCGTTTTTGGCATGATGAATAGTGTGTTGATTTGTAGTTTCGACAACTAATATACAGCAAATCTTCAAATTTGTTTGTTTTGGCGTAAAAAATATCCCGTTTTGACGCTCGAAGAAACTCTCGAGTGCGGCAGGTTTACTTCCCCTGAGACTACTTTCCATCGAACTGCGAAAATGGAATCCGTAGGCCACGCACACGGACGTGCCTGAAAAAAACACGTATATTGCACGCTTATATGTGAGGTTAAATTTTTCGCTTTTCCATTATGAATGTACGTTTAGCAGCGATTGGATTTTTGTTGATGGCCGCGCAACTCGCGTGGTCGCAGGTAACACCGCAATGGATCCGGTATCCGTCGATATCGCCGGATGGGTCCACAATCGTGTTTACTTATAAAGGGGATCTTTATAGCGTGTCATCCCAAGGCGGCCAAGCCCAGCAGCTCACCTTCCACGAGGCCCATGATTTTATGCCGGTGTGGAGCAAAGACGGCAGCAATATCGCGTTCGCATCCGACAGATTCGGCAATTTTGACGTATTCGTCATGCCCGCTGCTGGGGGCACGGCGCGGCGGCTCACCTACCATTCCAACGATGAGTTGCCGTACGCATTTGACGCGACGAATTCCGCGGTGATTTTCGGAGCCAATCGCCAGGACTTGGCCAGCCATCGGCAGTATCCCACAGGTTCACAGCCGGAGCTGTACCGTGTGCCGGTTGAAGGCGGACGGGTCGAGATGATGGTTACCGTGCCAGCCGAATACGTGCAGGAAAGTCGCGACGGGCACCGGCTGGTCTATCACGATAAAAAAGGCGGCGAAAACGAATGGCGCAAATACCACCGCTCCTCCGTCGCGCGCGACATTTGGCTATATGACAAAACGAACGGCTCACATACGCAGCTTACCCGATTTTATGGAGAAAACCGCAATCCCGTGTTTGGCGAGGGCGACCAGGTTATCTATTACCTGAGCGAAGAAAGCGGCACCTTCAACATTCACAAGATGGATCTGGATAACCCGGGCACGAGCACACAACTTACCCGCCTGGAGACGCATCCCGTGCGTTTCCTGAGCCGGGCAGATAACGGCCTGATGAGCTTTTCCTACGATGGGGAGCTGTACACGTTTCGCGAGGGTAACGAGCCACAAAAGCTAGCCGTCACCATACGCACGCAAGAAGTGGCCAATACGCAGCGCTATGCCGCTATCGGCAATGACGTGCGCGAGATGTCCGTCTCGCCGGACGGGAAGGAAATTGTGTTTATTGCGCAAGGCGAAGTGTTCGTCACGTCGGTAGAAGGCAAGCTGACGAAGCGCATTACAAATACGCCCGAGCAGGAGCGGTTTGTAGAGTTTGCGCCGGATGGTAAGTCCATTATTTATGCTAGTGAACGCGATGGGCGTTGGCAGATTTTCCAAGCCAAGCGCCGTCGCGATAATGAACCCTTTTTCTACGCAGCCACGGTTATCGACGAGACACCGCTGGTGAGCAATCTGCATGACAACTACCAACCCAGCCTCTCTCCGGACGGCAAGCAGTTGGCTTTCATCGAAAACCGGCGCACCTTAAAGGTGTTGGACTTGGAGAAGAAGGATACGGTCACCCTGCTGACACCCGACCAGCTCTTCCATATGCAGGATGGTGACCAATATTTCTCCTGGAGTCCGGACAGTAAATGGCTGTTGGCGACCTACCGACCCACCTTGGCCAATGCGGAAGTGGTGCTGCTGGACGCCACGGGCGAGCGAGAGATGGTCAATTTGACGCGAAGTGGATACGGCGACCGTACGCCCAAATGGGCAAACGGCGGCAAGCAGGTACTTTGGTTCAGCAATCGCGACGGCATGAAGTCGCATGCGGCTAGCGGTGGGTCGCAACTGGATGTGTATACGCTGTTTTTAACGCGCGACGGCTGGGAGCGCTTTAATCTGGATAAGGATGAGTTCGACTTGCTGAAGGAGGTGGATCGCGCTAACAAAAAAGACGCGGCAAAAGACGCGGATTCCAGTAAGGCGAAAGCGCCGATAACCATCGACTGGGACGGTCTCCACGACCGCCGCACGCGACTGACCATCCATTCCTCAGACTTGAGCGATGCAGTCCTTTCCCAAGACGGCGAGAAGTTGTTCTACCTGGCCCGGTTCGAGAAAGGAACCAACCTGTGGAGCACGAATCTACGGACTAAGGAAACCAAGATGGAAATAGCGTTGGATGCATCGGGGGGACGGCTAATGTGGGATAAAGACATGAAAAACCTATACCTGCTCAGTGGAGGGCGTATCACGAAAATCAATCCCGACAACAATAAGCGCGACGCCATCAGTATACAAGGCGAGGTATTCGTGGATAACGAGGCGGCCTATCGCCATGCATTCGATCATGTGTGGCTGCGTACCCAAAAAATGTTCTACACCTCAGACATGCACGGAGCCGACTGGAACGCCTTGCGCACGTTGTACGCGAAGTACCTACCGCACATTGGCAATAACTACGAATTTGCCGAAATGCTCTCCGAGTTGCTAGGGGAACTCAACGTATCCCATGCTGGTGCGCGATATAGCTCGAGCGTACCCAATGCTGATGCGACGGCGTCCTTGGGAATCTTTATGGATTACAGCCATACCGGCCCCGGCATACGTATCGCCGAGGTCATTAAGGATGGTCCGCTAGACCGTTCCAATATCAACATCAAACCCGGGATGGTCATCGAGCGAATCGATGGGGATACCGTTGGTACGGATCGAGACGTGGCGTATTACCTCAATCGCAAGGCGGATCGATTCACGCTATTGGAGGTGACTGATCCTGCTACCGGGAACAGCGAATTTTACACCGTTAAGCCCGTGTCGCTCGCCGAAGAGGGACGACTGTTATATAAGCGGTGGGTGCGACAGAACCAAGCCCAAGTGGACAGTTTGAGTAACGGGCAATTGGGCTACGTGCATATCTCGGGCATGAATGATGGGCAGTACCGGAATATCTATGAGGAGATGATGGGTAAATACGCGGACCGCAAAGGTGTGATCGTGGATACCCGGTTCAATGGTGGGGGAGACCTGGTCGCGGACTTGGCGATGTTTTTTACGGGCGAGAAATTCCTCGACTATGCAGTGGAAGACCGTTCAGTGGGTTATGAGCCAACGTTTCGGTGGACGAAGCCGACGCTGGCGATGTTTAACGAAGCCAACTACAGCGATGGCCACTGCTTCGCGTGCGGATACACGGATCTGAATATCGGAAAGACCGTGGGAATGCCCGTGCCGGGCACGTGCAGCTTTGCCGGTTGGGAGATGCTGCCCAATGGCGTGCGTTGGGGGGCTGTACCCGTGAGCGTGAAGAACAAGGCAGGCGAATGGCTGGAAAACAATGAAACCGTACCGATGTTTCCGGTTAAAAACGCACCGGAGGTTATCGCTGCAGGGCGCGACCAACAATTGGAAAAAGCCATCGAAGAACTGTTGAAAGACGTAAAATAACCGGTAAATCGTAAGCTTATGGATAAGATCGAACTCGCACTCGAGCATCTAGCGGAGGCGGTCCTCCTGCGGATACCCAGCATCGTGTTGGGCATCGTTGTTCTACTTGTGGGAACGTGGCTAATCAGGTTGTTGCTTAAGCTGGTGCGCCGTCGCTTCGTACGCCGAAACGTGGACCTGTCGCTCCGCGATTTTCTATTGAGCGTCATCAAGATATCACTCTACATCCTGCTGTTCCTGACGGTAGCGTCTACCGTGGGAATCAAGACGACGTCGTTTATCGCGGTGATGGGCGCCGCGAGCCTGTCCATTGGTCTAGCCTTGCAGGGGAGTTTGTCGAACTTCGCGGGCGGCGTGCTGATCTTGTTTTTTAAGCCCTTCCGGATTGGCGACTACGTCGAGACCGCGACGGGAGCGTCAGGCGTGGTGGAGAAAATCGATATCCTATACACCACGATGCGCACGGAAGATGGCATCGCGGTGTTTGCACCTAACGGTCCGTTGGCCAATACGGTAATCACGAATTATTCCAGCATTACGCGGCGGCGCGTAACCTATCAGATTAGCGTGCCCGCCGAGGCCGACCTTAGCCACGTTCGTCAAGTGATTGGCGACGTCTTGACGGCGGACTACCGCGTACTGAATACGCCTCGGCCCGAAGTGCGCCTATCCGAATCGACGGAGACCTTAACGAAACTTGCCATTAGTGCTTGGACTCCGAAGGAAACCTACCAAGAGGTGTATTATGGCAGCCTAGAAGCGATTAAAAGCGCGCTGGAGAAAAGTGGCGTCAAGGTGTTGAACGCCTCCTAGGCGTCTTGCATAAAAAGACATATAAGCGTGCGACCCGCCAGATTTGGGCGGGTTGCACGTTTTTTTGGTTTATAGCTCCTGTAAGATTTCGCTTATCGCCCGCTCCAATTGTGGATCCCGGTTTTCGACCCGATCCAAGAATGTGTTGGCCACATGGATGTCGGGTGCCACGCCCGTCATTTCCAGATTCTGTCCTGCCAACGTGTAGCAGCCCCATGCCGGAATCCGAAAAAACGATCCGTCGACCAGTCCCTTGCCCGAGGTGAAAATTATCCAGCGATAGGTTTCCGTGCCGATAACTTTGCCTAAGCCGAGTTGCTTAAACCCCGCGGCCGTCATCTCAGCATCGCTGAGCGATTGCTCATTGATAAGCAGCACGATGGGTTTGGCTGCGGGCCCGAAATTACTTTGGGTGGTCAGTTGGCCGCCCCGGTACTTCCATTGCAGGTAGGGGCGCTGGGAGAGAAATTTAAGCACTTCGTCGTGCACGTTCCCGCCTGTATTATAGCGAAGGTCTAGGATGATTGCTTCTTTTTTATTCTCGTAAGCGACCATGTCGAGTAGGAATCGCTCCAGCTCCCCGCCGCCCATGTTTTTCATGTGCGAGTACGCAATACGGTTGCCGCTAAGTGAATCCACGCGCTGGCGGTTGTCGTGGATCCATTCGTCGTACAGGTTGTCGCGAAGGCTTCCTGCCGACTGAGGCCTGACCGTAGCTTTGATTTCTCGGCCATTGCGAGTAAACGTCAATACCATTTCTTCCGCTAAGGACGGCCGCGTAAAATAATAATCGCGGTCGCGAGACGGATCCACCTTTTGGCCGTCCACAGCGACTAGCACATCGCCAGGAAGGATATCCACCTCCTTGCGTGTGGCGTTGCTTTTGTTGGCTAGGCGCGCCACCTGGTACGGATTGTCGGCGCGGAAGATGATGCCCGTTTCGTTGGTGGTGTAGGAGAGATGCTTGCGCTCTTCGGGACCCGAACTGGTAAACCCGAGGTGGGAAGAGTTAAGCTCTCCGAGCATGTCGTTGAGCAGGATGCGGAGGTCATTACGGTTATTTAGGTAGGGCAGGTAGGCCGCGTAGCGGTCGCGGATTTTCGCCCAATCCAGCCCGTGGAACTCGCCGTCATAGAAGTTCTCCTCGATGCCGGCCCACGTTTCGTAAAACATTTGACCGAATTCACTTTCGAGGTTTCGGACAAACTTATGGCGCATCGACACGCCGTCAACTTTGTTTTGGTCGATATTGTACGTACTAATGTTCCCGTTTGCGAGCAAGAAATATTTGTCGCCCGCCTGAACGATCATCCCCACGTTGCTATCCGATACTTTTTCAGTTTTGTTATCTTCGAACGGCGCTAGGACCGTCCGGTATAGTGCAAAGCGACCGCCTTCGTGGTTGGAGCGGTAGAATACGTATGTTTTCTCACCCTTTTTCACGACCGTCGTGCCGAATTGGGTGCCGAACGACGGGCTGATCCGCGTGATGCGGTCGGCCAAGCCCTCGATGTTGATAGTGATCGGGGTGTTCCGGTCGGAATCTGTTTTGGCCGTGTCTGATTTTTCATTGTCGTTTTTATCGGTTTTGTTGTCTTGTTGAGTTTCAAAAAGTGCTTCGAATTTTTGCGATCGATAAGGCTCATCATAATTGTCAAGGGCCATTCGGAATACGCTCGCGTCCTGCATGCCAAACGGGTAAGCGGGTTTCGTGCGGTTACTCACAAAATAGATGTGTTTTCCATCCGGCGACCATGAGGGCGAAGTTTCGGATACGCCCGTGTTCGTGAGATTTAGGGTGTTGCCGCTGGCGAGGTGGTGGACGAATATGTCCTGTTCAAAGTTGCGGTACGCCGTGAATAGGACGTATTCGCCATTGGGGGAGAAGGACGGTGTCGCATTCTGGAAAGCCCAGATTTCGTCATGAACTAGGCTTTTGATTTGCCTGGTTTTGAGGTCGATTAGCTTGACTTCGTCGCGCCCGCTTAAGAAAACGCCTTTACTACGCGAGGCATCGAATGCAATATCGCGGTTCGAACGCGCTTCGCGTGTCAGCTGCGTCGCCGTATCACTGCCGTCGGCAAGCACCGTGTACCAGTTCAGGTATCCTTGGTACGTTTGATTGAACAGCAGCGTCTTGTTGTCGTCGAGCCACTTAACTTCCGAAACCCGCTCGCCAGACAAGGGAATTTGCCGGATGAACTTACCCTCGATGTCGCTCACGAATAACTCGCCGCGTGAAACGAAAGCTGCCTTTTTTCCGTCGGGCGAAACATCGAAATAGGAGATATTGCCGTTCACGTCAAATTCCTGCTGTTTGTCCAGTGCCGCGTGCCGGCTCAGCGTGACGGGAATCGGTTTGGTCGATTTCGAGGCCACATCGTATACATGGATTTGATAATCCTTTTCAAACACCACCTTTTGTCCATTGGCGGAAACAAAGGGGCGCTTGATGGACGTGTCAAACGTGGTCAAAGCAGTTTTCTTACCGTCGACAAAGGTATAAAGATTGTATTCGCCATTGGCTTCGTCGGATACGAAGAAGATGTTGCCGTTTCGGTCTGTGCTGGGCCAAAAGTCCTTGCCTTCGTAATCCGTCAGCCGGTCGAACGACTTCGTTTTGGGGTGATAGGAGAGGAGATCGGGGTTGAACGCGCCCTTGTAACGTTTGCGGGCAGCAGCCGTATAGCTTTCCCAAGTATCGTTAAACAGGAGGGTGCCATCGGGCATTTCCACCACGTTATGCGTCGTATTAAAGTAATGCGGAAACAGCCGCGAAGCGGTGCCACCCTCGATATTCACCGCATAGCTGCCAAAGCGATTGTACCGTCCGGACGTGAAGTAAATAGTTTGGCTGTCCCAGCTCCACCCATCCACCTCGTCGCTGGCGTCGTGGTGCGTGAGTTGTCGGATGCTGCCGCCATCTAGGGCCATGACAAATACATCGTGATTGCCATATTGGTTAGACGAGAACGCCAGCCATTTACCATCGGGCGATATGCGTGGATTGATTTCCTCGCCAGGGAGCGCCGTTAGACGGTAGGCCGCACCACCATCGATAGGTACCCGCCATAAGTCGCTTTCAAAGCTAAAGACGACCACCTGTCCGTCGGGGTCAAGCGTGGCATTGGACGTGAATCGCGGGGCGGATTCGGCCCTCGCGTCTAGCGCGAGTAGCAGGCAGCAAAAGCAGAAAAAGAAAACGAAATGTTTCATGGGATATATTCTGGTGTAATGGAATCTGTTCATGCGGAAGGCTGAGGATTGCATGTGTCCTGTCATTGTCCCCAAGCGGTGATCACGAGCCGACGTTTACCCCCTCGATTCCGGTGTTCGCAGAGGTAAATCCCTTGCCAAAGCCCCAGCGCTAACTGCCCGTTGCGAATAGGCACTAGGACGGATGACCCCATGAGCGATGACTTAATGTGCGCTGGCATGTCATCATCGCCTTCGTAGTCGTGGATATAATCGGGGTCGCGCTCGGGCACCGCCTTGTTGATGAAGGTTTCGAAGTCCATGCGTACGGTCGGATCCGCATTTTCGTTGATGGTGAGGGACGCCGAAGTGTGCTGAATGAACACTTGGCACAAACCCGCTTGCCAATTTCGAATGGGGGCGAGTGCCTGTTCGATTACATCCGTGATCAAATGGAAACCGCGTGCGTGTTGGCGGAGGGTGAGCTCAACTTGGTGTATTTGCATAATTGCAGCGTTTGTTTTCCAAAAATAGCGAAATGCTTTGGTTTTCGGCACCGGGTCAAATTCGCACCGTAGATAATTGGTGTTGGGTCTTGCACATCAACGCAAGATTATCTAAGTTTGCATCCCACAACACGGAGAGGTGTCTGAGTGGTTGAAAGAGCAGACCTGGAAAGTCTGTATACGGGATAACCGTATCGAGGGTTCGAATCCCTCTCTCTCCGCACAAAAACAGAAAAACCCGCTGATTACCAGCGGGTTTTTCTGTTTTATAAATTCAAGGGGAAT
>CAYRGQ010000043.1:0-24832 GCA_964423925.1 uncultured Sphingobacteriaceae bacterium | reverse complement strand
AGCAACCTGTTCCATCCTGCACTGCTGTAACAATATTAGCGGATTTTTGGATCGAAATTAAGGTGGCGAAGGATGAGTCGCAATCCCCAAGCGTAAGCCATCCCGGTTTGCGTCACATTTCAGTAAAACCTCACCAACCATTCGCTGCGTTGGCAGCAAATGGCTTTCTTTGCGCTAGTCACTCATTTTAAAAACAAGCATGGCAAGCACAAAACAGACATTGCAGCTATTTCGGAAAGTAGCAACCCTCGAAGGTATTTCGATGGTCGTATTATTGATATTCTCGGTACTCAAGCGTACCGTTTCAGGCGACTGGGGAGCGTTGGGCGTCACGTACGTGGGGTGGGCCCACGGCGCATTGTTCGTCGCTTACGTATACTTGCTTTTTGTATGCCAATCGAAGTACCGGTGGTCCTGGGGCCGCGTCGCCGTCTTCTTTGTCGCCTCGCTGATTCCCTTTGCTCCCTTTTTCGTAGATCGCCAGCTCAAAAACGAAGCCCTCGAGACGGCCTCCTAGTCATCGAAGCTGCGGCTGCTTCCCACGGCGAAAATCGTACATGTCCTTGCTTCCTCGCCCATCAAGCGCGCGGTTGAGCTGCGGCGAGTACGTTTCAGACCGTTTGGCCGGCCCCATCCGGAGGTCGGCGGCTGCTGGCCGGAACTGCCCTTGAGCGGCATAATGCAAGGCTTCTGCAATCAGACTTTCTTCAGCATCCCCAAAGTCGCGGGTTAAGTCCTCGTAGGCCACTTTGTCGACCGGGATGCCGTCGAAATAGTCGCCAAACCCCGTCGAATTGAAGGTCTGGAACGACACGGCGTATAGATCTACACCCATCACGTCCCACGCGAAGTAGCCTACCGGCTTGCCATAGGTGGCCTCCTCCCCGATTAACTTAACATCCATGTGAGGGCGGAGGTTATTGATGAGCAACTCGCTCGCCGACGCGGTAGACCAAGTGACCAAAAAATAAATCCGGTCCAAATCCAAGCTGTTCGCTTTGTTAAAGTACTCGGGAACGAACAGTTCGTCCCAGCCTGCTTGCAGTAGCGTTTCGTTGTAGGCATAGTTATACATCAACCCCGTGCCCACGGACTGTGGAGCCAGCATATTCGACAGGTATTCCGCAGTGATGACCGCGCCCCCGCCATTATAGCGCAAGTCGACAATCAGCTCGTCAATACCTTCCGCTTCAAACTGTCCCAAGAGTTGGTTCAATTGGTTGCGCACATAGGTGGGATTGCCGTTAATATCAGTCGTGGACACGAAAGAGTCAAATGCAAAATATCCCACCCGCTTATTACCAACGTCAAACACCCGGCTATTCAGGATCGGGTGAATGCGATAGCTGCCGCGATCGAGGTTTTTCGTGAGGACCTGCCCGTCCGGGGTGCGTAATCGCAACGAAATAGTCTGCGCATCTAGCGCCCCAAAAAGGAAGCTGAAATTATCTTGCTCCATAGTGGACTGGGACAAGTTCGTATTGCCGTTGATCTCGATAATCCGCCAACCGCGCGCTAGGCCCGCTGCCGCCGCCGGCGATTCGGGATCGACCTTCTTGACGTATAAATCCGTCTCGTTGTTGTATCGTACATCAAATCCGAAACTACCCGCCAGCCCTTGCTGGATTTCGGCGTCGATGGTGCCGCTGCGATCAATAAAGCTAAAGCGGTCGTACGCATTGCCCTGAGGGTCGCGTGCATAAGATTTCAGCGCCTCCAGCACACCCTCTGCCGAGGGATACCGCCGGGTGGGGAATTCCACCGGCAGGGCGTCCTGCCACAGATACAGCAAATAGGTATAGATATACACGGAGTCTCGCAGCATATCCTCTTCGGTATATACACGGTCAGGCAGCTCCACCTCGGGAACGACATTCTTTTTTTCGCAACCGGCCAGTGTACCCACCACCAAAAACGCTCCGAAGAGCGCAACGCGCAACTTTCTTCTCATATTAATACGGTTATCTACCCCTAATGACGTGTATTGCCCAAGACTGATTCGATGCCAACATACCGGCCGCCATACGCCTCCGGTGGGCCGTCCTTACCTACATACACCGTATGCTCAGCCCCAATCCCCAACTCTCCCAACACATAATCGAGCGGTGCCTCCCCACGCTGGACAAGCTCGTCTTGAAAGTATGCGCGCAATACGCGATCCAGGCCATTCCATTTAATGTGCTTAAGTTTATTGAGCTGCATGAGCGGTTCGCCTGGCGTGAAAATCAAAATCGGCGTACCCGCTGCTCTCAATTCCTGCATGAATGCCTCGACCTCGGGGTACAGTAGCAGTTCGACAGGCAAGTGGGCTTGTAGGTGCAAGCGGTCGAAATTTGTTTCATAGTCGCCCGGTATGCCAAAAACGGCCATGGCCTTCGCAAACAACCCCTCCTCGCCGTGGTGCTCATAGGACTTCCTGAGAAATTCAACCAGTTCGCCAGCAGGCGGGTGGGCTTCGGTGTACTCTAGAAATTGGGCAAACAGATAATATACTTGCAGGAGGTAGTCGCGCTTGGGATAGATCACGTCATCCAATTCAAAGATTACCGCCGTAGGCTTTTCCTGTATGTATTGTTCCAATGCCATCTTATCTCTTTGAGTTGCCAATACCCTATTTGGTTTAATCAGTCAGGTAACATAATTTGGCGTCGGGCACATCCGGCTCAAAAGCGAACACGCCAGAGAGCTCGGGCGATTCCGTTCGCCCCTCTCCCAGCAGGGACACGCCATCCGACAGGAGGTCTATCGCGATTCCGGCTCCTGGATTTTCCAATACGGACAATTCATCCAAGACGGAAATATCTGGGATAAGCACGCGAATGCCATATTCGGCGAACAACTGCTTGCCCGCGGCGAGAGGCCCTACTTCCGCCTTCCCCAGCGGCACCAACACGTCGAATTGGTGGTCAAGGCAGGATTTCAATACTTCGTGCAGGTATGCAGGCGACGATCCGTGCGGGATGGTCAAATATTTGCCTGTTCCCATCATGAACTGCGGGATAGCCTCACACGACCCGTAGCCTATCCGTTCGGGCGCATCAAGCAGCCTACCCAACCGTTGCGCCAGCGGACGCGTACCGTACGTAATCATTATACGCTCCATCACGATGATTTAAATGACGCGTCCGTCTTTCATATGGACGATACGGTCTGAAGAACTGGCAAGTTCCTCGTTGTGCGTTACGATGACGAACGTCTGTTGCAGTTCGTCGCGAAGCTCCATGAACAAGGCATGCAGTTTAGCCGCATTTGCCGAATCGAGATTTCCGGAAGGTTCGTCCGCAAGGATAATGGTCGGATTATTAACTAAGGCACGAGCGATGGCTACCCGTTGCTGTTCGCCTCCGGATAGCTCGCCAGGCTTATGCGATGCGCGGTCGCGCACGCCAAGCAATGTCAGCAACTCCATCGCACGGACTTCCGCCTCCTTCCTTCCTGTCCGCTTGATGAAAGCGGGAATGCACACATTTTCCAATGCGGTGAATTCCGGAAGCAGGTGATGGAACTGGAAGACAAAGCCGATATGCTCGTTGCGGAAGGCGCTAAGCCGCTTGGCTGACAAGCGCCCGACGTCCGTGCCACCGATAATCACCTGTCCGCTGTCCGCCTTGTCGAGTGTCCCGACAATATGCAGCAAGGTGCTCTTCCCCGCTCCGGAGGCACCCACGATACTCACGATTTCGCCCTTGCTGACGTGGAAATCTACCCCTTTGAGAATGGGCAAATGTCCGTATGACTTGTATATCGCCTTTGCTTGCAACATGGGGCTAAGGTAGGGATTAGACACGAGATGTGGGATAGGAGAATTAAAATATGACTTAGGCCTACACGAATAGCCACTTTCGATTGATTACCCATGCGCTTGCCATTTCGCGATATAAACGCTACTTTTACGGAAATTTTTTTACGATGAATATTCACGAATATCAAGGCAAGGAAATACTAAAAAGCTTCGGCGTACGGATACAGGAAGGTATCGTCGCCGAAACGCCGGAAGAAGCCGTTGCGGCCGCAAAACAATTGCAGGAAGAATATAATTCGGATTGGGTGGTTGTTAAAGCCCAAATCCATGCTGGGGGTCGCGGTAAGGGCGGTGGCGTGAAGTTGGCCAAAAATCTCGACGAGGTTAAGCAACGGGCTTCTGACATCATCGGCATGCAATTGGTAACCCCGCAAACGGGGCCTGCCGGCAAAAAAGTGAATAAGGTGCTCGTGGCTCAGGACGTTTACTACCCTGGTGAAAGCGAAACCAAGGAGTTTTATATGAGCGTATTGCTCGACAGAGGGCGCGGACGCAACATCATCATGTATTCTACCGAAGGGGGAATGGACATTGAGGAAGTGGCCGAAAAAACACCGCATCTCATCCAGAAGGAAGAAATTGATCCGAAGGTGGGTCTGCAAGGCTTCCAAGCACGCAAGATTGCGTTTAACTTGGGCCTATCGGGCACCGCGTTTAAGGAAATGACTAAGTTCGTAACCGCGCTATACAAGGCGTATGAGGAAACCGACTCTTCGCAGTTTGAGATTAACCCGGTATTGAAAACGTCTGACGACAAAATTCTGGCCGTCGACGCCAAAGTTAACCTCGACGAGAACGCCCTCTATCGCCATAAGGATTACGCTGCCCTGCGCGACCTCTCCGAGGAGGATCCTACGGAAGTAGAGGCAAGCGCTTCTAATCTGAACTACGTGAAGCTCGACGGTAACGTTGGCTGTATGGTGAACGGAGCCGGTTTGGCGATGGCCACCATGGATATCATTAAACTCGCCGGTGGCGAGCCTGCCAACTTCCTGGACGTGGGTGGTACTGCCAATGCGGAAACCGTAAAAGCAGGATTTAACATCATCCTCAAGGATCCTAATGTCAAGGCCATCTTAATCAACATTTTTGGCGGCATTGTCCGTTGCGACCGCGTGGCACAGGGTGTCATCGATGCCTACCAAGAAATTGGCAATATCCCGGTGCCGATTATCGTGCGCTTGCAAGGCACCAATGCCGAAGAAGCGAAAAAACTGATCGACGAATCCGGTTTGGAAGTATACTCGGCAATCCTGCTGAAGGAAGCAGCCGACTTGGTAACCAAGGTACTTTCCTAATCAAGACGCACACGTAGCCGACAAGCTCTGGCCGTTGACTACAAACCTAACAAACCCTCTGAAACTAGGTTTCAGAGGGTTTGTTGCTTGAACTCCACCCAAGTCTAATCCAGGAAGGTTTCGCGCAGCGCGGTCAACGACCGATAGTGTTGAAGTCCGCCCTCGTAGACGACGTTCCACTCATCGTTAATGCCTTCGACATCCTCGTCTTCCGAAGCATTGGTCACTTGCCGCACCATAACGCCCCAAAGACGTGTTGGGTTTAAGAATGACAGCGAATGCGCCTGCGTCTCACTCCAAATACCGCCTTGGTTTAGCCAGACGTAATGGAAATTATTGCCCAAGCGCAACGAACTTTCCTGACTGAAGTCGCTGGGTACGAAGTCGTTTTCGTCGGAATCATAATTAAAGCGCTTGGCTTTGCCGTTTTCAATTCGGATACAGAGAAAAACGGAGTTTTCGTCATCCGTAACGTCATACAAAGTACCTGCCCAATACCCTTCGTAAGAGAGTTCGGTAGCTGTGTATTGCGCATGGGAAACACTGATCCCGCTGATAGCGATCACGAAGGAGAGGGCAATAGCCCGCATAATAATTCTTGCATGCATAAACTTGCGCGTTAATAATTGTTTGATAATTTGGTTAATTGCGGTTAATCTTATCCAAATGTAGCGTTTGGTTGCAAAATAACAATACGTTAAACAGATTTTTTAATGGTACGCCGCCAAAGTGATGGGAAGCGAGGTGCCAGAGCGCCTAGTGCCGACCGTAACCGCGACCCTTCACAGCCGTGGGAAATGGGCCATCTTTTTGAGCTAAAAAGCGGATAATTGAAAAATACGGCGTATTTTTGGTGCCTTACGATTATTTCGGCGATGATGCGGTGAACGGTTCGATAAAACGGAATTTGCAAGGCCGAGCGCTGTTAGTTTAGCGTATTTGCTAGCATATCTGTTTACCCCCTCTTCTCGTCCTCGCCCCATTATCATACTTTCGAACATGAAACATACGCGCATAAAAGAGCTTCTTAACAGTACCGAGATTGACAGGCAAGTGACGGTAAAAGGCTGGGTAAGAACATTCCGAAACAATCAATTCCTGGCCCTTAACGATGGGTCAACATTGGGCAATATCCAAGCGGTAGTAGACTTCAACCGCACGGATGCCGCCACACTCAAGCGGCTAACGACGGGTGCCGCCGTCGCCATCACGGGCCAGTTGGTCGAATCGATGGGTAAAGGACAGCGGGTAGAGATTAAAGCGGAGCAGGTAGAAATCCTCGGCGACAGCGATCCCGAACGATATCCCCTACAGCCAAAGAAGCATAGCCTGGAATTCCTCCGGGAGATTGCGCATTTGCGCTTCCGCACCACGACATTCAACGCGATCTTCAAGGTGCGACACGCGCTGGCCTTCGCTGTGCACAAATTTTTCAACGAACGCGAGTTTGTTTACTTGCATACACCCATAATTACTGGGTCTGACGCGGAAGGCGCTGGTGAAATGTTTCGCGTGACCACGCTCGACCTGGACAATATCCCGCGCAATCCGGACGGCACCGTTAACTTCAAGGAGGATTTCTTCGGCAAGTCGACCAACCTGACCGTGTCCGGCCAGCTCGAAGGTGAGTTGGGCGCGATGGCACTGGGCAATATCTACACGTTCGGCCCGACATTCCGGGCGGAAAATTCCAATACCACGCGCCACCTGGCCGAGTTCTGGATGATCGAGCCCGAAATGGCGTTTTATGATCTCGAGGACAACATGGACCTCGCCGAGGAGCTGCTCAAGTATGTTATCCGCTACGCGTTAAACCACTGCCCTGACGAAATCGAGTTCCTGCGCAACCGCCTGTTGGACGAAGAGAAAGCAAAACCGCAACAACAACGCTCCGAACTGGACTTGGTAGAGAAGCTGCGTTTCGTGGTAGACAACGAATTCGAGCGCATTACCTATACCGAGGCCATAGAGATTCTACGCAATAGCAAGCCCAACCAAAAGAAGCAATTCAAATACCTCATCGATCAGTGGGGCGCCGACCTGCAATCCGAACACGAGCGCTATCTGGTAGAGAAACACTTTAAGAAGCCGGTGATCCTCACTGACTACCCAGCGGAGATCAAGTCGTTTTACATGAAACTCAACCAACCGGATGCCGAAGGGCGTCTTACCGTTAGAGCGATGGACATCCTCTTCCCGGGCATCGGCGAGATGGTTGGGGGTTCGCAACGCGAAGAAGATTACCACAAGCTGGTTCAACGCATGGACGAAATCGGCATACCCAAAGCGGAAATGGACTGGTTCTTGGATACCCGTCGATTCGGCACCGCTCCGCATTCCGGATTTGGTGTCGGATTCGAGCGCTTGGTGCTGTTCGTGACCGGCATGACCAATATCCGGGACGTTATTCCCTTCCCACGTACACCAAACAGCGCCGAGTTCTAATAGGGATAAAAAATCTATCGAAAGCCATCCAGTGTCCGCTGGGTGGCTTTTTTATTTCGAGCCCACACACCGAGCGTACTCGAAGGAGCTTTGTTTGAGACCAGCTTTCCGCCTCTGTGAGCAACGGGGCATCCGGCATGTTTGGTTTTTTGTAACTGTTTTGTTAGGTTTGTAATGCCAATTCATAAATACCTATCCAGTTCAGATGTTTGAAACGGACGTTGATTTGCTTCGTAAGGTGAGCCAGGACGATCAGACGGCTTTTAAGACGCTCTACCAACGCCACTGGAAGCCGTGCTATATGCAGGTATTTCGGCGTTCGGGCGATGCGCAGCTGGCGGAAGATCTGACCCAAGCGGTATTCGTTTCGCTATGGGAAAACCGAAAGTCTTCAACCATTACCAATCTTACCGGCTATCTGTTCCGCGCGCTGCAATTCAAGTTCATCACGCACCTAAAATCCCAGGTCCACGCATCGGCCTACATGACCCATGCGCTATACCACCAGCCTGGCTTCACCGAGTCTACGGAATTTCGCCTTCGCACTAAGGAACTACAAGCGGCCATAGACCGGGGCGTAGCCATGATGTCCGCCAAAACCAGGGAAGTATACACGCTGAGCCGCAATGACCACCATTCCGTCAAGGAGATAGCTCGAAAACTCGACCTCTCTGAAAAAGCAGTCGAGTATCACATCACGCAGTCGCTCAAAACCATGCGACTGGCGCTAAGGGATTTCCTCCCCCTTTCCTCACTTCTACTTTTTTTCTGATTTTTTTAGGGAAAGGCCGCGTTCGCGAGACTTACCTTAATAGAGCGCATACGTTGCTCTCGCCATTATAGACTAAATTAACTTTCATAACCCATGAGCCGGGAGAATTTCCACCGTTTATTACAACGGTATTTGGACGGACGGTGCACGCCGGAAGAGGAACAATTGGTCGACCATTGGTACCAGATGCTGGGACAGGACATCGAAGGGCCAGTCACTCCCAACGATTTGGACACCATCGAGGATATAATATGGAACAAGATCCAAAACCGTCTGGCCGAAATCGAGCACGCAGATACTCCTCCCCTACACACACGCGCACGCCGTACACGGACATGGATCGTCGCAGCCTCCATCACCGCCTTGATAGTTGCCTCCGCCACGTTCTTGTATTACCGGGTAATTTGCTATCCGGTGCAGCCGTCCTTTGTCGAAACACGCGCAATGGAGCAAGACATCCACTCGGTAACCAATAATACGCAAGAGACTTTCACCATTTTGTTGCCCGACGAATCCGTAGTAGAGCTCTTTCCAGGGGCATCGATCGAATATCCCAACCAGTTTAAGCAGCAACGCGAGGTGCGCCTGATAGGCGATGCCATTTTCAACGTAGAGGCGGATCTAAGCAATCCATTTTGGGTATTTCACGAAGGGATGATTACCCGGGTAGTAGGCACAAAATTCAGAATCAAAGCGCCACAAGGGAACACGCACGGAGAAGTAATCGTTTATACCGGACAGGTCGACGTGTTTTACAATGCCGCAGACCGGAGCTTGATAAAGCGGATCCTTTCTCCACCGGAGAAAGCCTCCCTCACGGCCAACCAACGTGCCGCGCTGGACGGCCATAGCCTTGCCGAAGCTATCGTGGACAATCCCGTGCGCATCGAACAATCGACAATATCCGCCCCACGCGAAGCCTACACGGACATCCCCTTACCGGCCCTGGCCGAAACATTGAGCGCATTATACGCATTGGACGTCAGCGCCGACGAGCGTCTGTCGGATATTACGTTTACAGGCGACATCAGCGGCCTCGGTTTTTTCGAGCAGCTCGACATCATCTGCACCGTTACCAATAGCCGCTACGAGGTGGAGGGCACGACCATCACGATAACGCACTAATCCTAATCGAAAACACACTATTACTAAACAATCACACGAAAAACTATGAAGAAACAACAGCCTTGACACACAAAAAAAACCGGCAATATGGGGGTATTGCCGGCCCAATATTCCGGAACTTATTCGTTTCGGATCATTTACAGTTCAAAACGTTAGAAACCATAAATTTTTCAAAAATATGAAAAAAGAACGAATTATTGCTCTAACTCTAACAGCGATGAGACTTACCTTTTTATACGCTTTTATGACCACAATTGTCGGGTTATCGGCGTATGCGACTGGCGCGGACGCACAAGGTACGTTGGACAAGCGAGTCACCTTCTCGGCGCAACAAGTTTCCATCAAAAACATGATCAGCGCCCTCGAACACCAATCGCAAGTACGGTTTATTTACAGCTCGTCCACCATCCGGGCCGACCGGAAAGTGAGAGTCCGCCAGGTCGACCGGGATCTCGCCACCGTTCTTCAGGAGGTGTTTGTTCCACTGGGGATAGGCTACAAGGTCGAAAAAGACAAAGTACTGCTATACAGCATTGCCCAAGAGTTTACAATAAACGGGGTAGTGACGAATAGTGAAGACGAAGCGCCTATCCTCGGTGCCGCCGTGCGGGTCAAAGGCTCCGGGCGAGGCACGAGCACGGACGAATGGGGCCGTTTTACGCTCAATGTATATCCCAGCGAGATTATTGAGGTGAGTTATATTGGCTTTACTACGCAGGAGTTCGTGGTGGACAGCGCCCGTACCGCCTATACAATCCGTTTGGAACCCGCTCAGCGACTGCTGGACGAGGTTATCGTGACGGGATACTCCACCCAGCGTGTGCGCGACCTCACAGGGTCGGTAGCCGTTGTGGATGTTTCCAACTTGAAACAACAACCTGCCGCCAGCCCCATTGAAGCACTTCAGGGTAAAGCCACTGGCGTCCAGATCATCAACGACGGCGCACCCGGCGCTACTCCCCAAATCCGGATTCGCGGTTTCAGTACCATCAACAACAACGACCCACTCTACGTGATCGACGGTATGCCCTATGAGGGTAAACTCGGATGGTTGAACTCGAATGATATCGAATCCATGCAGGTGTTGAAGGATGCGTCGGCAGCCTCCATATACGGAGCACGGGCAAATAACGGCGTCGTCATTATCACCACGCGACGCGGCCAAAAAGGCGCCCCGAAAGTGACCTTTGAATCATACTACGGCATCCAAAACCCAAACCGAGCGCGGTTTCCGGAATTCCTGAACCCGCAGCAGTTCGGAGAGTACGTCTACCGTCGGTTCAGGAATGCCGGCATCACGCCCGGCACCAGCGAAACGTCTGGCACCAACTACGGCTCAGACCCCAACAATCCCGTGCTGCCGGATTACTTACTGGCGGGAAGCAAGACCGGCCACGAGGTGACAGCCGCAGACGCCGACCCCTCGCGGTATAACTACGTGATGGATCCCGCCCAGTTCTACCAGATTACTCGCGCAAACAAGGAGGGTACTAACTGGTTCGACGAGATCACACGAGACGCACCCATGCAAAACTACCAGTTAAGCATCCTCGGCGGAAGCGAAAGCGCAACCTATGCCATTAGCGGCAGCGCTTTCAAACAACAAGGCACTTACAAGCATACTGGTTTCGAGCGCTACAACATTCGGAGCAACACGACCTTCAGCTTTTGGGACGACCGCGTCACCATCGGTGAAAACATGCAGTATTCGCATACGCGCGGCAACGGCTTCGGCGTGAACGTAAACCAAGCGGGCAACTATCAAGGCGAAGGCTCTCCCATTGGCTGGGCTTACCGCATACAGACGATTGTCCCGGTGTATGATATCATGGGCAACTTTGCGGGCACCAACGGCAACCGCCTCGGCAATGCCGACAACCCACTTGCCGTACTGTATCGTGCCAAAGACAACATCAACAATAGTGGACAGTTTTTTGGGACGGCATTTGCAGACATCAAGTTGATTGAAGGTTTGAACTTCCGGACCACGTACGGCCTACGCTACGAAACCTACGACGGCAACTCGATTTCCTACCCTAACCCCGAGCGCTCCGAAGGCAACTTCACCAATAACAGCTTGAACGAGTGGCAAGGACATAATACGGAATGGACGTGGACCAATACACTGACCTACCGGAATATATTTAATGAGAAGCATGCCCTGACCGTGCTGGCAGGAACCGAAGCGGTGGAGTCGAAGTGGCACGAGCTAGGCGGTGTGGGAAATGACTTCTTCATATCCGGCGATATGAACTATTACTATCTCAATACCGCCGCCATTACCTCGGGCCGCAGCTCGGGTTCGGAAGGTGCCTTGTTTTCCATTTTTGGGCGCGCCGATTACTCGTTTGACGAACGCTACATCCTGTCGGCCACCGTGCGCCGCGACGGCTCATCAAACTTCGGCCCCGATAACCGCTACGGGGTATTCCCTGCCGCCAGCGCGGCATGGCGCCTGTCGAGCGAAGAGTTCATGAGCAACGCGACATGGATCGACGACCTCAAACTACGCGCCGGATATGGCCTCACCGGTAACCAGCGCATACCCTCGTTCCAATTCGTGCGGAGATTCGCTTCGGGCACCAACCAGTCCTTTTACCCCATCAGCGGTGGAAACAGCCTGGCAAGCGGCCTGTGGACCAACGCATATGACAACCCGGGCGTGAAGTGGGAAGAATTGAAATCCATCAACGTGGGTCTCGACTTCAGCGTGCTGAATAACTCGATCGACGGTGCAATCGAATGGTTTGATCGACGCACCTCGGGTGTGCTTTACCCCGTTCCGCAACCGGCCGCAGCCGTGGGTACGGGATCGTCTCCCTTCGTCAACTCGGGCGACATGAAAAACACCGGGGTGGAGGCGTCGGTCAATTATCACTATCGACCTGATGGAGATGATGAAGCCTTCCAATTTGACGTGGGCGTATTTTTCTCCCACTACAAAAACACCATGGTACAACTGGCTCCCACCGTCAACGAACAGCCCTACCTCACGTTGCGCGGCGTCACGACTTCCGTGATGAAGGCGGGTGTACCGATGGGGTCGTTCTACGGTTATCAAGTGGACGGCATTTATCAAAATGAGGCCGAAATAGCCAATAGCGCTTCCTATGGCGGGGCGCGCGTAGGTGGCTTCAGATTTGCGGATATTTCTGGCCCGGACGACGTGCCCGATGGCGTAATCGATGGACACGACCGGACCGTCATTGGCAACCCGCACCCGGATTTTATTTATTCACTCAGCCTGAACGCCGCCTGGAAACGGTTTGACGTGAGTATGTTCTTCAACGGATCGCAAGGAAACGACCTCTTCGACCTGACACGCCAATACACGGATTTCTATGCATTCCCCGGCGCAGTCAGCACGCGCGTTCTGGATGCGTGGAGCCAGGATAACCCCACCAGCATGATTCCGTCGGCACACGCTAACGCTCCCACAATCGAGTACCAGTCGTCGAGCTACTACGTGCAAGATGGGAGCTTCTTCCGGATGCGAAACTTGCAACTGGGCTATTCCTTCCCTACCAGCAACGTTTTACAGGGACGCCTATCCAACCTGCGGGTGTATGCAAGCGCAACCAACCTATTTACGATTACCGGCTATAGCGGCATGGATCCAGAAGTAAGCCAGTACTCCTCGACCTTCACCGGCCCCGGGGTGGATATGGGCGTATATCCCGTGCCTCGCCAGTACCTATTGGGAGTAAGCGTTACTTTTTAATGGAGTGTTACGAAGAGTATTGAACGACAAAAAGAAATCAACATGAAACAAGGGTATAAAATAATTATCGCGGCAGTACTATTAGGTATCATGGCAGGTTGCAGTGACGACTTCCTGAACCGAAGTCCGCAGGGGCAATTGACCGACGAACAGGTAACCAATACCAAAGCGGTAGAGTGGACGCTGATTGGCGCCTACGGCTTGATGAACGGCAACCGTGACGGGACGTGGGGAAACTACGCCTCTGCGCCCAGCCAATGGCTGTTTGGAGAAGTAGCGGGAGACAACGCACACAAAGGAAGCGAGCTGGCAGACCAGGCTGTGATGTTTGATATCGAACGCCATACCGCGATCAGCGTCAACGAGCACCTATCTACGATGTGGAACAACTACTACGAGGGAATCACGCGTTGCAACACTACCCTGCGCTCGCTCCAACAAGTACAAGCAGGTGATGGCGACCGCTTCTCCGACCAGCGCGCCAGCGAAATCGAGGCCGAGGCAAAAATGCTGCGCGGACACTACTATTTCTTCCTGTGGCGCGTGTTTAGGAACATCCCATATATCGATGAAACCTTATCGACGACCGAAGCGGCGCAAGTACCGAACAACGTCGACGTGCTTCCAAAAATCGAAGCCGACTTCCAATTCGCCGTCCAAAACCTGACGGACGAGAAGCCACTCGGAGACGTGGGGCGTGTGGATCGCATCGCCGCTAAGGCCTATCTCGGCAAAGTATATCTCTACCAAAAGAAGTATACGGAAGCATTGGCCGTGTTTAAAGAAGTGATCGCGTCGCGGCCCAGCCTAGTGACCTTGCCCTTCCTAAACAACTTTGACGTGAATACGGAAAATGGTCCGGAGGCGATCTTCACCGCTCAGCATGCCATTAATCCAAACGGTGGTGGCGACAACGCAAACGTGGGTGATATGTTGGGCGGACTGTATGGCTCAGCACCGGCTAACTGCTGCGGCTTCTTCAACCCAAGTTTTGACTTGGTCAACTCGTTTCGGGTGACCGCAAGTGGCCTTCCCATGCTTGACGGCTCATACCGGACCAATCCTTACAAATCGGATTTCGGTCTTACAGGAGCGGCAAAAACCAACTACGAGGTGGATAAAACGCTCGCCGTGGATCCGCGGTTGGACTATACCGTTGGGCGTAGGGGCGTGCCATACAAAGACTGGGGCATTATGCCGGGCGATGATTGGCTCCGTGATCCTGCCTTTGGTGGACCGTTCGTCGGTTATAAACACATGATTCACCAAGCGGACTTCCCCGGAAATACGCAATCAGGCGGTGTCAATTACGTAACCGCACTCGATGTTAACATCATTCGATTGGCCGATGTATATCTCATGGCCGCGGAATGTGCGGCAGAAACGGGTGATCTTGCTTACGCATTGGCGCGGGTGAACGACGTCCGCAACAGAGCGGCCGCCCTCCCAGTGAAAACCATTGGCGGCACACCTGCGGCTGCCTACAACGTTCAGCCCTATCCATCGTTCCCGAATAAGGAGTACGCGCTTGACGCGATTCGAACGGAGCGCCGCCTGGAGCTAGCTCTTGAGGGACACCGCTTCTTTGATCTTGTACGTTGGGGCATTGCCAAGGAAACGCTCGAGGGCTATTCAGCCTTTGAAGGAAGCATCATCGCAGCCTACCTAGGGCTAACCTTTTCGGAGCGCAACCACCAGTTTCCGATTCCTCAAGAACAAATTGACCGGAGTGCGGGAGCGTTGACACAAAACAACTAACCCTCGGCACTTAGGAATAAGCGCAATAAAAAAGGCGAGCCTCATATGTCGAGGCTCGCCTTTTTCTTCATCAGTATAATCGTCAACTACAGATTGTCGCGATATACCTTAGCTTTCTTGATTTCTGTCTCAATATCCTTTTTACCCGGCGTGATCTTCAACACCTCCTCAAAGTCAACAATCGACTTATCATAGGCCTCTGCAGCTTTCGCCTTGTTGAAATTTGGCGTACCGGCAGTTCCCAAGAGGATACCTAGGTCGCGATACGCTACCGCTCTGTTTTGATAGAGCTTCACGTCCTTCGGCGTCAACTCAATTGCTCTCGTATAGTCAGTGATTGCCTCGTTCAGCATGCGTTCACGATTGGCGTTCGTTGATTTAATTTCCGTGCTCACTGCCAGCGTGTTATTTGCCTTGGCCCGATAATAATACGCGGTAGGGTTTTCGGGTGCCAACTCGATTACCTTCTGGAAAGACTGCACCGCACCCCGGAAGTCGCCACTGTGGTATTCTGAATATCCCAGCATGTACAACACATTCGGATCATTCGCCTCGGCAGGAAGCGCCTTTTTCAAGTAGCTGGCAGCGGTTTTAAAATCGCTGTCAAGCAGGGCCTTCTCTCCTAGGCGTACATTCGGATTACTGTGCACGGTTTCGGTAGACTGGGCGTTGGCTACAGACACCATGAATAACGACATGATCGCCATGGCTACCCATTGCATTTTTTTCTTCACTGGATTGGGATGATTATACTTCATTAGAATACTTTTAGATGTTCACTACGCCGGATGCTCTCCAGCCCTGATTCCGGGCAGGCGGAAGCCTCCAGTTCCGAATCTAGCAATAACTGTGCTACAAATCCACAACTATAACCCGATACGAACTAATTTATTATCCCTGGGTGAAAAAATCACAAGTCATAAGCCGGTTATCAGATCAACGGCTATTGGAATTTACATTCACTTCCATGCGAACAGGTTCGAACCCCACATCCAAAAATCCTGACTTTTTTTCAGGGAGCCCATGCCATATGCCAAGCATGGCTGCGCTTGCCGGCGCAATCTCCGTATTGGCATAACACTTGCAATAGTAGCCTACCAACAACAACGATATAATCGCCGGCCCACAAACTGCCATTTTGGCGTCGGGCGCGGGCCATAACATAGTAGCATTCACTTATGAGTAAGCACGATCCATTTGATTTCCATCAGGGAATCCCGATTATAAATGAAGACACGGAATTTTTTCCTTTACTGAGCCAGCAGGATGAAGATGAGATGGCCAATGCCGAACTCCCTGAAGTCCTGTCGATATTGCCTCTTCGCAACACCGTACTCTATCCGGGTGTGGTCATCCCCATCACCGTGGGTCGCGACAAGTCTATCAAGCTCATAAAGGATGCGTATAAGGGCGACCGCACGATTGGCGTCGTCTCCCAGCGCGATATGTCCATAGAAGATCCGACCTTCGAGCAATTGCACGACGTGGGCACCGTAGCCATGATCATCAAATTGCTCCAGATGCCGGACGGCAACACCACGGTTATTATCCAGGGGAAACAACGGTTTCGTCTAACACAAGTGGTGCAGACCGAACCATATATCAAGGCAGAAGTTCGGCGGTTTGAGGAGAAAGCACATAAAAAAAGCAAGGAATTCAGTGCGCTCATTTCGTCGATCAAGGAACTTTCCCTGCAGATTATCCAGCTATCGCCGCAGATTCCCAGTGAGGCGGGCATCGCAATCAAGAACATTGAAAGCCCCGCATTTCTGATCAACTTCATCTCGTCAAACCTGAATGCCGAGTTGTCGTTCAAGCAGCAATTGCTGGAAATCCCAGACCTTAGCGAACGTGCCAGGAAGGTACTGGAGCAACTGGACCAAGAACTGCAATTGCTCGAGTTGAAAAACCAAATCCAGAACAAGGTGCGCGGGGATTTGGACAAGCAACAGCGGGACTACTTCCTCAATCAGCAACTGAAAACGATCCAAGAGGAGCTGGGGGGATCGTCACCGGATTTGGAAATTGAAGATTTACGCGCCCGCGCCCCGAAAAAAAAGTGGAGCAAGGAAGTCGGCGAGCATTTCGCGAAAGAGCTCGATAAGCTTGCGCGCATTAATCCGGCTGCCGCTGACTATTCGGTGCAGCTGAATTATTTGGAACTTTTGCTTGACCTCCCCTGGAACGAGCTGACCAAAGATAATTTTGACCTCAAACGAGCGCGTCGCGTGCTCGACAAGGACCACTATGGCCTCGACAAGGTCAAGCAGCGAATCATCGAGTATTTGGCGGTGCTGAAGCTTAAAAATGACATGAAAGCGCCCATCCTGTGCTTGGTAGGCCCTCCGGGCGTGGGAAAAACCTCGCTCGGCAAGTCTATCGCCAAGGCGCTTGGACGTAATTACACGCGCATGGCCCTGGGCGGCATACGCGACGAAGCGGAAATCCGCGGACACCGCAAGACCTATATTGGCGCGATGCCGGGGCGTATCATCCAATCGCTAAAAAAGGCCGGTTCGACCAACCCGGTTTTCGTATTAGACGAGATCGATAAAGTTGGCAGCGACTTTCGCGGCGACCCGTCGTCGGCCCTGCTAGAAGTGCTCGACCCCGAACAGAATAACGCGTTTTATGACCATTACGTCGAATTGGATTTCGACTTGTCTAAAGTAATGTTTATCGCTACGGCGAATTCGCTCAGCAACATCCAGCCGGCACTGCTAGACCGTATGGAGATTATCGAAGTGAGCGGCTACACCATTGAGGAGAAAATCGAAATTGCCAAGAAGCACCTACTCCCCAAACAACGCGAGCAACATGGGCTGTCGACCAAACAAGTCAGCATAAGAAATGCCGTCATCGAGAAAATAATCGAGGAATACACCCGCGAATCTGGCGTGCGCGGACTCGAAAAGAAAGTCGGGTCCATCGTTCGGGGCATCGCTACGCAGGTGGTCATGGAAGAGGAATACAACGCCAAGGTTACCGCTGACGACGTGGAACGCATCCTAGGCGCACCGATATTCGACAAGGAGCTATACGAAGATAACGCAGTGGCGGGCGTCGTCACTGGACTGGCCTGGACCCAAGTGGGCGGTGACATCCTGTTCATCGAATCGAGCCTCAGCCGCGGGACGGGAAAGCTGACCTTGACAGGCAACTTGGGTGACGTGATGAAGGAGTCAGCCACGATCGCCCTCGCCTACTTGCGTGCACACGCCGACGAATTTGGCGTGGACTACCATGTATTCGACAAATGGGACGTGCATATCCACGTGCCCGCCGGGGCCACTCCAAAAGACGGGCCTTCTGCGGGGATTACGATGCTGACGGCACTGGCGTCCAGCTTCACCCAACGCAAGGTCAGACCCAAGTTGGCAATGACCGGCGAGATTACCCTTCGTGGGAAAGTCCTACCCGTAGGGGGCATCAAAGAAAAAATCCTGGCAGCGAAACGTGCCAACATTAAGGAAATTATTCTATCCAAATCGAACCGAAAGGATGTACTCGAAATCAAGGAAGATTATATCAAAGACCTAACGTTCCATTATGTCACGGAGATGTCTGAGGTAATCAAGCTGGCGCTGCTTGAGCAGCGCGTTAAAGGCGCCAAGCAACTCGTCGTCGCGTAAACAACTCTGAAGGGACATAGACCTGCATTTTTCTCATTTTATACGGGATAGCATTGCCCTATGGCGATGCTGTTTCTTTTAATTAATAATATTACTATTTTAGCCACATGCTTACTGAGTCGCTGATAATCTTAGCGTTAATCATCTTAAACGGGCTTTTCTCAGCCTCTGAGATTGCAATCATATCCAGTCGAAAGGCACGCCTGCAGATGCTGGCCGACAAAGGAAGTCCGGCGGCCCAGCAAGCGCTTAAACTCAAAGCATCCCCCAACCGATTCCTGTCCACCATCCAGATTGGCATTACGCTAATTGGCATCCTGACGGGTTTGTTTGGCGGGGCAACGATTGCGTTGCGCCTAGAGGCGTATCTCAACCAATTTAGCTGGATTGGTCCATACAGCCACGAGGTGGCTATCACGGTAATCGTCATTGCGATCACGTTCCTGACGCTGGTGTTTGGGGAGCTCGTACCCAAACGCATTGGCTTGGCAATTCCTGAACGATATTCGACGCTGGTTGCCATCCCGATGAATCTTTTGAGCAAGATTGTCGCACCGTTCGTCTGGTTGCTTAGCACCACCACGGAGGGAATAGTCCGGGCGCTAAACATCAAATCCTCAGGCGCGCAGGTGACCGAAGAAGAAATCAAAGCCCTAGTGGATGAAGGTGCAGACAGTGGCGCGATCGAGCATATCGAGCACGAAATCGTAGACCGTGTCTTTAGCTTGGGTGACAAAAAGGCGGTCAACCTGATGACCCACCGAAGTAACATTGTCTGGCTCGATACCGAAGACAGCTTCGAAGAACACAAGGAAATCATTCTTGAGTCAGGTCACACGGTATATCCGGTATGCAAAAACGGACTTGACAACATCCTAGGCATCGTCCATATCAAATTCCTGCTGAACCGGTACCTGACTTCTGCGCACGAACCCATCGAGCTGACCCAGTTGACCCAGCCACTCAACTACGTGTATGAGAATAGTTCGGCCTATAGTGTGCTCAACAAATTGCGCTTATCTAAAATCCACCAAGCGGTGGTATTGGACGAATATGGCTCGCTGCAAGGCATTGTCACCCTCAACGACATCCTGAGTGGATTGGTGGGTGACATCTCTGACGGAGAATTCCACGAAGAGCCAAGCATCGTCCGGCGGGAAGATGGCAGCATGCTCATCGATGGACAGTACCAAGTGGGCGAGTTACTCGAATTGCTGCAGATCGATTTGGATGACGACGAGGAAGATGAATTGAGCGGTATCAATACCGTTGCTGGCCTCATCCTGCTCCACCTCGGCCACGTGCCCGAAGCCGGCGAAAAAATCAAATGGAAGGACCACGAATTCGAGGTCATGGATATGGACGTCAACCGCATCGACAAGGTATTGGTGACTGCCAAACCGGCCAACGAAGCCCTGACTGGCTAAGCGTGATATAATCTCACTAAATTATTCCCGCCCGCTCCAATTCAGCTTGCATGTTGCG
Organism: uncultured Sphingobacteriaceae bacterium; assembly: GCA_964423925.1. Taxonomy (GTDB): domain Bacteria; phylum Bacteroidota; class Bacteroidia; order Sphingobacteriales; family Sphingobacteriaceae; genus CAYRGQ01. Next base: position 4,794 of record CAYRGQ010000043.1, on the reverse strand, counting down.
CTGTATGACCAAGGCTTCCTCCCGCGCGCGTTCGGCAAAATCAGGACCATTAGACGCGTAAATAATCGAGCGCGTAGCGTTTACTAACAATCCGCAATCGGCATTCATACCATATTGGCACACGTCGCTTAAGCTTCCCCCTTGGGCACCCACGCCTGGCACGAGAAGGAAGTGATGGGGCGCGTGCTTGCGAATGGCCAAAAACGCATCCCCGCGGGTCGCACCCACCACGTACATCGTGTTGTCGGGTGTACCCCATTGGTTCACGCAGGACAGTACGCGCTCAAACAATTGCACCCCGTCCCGGTCAGGGATAACTTGAAGATCCCGGCTGCCGGCATTCGATGTCAATGCCAGTACGATAGCCCATTTGCCGTCAAATCCCAAAAATGGCTCGACCGAATCTTTCCCCATATAAGGTGCGACCGTCACCGAGTCAAAACCCAGACCCGACACCGCTTCGTCAAAAAACGCTTGGGCGTACATGCGCGAGGTATTGCCGATATCGCCGCGCTTGGCATCCGCGATGCTGAAACACGCCTTAGGCAGGTACTCCCAGGTCTTGCGCAGGCTATCCCACCCCTTCGCTCCCATCGCCTCGTAGAACGCCGTATTGGGCTTGTACGCGACACATAAATCGGCAGTGGCATCGACGATGGCCTTATTGAAAGCAAAGACCGGGTCTGGTTCATCCAGCAGGTGGGACGGGATTTTGGTGATATCGGTGTCCAATCCTACACAGAGAAAGGAACGTTTTGCTTTTATTTGCTCGATAAGCTGGGAGCGGGTCATACGCGGGTCATCTATGTTTCGTTGCGCAAACCTAAAACAAAATTCGCTGTTAAAAAATATGTGGCGGACTTATAAAGGAACAAAGCATACGATTTACAAAATTTGCACCGCCAAGGACCCAATTTAAACGACATTGCATGAAAGTCTTCATTACTCGACGCGTTCCTGCGCATTTTTTATCCGAATTAACCCAAGCGGGCCACGAACTGGCATGCTGGACAGAGGAAAGGGAGCTTACCGACGAAGAATTGGTAGGCGCCTGCCGCGACGCAGATGCACTGCTTTTCGTAGGCCATAACCAACTGAACCGCGAATTCTTTACGGCCTGCAGCCACCTTTGCGGTATCGCGCTGAATAGCGTGGGTTACGACCACGTGGACGTGAGTGCGGCCACCGAGATGGGCGTTCCCGTTGGCAACACGCCTGACGTATTGAGCAAAGCAACTGCCGACACTGCGTTCTTGCTAATCCAACTTGTGGCACGGAAGGCCTTACACTTCCACAAAGAGATAATACGTGGCAAATGGGGTTCCTTCCAACAGCCCCTGGAGGAGCTCGGCATCGAATTCGAAGGGAAGACTTTGGGTGTATTCGGGCTCGGCAGAATCGGTTTCGAACTGGCCAAAAGTTGTCGAGCCGCCTTTGACATGGATATAATTTACCACAATCGTAGCCGAAATCAGGAAGCCGAAAAGGAACTTGCAGCGCGCTATGTCAACTTTGAAGAACTTTTGAAAACAAGCGACGTGATCAGCGTCCACGCCAATCTGAGCGAAGAGACTACCAAAGTGTTTGACTCCGCTGCCTTCGGACAAATGAAACCCAATGGGATTTTTGTCAATACCGCCCGCGGCGGCATTCACGATGAGGCGGCACTGCTTGACGCACTTCGCGACAGGCGGATCTGGGGTGCCGGGTTAGACGTGACCGACCCCGAACCCATGCGTCCGGACCACCCCCTGCTGGAAATGGATAACTGCGTGGTGCTTCCCCACATCGGATCCGCCACTGTGGAAACGCGGACAAAAATGCTTGTCCGAAGCGTAGAAAACATCCATGCGGCAGTTTCAGGAAAGAAAATGCCCTATTGCGTCAATCCGGAAGTGTACGACAAAGACTAGGCTCAATAGTACCTATTCGTCGATAAGGCCTTGTATGAAGTCGATAACCTCTTTTCGGCTATAATCGGCCATGCCCTCGTGGCGAGCAGCAATCGCGCCTTTCTTGTCTAAGATTACGGTTGTCGGAATGGCGCCGCCTAGCCAGTCGCCAGGTATCTCCCCGGCAGGCACATGCACCGGCAGCGACAGGTTTTTGTCTTCCATGAATTTGACCGACTGTTCGTACTTACTATCAACGTCCGCCATAATGAAAACAATGTTTTCATTGTCGCGATATACGTCATATAGCTTGTTGATCGAGGGCATTTCCGCAATGCATGGTGGACACCACGTGGCCCAGAAATTAATGAACACGACCTTGCCCTCGAGGTTGGCTGCGTCGACACGGTTTCCCTCACCATCCCGGAAAAACACCGAACGTACAGGCCGCGCCGCGGCTGTCTCAGTCTTCGATTCCGGCGCGTCCACCTGAGTGAGATCAGGCTTGAATAAGCCTATTTTCATGAGTTGTTGGCTCAACCAGGCCTTAGCATCGGGGCTGAGTAAAAACACCAGCAGGATAGCAATGACGATAAAGCTAATGATGCGGGGTAACGTAAGTCTTTTCATGTTCTGTACCGAAGGTCTATGTGCAAATGTAGGGAAAATTTGCAGCGCCTAGGTCAACCACTCCACCCAAACCGCCAGGCGCTGAAAAGAAAAAGCCGACATTCACTAGGAATGCCGGCTTTTGTACACTCGATCTCGCGCCCGTTTAGTCCTTGACGGGACGCTCAATCAATACTTTGCGAGATAACTTCAGTTTGCCTTGCTTGTCGATATCGAGCAGTTTCACGCGGACGACTTCGCCCACGTTGAAAATGCCGTCCATGGTTTCAAACCGTTTCCAGTCAATCTCGGATATGTGCAGCAGTCCATCCTTGCCGGGCATAATCTCGATGAATGCGCCAAATGGCATGATCGATTTCACTTTACCCTCATAGATTTCACCTACTTCAGGCTTAGCCGCGATGGCCTTAATACGGCCTACCGCGTCGTCAATGGCCGCTTTGTTGTCTGCGAACACCTGTACGACACCCTTGTTGTCGATCTCGTCAATCGAAATAGTAGCGCCCGTTTCGCGTTGCATCTCTTGGATGATCTTGCCGCCTGGCCCAATAACCGCACCAATGTATTCCTTGTCGATGGTAAAGCTGACGATACGCGGCGCGTGCGGCTTGTAATCCGCGCGCGGCTCGGAAATCGTCTTTTTCATCTCATTGAGGATATGCAAACGAGCTTCCTTGGCTTGGTCTAAGGCTTGCGTGAGCACTTCCCACTTCAATCCATTGATTTTCAAGTCCATTTGGCAAGCAACGATACCTTTCTCGGTACCCGTCACTTTAAAGTCCATATCCCCCAAGTGATCCTCGTCACCAAGGATATCACTCAAGATGGCATATTTCCCGGTCTTTTGGTCGGTAATCAAACCCATGGCAATACCTGACACGGGGGCGGAGATTTTCACGCCTGCGTCCATCAGCGCCAAGGTTCCCGCACAGACGGTTGCCATTGACGACGAACCGTTAGACTCCAAGATGTCGGACACAATCCGAATCGTGTAGGGGTTCTCGTCGCCTTTTGGCAATACTTGCCGCAGCGAGCGCATCGCCAAGTTGCCGTGGCCTACCTCACGACGGCCAGGGCCGCGGTTTGGCCGCACCTCACCCGTTGAAAAACCTGGGAAGTTGTAATGGAGCAAAAACCTGTTGTAACCATGGATGAAAGCTCCGTCGATCAATTGTTCGTCGTCCTTCGCGCCCAAGGTCACGGAAGTCAGGGACTGCGTTTCGCCACGGGTGAACAGCGCCGATCCGTGTGCAGCGGGCAAGTAATCCACCTCGCTCCATATCGGACGAACGGTGCGGAAGTCACGGCCATCCAGACGAATTCCTTCGTTCAGGATCAGGTTGCGAACCGCATCGTACTCCACTTCATGGAAATACTTCTTGAGCAGGAATTCGGTATCCTCATCGACCTCGCCACCCAAGCTCTCGACGTATGCTTGGTTAAATTCGGTAGCGATAGCCTTGAATTGCTCAGAACGCTCGTGTTTGGCCAAACCCGATTTCGCAACGGCATACACCCGGTCGTAGGTAGCGGCATAGATCTTCTCGCGAAGCTCGGGGTTGCTAGGTTCGTGGTTGTATTCACGTTTTACGGTTTTGCCGGCCAACTGCGCCAATTCTACCTGGGCCTGAACTTGCTTTTTGATCATGTCATGGGCGAAAGCAATCGCTTCGACCATTTCCTCCTCAGAAATCTCCTTTGCCTCTCCTTCCACCATCACGATATCGTCAGCCGTACCGGCCACGATAAACTCAAGCGTAGCGTTTTCCAACTCGCTCAACAGTGGGTTAATGCGCAGTTGCCCATCAATTTTGGCAACACGCACCTCCGAAATGGGGCCGTTGAAAGGGATGTCTGATACGGCGATGGCAGCCGATGCCGCCAAGCCTGCCAGCGCATCTGGCGTAATGTCCTTATCGGCCGAAATCAGGCTGATCATGACCTGGGTATCTGCATGGTAATCTTCAGGAAATAAAGGGCGCAATGCCCGGTCAACCAAACGCGAAATCAATATTTCGTAGTCTGACAGCCTGGCCTCACGGCGCAGGAATCCTCCGGGTATGCGTCCCGTAGACGCGTACTTCTCTTGGTAATCCACCGACAGTGGCAAAAAATCCGCTCCGGCCTTAGGCTCCTGTGCGGAAACGACAGTGGCAAGCAGCATGGTGTTCCCTTGCTTCACGACGACGGACCCATCGGCTTGCTTGGCCAATTTTCCCGTTGAGATCTCGATTTGGCGTCCCTCGCCAATATCGATGGTTGTTTTGATTTC
>CAYRGQ010000042.1:0-24833 GCA_964423925.1 uncultured Sphingobacteriaceae bacterium | reverse complement strand
TTTCCCTTTCCCTTGGTACACATCGATACGGGGCACAATTTTCCCGAAACCATCGAGTTTCGTGACCGCTTGGTAGAGCGCATTGGCGAACGCCTGATTGTCGGTTATGTGCAGGATAGTATCGACGCCGGAAAGGCGGTGGAGCAGCGCGGCAAGAATGCGAGCCGCAATGCTTTGCAGACCGTTACCTTACTGGATACCATTGCCGCAAACCGCTTTGATGCTTGCATCGGCGGAGCCAGGCGCGATGAGGAGAAGGCTCGTGCCAAGGAACGGATTTTTTCGGTGCGCGACGAGTTCGGGCAATGGGATCCCAAACGGCAACGTCCGGAGATCTGGAACATCTACAACGGCCGTATCCACCCCGGGGAAAATGTGCGCGTATTCCCGATTAGCAACTGGACAGAGCTGGATGTATGGAATTACATCCGGCGCGAAGGCATTGAGCTTCCGTCAATCTATTTCTCGCATGAACGGGACGTGATCACCCGCAATGGGCAGTATATGGCGGCCTCGGAATTCTTAAACATGGATCACGAAGACATCGTAGAACGGCACAACGTGCGTTTCCGTACCGTGGGCGACATCACTTGCACGGCGGCGGTCCTTTCGGAGGCTTACCATATCGATGACATCATCGATGAAATTACGCTTTCCAAAGTGAGCGAGCGCGGTGCACGTATGGATGACAAGGTTTCGGAGGCAGCTATGGAAGATCGCAAAAAGGGCGGCTATTTTTAAACACGAATATTAACGAAATGCTTCGCTACTGCGGCCCGCCGCATGTAGCGACTTAAGCAGCGCACATACATTATGGATTTACTGAAATTCATTACCGCGGGTAGCGTGGACGACGGCAAGAGCACGCTGATCGGTAGGTTGTTATACGATACGGACTCGGTACTGGACGACCAATTGGAGGCCATTCAGCGGGCCAATCGCAAAAACGACGACGGCACGGTGGATTTGGCTATCCTCACCGACGGGCTGAAGGCCGAACGGGAGCAAGGCATTACCATCGACGTGGCGTATAAGTACTTTCAAACACCTCGCCGCAAGTTTATCATCGCGGACACGCCCGGGCACATCGAGTACACACGAAACATGGTAACAGGCGCGTCCAACGCCGATTTGGCCATTATCCTAATCGATGCTCGGAAAGGGGTCGTGGAACAGACCAAACGGCATTCCTTTTTAGTATCCTTGTTGGCCATCCCGAATATCCTCGTGTGCATCAATAAGATGGACATGGTGGATTACGACGAAGCCGCTTTCGAAAAAATTAAGGCGGACTACCTCGAGTTTTCTGGACGACTGTCGGTTCGGCAGTTGGATTTTATTCCGGTCAGCGCGCTGCGCGGCGACAACATCGTCAAGCAGTCAGCGAATATGCCGTGGTACGAAGGGCCTTCCTTGCTCCATTTCCTCGAGACTGTGGACGTGCACCGTTCGGAAAACAATGAGCAGGCACGTTTGCCCATCCAATGGGTCATCCGCCCGCAAACCGACGAATACCACGATTACCGGGGCTATGCAGGCCGTATAGCCAGCGGCAGCTTGTCTGTTGGCGACCGTATTGTGGTCTTCCCCTCGGGGCAAGAGAGCACGGTAAAAGCGCTGGAAGTAGCCGGCAAGCCATCTGAAACTGCTGAAAAAGGAGCGTCGGTCACGGTTCACCTAGCCGATGATGTGGATATCAGTCGGGGCGATCTCCTTGCTAAAGTGGAAGAACAGCCTCGTTTAGCCAAGGAGTTTATAGCGGATGTGTGTTGGATGGACAGAAAACCGCTGGATCCCAGCCAAGTGTACCTCTTGCAGCATCACAGTAGCATCGTCAAGGTGAAAGCGAGTGAGATCCTTTCTAAAATCAATATCAATACGTTGGAAGAAACCCGAGACGACAGCTTCGGGCTGAACGATATCGGCCGGATACAGTTCCGCGCGGCGGATTACCTGCCGGTTGACCGTTATCAGGACAATAAAGCCAACGGAGGAGCTATTCTGCTTGACGCAGGCAGTAACCTGACCGTAGCGGCGCTGATGGTAGCATCGACAGGGTAGGTTCATCGGTGTGTGATTTTCTTGGAGAAGAGCGACATTCCAGTCGAAATCGGCGGGCGAAATAGGGTTTTTAGTTGCTCTCAATCTCGAAGAATCAGGAGATAGCGGATCTGGTTTATGCTCGTAGTTTATGGGTTTCGTTTTGGTTTTTTATCGAATGAAGTCCGCTATGTCTTGTTAACCACGGCATTGCTTTTCTCCTTCAAAGCCCGTACTTTAGCCTTGCGGGGTTACGCTAACCGATTTTGTCGATGCGACGCTGGCTTTTTGCGTATTTTGGCTTCAGCCGTACGGAGCTCTACGGTATACTGACGTTAATGGCGTTAGTGTCCTTGTTGTGGGCCAGTCCGTACGTCTACCGCGCATGGGTCAAGGATACGAGCACGATCGCGGATGTCGATTTGGTTGCCATTCGCGACTTCCATGCATCGCGCCGGGTCGCCGATGCAGGCCCTGCAACCGGGGTTGCCGTGGCTGAGGAGGTCTATCTGCCTACTACAGCGGTGGAATATTTTGAGTTTGACCCCAATGGGCTGCCGATTGTCGATTGGAAGCGCTTAGGACTCTCCGAACGTCAGATTAGCGTGATCAAGAATTACGAGGCGAAGGGCGGGAGGTTTCGCAGGCCTGCCGATCTTCAGCGTATTTACAGTATTTCAAATGCCGATTATGCCCGATTGGCGCCCTATATCCGAATTGCGCCATCGGAGCCGGCGCAACGTGCTGATACGCACGGGGAGGGGACTCATTTCGGCACGGAATCGGGCCCCGAACGCGTGACAAAGGTGGTAGCGCGACGCGACGTCTCCTTGGATTTGAACCGGGTAGACTCGATAGAGCTGCAGGAGTTGCCCGGCATCGGCCCCGTGTTTGCCTCTCGAATCGTCCGATTTCGCGACCGCTTGGGCGGATTCCATGACAAGCGCCAACTGCTGGATGTTTATGGTTTCGATGAAGAACGCTATAGGGGGTTGGAAACACAGGTGTATGTGGAGGCGGCCAGCGTGTCGCAGATCAATATTAATACAGCGTCCTACCAGCAACTGGCGGGACATCCGTTTATTTCACCCAAACAGGCCAATGCCATTGTGCAATACCGCCATCAGCATGGTCCATTTGAAAGCGTGGAGGCATTATTGAAAATCGTCATCATAGAAAAGGATTTTTTGCATAAGATTGCCCCATATTTGAAAGTTTCTGATGATTGAACAGCAACTAAAGGCGACCATTCGGGATATTCCCGACTTCCCCAAGCCGGGGATAGTTTTTAAGGATATTACGCCTGTTTTTAAAGATCCCGTTCTCTGCAAAGGCATTGTAGATACTTTTGTTGAGCGGTTGGCAGACTGTTCCTTCGATGCGGTAGCAGGCGTCGATAGCCGCGGTTTCCTGTTGGGGCCGATGATCGCCGTCAAACTCGGCATTCCATTCATCCCCATCCGAAAGAAGGGCAAACTGCCGGGTAGGACGCTGAGCGAAAGCTATGCGCTAGAATACGGCACCGCGACGATTGAGATCCATGACGATGCATTCGGGCCAGGGACCAGGGTGCTCATTCATGACGATTTGCTCGCTACGGGGGGGACGGTGGCGGCGAGTGCGCGACTTATCGAGCGTCTAGGCGGCGTGGTGGAGGCATATGCCTTTATCGTAGCGCTCGACTTTCTCAACGGGCGACAGGCGCTTAACGTCTCGCCATCGCGTATTGTGGCACTTGCGAGCTATGCTTAGCGATATAGGGGCGCTGGAGGATCAGGAGTTTCGTAATTCAAAAAATTGAAAGTTAAGATGAAAATAGTCGTATTGGACGGGGAAGCGTTGAACCCCGGCGATTTAGATTGGGGTGGCGTGGAAGGTTTCGGCCAGCTGACGGTCTACGACCGCACACCCGTGAACCAGGTTGTGGACCGTGCCCAAGGCGCGGACATTGTGTTGACGAATAAAGTGCCTGTGGACGCGGATGCCCTAGACCAACTTCCTCAGTTGAAGTACATCGGTGTGTTGGCCACGGGCTATAACATCATCGATGTGAATCGTGCTCGCGAGCGGGGTATCGTCGTTACGAACGTTCCGGGTTACAGCACGGACTCCGTCGTGCAGCTTACGTTTGCGCTGCTATTGGAGCTATGCCATCGCGTGCAGCGGCATAGCGATAGTGTCTTTGATGGTAAATGGTCGCGTTCTCCGGATTTCAGTTTTCGGGATTATCCCTTAGTAGAATTGGCCGGCAAGAATCTGGGCGTCATCGGTTTTGGGGATATCGGTCAGCGGGTGGCCGACGTCGGAAGGGCGCTCGGCATGCGGATCATCGGGTACAGCCGTACGCGCACCGATCAGTCGCATCGTTCGGAGTTCCGTTGGGCGGATTTGGATACGTTACTGCAGGAATCGGACGTGGTGACCATCCACGCGCCTCTGACGCCCGAAACCAAAGGGTTGATTAATGCAAGCGCGCTTGCCAAAATGAAGCGGAGCGCTTTCTTATTAAACACAGCGCGGGGACCGATTATCGAGGAGGCGGATCTGGCCAATGCTTTAAATGGCGACTTGATTGCCGGCGCAGGTTTGGATGTCTTGTCCGCTGAGCCACCCGCCCCGGACAATCCGCTTTTCTCCGCCAAAAACTGCGTGATTACCCCGCACATTGCCTGGGCTACCAAGGAGGCGCGAAGTCGCCTGATGGGATTGGTCGTCGAAAATATAGCGGCTTACATCAATGGTAATCCCATCAACGTTGTAAACGGCTAAGGCTTTCCCGTCGGCTAGAAGTGGTGCGTGGTCAGTGCTTCGGCTTTGCAGATTTTATAGCGTGAGGCATCCCGACATTCCGCAAAATAACTTGTACCTTTGTGTATTATGGAGCAGGCAGCAGCATTAGTGAGTTTTGATGTGCAACGGGTGCGGGAAGATTTTCCAATTCTTTCGCGTACGGTGAATGGTAAGCCTTTGGTGTATCTGGACAACGGCGCCACCACCCAAAAGCCAAAGCAGGTCGTCGACGCCATTCAGGCGTACTACACCCATATCAACAGTAACATCCATCGGGGCGTGCATCACCTCAGCCAGCAGGCCACGGATGCCTACGAGATAACCCGCCGCAAGGTTAGGGGATTTATCAACGCTGCCCATGAGCACGAGGTCATCCTAACCTCTGGAACTACACACGGCATCAACTTGGTGGCCTCTTGCTTTGGCAAGGCGTTTATCAAGCCGGGCGATGAGATTATTATCTCGGCAATGGAGCACCATTCCAACATCGTTCCCTGGCATATGCTCTGCGAGGATCGGGGCGCCGTGCTGCGCATCATCCCGGTGACGGAAGAGGGCGAATTGGACATGGATGCCTATCGTGCCTTGCTAAACGAGCGTACCAAACTCGTCGCCGTTACCTACGTTTCCAACGCCCTAGGCACCATCAACCCGGTTAATGAGTTAATTGAGCTGGCGCACCGTGCCGGCGTGCCCGTATTGTTGGACGCGGCGCAGGCCGTGCAGCACCTCCCGATTGACGTGCAGGAACTCGACGTTGACTTTCTAGTCTTTTCGGGCCACAAGATGTATGGTCCCACGGGCGTGGGCGTGCTGTATGGGAAGGAAAAGTACCTTGAAGCCATGCCTCCCTACCAAGGGGGCGGCGACATGATCAAGGAAGTAAGCCTGACAAAGACAGTCTATAACGACCTCCCCTTCAAATTCGAGGCCGGAACACCCAATATCGAAGCGGGAATATGCCTGGCAAACGCGATCGACTATTTAAACCAAGTAGGCTTGGATCGGATTCTGGCGTACGAGCACGACTTGTTGGAATACGCCACCGAACGCATGCTGGAAATTCCCGGATTGCGCATCATCGGCACCGCAAAGGAGAAATCGAGTGTCATCTCTTTCTTGGTCGACGGTACGCATCCGTATGACGTGGGCGTGATTTTAGACAAACTGGGCATTGCCATTCGTACTGGGCACCATTGCGCCCAACCCCTGATGGAACAGTATGGCATTCCGGGTACCGCTCGGGCTTCCTTGGCTATGTACAATACCGTCGAGGAGATCGACGCGCTCGTAGCGGGCATCGCGCGCGCGCAGGGGATGCTGGTCTAAAACCCGGCATAGGTGCCGGTACCTTTACACCTTAATGATTATTACGTGACGATAAACGAGATACAAGACGAGTTAATTGCCGATTTTTCCTTCTTCGAAGATTGGATGGAAAAATATGAGTACATCATCCAGCTAGGGAAAGAGCTGCCCCTAATCGATGAACAATACAAACAAGACGAGTTCTTGATTAAAGGGTGTCAGTCGCGCGTGTGGCTGCACGCAGCACAGCAGGACGGCAAGGTAGTGTTTACAGCAGACAGCGATGCGGTGATTACCAAAGGGCTGGTTAGCCTGATGGTAAAAGTACTGTCCGGGCATCGTCCGGAAGAAATCGCGAAAAGTGAACTGTACTTCATTGACCAAATTGGGCTGAAGGAACATCTCTCACCTACTAGGGCCAACGGGCTGGTTTCCATGGTGAAACAAATGAAGCTATACGCAGCGGCCTTACAGGCACAAGCCTAAGCAGGGTAGGACCAATCGACTTCGCTGCAGTTTTTTCGTGTTAACTCGGAAAATGCCGTAATATTGCAGCGTAAACCTAAGTTTTTTGTGGGCGATGACTAACGTGAACATTAAAGTGTTGGCCGAACGGTTGGGTCTTTCGACGTCGACGGTATCCCGCGCATTTCGCGGTAACAGCGATATCAGTGCGAACACCAAAGCGCGGATATTGGAGGCTGCCAAGACAATGGGCTATATGCCCAACGTATATGCTAGCAACCTACGCGAGCGCAAAAGCAAAACGATAGCCATCGTCGTTCCCGAATTTGCAAACAATTTTTTCTCGCACGCCATTCACGGTATCGAGCGGGAAGCCCGTAAGAACGGTTACCACACGCTAATTTACGTCACGGACGATGACTACGAAAAAGAAGTCGCCTTTATCACCGACATCTGCAACGGAAGGGTAGAGGGCGTCATCATGTCCGCCTCAGGTGAGGAACACCAACATAGTTACCTCGAGATCCTCCGCAAACGGAATATTCCCCTAGTGTTTTTCGACCGCTACTACGACGACGTGCCCTCCACGCGCATCACCGCCAATGACTACGAAAGCAGCTATGCCGCCACGAAACATTTATTGGAAAATGGATGTACTCAGGTGGCCTATCTCGTCGTCAATAAGCACGTTTCCTTTGGTAAGGTTCGTTTACAGGGTTACCTCGACGCCATTCGCGACCACGGCTTAGAGCCGGACGAACGATACGTGGTGGAATGCACCAACGACAAACTCGAAATCTGGAAGCGATTGAAGGAAGCTTATTTCGAGCTCAAGCCAGACGGTGTGTTTGCGTCTGTCGAACGCTTGGCTATTGCCACTTACCGTTTCTGCCAACAGGAAGGCATCCGCATTCCGGATCAGTGCAAGGTTATCGGATTTTCCAGCCTCGAGATTGCTGATTTGCTCAATCCTGGCCTCAGTACGGTTACCCAGCCTGCATTTGATATGGGGGAGATGGCGGCGTCCATTCTGTTTGATGCCATCGCTCAAACGCAGAACCATACTGTAGACCGATTGATCACGCTCGATTCAATGCTTATTCCCAGGGCCTCTAGCCAGATTTAGCCACGATTCGACGGAAATCTCGGGAAATATTTGGAGTTTCGAATTGTTTTTCCCTACCTTTACGTCATATTCGGGAACGTTCCCGAAACTGCGAGAACGGTAATAGTTCGACCGATATTCGCAAAAACCAATGTGTAGACCAATTTTCCATGATGCGTTATCCGCTTTTTTTCAGTTTGTTATCGGCGATTATTTTCATCGCGTGCAAGGCTCCTTCGGACACCGTTGACCCCGAGCCTACCGAACCCGGAAACGCCCTTGCCGAGATGGGCCTGGTCGTGCACAAGCCCGCATTCCCGTCTGCGGATAACGAATTAACGCTATTGTTCGACCCCAGTAAAGGTGATCAAGGTCTCGAAAGTTTCGCTGGCGATATATACGCACATATCGGGGTCATCACGAGCGCCAGCAGCGGGCCTAGCGACTGGAAATACACGAAAACTGAGTGGAACGAAAACACCGCCTCTAACCGACTGGTGAAAGTCGAAGGCGGGCGATACGAGTTGAAAATTAGCCCCCGTGCGTTTTTCGGTATACCGGCCACAGAGTCGATCACGCATATCGCCATGGTTTTCCGGAATTCAGACGGGTCGCGAACGGGTCGGAATTCAGACGGATCGGATATCTTTATTCGCGTATACGATTCTGAATCTCTCAATGTTCGCTTTAGCAAACCGGAAATGCAGCCAACCTTTGAGTCTTTACTGGCAAAGACGAGCTGGTCTGTGGGCGAAACAATCGATATCTCCGGTCTAGCCTCTAAACAGGCATCCCTAACCATGTCGGTAAACGGTGCGCCGATCGGAACGGTTTCCGGGACGGGCGTTTCGGTGTCCTATACCTTCCAAAATTCCGGTGAATACGACTTTTTACTCCGTGCGTCTACAGGGTCGGAAACCAGCGAGACTGGTTTTTCGCTGTTCGTGACGGGCGAGCAGGAAGTGGCCGAATTGCCCGCCGGCGCTTCGCCTAACGGCGTCACGTTTGGCAATGACGGTACAAGCGCCATCTTCGCGTTGACGGCACCTGACAAAGCCACGGCCTATGTAATAGGGGATTTTAATGACTGGCGGCTGTCGAGCGGGGGACAGATGAAGCGGACGCCCGACGGCAGGCGCTGGTGGGCACAGATAGATAATCTGGATCCAAACCGGGCGTACGCCTACCAATTTGTAGTGGATGGGGAGCTGCGCGTAGCCGATCCCTACGCCGAACTGATTCTGGATCCAGACCACGACCGTTTCATCCCAGGAGCGACTTTCCCGAACCTGCCAGCCTACCCAACCGGCAAGACCACAGGTATCGTATCGGTCGTGCAGGCCAACCAGTCCGATTATTCTTGGAACACCGCGCAGTTTAATAGGCCCCACAAGCATGACCTCGTTATCTATGAGTTATTGCTGCGCGATTTTCTTGATGCTAACAATTACCAAACGCTGGTCGATACGCTAGACTATTTGTCCAACCTGGGTGTCAACGCTGTCGGTTTGCTCCCCGTGAACGAGTTTGAAGGTAATTCGAGCTGGGGTTACAATCCCTCGTTTTACTTCGCACCGGATAAATACTACGGTACCAAAAACAGCCTGAAGCGTTTGATTGACGAATGTCACCAGCGCGGTATTGCGGTCATTATGGACATGGTGCTCAATCATTCCTTTGGTCAGTCGCCCATGGTGCAACTTTATTTTGCTAACGGCAAACCCGCGGCCAACAGTCCGTGGTTCAATACCGATCCTCGGCATCCGTTCAACGTGGGTTATGATTTCAACCACGAAAGCGAATACACGCAAGCCTTCGCTAAAGACGTCATCCGATTTTGGATGGAGGAATACCGAATCGACGGAATCCGCTTCGACCTCTCCAAGGGATTCACCCAGAATAATACAGGTACGGCTGAAAATGCAGTAGGGCCCTGGAGCCAATATGACGCGTCGCGCATCGCCATATGGAAGGATTACAATCACTTTATCCAGTCAATCGATTCTGATTTTTATGTTATCCTGGAACATTTTGCTGCCGACGAAGAGGAACGGGAACTTGCCCAAGCCGGGATGATGCTTTGGAACAACCTGAACCATGCCTTCAATGAGGCGACCATGGGTTGGCTAGACAATTCGGATTTGGGCAGGCTATTGCATGCAAATCGCGGCTTTGCCGAGCCTAACTTGGTATGCTATATGGAAAGCCATGACGAACAACGCATTATGTTCAAGAACCTGCAATATGGCAACGCAAAAGGCAATTACAACGTCAAGGACCTGAACACCGCGCTCAAGCGCGTGGAGATGGCCGCTGCCTTTCTGTTCGCCGCACCCGGCCCGAAAATGCTTTGGCAGTTTGGTGAGCTAGGCTACGACGTCAGCATAGATGAGAACGGCCGCACCGGTGAGAAGCCCATCTTGTGGGAATACAATACTGGCAATCGGCGGGCATTATACCGAGCCTTTGGTCGCTTTATTGGCTACAAAACCAAGAACACGATTTTTAGAGAAGGAGACGCAACGGGTGATCTTGCCGGCGCCGTCAAATCCATCCGCTTGGTACAGGGCAGTCAGGAAGTATGGGTGGTCGGCAATTTTGACGTCGAACCTCGGGAAGCTTCTCTTACCGGGTTTGGCAGTGGGACTTGGTATGACAACGTAGCGGGACAGTCGGTGCAGTTAGCGGCGGGATACGGACAAGTGCTAGCACCCGGAGCGTACCGCATTTTTAGTAAAACACCACTCGATTATTAAAAAATAGATAAACCAATTAAATAACAATCACATGAGTAGAAATTACATACAGCTAATGTTGGTGGTATGTGTATTCCTGTGCGGGACGCAATTGCTGTACGCGCAGGTTGGTACCATCACCGGCCGGGTAGTTGATGAAAGCAGTCAGCCGCTTTCCGGTGCGTCCGTGCAGATTACGGCGTTAAACCGGGTAGTCGGTTCAGGACCTGATGGGGCGTTCAGCCTGGCCAACATCCCTTACGGTACGCACCTCATTGCCGTGCGCTACCTAGGCTTCGAGCCTTTTCAGGGTTCGGTTCAGGTAAACAGCGAGAGCGTCGTCTTTAATGTCCAGATGAGACCTGACGCGCGCTCCATGGACGAGGTAGTCGTCATTGGTTACGGTACGCAAAAGCGCGATGAACTGACCGGATCTATTACCACCGTTACCTCGGATGATTTCCAAACCGGCGTGATCACCACGCCCGAGCAATTGATTTCGGGCAAGGCGGCAGGCGTACAGATTACGGCAAACGGCGGGCGGCCAGGATCAGGAAGCGCGATTCGTATACGGGCAGGCGCATCGCTGAACGCCAGTAACGACCCGCTAATCGTGATCGATGGCGTGCCGATCAGCAGTAGCGGGATCCCGGGCAGCCCGAATGCCCTGGGATTGATCAATCCGCAAGACATCGAGTCGTTCACCATCCTCAAGGATGCGAATGCCACGGCCATCTATGGGTCGCGCGCGTCGAATGGCGTTATCCTGATTACGACCAAGAAAGGTGCTTCGGGCAAACCGAAAATCAATTTCACCACGCAGAATTCGATTGCGACCATCGACCGGTACGTAGACGTCATGACTGCGGATGAAATTCGCGAGTTCGTCACGGCCAACGGTAATGCGACGCAGCTCGCCCGCCTAGGCGAGGCCAACACCTTCTGGCAGGGCGAGATATTCCGAGAAGCCTTTACGACGGATAACAATCTCAGCATCAGTGGTAGCTTGCGCAGCGTCCCGTACCGGGTAGGTGTTGGGTACTTAAATCAGCAAGGTATTTTAAAACGGGATGTGATGGACCGCACTAGCGTTTCCATCGCGTTGAGTCCCAAATTTCTGGATAGCCACTTGTCGGTCGACCTAAACGTGAAGGGCACCAGCCAAAACTCCCTGTTTGCCGACCAAGGCGCTATTTTCAACGCGCTGATATTCGATCCCACTAAGCCGGTACATGCCGAAAACGACTATGGAAACTATTGGGAGTGGGAACAAGGCGACAACCCGCATCCGCTGGCTCCGCGCAACCCCGTGGGTCTGCTGGAGCTTCGCGATGATAACGGCAAGGTGTTGCGTAGCTTCGGCAACCTACAGCTGGATTACAAAATGCACTTCCTGCCTGAATTGCGCGCAAATCTGAATTTGGGTTATGACATTTCCCGTGGTAAAGGCGACGTGTTCGTACCCGCCCACGCCGCAGCGAGCTTCGTGGTGGGCGGACACCAATCCAGGTATCTGTCAGATATTGATAACAAGGTGCTCGAATTCTACTTGAACTATAACAAGTTCTTCGATGCGAGCAACTTGGATTTGACGGCTGGCTACGGATATTACGATTTCAAGACAACGCACAATAACTATCCGGTGTTGCGTGCCGATGGAAGCGTATTGTCAGAGCCCGTATTCCCCTTTGATACGCCGCAAAATCGTCTGATTTCCTACTACGGCCGAGCTATTTACACGTGGAACGAGAAATACGTGCTGTCTGGTACCGTACGTACCGACGGCTCATCGCGGTATGCTGCCGAAAACCGGTGGGGCGTATTTCCATCCTTGGGCTTTACCTGGCGTGCAAATCGCGAAGCGATGTTCGAACAAGCCGAAAACCTTTCCAAGCTGAACCTTAGGCTGAGTTACGGCGTGACGGGACAACAGGATGGCATTGCCAATTACTCGTACCTGCCAAATTACTACTTGAGTGGCAATGAGTCGCAATATCGCCTAGGCGATACGTTTTATCACTCATACTCACCCGTGGCATACGACCAAGACATCCGCTGGGAGAGCACGACAACTTACAACGCCGGATTGGATTTTGGATTCTTTAATAACCGGATCGATGGTGCCATTGACGTGTACTACCGCGAGACGAAAGATCTGCTAAGCGTCATCCCCATCCCGGTAGGAACCAACTTTAGCAATTTCCTGTTGACTAACGTGGGTAACATCAAAAACAACGGGGTGGAGCTTAATGTGAACACCATCCCCATCCAGCGTGATGACTTCGCCTGGAACGCGAATTTTAACTTCACCTATAACTTCAACGAAGTGACTAACCTGACCGCGGTCGATGATCCGGATTATTTCACCGAGCAAGGCGGTATCGAAGGCGGGACAGGGCAGAACGTGCAGGTGCATACCGTGGGTTATACGCCGTATACCTACCGCCTGTATAAGCAGGTATATGACGCGGAGGGGCGTCCGCTTGAAGGCGTTTACGCCGATTTGGACGGTGACGGCGAAATTACCGACCGCGACAGGCAACTGTTTAAGTCGCCGCTGCCTACCTACTTAGTTGGGTTTTCGACCGGTATCGATTACAAACGTTGGTCATTAAATACCGTGCTGCGTGCCAATATCGGGCATTATATCTACGATAACGTGGGGTCGAACCTAGCCGTGCGCAATAATGTGATCAATCCCGCGAATATTATTAACAACGCTCCGGTCGACGTCTTTAATACCAACTTTACCACCAACCGCGCTATGAGCGATTACTACCTGCACAACGCGTCGTTCCTGCGTATGGATAATATTTCAGTAGGCTACGACGCTGGTCGGATATTGCCTAACACAGGCCACCTCCGTATTTCGGCAAACTTGCAAAACGTATTTGTCCTCACGAAGTACAAAGGGGTAGACCCTGAGCTGTTGGGCGGCATCGACAACCGGGTGTATCCCCGCCCGCGCACTTTTGTATTGGGACTAAGTTTAGATTTCTAATCCCTTAATATTTTGAATGACATGAATACGAAATTAAAGACATATATAGTGGGATTTACGGCCATCGTCATGGCGTCGTCGTGCCACAACAAACTCGATTTATATCCCCTGAACGATATCACGGCTGAAGTGGTGTACAGCACCCCCGAAGGATACAAGCAGGCCTTTACGAAAGTGTACGCCAGCTATGCCCTGACGGGCGGCAACGGCAGCGGCTCCAGCGATTTGGCCGGAATCGATGCAGGTACCTCCGATTTCCTGCGCCTATACTGGAATGTGCAAGTATTGACTACGGACGAGGGTATATGCGCTTGGGTACAGGATCCGGGCGTGCCCGACTTGAACTACAATACATGGAACTCCAATAACGTCATGCTCCGCGGATTGTATACCCGTTCGTTGTATCAAATTACGGTGGCGAACGAGTTTCTTCGCGAAAGCACCGACGAGAAATTGGCCAGCCGCAACATCACCGGTGCCGATGCGGAAGCTATTCGCGGTTATCGCGTAGAAGCCCGCTTTTTGCGCGCTTACCAGTATTGGGTGCTGATGGATCTATTCGGCAATCCACCATTCGTAACTGAGAACGACCCGATCAGCAAGGTGCCACCCCAACAGATCCCGCGAGCCGATTTATTTGCCTACGTCGAATCGGAATTGCTGGACATCGAAAGCCAGTTGGTAGGCGCGAAGCAAAACGAGTACGGCCGGGCCGACCAAGTGGCCGCATGGGCCCTGTTGGCTAGGCTTTACCTCAATTCGGAAGTCTACTTGGGTGCGGGCAACGGCAAGTTTGACCAAGCTGTCGACTTCGCAAGCCGCGTCATTAACTCCGGCTATTCGCTGAAACCCAATTACCGCCACCTGTTCCTGGCTGACAACGATCAAGTACGGGATGAGATCATCCTGTCGATCAACTACGATGCGGTGCGATCGCAAAACTTCGGCGGCACAACCTTCCTTATCAACTCATCCACGAGCGGCGCCATGAATCCGGCAAGCTTGGGTATTGCCAATGGCGGCTGGGGTGGAAACCGTAGCCGGCCGAGCTTGCCGCAGAAGTTTGCTGACCGCTCGGGAGAGACCGATACCCGCGCTATGTTTTGGGGCGAAACCCCGTCCATTGACGACGTAAGCGTCTTCGATCAGGGATTAGCGGTGATGAAGTTCAAAAACATCGATCGCAGCGGTACCCCAGCGCCTTCAAACGACCAGACGCAGGTGTCTGTAGATTTTCCGCTGTTTCGGGTGGCCGATGCCTACCTCATCTATGCCGAAGCGGTATTGCGCGGCGGAAATGGTAGCATGGCTACGGCCATAGCGTATGTCAACGACATTCGCACACGTGCCTACAACGGTTCTCCCGCTGGCAACGTCAGCTCCATCGACCTCGACTTTATCCTCGACGAACGGGCACGCGAGTTCTACTGGGAGGCGTACCGCCGGACTGATCTCATTCGTTTTGGTAAGTATACAGGCAATGCGTACTTGTGGCCCTTCAAGGGAGGCGCGCAAGCTGGCACGTCGATTCCAGACTACCTATCCATATTTCCATTGCCGTCGTCGGATGTGATTGCCAATCCCAACCTGACACAAAACAACGGCTACTAACCCATGTCAAATGCTTAAATCAACAAGGATGAAAACGACACGAAAAATGGCTGTAGCCGGCATGTTACTGCTGCTGGCCGTAGCCTGCGAGAAAGCCGGTGATACCGTAACATTGACGACTGGCGAGGTGCCCTCGCTGGCCGCGTCGGCCGCCGACGTCGCACTTAGTAAAGAGAGCGAAGAGAACGCTGCAATTACTTTTGAATGGGGCTCTTACGCCGTGACTTGGTCCAATGACGAGGTCAGCACGGATGTCGTGAGGTACACCCTACAGATTAGCCGCGCGGGTAATAATTTCGAAAACGTGATGCTCAGTAGGGATACGGATGCCCGTATGGCTACGTTCACGCACAAGGAGTTGAACGATGCACTTATCGCCGCGCAAATCGAGTTGGGCACGCCCGCCAGCCTGGAGGCGCGCCTACGGGTCAGTGTGGCAGCCAATCGTACAGCTTATAGCAATATAATCAACCTCCAGGTCACTGGATATGAAGATGTCGTGGCCTTGCCAACCCTGTATCTGGCGGGTAGTTTTAACGGTTGGTCGCACAGTGAAAACCACCGCGCGGTGTCAGCCAACTTCGATGATAATTACGAGGGATACGTCAATTTCCCCGACCCCGATACGGAGTTTAAGTTTAGCAGTGAAGCAGGATGGAGCGGCACGAACTACGGCGATGGCGGGGGCAACAGCTTGGACACCGACGGTGGCGCAGGCAACCTCAAGGTCGCCGACCCCGGATACTATTTGCTAAAAGCCAATATTGCTGACCTGACTTGGTCCGCCACGAAAACTCAGTGGGGACTTATCGGCGAGGCGGTTGGTGGCTGGGGCGACGGAGACGATGTGCCGCTAGCCTACGACGCCGAAACGGGTACTTGGCGTGCCGAAGTGTCGATGGTCGCCGGGCCTTGGAAGTTCCGTGCCAACGGTGGGTGGGATCTCAATCTAGGAGCGAGTGAAAGACCAGGGGTGTTGGCCTACGGGGGGGGGGATTTTAGCCTGGATACCGGAGGAACCTACTTGGTGATTCTCGACCTCAGCAATCCCGAGGCGTTTACCTATTCTGTTGAGCGACTATAGCCCTGTGGAGTCCGGGTTTCGATCTCGGAGCGCGGACTTCATTTCTCCTTTCACACCATAACGAATTATCTATGATCTGTCGATATTTTAGCATCTTGATCGTCTTGCTTGCCACCCTGTTTACGGCTTCAGCGCAGTCCATTGAACGGGTTAAGCCCCTTAGCTGGTGGGTAGGCATGCACAACCCCGAAGTCCAACTGATGGTCTACGGCGACGGCATTGCTCATCGCGAGCTACAGGTCCGCTATCCGGGTATCACCGTCAACGCCGTACATCGTGTCGAAAATCCCAATTACTTGTTCGTAGACCTGCATATTGCGCCGAGCACGCAGCCCGGCAAGATACCCCTGGTCTTCGCCTCGGCTGGCAAGCCGGATCTCGTGCACGAATATCCTTTGCACGCGCGGGATGCCAAGCAGACCAAGGCGCAGGGCATTACGAGCGATGATTTCATTTACCTCATCATGCCCGACCGGTTTGCTAACGGTGACGAATCCAATGATGTGGTGGCGGGCATGCGGCAGACGACCTTGGCGCGCGATTCCATGTACTACCGGCATGGAGGTGACTTGCAAGGTATCATTGACCGCTTAGACTACCTGCAAGACCTTGGCGTCACGTCCGTTTGGCTCAATCCTGTCCTCACGAACGACATGGAAGAGGCATCTTACCACGGTTACGCCGCCACCGAGTTCTATCAGATCGATCCCCGTCTCGGCGATAATGAGCTTTACAAAAAGCTCGGGGAGGAGCTCCACAAGCGTGGGATGAAGTTAATCAAGGACTTGGTGCATAACCATTTTGGTTTAAACCATTGGACGATGGCCGATATGCCCTACGCAGATTGGGTACATCAATGGGACGAATACACCAATACCACCTACAAAGATCAAGTGTTGTTCGATCCCTATGCATCCGAGGCCGATAAAAAACGGATGAGCGACGGCTGGTTTGTACCCTCTATGCCCGACTTGAACCACGGACATGCGTTTATGCGCAACTACATTACGCAGAGCCACATTTGGTGGGTCGAATATGCGGGGGTTGACGGGTTTCGTTTAGATACTTATGCGTATAACGATTTGGGCTATATGGCAGAATGGGCGAAGCAGATGAAGGCAGAATATCCCGACATTACCTTCTTTGGCGAGACCTGGGTGCACGGCGTGGTAAATCAGGCGGTATACACCCAAGGAAGCACGATAAACCAGAATTACGATAGCAACATGCCCGGCGTCACGGATTTCCAGACGCATTTTGCGGTGATTCGGGCGCTGAATGAGCCCTTCGGCTGGACGGAAGGCGTCAATGTCCTGTACAGCGTCATTGCCAACGACTTTGTCTACGAAGACCCGTTCCGTAATGTCGTTTTCCTCGATAATCATGACAAAAGCCGATTTCTCTCTGAGGTAGGGGAAGATATTACCAAGTACAAGTCAGGACTGGCCTGGCTCTTCACCACGCGCGGTATCCCGCAGCTTTACTACGGTGCCGAGATCGGGATGAAAAACTTTGCCAATCCCGATGGAAAAGTACGCGAGGATTTCCCCGGTGGGTGGCCAAGCGATGCGGTGGACAAGTTCACGTCGGCGGGCCGCACGGATAGGGAGAATGAGCTATTTGACTACATCCATACGTTAGCCAACTATCGGAAGGATAATGCCGTGTTGCGCACGGGCAAGTTGATGCAATTCGTGCCGGAAGATGCGGTGTATGTCTACTTCCGTTATGACGACGAAAAGACCGTGATGGTGGTGATGAACACCAACGACCAAGACATGGACGTGCAGACCGACCGCTTTGCCGAACGCATTCAAGGGGCTACGCAGGCCCGGGATATCGTTACCGGAGAACAGCTGTCGGTCGCCGAAAGCGTGCACGTAGGCGCTAAATCCACCTTAGTGCTGGAGTTGTTGTAAGGAGTTTTCATCGCACGAAAGGTAGATCGTAGCCATATGGGTCTGGTTTCTAGTCTTTTTTCCCGAAACCAAGCGTTTATTTTCGACTTGGATGGGGTACTTGTGGATACGGCCGTATTCCATTACCACGCTTGGAAGCGGTTGGCGAATTCGTTGGGCTTCGATTTTACCGAACAGCACAACGAGCGCCTCAAGGGTGTCAGCCGCATGCAATCCCTCACCTATATCCTGGAATGGGGTGGCCTGGAGGTGGACGACCGCGAGAAGGACGCGCTTGCCGCCCGCAAGAACGGCTGGTACCTCGAAATGGTGGATGGCATGACCGCGGGCGACGTCCTGCCAGGGGCCGCCGGTTTCTTGGCGCATGCCCGGGACGCGGGCAAGCGAATCGCACTCGGATCGGCCAGTAAGAACGCCCGGCTCATCTTGCAGCGGACCGACATCGCCGATTATTTTGATGTTATTGTCGACGGAAATTCAGTGACCGAATCCAAGCCGGACCCCGCTGTTTTCCTATATGCAGCCAAGGCGCTTCAATGCGCGCCCGCCGAATCGCTCGTGTTCGAAGATGCGCAGGCAGGCGTCAAAGCCGCGCGTGCGGCCGGCATGGATGTCATCGGTATTGGGAAGGAACATGACTTGCCAGATGCTGATGTGGTAGTGAATGACTTGGCGGCTTTGTGCCGGATGCTGGGAGGATAAGCCCGTAAAAGTTAACGAGCAGTTAGCGGATCAGTAGAGACGTTTGCTTGGCGCAAGAGGGCCCGGCTGAGATGCTGTGCGCGCCAGTGAACATTGGTTTTAAAAGAATGAAAGATTATATCATAAAGCACGAATGGAAAATCATTGAGGAGGGATTCGACGCCTCCCTCAATCGGATTTCCGAGAGTTTGTTTAGCATCGGGAATGGACGCATGGGGCAGCGGGCCAATTTTGAGGAGGACTATAGCGGCGATACCTTGCAGGGATCCTATGTGGCAGGTGTATATTATCCCGACAAAACACGCGTGGGATGGTGGAAAAACGGTTATCCGGAGTATTTTGCCAAAGTGCTGAACGCCGCGAACTGGATCGGTATTTCCGTTGCCGTGGACGGCGAGATCGTGGACCTGAACCAGGGCGAGGTGCTCGCTTTCCGGCGTGAGCTAGACATGCAGGCCGGCTACCTGCGACGGACATATGCGCTGCGCCTACCTAGCGGTAAGGAAATCGCGGTGGAAGCGCTGCGGTTTTGCAGTATCGTCGACGACGAGTCAGGTGCCGTCCGTTATCAAATCACCGGGACGAATTTTTCGGGCCGTATTCGCATCATTCCCTACATCGATGGCGACGTCAAGAACGAGGACGCTAATTATGATGAGAAATTCTGGGAAGAGGTGAGCAAGGTACAGACCTCCCAGGGTGCGTCGCTGACGATGAAAACCAAGAAAACGGACTTTTGGGTCACTACCGCTATGCAGTATCGTGTCACGGTTGATGGTCATCTCGTATCGCCTGCCGAACAGGATATCAATCGCGAAAAGTATGTCGGCAAAATGTTCGAGGTGGAGCTCCAGCAGGGGGAAAGCCTTACGGTCGAGAAATACGCGGTCAACCTTTCTTCGGAAAACCATCCGAAGGACGTGCTGGCGAAGCAGGCGACCGAGGTACTGTCGCGGGTCGTGGCTAAGGGATGGGAACGCATGTTTTCCGAACAGGCGACGGCGTGGCAGGCCAAGTGGGCAGAAAGCGACATACAGATCGAGGGGGACGTGGCTGCCCAGCAGGCCATACGCTTCAATATCTTTCAGTTATTCCAGACCTATACCGGCAAAGATGCCCGACTGAACATCGGTCCTAAAGGGTTTACGGGCGAAAAATACGGTGGCTCCACCTATTGGGATACCGAAGCGTATTGCCTACCTTTTTACCTGGCCACCGCCCCGCCACACGTCGCGCGCAATTTGCTGGTCTATCGCTATAAACACTTAGAAAAAGCGATTGAAAATGCAGCCAAGCTGGGATTTACAGACGGTGCAGCGCTTTATCCCATGGTGACCATGAACGGCGAGGAATGCCACAACGAATGGGAAATTACGTTCGAGGAAATCCATCGTAATGCGGCTATTGCCTTTGCCATATACAATTACACCCGCTACACAGGCGACGAGGCGTATCTCGCCGAATACGGGCTGGAAGTGCTGATTGGCATCGCCCGCTTTTGGTCACAGCGCGTCAATTGGAGCGAGCACAAACAGCAATACGTAATCTTAGGGGTCACGGGCCCCAACGAATACGAAAATAACGTCGATAATAACTGGTATACCAACACAATGGCGGTATGGTGCCTCGAGTATGCCATCCAGTCGCTTGCCCAGGTCAAGGAAATGAACCCAAGCCGCCACGCCGAAATTGTGGACAAAACTCGCTTTGACGTGGAGGAAACTGAGCGCTGGCGTCACATCATTAGGCATATGTATTATCCCGTCGACGAAAGTCGTGGCATTTTCCTGCAACAGGATGGATTCCTAGACAAGGAATTGACGCCCGTCGACCAGTTGCCCTCGGATGTAAGGCCGCTTAACCAGCATTGGAGTTGGGATCGTATTCTGCGTTCCTGCTACATTAAACAGGCCGACGTCCTTCAGGGCATTTACTTGCTGGAAGATCGATACGATCAGGATACCATCCGGCTCCTCTTTGATTTCTACGAACCCCTGACGGTGCACGAAAGTTCGCTTTCACCCTGCGTACATGCGATCATCGCCGCTAAGCTGGGGGACGAGCGGCGTGCGTACGAGTTCTACTTGCGCACGGCACGCCTCGACCTCAATGATTATAATAACGACACGGAAGACGGCCTGCACATCACCTCGATGGCTGGAACGTGGATGAGTGTTGTGGAAGGCTTCGCTGGCATGCGTGTGCGAGACAATCGCTTGCATTTTGCCCCTATGCTTCCCGAACAGTGGACGGCATATAGCTTTAAGGTGCGGTTTAGGGGAGCCGTGCTCACGGTGCGGGTAGCGCGACAGCAACTTTGGCTGCATAGCGAGAAGGCTATCACGATCGTCGTACACGGTGTTGAATATGAAGTGGCAGGCGAAGTGTTCGTTTCCACAAGCGGGCAGGTAGTGTTGCCCAAATAAGGTTGATGAAAGATTTACAAACATGGAAAAGCGTAGGTTTCTTTTTTTGATGACGGTGTGCCTGCTTATCGGCGCATGCAGCCAACCGCCGCTCAATGAAGTTAGGTTGAATCTCGACAACACCACGGACGAGACCATTGAAGATCATAAGCTCGTCGTCTATCAGACATTGGTGCGGCACTTCGGCAATACCAATGACACCAACAAACCCTACGGGTCTATCAGCGAGAATGGTGTCGGTAAGTTTGACGATTACACGGAACTGGCCTTGGAAAAGATCAAGGAGATGGGCATTACGCACGTATGGTACACGGGCGTCATCGAGCATGCGACCATGACCGACTACACGGCATACGGTATTGCCTATGACGATCCGGACATCGTAAAGGGGAGGGCGGGATCCCCGTATGCCATCAAGGACTACTACGACGTGTCGCCCGATTTGGCTACCGATGTTGCCAACCGAATGGCGGAATTCGAAGCCTTAGTGGCGCGAACCCACGCTGTGGGCTTGAGGGTGATGATCGATTTCGTCCCGAATCACGTGGCGCGCACGTATGCGTCGGATGCGAAGCCGGATGGCGTGGCCGACTTCGGTGCCGCCGACGATACATCCGTAGCGTTTAGCCCTACGAACGATTTTTACTACCTGCCTGGCGAATCCATCGTCATGCCCGAAGGTTATGAAGCCGGAGGAAGTGAATTCGTTCATCCCATGAAGGACGGCAAGTTCGACGAGTTTCCGGCGCGCGCGACCGGAAACAACGTTTTTTCGTCGCGACCATCGCTTGACGACTGGTCGGAAACAATTAAACTCAACTACGGTGTCGATGTGGAAAACGACAACGCGACACACCTTGAACCCGTTCCACCCGCATGGCATAAAATGCGGGACATCCTGCTTTTCTGGGCTGGAAAAGGTGTGGATGGCTTCCGCTGCGACGTGGCAGAGATGGTTCCCGTGGAGTTCTGGAGTTGGGTTATCGGGGAGGTTAAAGCGAAGTATCCTCAGATGCTGTTCCTAGCCGAAGCGTACGATCCACGTCAATACCGAACATTTTTGGAAACGGGCGGCTTCGACTACTTGTATGACAAAGTGGGTCTATACGACGGACTGAAAAAGTTGGTGCGAAACGAGGAGGGAGCGAATGTGTCGGTGATCCGGGACGTATGGAGTGACGAAAGTCGGGGCTTTTCGAGCCGCATGCTTCGTTTTCTGGAGAATCATGACGAGGAGCGCATTGCCTCGCGCTTTTTTGCCGGTGACCCTTCGCTGGCTGTCCCTGCCATGGTCGTCAGCGCCACGCTTTCTTCCGGGCCGGTAATGATCTACGCAGGGCAGGAGGTGGGCGAGCCCGCCGAGGGTCGTGAGGGCTTTGGTAGCGACGACGGTCGCACCTCTATTTTTGACTACTGGGGCCTGCCCCGCCACCAACAATGGATGAACGGCGGTCGTTTTGACGGAGCGCTATTGACGGATAGCGCAAAACTGCTACGTGATTTCTACGTCCGCCTGCTCACGTTATCGCGCGAGCAGGACGCTATCCGCGAAGGGCGGTTCTACGACCTGACCGCGGGTAACGCCCAATCCGAAGGCTTTGACGGCAAGGTAACCGCGTATTTGCGGTTCACCGGCAAGGAGCGTGTCTTAGTGTTGGCGAACTTCGATCGGGAAACCAAACCATTGGCGGTAGCCTTCCCCGAAGATGTAATCAACGCATTCGGCCTGTCTGGCGGCAGTGGTGCGTTTACCGACCTCCTTGGCGAAAGCCGATATGTGGTTGAGGACTTCGCAGCTGGACTGCAGCTGTCAATGCCGGGCAGTAGTGCAATGATTTTAGCTTTCTAATGATATATTTGCGTACACCACCTTGCTGAAAGAACCAATCATTAAACCACGACAACCATGAGATCGTCCCGTAAACCCCGCCTGAGCCTTGCGCAGATTATTAATATGAGTTTCGGGTTTCTCGGCATACAATTCGGATTTGCGCTGCAGAACGGGAACGCTTCCCGAATTTTTCAAACCTTCGGCGCCGACATCGAACACTTATCCCTGTTTTGGCTGGCGGCGCCACTCACCGGCATGATAGTGCAACCCATTATCGGGCACTACAGCGACCGGACGTGGACAAAGCTCGGCCGCCGGCGTCCCTATTTCCTGGTAGGGGCCATCATATCGGCCATTGCACTGGTGCTCATGCCCAATGCGGCTATTCTCGCTCCGGTGTTGCCACCCATCCTGATAGGTGCGGGATTGCTGATGATCATGGATGCCTCCTTCAACGTGGCGATGGAACCGTTTCGCGCCTTGGTTGCCGACAAGCTTCCGGATTCGCAACAAAGCGACGGTTTTGCCGTCCAAACCGTATTGATCGGTATAGGCGCCGTCATCGGTTCGTGGCTTCCTTACGTGCTGGCCGAATATTTCGGTATTTCCAAAACCGCGCCCCCAGGCCAAATCCCGGACAACGTGGTGTTCTCGTTTTACAGTGGGGCACTCGTGATGGTTGCGACAATCGTGTGGACCGTGGTGACTACCCGGGAGTATTCGCCCGAAGAACTACGCGCGATGGACATGCACGAATCTCCACCCGTGGACGCCGCAACGGCGCCACGAAAGGGATTGCTGGCTATTTTGGATGATTTTAGGGATATGCCGAGTACGATGAAGCAACTCGGCTGGGTGCAGTTTTTTTCATGGTTCGGCCTATTTTCGATGTGGGTATTTACGACGCCAGCGGTGGCTTATCATGTGTATGGCGTGGCGGAAGGCGACACGGCATCAACAACTTATGCCGATGCCGGAAATTGGGTCGGGATATTGTTTGGCGTATATAATGGCATTTCGGCCGTATATGCCATTTTCCTGCCGCGCATTGCACGCAAGATCGGTCGCAGGCGCACCCATGCCCTTTCTTTAATCGCAGGCGGGCTGGGCTTGATTTCGATTTTTTTTATTACAAATCCGACCTATTTGTTGGTTTCCATGATTGGCGTGGGCATGGCTTGGGGCAGTATCTTATCGATGCCCTACGCTATTCTGGCCGGTGCGTTGCCGCTGCGAAAAATTGGCGTTTACATGGGGATTTTCAATTTCTTCATCACCTTCCCCCAAATCGTCAACGGTTTTTTGGGCGGGTATATCCTAAAATATGTCTTCGGGGGCAACCCCATTTATTCCCTGGTGTTGGGCGGCGTGCTTTTCTTTTTGGCGGCGTTATTCGTTCTTCGCATAAAAACGGGTAAGGATTAACCGGTTAGGAGGATGAATAAGCCGGCCATGGCGGTTAGGCAGGCCGACGAGCCGGGTGGTATGCGACTATCGCCCGCGATTTGCGTTTTTTTGCCGTGGCAAGTTTTCCAAATATCATTTTTTTGTATTAGGTTTGCATCGCAAAACGGAGAGGTGCCTGAGAGGCCGAAAGGAACAGTTTGCTAAACTGTCGTACTGGAAACGGTACCGCGGGTTCGAATCCCGCCCTCTCCGCCAAGCAAACGATAAGCCCGACAAAAGTCGGGCTTTTTTGTTTGAGGCCATCGTGCCAAGCGTGCTTGAGCGCGAGGGAATCAACGTGAAAAAGCGAGCGCAGCGCGGCTTATCGTTTGCTTGAAGCCACCTTTCCGGGATGGCTGCGGGTGGGCGT
>CAYRGQ010000041.1:0-24922 GCA_964423925.1 uncultured Sphingobacteriaceae bacterium | reverse complement strand
CCTCAGGCTGGGCTCGAACCAGCGACCCTCTGATTAACAGTCAGATGCTCTAACCTGCTGAGCTACTGAGGATTATCTCTTTATTTCTATTCAGCGACTCTCTGATTAATCCCGACAATCGGGACGCTAGCCTGCTGAGCTACCGAAGATCATTTCGTCTTTCGACGTGCCCGCCTCTTTCGTTTTGGGCTCCCTGATTTCGGGACTGCAATATTCGGAACTTTCCGATTAAAAAGCAAAAAAAAGTACAAAAAAACCGCCTAAAAACACAACATCTTCATTATCAAACCCATTACCGACGATGGTTCCCAACTTAAAACAGCAAATAGCCAACGGAAAGATTGAGGGCGCTTAAATCAAATGATTTTCGTTGGTAAAACGTTTCGATGACCGTCCCGCCGTCGGGCTCAGGGGATTCAACCTCTATTTCTTGGCGCTGCCGAAGAATAGGCGTAAAAACCTCATAGCCGCCGCGGACAAAAAATCGCTGGTATTGCACTTTAATGCCAAACGCCGTAGCCAGTCCATGCCCCTTGATAAAACTATCCGAAGTAATGATATTGGGCCGTCCCTCAGAATCGTAACCGACGGTTTCGGCATCATAGTTATTCACCCAATTATAGTTGACGGACACGAACGGGAAAAAGCTGGTTTGCTTTAGAAAGTAGGCATCATAACTGAAGGTACTTCCCACGCGGATCTGGCGGAATTGTTCGTCGATATTGTTCCCGATGTCCTTTGAAAAAAACCGAACGCCAACCTGCGGCCGCAAGCGCACGCGCAAATCCCGACCGGTAGACAGTTCGGCTCCGAGATCCAACATAAGACCCACGGGAAAGTCTGAACGCAGGGATTTGCTTTGGAACATCACACCTCCCCCTTCCAACTCCAGGTTAATGCCCATGCGTGGAAGTTCCTCTTCTTGGGCAGACAGGCGCGTGCCGGTCAGCACCATGACCGCAAGCAGGCCCAACGTCGTAATCCGAATTGCCGGTTTTACCATAATCGCAAAGTTACATGAGGACACCCGTTAACAGCGCGGCTGCCACCGAAAAATAAATGATCAACCCCGTCACGTCGACCAGGGTTGACACAAACGGCGTCGACGAGGCTGCGGGGTCAGCGCCAAACCAACGCAATATAAACGGCAGCATCGAGCCCATCAGCGAGCCCCACATTACGATGCCAACCAGCGAAATGCTCACGACCGACGCAATCAGAAACCAATGCTCGCCGTAGGTATGCGAAAATGTTTCCCAAGCGTAGATGCGGACAAAGCCGAGCACACCCAATATTAAGCCGAGCAACAGTCCCGAAATGATTTCGCGTTTCATCACGCGCCACCAATCCGCTAGCGTCACCTCGCCCAACGCCATTGCCTGGATGATCAGCGTCGAAGCCTGTGAGCCGCTGTTCCCGCCGCTCGACATGATCAGCGGAATGAACATCACTAACATCACTACGCTGACCAATTGACTTTCGTAATGCTCCATAACGGTTGCTGTCAACAGTTGGCCGAAAAAAAGCACGATCAGCCATCCTGCCCGCTTCTTGATCAAGTGCATGATCGACACATCGAGATAGGGCTCGTCCAGCGCCTCCGTACCTCCGATCCGTTGCATGTCTTCCGAGTACTCCTCGTTGGCTACCCACAAGATATCGTCGATGGTTACAATCCCCAGCATAATGCCCTGCTCATCGACGACCGGCAAGGCCACACGGTTGTTCATCCGAAATATATTGATGGCATCCTCCTGAGGATCGTTTGCATTCAGCGCGATCAGTCGACCGTCCATCAGCTCCTCCACCGAGGTATCCGGATCGGCGAGCAAAATGTTTCGAATTCGGATGTCGTCGAGCAGTCTCCCGTCCTTGTCAATAACGTACAGCACATCGATGGTTTCCGACGCTTTTCCGTACTTGCGTACGTGGTCCAAAACGCGTGTAATATTCCAATGCTCCTTCACCGTAATATAGTCGGGCGTCATCAGCCGACCTACACTATCCTCCGGATAGCCCAGCAGTGCCAACGCTTCCTTTCGATCTGCCGGGGGCAACAGAATGATCAGCTGCTTCACGACGTCGCCCTTCAGCTCACTGAGGAAAGACGTCCGGTCATCGGGCGGCATCTCATTGATGAGCCTATGAATACGGGGACCCGAAAGTTTTTTGAAAATACGCGCTTGGGTGGGGAAGTCGAGGATGCCAAAAACATGGACCGCGCGATTAACGCTGAGTGTCTCGATAAAGGTGGCGCCATATTCAGGTAGCTCGTCTATCAGCGCTTCTACATCCGAGATGTTGAGCTCGTCCAGATACGCCTGAAGTCGTTGTGGATCCCCAAGCGCCAATACGTCTTTGGTCTCCTCTACCAGCATATCCAAGTCTTCCATGGCACCTCCTTTCTATTTTAATTGGCAAATCCTACATCGGTCAATAAATTTGCAGCAAAAGTCGGACTTTTAATTGAAAACAACGAACGGCCACTTAGATTAATCTCACCGCTATTCACCCCGGAAATACGACAACGAAACCAGTCAAAATAGGATTTTTTACACATTAAAATTATCGTGAAAGGCCTTGCACTTCGCAGACCGGATTGACGACCACGTAAGTCCGTACTCGCCGACCGACCCAATCACCACTGGCAATCCCCCGAAAGAGAACTCGCCTGTGCCCGTCCCTACTGCTACATTGTTCGTCAAGCTGGCACGAAGCGCAGTGAAACCGACGAACCCCCAACCGAAGTCCGACCAAAAAAAACAAAACACGTCATTTTGTCACATTAAGTAATAGACCGCTCGGGGGGAAGCAATCCATCGGCAATCGTGGCCCGGGGAAAATCCAATTGACCGCGAATTGCGTCGGACCACTCATGGCCAAGACAACGTCGACTCCCTCTAGCGCGCACGCCCCTGCGCTGGGTAAAGCATGATCAACCGCACATCATCTTTAGCCAGTTACGGTGGGCAGATTTAAAAACTCCCCGAAAGAAGCTACCGAACTCGGCACAAAACAGGATACTCAAACGCCTAGCTCGACAGGACTCCTCCGTCGAATGGCAACGGTCACTTTTAAAAAACACCAGAAGGGCAAAAATTTTAAGTATATTTAAGACAACAACCACGCAGCTTCGAAAATCACATATAGACATATAACTTTGTAAACCAATCTTAAAACCCATATACTATAAAGTATTACTAAAGTGTATAACAGAAATTATTAGAAAACAATACTACATTTTTTAGCAACAAGACTTTTAGCTTTATTTTTAATCGACAATCATGTTTATAATCAGAATATTAATTATCATCATATTAATTTTTAATTCACATATACTTTCCGCTCAAATATTCGACGTGGAGCAAGCGCCTCCTTACGTAAAATGGCGACAGATTAACACCGAAAATTTTCAATTAATTTTTCCCGAGACGTTCGAATGGGAAGCACAGGACCTGGCTAGCAAGCTTGACGAGTTCCTACTTTCGACCTCCCACTCCCTCGGAAAAAAGCCTCGCAAAATCTCAATCGTTTTGCAAAATGGCCTAGTAGAATCCAACGGCTTTGTCCGTCTCGCGCCACGGGGTTCGGAATTTTACACAACTCCCCCACAGCAGGGAGACTTCCAAAAATGGCTCGATCTACTGGCCATTCACGAGCTCCGGCACGTAGTTCAAATTGACAAACTGACAGGACATTTAGGAAAGCCTTTTTTCGAACAATTAGCCTTCGCTCTATATGGCGCCATCCTGCCAGCCTGGTTTTTTGAAGGCGATGCGGTGGTAGCCGAAACCGAATTAACGGCTAGCGGTCGTGGCCGACTTCCCTCATGGGAAATGCCGTTTCGAACAAACCTCCTCGAGGGGCGTCGATTTTCTTATCAAAAAGACTACATGGGATCGCTCAAAGACGTGACCCCAGGATTCTATGAAATGGGATTTTTCATGGTTGATAAGATGCGGCGTGACTATGGACCTGATTTTGGCGAATCGCTCATGGACCGCATGGCCGGCAACCTAATTCGCCCCTATAACTTCTCCCAATCCCTACGCAGAGCTACCGGATACAACACTCGCCAGTGGCACGCAGAAACCGTCAACGAGCTTGAGCAACGATGGCGTGCACAATGGGCGGAAAACCAACCCGAGTCCTATGCGGTCTTCCCAACCAAGCCCTCTTCTAAACCCCAAAGTTGGCTGCTTCCCCAACGGCTTCCGAGCGGAGAAATACTCGCTTTGCGCCGGAGTGCGGAAGCGGTTCCAGCCCTCGTTTTGTTGGACAGCCTTGGTACCGAGAAAGAGCTTATCCCTGTCGGTCGGCAGACCTTTCCCCACTATTCCCACCGGGCTGGAATGGTGGTCTGGGATGAAGTACGTACGCACAGCCGCTACACGAAAGAAACCTATAACATCATCAATCTATACGACCTCCGTAGCGGGAAATATCGGCAGCTAAGCCGGCGTTCGAGATTCTTCTCACCTACACTAAGTCCCGACGGGCAGCGCGTGGCGACTGTTGAAATTGACCGCTCAAACCGGGTCAGCATGGTAATTCTAAATGCCGCCGATGGAGCCGAGAATGGACGCTTTCCATCACCCCAAAATATGCTATTACGCACCCCCTCATTCGATGAATCGGGCACCAAAATCGTCGCGGTGGGGGTAGCTAACGAGGGCGCCACATTGGTGGAATTAGACCTCGAAACCGAAACTTATACACAGCTATTGGACTGGATACCGCAGCAGATTGAACGTCCTATCTACGACGAAAAAGACGTTATATTCAAAGCCCATGCAAACGGAATTGACAACATTTACCGACTGGAAAGCACAACCAAAACCGTATCTCCGCTTACCAATGCGGCCTACGGGGCGTTCAATCCCGCTATAGATCGCGCAAATCAGGCGCTACTCTTTAACAACTACCAAGCCGACGGATACCGGATAAGCGCGATTCCACTTCGCCGCCCCCCCTCCTTGACGCACCCCAAAATCGGGGGACACGTCTTTCAGGCCAATAGACGCGTTCTCGCTGACTTTCAACCGAAAACGACCCAAGATACGGCAGAAACCACATTAAGGCTTTCTACGCGCTATATCGAAGCCAAAAATTTGATCAACTTCCACAGTTTGTCATTTTCGGACGGCAATCCGACGGATTTGGCGGGCTTTAGGACCGGCCTATATTGGCTTTCGGATAACTTACTGAACACTACTCAACTCCGCTTGGGCTACGACTATGACTTCGATATACGTTCCCATAACTACGGTGCGTCCCTCGCCTATCAACGATATTTCCCGAAATTTGCCCTCTCCTATCGCGACCGCGGCCAAGTTGGTACGGCGCGTATCCAGCAAACCGATTCCCTATTAGCCTTACGGTGGCGCGAGCAAGTGACCAGCCTGCGCATGGACATACCGCTCGTGTTCTATCGCCTGAACCAAGTGTACACCACCGGGATCAGCATGGGCACAAGCTATACCCATAGGTATCGCCTGAACCGCCCCGAACTAGAGGGAAGATTCCCCGAATACGTAGCTTTCCCCATGAGCTACCTGATGTATGTAAACCGGAATAACCGACGCAGCACCTTGGACCTCGCGCCGCGATGGGGACAGAACCTGAGCGTTACCTACCGTCATTTGCCGTTTGCCAACAACCATCCTGGGCAAGCGTTTTCCGTCAGGACGGCTTTCTATTTCCCCGGATTGGCGCGCAACCATAGCCTGCGCCTACGCTACAACTACCAGTCTGTGGATGGGATTTATACCGGCCTACACGAGATACCGCTTGTCAGCGGTTTTGACCAACTGCCGCCTACCCAGGTGAGGAATACGATGCTCGTCGACTACCGAATGCCGCTCGCCTATCCGGATTGGGCAATCGGTCCATTGGCATTTGTTAAGCGGATAAAGGGTGGCGTTTTCGCCGATTTCGAAAATCTAGGGCAAGGCGCCCCATTCCAACCCCGGACCTACGGAGCCGAATTACGTATGGACATGAATTTGCTTCGCTATTACCTGCCGGTATTCGACGTGGGGGCCAAACTGGTCATCACCAGCGACTCGTCGGTTTCCCAGCTTGCTTTTGTCACCTACAGCGTGACGTATAATTATTAGTGGCGTGCACCGTCACCGAGGACGGAAACAAGAGACTAGCAGATCATTTTTTGGGATCCAATGGGAATTTCGTTCCCTGCAAGATGGCGCTGCTCAATATTTCGTAAAGCTGCTTCCATTCGGGATCGTCACGCAGAAACTCCAGGTGCGTGCCCATGGTCTTACGGTCATTACGCACGGCAGGGCCCGTCTGTGCTTTCACAGGATCCAGTGTCTGCACCTTCGAAGCGGTTTCCGTTACTAGCGGCTTAATCAGGTCGAACGACAAGCCCTTTCGGGCTAGTATGGCAGCCGCCACAGCGTAGAGGTGATTGGTAAAGTTGCTTGCAAAAACGGCAGCTACGTGTAGCGAAAGACGCTGCGCGCTGTCACAGGGAAACACCGTATCCGATATCGTATTGGCAAGAGACGTCAACAACGCCAATCCGTCCGCGTCGCCAGCTTCTAAAGCCAGTGGAACACTCCGGAAATCAACGGTCTTGGCCTTCGAAAAAGTTTGTAAGGGGTAGAATACGCCGTGCCTGGGGAGACTGGACACAGTCGCTATGGATGTCGTGCCAGAAGTATGCACGACCATCCCCGGCAAGCCCTGCGGCAATTGGTCGACAAGACTTGGAATCGCATCGTCGCTGACGGCGATGATGTACAACGGGATACGGGCATCCAGCTGTCCGATGTCAGTGATGGCGTTTGCCCCGAGCCGCTCGGCAAGCGTGCGGGCATGTTCCTCCGTACGGCTATAGACCTGGATGATTCGATGCCCAGCCTGGGAAAGCGCCTCGCCGAGATGCGTGGCCACATTACCGCTACCGAGAATCGTTACGTCCATGCCTAGCGGAGTTGACGCTTAACTTCCTTGTTGCGCCGGAAGATTGCCAACAGGAAGCCTATTGTCATAACGATCGTACCCGCCCAGAAGAAATTGATGTAGGGGAATTTAATAGCTTTAAACACCACCCACTTTTTCTCAGGAATCGGTTTTTGGTAGACCATCAGCTCCAGCTTGTCGCGCGTAGGCATGATGTTGGTAAATCGCAACTTCAGCCCTTGCTCCGGCACGTCTTTGCCAAAATCATAGACGTTTCCGTCGCGGACGATGAACACCGGTTCGGCTTCATAAGTTTCTCCGTCACTTGCATAAACCGTCACTTGCATCCCCACAAACAGGTCGTTCTCGCCCTTGGGAATATTCTGGACGGTAGCATCCCGGTTTACGCCAGTGACGACCATATAACCATTCCGGTAGCGCATGGTATCACCGATATTGACTTCGTAAACCGCAGGCTCTTCATACTCGTCTAGTCCGCTCAGTCCGTCCGATTCGCCCGCCGCCAGCGCATGCGTTTCTGCCTGTGCGGCCGTGATCAGGGTATAGATATCGTGCGTCAAATAATGGCGGGTATCAGGCGTGCCGATGAGTCCGCCCATGGCGGGATTGTTTTGCGCGAAAGGCCTCAATTGGAAAGATTCGGTTACCATTCCGCTTTCTTCGTCGATGCGCTCGTAGTTAATCTTGTAGTACACGTTTGGTGGCGCTACGCTATCTCCCACGTAGGTAATCCGATATTCGCCCATTTGCACGGGTTCGCCCTCGGTCAGGAATAGGTTATCGCCCGGCTGCTCCACTTGGTCGAAACCCGCCACCGCAATGTAACCGCTCTGGTTGACCGATATCACCTCATTGGTGGCTGCGGCAACTAAAGCACCAATCAACAGCAGTCCGAAACCAATATGTGCCACCGACGATCCGGCCAACTTCCATTTGCCTCGGAAGGCATCAATAAGAATGCGAGCATTCGCCACCAAAGCGTAGGACGAAGCGAACACCAACAGGATGTACATCAGGTTGGTATACACCTTTGTGACCCAAAGCGTCAACGCGGCGACGACAACCGCTATCGCCAACGCGGAAAGCATATCGACAACAAATTTACGGCTATTCGTACGCTTGTACTTCATGAATTGCGCGAAACCGGACAGCAATGCGACGATGACCGCAAAGCCCGCCTGCCACTTGTTGAAGTGTTGAATAGGATCGACGGGAGGCGCCACACTCGTACCAAAGACGGCGTTAAACACCGGAATGGACGTCGTCGCGATAATCTGCACACAGGCGATGGCCAACACGAGGGCTCCAATAAACAGCCAGAATTCGCGGGAGTAAATATCTTCTTCGTGCTTCGTAGACGGCATGTTTTTCTTGTTGGCGACCAGCATCCAGACCATGATGACGAAGAACACGGCGTTGAAGAAAATCAACTGCCAGAAGAGTCCCAAATCCGTGAAAGAGTGAACCGAAGTCTCGCCCAGGATACCGCTACGGGTAAGAAATGAGGCATAGATCACCAGCACGAAACTGATCATCGCCAGGAACGTGGCGGTAAAATATGAGTGGCCCGAATTCTTGTAAGCGACCATGACGTGTACGGCCGCAATGAGGGTAAACCACGGGATGATAGACGCGTTCTCAACAGGATCCCAGGCCCAAAAACCGCCGAAGTTCAGCGCTTCGTAAGCCCAGAACGACCCCATGATAATGCCTGCGCCGAGGGTCATCACGGCAAACAGTGCCCACGGAAGCCCTGGCGTCATCCATTCCTTATAACGCTTCTGCCAAAGTCCGCCCACCGCGTAGGCGAAGGGCACGATCATCGAGGCAAAGCCGAGGAACAGCGCCGGCGGGTGGATCACCATCCAATAGTTCTGAAGCAACGGGTTCAGGCCCGTGCCATCGGCAATCATGCCGAGGTAATTGGGTAATTCAAACACGGGGTCGGAGATGGCCTCACGTAATAAAATAAAGGGAGAACTGCCTACGCGCTCGCCTAACACTTCGATACCCAGAAGCATGGAGCCCAAAATGGCTTGGCAAAGCATGACAATAGCCATTACAGGGCTTTCCCAACTCTTGGCGCGGAACAGCAGGACGATCCCCAAAATCATCTGCCAGAACATCCACAGCCAAAAACTGCCTTCCTGTCCTTCCCAGAAACTACTAATAATATAATGTGTGGGCAATGAGCGCGAGGAATGCGCCCAAGCATAGTGGTATTCGAAGAGGTGGTTATAAATGATGTAATACAGGCAGGAGCCGATGCCCAGCACGGCCACCGTGTTGACCCAAAACGAAACACGGCCAATGGTCTTCCAGGAAGCTACCTCGTCGCGGGTTTGCGCGGCGAAATAATACGCAATAGCCGATAATAGTGCCGAACCAAATGTTAAAATGACAAAAAACTGTCCTAATTGGCCCGGAACCAGGCTCTCCCCTACATAGTTTATATCCATTACTCTTATTGCGTAAACCCGTTAGTCGTAATTGCTTCTGTCGCAACCTGGGCACTGGTAGCCTCGATTATTTCAACCTCGTCTTGGTTATATTTAGAGGGGCATTTCATGAGGATCTTGCTTGCGTGGAACTCTTCTCCCACCATCTTGCCCGTGAGGACAATCTGTTCAGAGCGCTCGATATCTTGCGGCTTGGAACCGCGAAAAACGACTCTGCACTCCGTGCTGTCGTTATCGTACATGTAAAAGGAGAAGTGATTAGCATCGATGGTCGGCTCATAATACAGGTCTTTCTCTTTATTGAGTACGCCCACCACATAGAGCTCCGTTTCCTTGTCCTTTGCCTCCGTAAACGTCGAATATGTACTGGAATCCGTATAGATCACAATAATCATTGCAATCGCAATCGCAATCACAATCAAGCCTACAATCGAGCTCTTTTTCATAACACTAATCTCCAATAAGTTAATCGGATACAAATTTACGAATTGTAACTACACGCAACGAATAATGCAAGACGACGATTCTTTTTAGAACAATTCTAAATAACACGCTGCTTAGCACTCATTCCCACCCTTTGCGCCGCTCTATTTTGCGTAGCGACTGGCGCCGTTTTGCTTCCAGCCGCGCATTTACCGCCGCCCGGGAAGGCTTGGTTTTTTTCCGCGGCTTATCGACCCGGACCGCTTTAACGAGCAAGTCGGCGAGGCGTTCCAACGCAATTTCCTTATTTTTCAGCTGGCTCCGGCTATCCTGGCTTTGCACTTGGATATGCCCATCGGCTTGCATGCGCGCCGCGAGTCGCAATTTTATCCGCTCCCGTTCTTCCGGGGTAAGAAACGACGCCGAATCCACATCAAAAAGCAGGACTACTTTTGTTTCCACTTTGTTGACATGTTGGCCGCCGCTACCGCTGCTCCGCGCGGTTTTGTATTTGACGTAGGGCGCTAGATCGGCTGGGTTCATGCTTCGGCTTCCTCCAGCACAGCGCCTTTCTTTGTCCCGAAGCGCGTCACGAGCATGGCGGCCACGGTGTCGCCCGTCGCATTAAGCAACGTAGCCATTGGGTCTACGAGCGTCCCGATGATGATCACCGTAGGAATAATGTCATCTGGAATGCCATAAATGGAAATCATTAGCATTTCGCCAATGTAGCCGCCCGAAGGGATGCCCCCCGCCACTATACTCACCAGCACAGTTATCCCAATGGCTGAAAGCAAGGTCATCGGATCGAAAAATTCCCATCCCATCAGGACAAACGCCACATAGATTTTGACGATGCTGGAAATGGACGATCCGTTCTTGTGCAACGTCGTACCCAGGGGAACCACCACGTTGGCAACTGCCTTGGGGATGCCCATTTTTTTCGCAGCTTGGATATTGACCGGCATGGTCGCTAGGCTACTGCACGTACTGATTGCGGTAGCGGAAGGCAAAATATTGTATCGCCAATAGGTTTTAACGCCCTTGCTCCCGAACGCCACGAAGGCATATAAGGTGAAAAACAAAATAAAATAGAATAGGCCCACAATGTAGTATAGCCCGAGCGGCTTCGCATAAATCGCGAACAAATCCGACCCGATGACGCCGACCTGATAAGCGAAGTAGGCGCCTAGCCCTAAAGGAGCCAGCTTCATGACGAAGGTGAGCAAGTAGGCCATCACCTCGTTGCCCGATGCCAAAAACGTTCGAAAGGCCTTTCCCTTCTCGCCCGCCCGGAGGGTGGCCATACCCGTCAGAAACGAAAAAATGACGAATGCGAGCATATGCTGCCGCGAAAGCAAGGATGAAAATTCGGATACCGTAACGAACTGCACGAGCTGATCACCCCAGAACAGGTCCCCGGCTCCTTGGCCGATATCGGTAGGTAGATTGCCCGCCTTGGGCGGCGCCGTCACCGGAAAAAACCACAATGCCACAATTGTCACTACCGCTGCAATGACCACCGTAGCGAGAAACACGGCCGCCATGACCGACACGATACGCCCTAGCTTTTGTGATGGATCAATGTTGGCAATGGCCGACGTAATGGCAAAAAAGAGCAGCGGAATGACTG
Organism: uncultured Sphingobacteriaceae bacterium; assembly: GCA_964423925.1. GTDB lineage: Bacteria > Bacteroidota > Bacteroidia > Sphingobacteriales > Sphingobacteriaceae > CAYRGQ01. The sequence continues at coordinate 13,459 of CAYRGQ010000041.1, read as the reverse complement.
CCGTGAACAGCAGATTGAGGAATATGTCGCCTACTGGCTTTAGCCAGATCGTGGCGTCCGGAAACCACAGGCCCACCGCACTTCCGATGACGATGCCTACCAACAACAGGATGATATTCCCGTAATTATCGAAAAAACGGCGTTGCTGCAATTCCATATTCATCGCCTAAAGTAATAGTTTTTTATTTTAGTTTTGTCAGGCTGCTAAAAGTCAACACGCGAACAGTATGCATTTCGGCGTCCAGACGCCCCACTCCATTACAGAGCATGCAAAACCCACCGATATACGTAACGACAGCCGACGGCTCCCGAACACTATTTCATCCGCAAGTAGGCGAGCACTACCATTCGCGCCACGGCGCCGTGCAGGAGAGCCGCCACGTATTTGTCAACATGGGCCTGGATCACTTCCTCAACCGTGATACCGTCTCAAACGCCTCCATCTTAGAAGTGGGCTTCGGCACGGGACTGAACTTCCTGCTAAGCGCCGATTATGCGCAGTCTCGTGGTGTAGGAATCCAATACCACGGTATTGAAGCCTATCCCCTGCCGCTGGACACCCTTACGCAAATGGGATACGACGCCTATATCCCCGAAGATCTGTGGAGGAACTTCCTCACCGCTTATCCGGCCGCTTCTGAAGCGCCGCAGCGCGTGGGCACCGCTTCATTGCAACTAACGCACTGTCCCGTGTTGGAATTTCATAGTCCGCAAGCCTTCGATATACTCTATTTCGACGCCTTCGCGGCCGTGCACCAACCCGAAATGTGGAACGAGGACACTTTGGCACATGTCAGCAACCTGATCAACCCAGGCGGAATTTTTGTCACCTACGCCATTACCGGGCACTTGAAACGCACGCTGAAAGCGTTGGGCTTTGACGTGGAGAAAGCGCCGGGCGCACCGGGCAAACGCGAGATGCTACGGGCCACGAAACGGTGATTTTACAGGGAGTTGGATGCAATCTCGGTAGAATCAAATAAAAAGCCCCGAAACGGGGAGGATCGGGGCTTTTCTAACTAACCAATTATAAACCTAAATTATGAAAAGACAATTTTAAAACTAATAACGAATATCCAAATGTCATGCCGAACTGTGATTCGGAATGTTAAATTTGTGTTAAATCATACGGCAACTAAAATACCACGTCATTAAACACGAACTGTTGGTTTGGTTCCGTCTTGTAGTTATCCACGTAGGGCGAATAGGTTTTGACTGAAATGGTCTTCTTATGGGTGTCGATCGTCACTAAGCGTAAGTAGCCGTTACCTCCGTTCTCCGAGTCTATCACACCCGACTGGAAATTTGCCAGCATCTGATAAACGTCGTTACCGTGTTTGCCGGCACTGATCAATTGGCCGGTGCCGTCATGCAACACGTGTCCACTAAAGGTCAACAATACGTTGGGGTGTTGGCTGACCAGCTTCTCCCAAACCATTTCGCCGTCATTAACCGCCTCGTCGCCTGTTTCCTTGCCGACACCGTAATTTTGTGGTACCCATGAATGCCCGCGCTCAAGGCTCATGCGCGTCTCATCCGAATACATGTAGTCATGTGTGTTGACAATCACTTTATGATTGGGATGCGCCTCAATGACTTCGTTCGCCCAGCGCAACACCTTATCACGTGTGCCAAACTCTAGCGACAAAATTAGCCAGCCAAGGCCTCCGGCCGTGAAGGTATGGTAGGTGTTATCCATCTTTCCTTCCTCGAATGCGCCGCCAAAGTGAGGCATCTTCTGGTATTTGGCATAGGGAAGGTACCGGTTAAACAGTTCGGAGTCGCGTACACTGGCATTTCCTTTCGGTCCTAAGTCATGGTTGCCAGGCACAAACGTATACGGAACCTTCCCGTCTAATACCGACAAAGCCCCTGCCGCATTCTCCCATTCTTCCTCTGAGTTAAAATCGGTGATATCTCCTTGGTGCAATACGAATGCAAAACTATCGGCATGATGTGCTATCCACTCCGTCTGCGCGCGGAATATTTCCGGATAGGAATGGGAATAAACCTGCGTGTCGGGCAACAAAACAAGCGTAAAGGGCTTTGGAGGCTGCGAACATGCCATGACTAGGCATATCACCGAGGCCAATACGCCGACTCGGCCTACGCGCCTCGCTAAAAAAGAACCCTCGAATTTTCTGCGTATCATGACTTTTAAGTTTTGGTGATAATATTTTAGTAAGATAAATGTACAAAAATAAACCAGGGTCCCTACGCTAGAAGGAACAAAAGCACATCTGGCTGTTCACTCCGCGACTATGACCGACAGCTGATCGGCCGCTAAGTTGCTACCAAACTACTCGGTTTTTGTTAGCTTTGTCTAGCAGCAGTCTGCCAATGACCATCTGACACATCAAACCCCTATCCAATCACCATGCGCCATTCCTTAACGTTGCTTATTATACTCGCTACGGTCTGCCTGCAGGGCTGTAGCCGTTCCCAACCGCCACTTCCTACCCGCCCCAATATCATCTTGATCCTGGCCGACGACTTAGGTATAGGAGATTTAGGCGTCTACGGACAGCAACACATCGCTACCCCGCATATTGACCGTTTGGCGGCGGGGGGCATGCGTTTTACGGACTTTTACGCCGGCACCACGGTTTGTGCTCCGTCACGCTCGGCGTTGCTGACCGGCCAGCATACCGGCCACACCTACATCCGGGGCAATAAAGAGATTGAGCCTGAGGGCCAGGAGCCCCTGGCCGACTCCATCGAGACGCTCGCCATGGCTTTACAGCAAGCGGGCTATGCGACGGGCGCCTTTGGCAAATGGGGCCTCGGGATGGTGGGTAGCAGTGGCGATCCGAATCGCAAGGGTTTCGACACCTTCTTCGGTTACAATTGCCAACGCCAGTCGCACCGCTACTATCCAACACACCTGTGGGACAACGGAGAGAAATTCATCTTGCAAGGCAATAACCTCACCCAGAAAGTGCACTACGCCCCCGAACTCATCCAAGAACGGACACTGGCCTTTATCGAATCCCACCAAAACGAACCTTTCTTCCTCTTCGTGCCAACGATTTTGCCCCATGCCGAACTGGTCGTTCCCGATGACGAATTTTACCAACGCTATGCGTCCGCCTTTGAGGAAACGCCGCATCAGGGCAATGACTACGGGCCGGACGCCACCGTTCCAGGGTACGCTTCAGTCGAAAAGCCGCGCGCTACGCACGCTGCTATGGTCAGCCGTTTAGATCACTACGTGGGCGAAATCGTAGCCAAAATCGAATCGCTGGGATTGGCCGACAATACGATTATCCTCTTTACGAGCGATAACGGCCCACATCGCGAAGGTGGCGCCGACCCAGATTTCTTCAAGAGCGCGGGGCAGTTTCGTGGGTACAAACGCGACCTATACGAAGGTGGAATCCGCGTACCCCTCATTGTCAATTGGCCCGGCACCGTGGCAGCTGGTACAACGTCAAGTCACATCGCGGCATTTTGGGACTTGTTCCCGACCTTTACCGAACTGGCAGGCGCACCCACGCCCACCCATACGGATGGAATCTCGTTCGTTCCGACGCTCCGTGGTACCGGCGAACAGGCAGCGCACCCATACCTATATTGGGAGTTTCACGAAGCGGGCGGGCGTCAGGCGGTACGAGAGGGCGACTGGAAGTTGGTCAAGCAGGGGGTCAAGCACGCCGAAGCCCCACGCATTGAGCTGTTTGACCTCAAGCAAGACCCCGCCGAACAACACGACCTCGCCGCGGAACACCCTGAGGTGGTACGCCGGCTATTGCAATATATCGAAGCTGCCCACGTACCTAGTCCATTATTCCCCCTGTTGCCCGCTCCGCAAGACTGACGCCCTTCTGGATGTCCGCTTGATGAAGCGCCGACCTCGGCGGTAGTGTGCGGTGTCTACCAACTGGCGGGGATTGCGGATGTACTCCAGCAGGGACCGATGTGGTATCGACCGTATTCCGAGACGAGCATCAAACGCACCTTGGAAATATAGCTGATCCTTTCGCTTCCGCACGTTCTTTCCCGAACTCTCGTACGGATGCTGAACGATGGGTATCGGAAAATAACGCCCCTTCCACCCCTGGCGAATCAAATCGGAAACAAAAATTTCTTCCTCTCCGCGGTCTAGCGGCGCTCCTAACCCAAAACGTTCATCGAATCGGATGGCCGTAGCCCGGAGCTTGGCGACGTTGACGACGATTTCGATCGAAGACACCCAATGTTCCAACGCAGTGATGGCGTAAGATTCCGGCGGATATCGCTTGTAAGGAGGTTCTCCATCCAGCGTCTGAATCTGAAACAGCGCGAAGTCTGGCGCTTCGCTTTCGAGGATAGTCAAGAGCCGATTCATGCCGTCGGGCAAGTACCGGACATCGTCATCCGCCAGTAATCCGTAACGGGTCTGGCAATGCTCCAGCCCGATATTCCGGCTTACGGCTAAGCCTGTTGTATCGGACAGGACCACCTGGATATCCGGCCGAAGCGACAGATATTCCGGCAGAGGCCCCGTGCCACCATTGTTTTGGCAAATAATCAAATACCGGACGGCGGGGTGTTTAAAAGCCACCGTCTGATGGAGATGGGCAATACCCGCCCCCATGGTAGAAACGATCACCGTCAGCATAGCTTACGATAATACACGTTCCGGCTCGTTCACGACGGCCGCAGGCTCGGGAAGAACATATTGGCGTTCCATCACGGCATTCCAATGCCGCATTCGGGAGAGCACCACCGAATCATAGAACCGCATGTATAATAGATACCAATACGACAGGATCGACTTTTCTTTGAGATACCGATAATGCTTCCGTCGAATACGGATAAAACGCTTCAACTTGCTGGGCAGCGTAAAGCGCTGAAACTCGGAATCTACCACCTCCCAGTATTGAGAAAGCGAAGCGGCGTTGGTGTGGGTAACGCGGTTTTTGCTGTGCCGCCGAACGATTGAGCCGGGTAGCGTAGCGTTCTCCGCATAGCCCCTCAGCTTGTAGGCGATACGCAACCAAAGCTCGGAATCTTGGTGTAGGGCCAAATGCGGATTGAACAGTTTAGAAAGGCGTTTGAGCGACTCCGTGCGTATAATGATGCTATTGGTATCGAAATACCCATATCGTTCGGTCAGCAATGCGGGAAAGAGGTAGCCCAACGCGTTGTTTGCCCCCTCGTCCATCATTGTATATTTTGAATTCCCTTGCTCATAATCGGCTTCCAATTGGGACGGACTGACGACGTAGTCAATTTCTGGATGCCGGTCCAGCACCTGTAAGGGATGGATAAACCGGTGTGGCAAGTAGTAATCATCGGCATCCAGAAACGCGATAAATTGCTCCCTGGCATGCGCTATTCCCAGATTGCGGCTTGCGCCTGCACCTCGCTGCCGGCGCCCCGGATGCATATGCAGTTCCACAATATCCGGATATTCCTTTTCCAAGGATTGGCAAATGGCCAAGCAATTATCGGGCGAGCAATCCTCGACCAGGATGATTTGACGAACTTGCTTGATGCGTAACGCGGAGCGTACTGCATCAGCTACGAATTCTTCAGCATTATACACCGGAATAATGACGGATATCCCCATAGACAGTAATTTTTAGAAAAGTGAATGAATACAACACAAGGTATGCGCGCCGTCCCGTGGCCACGCCATACCCGCATCGCTTAGTTAACGTGGTAGCGCAGTGTGCAAGATGGGCCGAAAGCAAGCCGTAGATAGCGGCGCTTCGGCGCAATACTGCTCCAAGTGTATAATACCAAATTTTTGCGACATGCGCAAATCGGGGGATTGAGGCCTAATCAGCCTAGGAATACCCGCATAAACGGCGACTGGGTTTTCCGAAAGCGTTTAAGAGTGCAGGGGCAACTCCGCCTTCAGCGCCTTGCGCCGGTCCATCCGCAGGCGGATGATCGGATGCAAGAATACGGCTCCCAAGATGAGCAACGCACCTAAATAAAAGCCCGTACTCATCACCTCGGCCTGCCCAAAAAAGACGAATGCCAGCAGTACGCCGTAAATCGGCTCCAAGTTGCTGGCCAGCGCAACACGAAACGCGCTAATCTCCTTCATGACGGAAACCGCCGCCACGTACGCACCCGACGTACACACCGTCCCAAGCAGCATCAAATAGGCAAAATCCGTTGCTGAAACCCGTTTCATTTCGCCGAAACCACCGGTCACCAACAAATAAAGGGATATCCAAAAAAACGCACCGACCATTTCGTAGAAACTGATGATGGAGGGTTCACTTTTCTTGACCAATTTCGAATTAATGATAGCGAAAAAGCAAGCCGTCAACGCCGCCAGCAGACCGAATACGATGCCCATGACGTATTGGCTCTCAAATTTAAAGATCATCCATATACCGATGATCACGATCAATCCCGTAACGATCTCCATCTTCGATATGCGACGTTTATAAATAATCGGTTCGAACATGGCCGTAAACAGGGTAACGGCCGACAAGCACACGAGTGCTACCGACACGGTGGAAACCTTGATCGACTCAAAGAATAGGATCCAATGCAAACCGACCAGCCCGCCGGTAAACACAAACCTGACCAACCTCTCACCCGACACACGCATTGACCGACGCGTGGCCAGAAAGAACACCAACAAGGACGCCGCGGCAATCATTACGCGATACCACACAAGATCGATCGCGTTCAGGGATATCAGGTTGCCCAAAATACCGGTGAACCCCCACACCACCACGGTAATGTGCAAGACCAGGAGGTTGCGGTTAATATGTGCAGGAAGCATAGAATTACATTACTTAGGTGCCCGGTATAGCAGGTATAAGGCTACTAAGCCAAACAGCATATTGGGAATCAGCACGGCCAGCATGGGCGGCAGGCCGCCTTGCAGCGAAAACACCGTGGAGAACTGAATAAAGACGATGTATATAAAACTGAGGCCTATGCCCACACCGAGGCTCAGGCCTATCCCGCCCCGGACCTTCTTTGAGGAGAGCGCCACGCCCATCAGAGTCAGCACATAGGCCGAAAAGGGATATACAAAGCGCTTGTACTTTTCGAGGAGCATGTCAGTCATCAGGCCAGTACCGCGCATCCGTTCCTTTTCGATGCGCTCATTCAATTCTTGCATGCCCATCGCCATAAAGATGTTGTCAAACACGACGAAATCGTGCGGCTCCATATCCAGCACAGTGTCCTTACTGGAACCCTTGATCATTTCTTCGTGGAGTCCGTCGATTAGCCGAACGGAATAGTTTTCGATGCGCCAGTTGTGGTTGATGGAATCCCAGACGATACGATCGGCCATCATTTTCTCGCGCAGCTCGCCCTCATCGTCAAACGTTTCCAACACGAAGTTATAACCCACCTGACGATCCACATCAAAGTTGTTGATATAGACGTAGCTGTTCTCGTCGATTTGCATGTGTGTCGAACTCTTCGTGCGATTTTCCACGGGCTTGATATACACGTTCTCAAAGTCGATCATCAGCTTGTTCGTGCCGGGGATGATAAAGATGTTGAATACGAAGGACACGGCAAACAACACGGTGGCGGCCACCATATAGGGCCATAGTAAGCGATTGAAACTCATGCCCCCGCTCAGGATCGGGACGATCTCCGTCTGGTCGGCCATCTTTGCCGTGAAGAAGATGACCGCAATGAAGTTAATCAGCGGATAGAGCATGTTGAGGTAGAATGGCACTAACCCTGCATAGTATTCCATTACCGTTTTCGATAAAGGCGCTTTGTGCTTGAGCAGGTCATCCAGCTTTTCGGATATATCGAAAATCACAATTATCACCGCGAAAATTACCATCGTGTACACGAAGGTGCCGAGGTATTTCTTGATGATGTATTTGTCTATAATCTTCATTCCGATTGCATTACAGGCGTTGGTCGAGCTGCTTGACCATTTTTTGCTTCCATGCGTAGAACGTGCCTGCCAGTATCTGCTTGCGCGCCTCGCCCACCAGCCACAGGTAAAAATGCAGGTTATGCAAGGACGCAATTTGCGCGCCAAGAATCTCCTGCGAACGGATCAAGTGCCGCAGGTACGATTTGCTGTACATGCGGTCCGCGAGCAGGTCGCTTTCGGCATCAATAGGCGAGAAATCGTATTCCCATTTTTTATTGCGGATGTTAATGATGCCGTTGCGCGTAAACAGCATGCCGTTGCGCGCGTTGCGCGTCGGCATTACGCAATCAAACATGTCAATGCCCAAGGCGATATTTTCCAGGATATTGACTGGGGTGCCCACACCCATCAAATAGCGAGGCTTGTCGCGAGGCAGAATATCACACACCACCTCTGTCATGGCGTACATATCCTCGGCCGGTTCACCCACGGACAGGCCGCCAATGGCGTTACCGTCGCGCTCAAAACTGGCAATTACTTCGGCAGACTGCTGCCGGAGATCCTTATAGACCGAGCCCTGCACGATGGGAAAAAGGGTCTGGTCGACGCCATAGAGCGGCTCGGTACTGTCAAAGCGGTCGCAACAGCGCTTTAGCCAGCGGTGGGTCATGTCCAACGACCGCTTGGCGTAGGCATAATCGCAAGGGTAGGGCGTGCATTCGTCAAAGGCCATGATGATATCCGCCCCAATGACGCGTTGCGTATCCATCACGTTTTCGGGGGTAAAGAGGTGCTTCGACCCATCAATATGCGAGCGGAACGTCACCCCCTCCTCCTTGATCTTCCGCACATCGGATAGCGAGTACACCTGATAACCGCCGCTGTCGGTCAAAATCGGCTTTGTCCAGCCGTTAAATCCGTGCAATCCACCCGCTTGGCGCAGTACGTCCAATCCCGGCCGCAAGTAAAGGTGATAGGTATTGCCTAAAATGATCTGCGCGTTGATGTCCTGCACCAGCTCGTGCTGATGCACCGCCTTGACCGTGCCGGCGGTGCCCACCGGCATAAATATCGGTGTCTGTATCGTACCGCGTGCCGTCTCCAGCTCCCCCGCTCGCGCCTTACTCAACTTATCTTCCGCCTGGAGCTTGAACTTCATGTTTTCCTTTTGTTTGAATTGGTAGCAAAAATAGCAAAAAAGGGCAATTATAATGTGGGATAAGCGGGTACCCCAGGAATTTAGCTTTTGCACACGCTTTTTAATTCTTCCCCGTTAACACACGGATTGCCCCCTCATCGGACACCAACCAATTCCCAAAAAAACCACTATTTTTGCAGAGACCGCTGACGTTGCCAGCCCTCAACACCACATCATGAAAAAAGCTGTCCGCATCCTTTGCTATACCCTCGCCGTACTACTGTTGCTCTTTGTAGTCTTAATACAGCGCATCGATCGAACGCCGTTCCAAGAGACGGCACACTATGCTTCTTGGAAGGAGCAAATTGCAACCGCTGACCTCCGCGGCGACACGGGTTCCATTCAGGTGAGCTGGGCGGTACAGAACATCACGCCCCTGACATCCGTCCCGATGGCGGGATACGGCAACCGTTGGGGCGCTCATTTCGAGGGCGTGCGCGATTCGGTATACGTCAAGGTCATTGCCGTAAAAAACCCCACCACCACGCTGTTTTTCTTAGCAGCAGATTTGCTCATCGTGCCGCCCAACCTGACCAACCGATTGGCGAAGCTACTCCGTGACGACGGTATCGGCATCGATCAAATACATATTGGCACCACCCATACGCACCACAGCCTTGGCGGATGGGGCAAGAAACTGACGGGACGGCTCTTCAGCGGAAAGTTCGACCCGGAGGTGGAGGAGCGCCTTGCCATGCAGTTTCGGGATGCCATCGTACGTTCACAGCAGGACTTCGTGGAAGCCGATGCATTCTATGCGCAGGTTGAGAATGAAGAGAATGTTCGTTTCCGACTTGATGTCGAGGGAGGCACCATCGACCCGTGGATTCGGTCCTTGGTCTTCCGCCGCACGGACGGCAAGAGCGCCAAGTTGCTGACCTATGCCGCCCACCCCACCACCTTGCGGTCGCGACTGCTGGAAATATCGCGGGATTTCCCAGGCGTCGTAGTTGATTCACTCGAAAACCAAGACGCTGACATTGCCTTGTATATGGCAGGTGCCGTGGGCAGCATGGGCGCCCGTGGCGAAGGCGAAACCCCGATGGAACGCATGGCGAATATTGGCCAACATATCGTCGAGCGCTACCGCCACCGCCAAACCGAACCCATGAGCCATGAAAGCGTGGCTTCCGCCGCGTGGGAGATACCCCTACCGGAGCCAACGGCTCGCATTAGTCAAAACCTTGCCCTCCGTCCCTGGGTCTTCCGGACCTTTTTTGGCGATTACCCTGCCTATGTGAAAGTCACGAAAATAGGCCATGTCCTCCTGCTCGGCATGCCCGCCGATTTCTCGGGGGAAATCATGCGCGAGCTAGACGAATATGCAGACAGCAAAGGCATCGAGCTAATTTTGACCAGCTTCAATGGCGGGTACATTGGCTATATCACGCCAGACCGGCTTTACGATGAAAACCTATACGAGACGGTTACGATGTCCTGGAACGGGTACCAATCGGGTGGCTATTTCACCGAGCTTGCCAAGGACATCATCGACTTAGCCCACGAAGCGGAACAGGTATACGCTTCCGAAGAGCCTGCACCAGTGGATTAGGATCGGGGCGACTACCTATTGATAAAAGCGATCTCCATGCAAGCGGCCAAAGCCGCCGTTTCCGTACGGAGGCGCGCGTCGCCGAGGGTGGCCGGAAGGAACCCCGCGGCCAGCGCCAGATCGATTTCCGACTCGCTAAAATCACCCTCAGGCCCAATCAGCACCACGGTGTGTCCGGCCGGGCTGACGATATCATTTAGGTAGCGCTTCTCGCCCGCGGCACAATGGGCGATGGCTTTCGCGCCGGCGTAGGGTTGCGCTACGAATTGCGCGTATTTGACGGGTTCATTCAGTTTGGGAAGCTGCGCCTTGAGCGATTGCTTCATCGCCGCTACCATGATCTTATACAGCCGATCGATTTTTACGTCTTTACGTTCGGAATGGTCGCAAATAATGGGCGTCACTTCATCCACGCCTACTTCGGTCGCCTTCTCGAGAAACCATTCCAAACGCTCGATGTTTTTGGTCGGCGCAATGGCAATGTGGATGGAGTATGGTCGTGGCGGCACCTGCTGGGCCTCCACGATTGTCAACACCGTGCGTTTGGGATGGGGGTCGGTAATACGGGCCAAATAACGCGTACCACGTCCGTCGATCAAACCCACTTCCGCCCCTTCGGCTAGGCGAAGGACGCGGATCGCATGCTTACTTTCCGCTTCATCAAGCACAAAAGCCTCGTGGTGCGGTTCGATCGTGGGGGTGTAAAAAAGCGGTAGCATACCCAGGGCTTAGTCGTCGTCCTCCTCGTCCTCCTCCGGCACCACTTCCAACTTGACAAACTCGATGTTTTGCTGGGTCTTTTTCATCACGATGAAATTATACCCCTTGTGCGTTTTGGTTTCGCCTACATCTGGAATCTTGTCAAACAGATCGCTAACCAAACCGGCTAACGTATCGTAATCCGTGCTTTCTTCCAGCTCAAAAGGCAGAAATTCGTTGATGTCGTGAATGTTGGCACTCGCGTCGACCATGAATTCCGTTTCGGACAGCTGCTCTACAACGGGCGTTTCTTCATCGTATTCATCCTGTATTTCACCCACCAGCTCCTCAACGATATCCTCCAGCGTGACCATGCCCGCCGTGCCACCAAATTCGTCCAATACGATGGCGATTTGCAGGCGACGTTGCTGGAATTCGGCCATCAGGTCGTTGATTTTCTTGGTCTCGGGGATGAAGAACGGCTTGCGGATAATCGGCTTAAGTACCAGCTCCTTGCCTTTGGCCAATATCGGCAGCAAGTCCTTGGTATGTATGATACCGATAATTTGGTCGATGTTGTCGTCGTATATCGGTATGCGCGAATAGCCTTCGCGCGTCACTTTCTCGATCAGTTCATCGGGAGGGCAGTTGATTTCCACCGCCGATATCTTCGTGCGGGGCACCATAATGTTCTTCACGATGCGCTCATTAAAGTCAAACACGTTCTTGATGAGTTCGTGTTCGGCTAGGTTGAGCGCCCCGCTTTCCCTTCCTTGGTCGAGCAGGTATTGCAATTCTTCGGAGCTGTGATGTCCCTCGCCCGGGTTGACCCGCAAGCCCACCAAGCGCAACAAGAAGTTGGCAAAGCCGTTCAGCACCCAGATGATCGGCCGGAAGACGATGTAGAAAAACCGCAACGGCAGGGCCACGCTCATGGTCGTCCCTACGGGACGTTGTATGGCCAGTGATTTGGGGGCTAACTCGCCAAAGACGATGTGCAGCACGGTGATGATGGAGAACGCCAACACCAAGCCGACGTTACGCATCACGGGCCCGGTTAGGTCTACGTTAAACCAGCCGAAGACGGTGCCGACCAGCTGGGTCATGACCTCCTCGCCTACCCAGCCCAAGCCGAGCGACGATAGAGTGATACCGAGTTGCGTAGCCGCCAGGTACCCATCCAAGTGTTGAGTGATATGCTTGGCTACATGAGCCACCCGGCTGCCGGTTTTGGCCTGAAGCTCGATCTGCGAAGATCGAACTTTGACAATCGCAAATTCAGCCGCGACAAAAAAGCCATTTGCCGCTACCAAAAACAGCGTCCAAAAAATGTCGAGTGCCATTAAGCGTGGGTTAGGTGCGCAATGTCTTTCTGGTATAATGCGATGCTATCCTCAATCACCTGATAGGCAAATGCCCGACCATAAAGCTGCTCAATCGTCACGTTCTTGCCCTCCAGCTTTTTGTAATCCTGGAAAAAACGCACTATTTCCTTCATCGTGTGGGGAGGCAATTCGGATAAGTCGTTTAGGTAATTCACTGACATGTCGTTTTTGGCTACCGCAATGATCTTGTCGTCTTGTTCGCCATTGTCAATCATGTGCATCACGCCAATGACCTTTGCCTCGATAATGCTCATGGGGTACACATCGACCGAGCACAGCACCAAAATATCCAGGGGATCCTTGTCATCGCAGTATGTGCGCGGTATAAAACCATAATTGGCGGGGTACATGACCGAGGAAAATAGTACGCGGTCTAACTTAACCAGGCCGCTATCCTTATCTATCTCGTATTTCGCTTTCGAGCCTTTAGGAATCTCGATAATTGCATTGACGGTCGACGGAATGTCGTCGCCAGGTGACACTTCATGCCAGGGGTGTGATATGCTCATTCGTGGTTACTTAAATTTTCCTTTTCCTTTTGCGATGACTTCGTCTTGCGCGCACCGATCCTCTTCCTCACCAAGGCCACGGCAATAGGGCTAAACGCAATCACGATCATCCCAAATATGATGTATTCAATATAATCGCCCAACTGGGGAAATGCTCGCCCCAGGAAATATCCCGACAGCGTCAGCGTACCTACCCAGATGAGCGCTCCTACTAGGTTATAAACGACAAACTTGCGAAAGTCTAGCCGTACAACACCTGCAAATATAGGGGCAAATGTACGAATAATCGGAACAAAACGACCGATGATCAGG
>CAYRGQ010000040.1:0-25804 GCA_964423925.1 uncultured Sphingobacteriaceae bacterium | reverse complement strand
CCGCTTTTTGCTAGAAATATTTGCAAAGTTAGTCTTTAATCGTAATTTTGGACGCCGACAAAAGAGGTCGGGATAAGCCAGTAAATAGGTGAGCCTGGGGGCTCGTTACTGGCGGGTTATATCCGATTCGATGGTTTCTCAAATGCGTTTATCGAATCGGTAGATTAGAATGTGGCGTCGCCAATGCGGGTTTTTTTTATTCTTCAACACAAAGAAAATTTTACGTAATCGACTGAGCGCTTCCTGCTACCGCAGGGGTATCTCGACTGCCCTACCGTTTTACTTATATGCAATTATTCAATTACTTTTAAAATCAAAAACTCACACACATGAAACAAAAATTACTCAGTTTCTTCGTGTTGGGCATCCTCCTTATCGGATCGGTGTATGCCCAAGATAGAAGGATCAGTGGTAGGGTGACATCTTCAGGGGATGGCACGCCTATAAGTGGAGTGTCTGTTTCGGTCGCAGGAACAAGCACTGCCACGCAGACTGATGGAACGGGCAATTACTCAATCTTGGTAGGTAGCGGCTCGGTGCTGCAGTTTTCGTATTTGGGGTACGTGCCCCAACGCATTGCGGTAGGCGAGCAGAGTGTCATCAACGTGCAGTTGGTGAGCGAAGCGGAAACCATTGACGAAGTTGTCGTTACCGCGATGGGTATTACCCGGTCGGCAAAGAGCCTGACGTACGCAACCAGCCAAGTTGATCCCGATGAGGTGTTGCAAAACTCTGAACCAGACATGTTAAAATCATTGCAGGGTAAGGTTGCGGGCGTTGATATTCGTACCTCTCAGGGCACTCCCGGCGCTGCTACGCGTTTTCAGGTACGGGGAAATTCTTCCTTCTTCGGCGATAACCAACCGTTGATTATCGTCGACGGAATTCCGTACGACAACTCCATGGTTGAGACCTCCAGCATGACCTCCGGTGGTGCTGCGTACTCGTCGGGTATCGCTAACCTTGACCCCAACGACATTGCTAGCTTGAACGTTCTGAAAGGTTCTGCCGCAGCGGCTTTGTACGGGTCGCGTGCCTCCAACGGCGTGGTAATTATCACCACTAAGTCCGGGAGCACAACGGCTAACCGTCCTACGGAGGTAACCTTTAGAAGCTCCGTTTCACTGGAAAATATTGCTAACCTGCCCACTTACCAAAACACATACGGCGCTGGTTCGCAGTTGGGGTATTCAAACTCAAACGGCTCGTGGGGACCTAACTTCAATAGCCTGGATAGCATTCCTACTTGGACGCCTTACTTGCAAGCGTACCCCGGCATGTTCGGGCCGCAGGTTGCTTACCGAGCCTATCCTGATAACGTTTCTAGCCTGTTTGACACGGGCGCTGTTTGGGAAAACTCATTGAACTTCCAAGGCGGTACGAATACGTCAGGCTTCAACGTTACGCTTTCTCAAATGGACCACAAGGGATACGTGCCTAATTCATCTTATGAGCGTTATAACGTGTCTGCTGGGGGAAATTTGGCGATCTCCGACCGGTTTAACGTACGTGGTAACCTAGCTTTCTCCAATTCTACCCAAGTGGGCGGATATTTCGGTGAAAACCAAGTGGATGGAGCGGCTTCTGCGTTCGCTCGCTCGCTTTTCCTAGCACGGAACTGGGATCACACCCTACCTTGGAAAACCGAGACTGGCGACAACCTGAACTGGTTGGGCGGCGGACAGTTTGACCACCCCACGTGGTCGGCTTACAACAACTACGCGACCACGCGTGAGAACCGCATATTGACGTCTTTTTCTGCTGACTACGCCATTAACGATTGGTGGAAGTTGGACTATAACTTAGGAGCAAACCTAAGTTTCATGGACCGGAAGGAAATTTATGAAATTTCTTCCCGTGCTTACGAAGGCGCTGGGGGCTTGGTGACGGACGGCCGTAACCACCGCGAGTTGGAATCGACATTTAAGTCGATGTTTACCCCGCGCATTAATGACGATTTCTCATTGATCGCTAGCGTCGGTTTCAACTACAACCAACGCGTCACTAACCGAGATGTTAACGAAGGGCGACGCTTTATTACCCGCGGCATATATTCGCTGCGTAATACGGCACAACAGACGTTCCTTACGGATGCGTTGTACAAGCGTCGTATTATGGGCGTGTTTGCCGATGCGATATTCGGTTTCCGCGATTACTTGTTCGTGCAGTTGACTGGACGTAACGATTGGTCTTCGACATTGCCCGCCTCCTCGCAGTCATACTTCTATCCAGGCGTGTCGACAGCCTTTGTGTTCTCAGATGCGCTGAACCTACAAAGCAACTTCTTTAGCTACGGTAAGGTACGTGCTGCTTGGGCGAAAGTGGGCCGTGATACGGATCCCTACAATTTGGCCAACGTCTACGTGTTCGATACCAACTTCCGGGACCAGCCGACTGGCGGTCTGTCATCTACTTCATACGATCCGTTGCTGACGCCAGAGTTTACGCGTGAGGTTGAATTGGGTACGGAACTAGCATTTTTGAACAATCGGGTGAACCTGGACTTCTCTTGGTATAACCGGATATCCACAGACCTGCTTGCACCTATCTCCGTTCCCGTGTCGTCGGGCTATAACGAGTACTTCACCAACTATGGTAAGATTAGCAACAAAGGTATCGAAGTAGCGTTGAATGTCAAGCCGTTGTCTCCGTCTAGCAACGTGTTCTGGGAAATCTCAGCAGCCTTTACCAAAAACAAAAACATGGTTGAGGAGCTGATTGAGGGCACGAACCGTATTGCTTTGCGTGGCATTTTGAGCGGCACGATCAGCAGCTACCTTGAACCAGGTATGCCGTTTGGATACCTCAGAGGCACCAAGTCCCTGCGTGATGACGAAGGTAACTTGTTGATCAACCCAACGACGGGCGGACTCTACGAAGACCAAATGGAAGAGCACTTCCTCGGCGATCCTAACCCTGACTTTAAACTCGGGATTAACAATGTGGTAAGCTACAAGAACTTCACGCTCACAGCATTGTTTGACTGGACGCAAGGCGGGTCGATGTATTCCGTTACTAATTCGTCTCTGCTAGGGCGAGGAGTGACGAAAGATACCGAGATGCGCGAGTATAACGCCATCATCCCAGGTGTATATGGCAACGCCGACGGCACTCCGATATTGGACGCAGCTGGAAACAAGATTCCTAACGGCACGAAATTGACCGTTAACGATTTGTATTTCTCCCCCGACCCAACACTCGGACAGACATTTGCGATTAACACCGCTACTGAATGGAGCGTCTACGATGCTACCGTTTATCGCCTGCGCGAAGTTTCCCTGGGTTATGAATTGCCTGCACACTTGTTTAAGAGCGCCTTTATCAAGGGCGTACACGTAAGTGTTACCGGGCGTAACCTTTGGCACTTGGCTCCTAACTTTCCAAAATACTCGAACTTCGACCCTGAGGTTAACAGCTACGGCTCTTCCTCGACACAAGGCATCGAGTTGTCAGGCGCACCCACAACGCGGCGCTACGGATTTAATTTAGTAGCAAGATTTTAAGAAGAATAACATGAAAAGGATTAAAAATATATTAATAATTGCTTTGGCTGTGACAGCAGTTTCCTGTTCAAAGCATTTAGATATCAATACCGATCCCAACAGACCTACTTCCTTGTCCTCATCAGTGTTGCTGCCGAGGGTAGAGAAGTTCTTGGGTGAGAGCATGGCCATGGGAACGGGTTTTTCAAACAACCTAGCCGCGTACATGCATCAGATGGTACACTACGGCTCTGCCGACCAGTATGGTGCCGGACCGAATGATTTCTACTGGAACCAAGGTTGGACGTACGCATATCGTAACGTAGTATCGAATGCGAACGCGATAATCGATCAAGAGACGGAAGCTGGCAACCTGCAGTATGTAGGTATCGCTAAGATTCTGAAGGCTTACACGTTCTCAGTACTTGTCGACTTATTTGGAAATGTTCCGTTCTCTGAGGCAAACCAGCTGGTGAACGAAGGAATCAAATATCCGAAATACGATAATGGAGAGGACATTTACCCACAGTTAATCGCCATGCTGGATGAAGGCATCGCTGATTTGCAAAATGAAGAGGCGCCGAATGTCGTTTTTCCTCAAGATGACGATGTGATTTACCAAGGGGACGTGACGAATTGGGTGAAGGCCGCTAACTCCATTAAGTTGAAGCTGTATGTGCAACAGCGCAAAGTGAAGGACGTAACATCTGAAGTGAATGCGTTGTTAGGCGACCCTGACAACCTTATCGCTTCGGCTGATGAGTCGTTCGTGATTCCTTATGGCCCCAACGCTGCTACGGACGACCGTAACCCAGGTTTCGGGGAATACTACGCTTCGCAGCGTACGATGCACGTTAGCCCATGGTTGTACGAGATTATGAAAGGCTACAATACGAGTATTCTGAATGGTGTTGAGGATCCCCGTATTCCGTACTACTTCTATAACCAAATGACCGCTGACGATCCAGCACACCCTGATGTAGAGTATCGCGACGGTGGATTTGTATCCAAGTATTTCGGTTCGCAAGGAGCTAATCGCGGAAAGAACCTGCAGGATTACGTAACCCTGTTTGGCATCTATCCTGTAGGAGGGCGTTATGATGATGGAAACGGTGGCGTTGCTTCAGCTTCAAGCGGCACGGGGGCTGCACCTTACCGTCTGATTACGTATGCCGACATCCTGTTCCTACAAGCGGAACTGATACAGGAAGGCGTAATCAGTGGCGACGCTAGCGCAGTGCTTGAGCAAGCCATTGCCGAGTCGTTTGAAATGGTTGACCATGTTGTCGACGTTACAGGTAGCTCTCAGTCTATTCCCACACTTGCTGGGTCAGAAAGCGCCGACGAATACATCGCGGATGTGATGGCGCTCTTCAACGCGGCGAGTGGACAGAAAAAATTGGAATACATCATGACTCAAAAATGGCTTTCTAGCATTGGATCATGGGTAGACCAGTATACAGATTACAGAAGAACGGGATATCCCGTGTTGTTTGATCCCGTTGCTGTTGGTGGTACGATCACGCCCCCACAAGGCGGCAATGGTGGCGAGGATATGGGCGCCGTACCGGTAATTTCGGTAAGAAGTTTCCCTAACTCGCTTCCCTATGTTCAGAACGAAATCAATATGAACGAAAACGCACCTGCGCAGAAGCCAGATTTGAACAGCGCTAAGGTATTTTGGATGCCTTAATAAAACTAGATTGAGAAATGAAGAAGATAATTCATATCATATTGCTGGGTGCTATCGTTTTAGTATCAGCATGTAGAAAAAGTGATGTAGGTAACTTGCCCGAAGGGATGGTGTACCTTAACCAGCCGCAGATTGTAAAGGAAAGCGGTGATCCGGCTATCTTGGATACCGACCCACTGGGTTTCTCCGCAGTCTTTAGCGTAGATTTATATCACAAGAATTCTGAAAAGCCAGACTATTTAGACATCGTAGTCGTCAAAAATGGCGATGCGGAAAACGCGAAGGTAATCAAAGCCGACGTAAGCACGTATCCGACCGAAGTCGAAATCACAGGTCAAATGTTGACCGATTTGTTTGGTACTATCCTTAGCGGAGATAGCTATGACGTGGGAGCGGACTACGTGAAAGGCGGCGTTAAATATGCAGCTTTCCCCAAAGGTGGTGGAGCGGCCTACGGGCCCGGCACAGCAAGCCAGCCTGACGGCGCATCGCCAACGGTTCGCTATTCAGCGATCTGTGGATTCGTCGCGGATGATTTCGTGGGTACGTTTGAGGTAACTGTCGATGGATGGGGTGACTACGGCATCGGTGCGACGACGGTCGTCAAGCAACTTGACGAAACGACCTTGGCCATCGAGAGCGCAGTGCCCGGGTTCAACGATCTTGTCATTAAAGTCAACGATTCGGACAATACCGTGGTAGTTGAGCGCCAAGAAGCAGGAGATACCGATGTTTGGGGATTGACTTACGGGATGCTGTTCATGACCGGTGCGGGAGGTGGACTCAACAACTTCGTTGATCCTTGTACGGGCGTGATCCGACTGAATATTAGCTACACGGTAGCTATAGGTTCCTTTGGAACATTTGCATTGGAAATGCGCAAGGTCGAGTAACAGGACTTCAGCATAAACAATGAAGGGGGATGGCTAAGCCATCCCCCTTTTTTTTGCACGTTGCGGCGGTCGATTTTATTGTTTTCCTATATATTAAACGATGTTTTTTAGTTATTTTAGGGCATTAATTTTCAGTCAGTTGCGTAACTAACCCATTAGAGCCTATGCGCGGTCGGCACCTGCTTTTATTTTTTAGCCTCGTTTGCTACGGGGTGCCACTCCTAGCGCAAAACGAACTCCAGGCGCGTGCTGTCAGGGAATATGCGGAGCGTTTTTCCGGTCAGCTATATCAAGGCAAGTTGTATGGAGGCTACCCAGCCAGCGTGGCCGGGCACCAGAGCTTTCGCAATCTGGGGATTGTGGAGGGAAGTTCGATTGTGGTCAATGGCGTCCGTTATCACGAGGTGCCCTTAATGTTTGACTTAGTCAGAAACCAACTGGTAACGCGCCACCCCATCCATGCAGTCAATATCGTTCTGGCGGGCGCCAACGTGTCGTCGTTTACCATTGATGACCACGTATTTGTATACCTGGATGCATCGGAAAAAGGGTTACCCCCCGGGTTCTATCAACAAATTGCTGAGTCAGCCACCGTGTCTTGCTACGCCAGTTGGACGAAAGTCTATCGTGAGCGGACACGGGGGACTCGCTTGCTACGCGAGTTCACCGGCGATGTGACGTATTACCTCCTGCGTAAAGGGCACGATTCCGCGTATCGCAATATTCGTTCTCAGGGCGCTTTATTGCGCTCATTTAAGGAACATCGGCGCCAGCTGCGCCAAGGGCTGTTCAGCAAAGGGTTGTCGTTTAAGGCCAATCCCGAAGCTACGCTGGAATTTGTCTTGGATTATGTAGAAACTAACTAATCTAGAGAACGACTACGATGCATACGCGGTTCGCATTTCTAAACGGTACACACGGTGGTGCGAGATTCCTGAATCTCGTTTGCGTCGTTTTCTTCTTGATGGGGGCCGCCCGCGTGACTGCCCAGGAAGATCGGGTGTCCGTGGATTTGCAAGCGGTGACGATGGAAGCATTTGTGCAGGCATTGGAAGCACAGACTCCTTACCGATTTTACTACGATGCCCGTGCTACCGACACCCTTTTGCTCACCATATCTGCCGAGCGGACGCCGCTTGAGGACGTCTTGCGACGTGCGCTCAATCCTTTTGGTTTGTATTTTGCCATCGACGGGCAACACCGGGTATTTATCACAGATCAACATGCAATCGTTACAGAGCCACACCCGATACAGGCAGACTCAGTCGTTAAGGACGAATTTCTCGCTGATTATATAGACCATGAACGCCCCTTGCTGGTTTCTGTGGAGAGCATGCTCTTCGAATTTGGTGACAAGGAGACCGCTACGCCGGGCACCCGAACGCTTTCCGGCTATATCCGCGACATCAATTCGGGAGAGCCGGTCAGTCTGGCTACCGTGACCGTAGCAGAACACGGCATTACCGTGCAAGCAAACCAAGCCGGCTATTACTCGGTGGCTATCCCCTCGGGACGGGCCTTGATCGAAGTGAAGGGCGTCGGCCTGAAGAGCACACAGCGAAACGTTCTGCTGTATGCAAACGGACGCTTGGATATTGACATGTATGACGAGGTGTATGCCCTGAAAGAAGTGGTCGTTTCCGCCGAGCGTGGCAGCAATATCCGACGTGCCCAGCTCGGTGTCGAACGGCTGAGTATCGCCTCGATTAAGCAAGCACCAACGGTGTTTGGCGAGGCAGATGTCGTCAAGGTATTGTTGACGTTGCCCGGGGTGCAGACGGTGGGGGAAGCCGCCAGCGGATTCAATGTTCGTGGGGGTGCTACCGACCAAAACTTGGTGGTGTTTGGCGACGCGACGATTTACAACCCCGCGCATTTCTTCGGGTTTTTCTCTGCTTTTAATCCAGATATGGTCAATAATGCCGAGCTGTATAAAGGGAGTATTCCGGCAAGGTTTGGCGGGCGCTTATCGTCCGTGTTAGACATCTCCGTGCGGGAGGGCAACCGGAATAAGTTTGCCGGAGCCGGCGGCATCGGACTGCTGACAAGCAGGCTTTCACTCGAAGGGCCCGTGGGTCAGAAAACCTCGTTTATAGCGGCGGGACGCGCAACCTACTCGGATTGGTTGCTCAGGCTGATACCCGACGAACAGTATAAGCACAGCGGCGCTTCATTTTACGATGCAAACTTTAACATTCATCACCGCGCGGATGACCAAAATACGCTGACCCTCACGGGGTACCTAAGCAATGATCGGTTTACCCTCGACAGTATGGTGGCTTATGGTTATCAAAACCGGAACATTAACCTCAAATGGAGGCGCGTGTTCAATAGCGGCATCTATGGAATGGCTGCCATCGGTTTTGACGGGTACCGATTTGATATCGACGGCGGCCATAACCCTGTCGATGCGTACCGCATGCATTATGATATCGGGCAAGCGTTCCTGCGGACCGATCTGTACCATCGAGTGAACGAACGGCACAACCTGACTTATGGCCTGCAGGTTTTGGGTTATCGTATATGGCCCGGCGAGCGGCAGCCGTTGGGCGGCACATCGATTGTTTCGCCTTTGGCATTAGCGCGGGAGCAGGCGCTGGAGTCGGCATTGCATTTTTCCGACAACTACCGAGTGAGCGATAAGCTGACAGTGGATATCGGTCTTCGGTATGCGCTGTTTAACGTTTTAGGTCCTGGAGCGGTGCGGGAGTATGCGCCGGGCGCCGTACCGGCGGAGTCGGCACAGGTAGGCGTGCGCGAATACGGGGCCGGGTCGTTCATCAAAACATACCATGGTCCCGAGGTGCGTTTTGGGGCCAATTTCGTGCTTTCCCCAAGCAGCGCACTGAAGCTCGGCTACAACTCCCTGTCCCAATACATTCACATGCTATCGAATACTGCAGCCGTGGCGCCCACGGACATCTGGAAGCTAAGCGACACGCATATAAAACCGCAGCGAGGCGGGCAGGTTTCTCTCGGCTACTTCCAAAACTTCGACAACGATGCGATTGAGACGTCTGTCGAGGCCTACTACAAGCATATGAAGAACTATCTGGATTACAGGAGCGGGGCGGTGTTATTGCTAAACGAAGCGCTGGAAACGGACGTCATCGGAACGCAGGGCCGCGCCTATGGAGCCGAATTTCTTGTCAAAAAGCTGGCAGGCAAGCTGAACGGTTGGGCGAGTTACACCTACGCAAGGGTAGAGCAATGGACAGTCGACGTTGATCCGGACGATTTAATCAATGGAGGCGCGTATTATCCGAGTAGTTTTGATATTCCCCACAGTTTTACGATGGTGGGTAATTACAAGTTTTCGCACCGATTCAGTTTTTCCCTCAACCTGACTTACCGAACGGGGCGCCCCATCACGTTGCCAGTAGCAAGCTTCGCCTACGCTGGGTCTCAACGAGTGTATTATTCGGCGCGTAACCAATATCGGATTCCGGATTTTTTCCGGGCAGACGCGTCTTTTACCATCGAGGGAAGCCACCGAGTTAAAAAATTAGCCCATAGCTCTTGGACAATCGGCGTATATAACGTGACCGGAAGGCGCAATCCGTTCTCGGTGTATTTCACGTCCGAAGCGGGGCAGATAAAGGGGTATAAACTATCCGTCTACGGAAGTCAAATTCCATTTGTAACGTATAATTTCAGGCTCTAATGGGGAAAGGTATGCAACGGAGCTTATTGCGCTCTCTTCGATCAGGATTTAGGGGGAGTCCGGGGGTGATGCGAGCGCTTTGCTTTGCCCTGTTGCTTGCAGTTTCTTTTGGAGGTTGCAAGGATCCCTATTTCCCTACGTACGAACCCGAGGACGTGGCGGCTATTTTAATCGTGGAGGGGTATATTGACATCAATGGACTGTCCTCCCAATATACGCTGGGCTATGCGCAGCCGCTTGCCGACAGCCTTGAGGAGCAGGCGGTCAATATACCAGTGGCGAACGCTACACTTACCGTTGAAAGTGAGATGGGAGCCCTGTATCACTCCGAGCCGGGGTCGGCTGCCGGCGCTTACATTATCCCGCACCCGATCTTGCCAATCGACACGCGCTATCGCTTGCGCATCCGCGTGGGGCAAGACGAATACCTTTCGGATTTTGTGGAGCCAAAGCAAAGTCCTGAGATCACCTCAATTGATTGGGAACGCGCGCCAGACGGTCTCCAGCTATTCGTAAGCACCGAGGACCCGGACAACGATTCCCACTATTACCGGTGGGAATTTGAGGAAACGTGGCGATTCTCCGCCAAATACATCAGTCAAGTTATTCTGGAAGATGGCGAGTTCCGTCATCGGGAGAACGATGAGGTTATTTCGCTATGCTTTCGCTCCGAGCGCTCGCACGACCTGCTTGTCGGCGCTACCGTAGGCCTTGACGCTGATATGATCCATCGACAGCCCATTCATTTGATTCCGAACCGTTCGGAAAAACTTCAGTATCGCTATTCTATTTTAGTTAAACAACGGGCAATCAGTGCCGAAGCATTCAGGTATTGGAATATCATCAAGCAGAACTCGGAGGATCTGGGTGACATATTTTCTCCATTGCCCAGCGAAATCCGTGGAAACATACGCCATGTGCAGGATGACCAAAAGAAGGTGGTGGGACTCATAGAAGCTTCGGGTGTGACGGAGAAGCGGATTTATATCGACCCTGCACAGTTGCCATCGGTCTGGTTGGTCGAAAATCATTTTTATCAGGGCTGCGACCTGTTGGAGAATACTACCGAACTGGCGCGTGCATTTCTCATGAGCAACCCCAATTACATTCCGATATATGGCGATGCGCGCAATCCGGCTTCGCCTTATCCTACGCATTATGCCTACGCTCCAAGACGTTGCGTGGATTGTACATTGCGGGGAACACTGGACCCGCCGGAGTTTTGGGAAGAGTAAGGTTAATGGAGTTATAACATGAACACATATCGGATATTCGCTGTTTTTTGGCTCGTTCTAGGAGTGCTGAACCCCTTGCCCGCGGCTAGTGTCACACAACATGAACGACAGGATGGCCTGCGCGAAAAGGTTTACCTGCATCTAGATAAGGCGTTTTACATGCCCGGCGAGATCCTGTGGTTTAAGGCATATCTCGTGGATGCACGAGACATGAAGCCTGTCGACGTCAGCAACGTGGTGTATGTCGAGTTGATTAATGCGGAGGGGGAAAAGGTGCTGCAGGATAAAATATCCGTGGGTGCTGGCCAGTCGAATAGCGGCTCTTTGTTTATCCATGCGGGTATAATGACGGGACGCTATCGGGTTGTTGCCTATACCGCACTCATGCAGAACTATGGTCCCGCGTCTTTCTTCTCCGGCTACATCGATGTAGTGAATCCCCTGCAGGAAAGCCCGCCTGTTCGCGTCGCAAGCGGTCCCGCCATTTTGCGGTTTTTCCCCGAAAGCGGACGGATGTTGAATGGCGTGGAAACCCAGGTCGCGTTTAAGCTCGAGGATGCGTACGGGCTTGGGCGTGCTTTTCGGGCGACGGTATTTGAAGGCGACAGCCTCCCCGTGGCGCACCTTGAAGCCAATGGGTTCGGAATCGGTAAGTTCACTTTTACGCCCCGATCGGGAGCCCATTATACGGTTCGCCTAGAGGATGCTGGTCCCCGCGCGGAAGCGTTGCTAATCGATTTTCCGGAGACCGTTGACGACGGATATTTGTTCAATGTGGAGCGTACGGCTGGTGAGGGTGCGCGTGTGCGAATCGCCGGGACCAGCCAGCATGTAAACGAGACACTGACACTGTTGGCGCACACGTCCACCGGGTCTGTCCAGTCATGGACAGTACGGCTAGACCTTGCTGCGCAAACCACCTTGGAGCTTAGCGGGGAGGACACGCCAATCGGATTGTCCGTTTTGACCTTGCTTTGCCCGCAGGGGCAGCCGGTCGCCGAGCGCTTGGTATACAAGCCGGGGGCACCCGAGCAGGCATTGCAGACATCGCTTGCTAAGGCCACCGCGTCCACCCGCACTGCATTGCAGCTTTCCGTGCACATAGAGGCGGCGCTGCTCGCCGACTCGCCGGATTTATCCCTGTCGGTCTTGAAAATCGATGACTTGCAGGATGTGCCTAAAAGCCATATCGGCACCTACCTGCACCTAAATTCAGAACTGAGTGGGCATGTCGAGAATATGGGCTACGATTGGGGTTTGCACGTCGATTCCTCTCGCGATGACTTGGACGTATTCCTGCTAACCCAAACATGGCGACAGGTGGCGCCCGTGCCGAAGGCCCGCCGGGTTGCGGAATACCAGTCTCATGCGTTATCCGTCCGTTTTACCGATCGGGTGACAGGGCAGCCCCTACCGAACGAAATGGCGTTCTTAGCCGTCCCGGCTACGGCTGGCGCGACCTATGTGGCAACGACGGACTCCACCGGCGTGGCGACCTTCAGCGTGCGTAAACTGCGCGGAAATAAGCAAATCATTACGCGGCTAGCTACTCCTCCCTACGGGGCTTATGATGCGGCCGTGATCAGCCCGTATGCTCCCACCCATGAAAGGGTCAGTGCGCCACATCTAGTACGCGACGAGTATCTTCAGACCGACGTTCTTGCCCGAAGCGTCGAAATGCAGGCCAACCAGGTGTACCACCGGCGGGAGCGCGGTCGTTACCGACCAGCCGACGAATCGTTGATACCCTTTTTCGGAAGTGGCGACATAACCTATTGGCTCGACGATTTTACGCGCTTTGTACTCATGGAGGAAGTCTTGCGTGAGTATATTACGGAGGTCAGCGTGCGTCGCAGCCAATCCGACTATCACCTACGGGTGCTGGATAAGGACAACAACGCGTATTTTGACGGACCGCCGTTGATATTACTCGACGGTGTGCCGCTCATGAGCGCGAACGACATCATCGGTTATGATCCATTACAGGTGGAGAGAATAGACGTGGTGACGGGAAAATATTACTACGGACAGGGTGTATACGATGGGGTTATCAGCTTTTCGACCTACGACCGTCGCCTAGACGGTTTTGAACCGGACGGCCACTTGAAGGTCCTGAATTACGACGGTCTACAGTACGAGCGCCAATTTTACGTGCCGCCCTATGGCGATGGAAATACGGGCGATTCGCGATTGCCGGATTTTCGTAACGTGTTGTATTGGGAGCCGCGCTTGGCATTTGATGAGCAGGGCATGGCGACCATCAGCGTGGCAACTTCCGACCTCCCCGGAAACTATGCCATCGTGATACAAGGCATAGACAATCGAGGTCGTGTAGCCTACCATATCGACTATTTTCGCGTGGAGTAGTCCGACAAATTTACGTGACATGCTTTTCCCTGCCCCTTAGGCGGTATTTTGCGGCCAAACCCGTAACTTTGCAGGGACTTTGACGTGCGGGCGTGGTGAAAGCCAAAATGGCTAATACCCATCCGTATCGAAAGGCAAACAGTAAAACACGAAACTCCCCATGACCAGTAGAGAAATACGCGAGTCTTTTTTAGCTTTTTTCAAAACAAAAGGGCACCAGATTGTGCCTTCTGCCCCCGTTGTAATTAAAAATGATCCCACCCTGATGTTTACCAACGCGGGGATGAACCAGTTTAAGGAATTGTTTCTGGGCGAAGCCCCTGCGAAGTACCCCCGGGTTGCCGACACGCAACGCTGCTTGCGCGTTTCGGGTAAGCATAACGACTTAGAGGAAGTCGGCATCGATACCTACCACCATACGCTCTTTGAGATGCTGGGCAATTGGAGCTTCGGGGATTATTTCAAAAAGGACGCGATAGCATGGGCATGGGAGCTGTTGACCGAGGTGTATGGCATCGATAAAGCGCGCATGTATGTAACGATTTTCGAGGGTGATCAAACCGATGGCCTGCCCCGCGATAGCGAGGCCTTCGACCTGTGGAAGGTCCATATCGATGCAGAGCGGATTTTGCTGGGTAACAAAAAGGATAACTTCTGGGAAATGGGCGAAACTGGGCCCTGTGGCCCCTGTTCGGAAATCCACGTCGATTGCCGTCCGGATCACGAGCGCGAAGCCGTGGACGGGCGTACGCTTGTGAACGCCGATCATCCTCAGGTGATTGAAATATGGAACTTGGTTTTCATGCAATTTAACCGGCAAAAGGACGGCTCACTAAAACCGCTTCCCGCACAGCATGTAGATACAGGGATGGGCTTTGAGCGTTTGGTCAGGGTAATCCAAGGGAAGTCCTCGAATTACGATACCGACGTGTTTCAGCCGTTAATCAACTACATCGGCACGGAAGCCGGCGTTCGCTATGGCGACAACGAACAAACCGATGTTGCCATGCGGGTGATGGCCGACCACATCCGGGCCATTAGCTTTACGATTGCTGATGGACAGTTGCCATCCAATAACAAGGCGGGGTACGTTATCCGCCGCATTTTGCGACGGGCGGTGCGGTACGGTTATACATTCTTGGGCTTTAAGGAACCTTTCCTGCATAGCTTGGTGCCGCTAGTGGCGCGTCAATTTCAGGGGGTGTTCGACGAGCTTATTGCCCAACAACAGTTTGTGCAAAAGGTGATTTTTGAAGAGGAGCAGGCGTTTTTGAGAACCCTGGTGACCGGGGTGCAACGGTTTGAGGCGTATGAGCCGGTCGGAAATACGATTGATGGGCAGTTTGCATTTGAGCTATATGACACCTTTGGCTTCCCGATCGACCTGACCGAACTTCTTGCACGTGAGAAAGGCTGGAAGGTGGATATGCCGGCCTTTTCGGAAGCACTGGAAGCTCAGAAGAATCGTTCGCGCCAAGCTACTGTCATTGACACGGGCGACTGGGTGACCGTACACGCGGAAGAGGAAAGCAGCGAGTTTGTGGGGTACGACACTTTGGTCGCTGAGACGACCATTGCCAAATACCGCTCGGTTGAAACGAAAGGTAAAAAACAATATCAACTGGTGTTGTCCAAAACGCCTTTTTATGCTGAAGGCGGTGGGCAGGTAGGCGACCAGGGCGTGCTGGTGTCGGCAAGCACCGGCGAGCGGGTTTCCGTATTGGACACCAAAAAGGAAAACGGGTTGACGGTGCATTTTGTATCGCAGCTGCCACGCGAACTGGACGGTATATTCGAAGCGAAAGTTGACGAGGCGAGGCGCCTGGATACCGAGCGCAACCACTCGGGCACCCATTTGCTGCACGCTGCCCTAAAACAAGTCTTGGGTGATCACGTCAACCAACGGGGCTCCCTGGTCAGTCCGGACGTGCTTCGTTTTGATATTTCACACCCATCGAAGGTCACCGACGAGGAAATTCGACAGGTAGAAGATATCGTCAATGCAAAGATATTGGCGAATATCAGTTTGAGCGAGCATCGAAACATGCCCTACGATGAAGTGATAAAGTCAGGCGTGACAGCGCTTTTTGGCGAAAAATATGGCGACTTTGTGCGGGTAATCACGTTTGATGAGAATTTCTCCAAGGAACTTTGTGGTGGAACGCACGTGAAAGCGACTGGGCAAATTGGTTTTTTTAAGATTATTTCCGAATCGGCGGTGGCAGCGGGCGTTCGGCGGTTGGAGGCAGTAACCGGCACCCGGTCGGCGGCAATCATACGCGAACACTTCGAACTCGCCGACCATATGCGCGGATTGCTTAACAACCCTAAGGACTTCGTTGCGGCTTTGGGTAAGATTATCCAAGACAATAACGAATTGCGGAAGGAGATTGTGAAGCAAGTGAAGGAGAAGTCGTTGCGGATGAAGGACGAGTTGGTAAGCAAATTTGAACAGCACAGCGGCATCAATTTCCTAGCTACGAAAGTCGATTTACCGGATGCCGATGCGATCAAGACGCTGGCGTACACGGTAAAAGGCGCCACGGCCAACGTGTTCATGGTGCTGGCGGCGGAATTTGACGGACGTCCGAGCTTAACCGTCGTTATATCCGAAGAACTGACGAAGGAAAAGGGACTGAATGCGGGCAATATTGTACGAGAGCTCGCGAAGGAGATTAAGGGAGGTGGGGGAGGCCAGCCCTTTTTCGCTACGGCAGGAGGCAAGGATGCGAGTGGCCTCGAGCGAGCGCTGGAAAAGGCCCGCGATTTTTTGCCCCAGTAAGGGGGGGAAGAGCGCGTGTCGACGGGTGTGAATGACTTCTGGCCCCAGGGCTAGAGCGATCAAAGACAAGATGTACATAAGGAAGGTAAGTGAAATGCAAAGACTAGTTTTATTTTTTATCGCGTTATTAGGTGGGGTGCTCTGGGGCTGTTCGTCCAACAGTAGCTTCACGATTAACGGTCAATTGGAAAATGCGGGTGGTGTGCAGACGGTTGCGCTCTACGAAGGCGAACGCAAGCTCGATTCCGTGTTCCTGACGGAAAATGGTCGATTTAAGTTTACCCGGGTGTCGTCCCAGCCTCGGCTATTCACGCTACGTGCGGGCGGGCAGCAGTACGATTTTATTGCACAAAACGGGGAGACGATTGATTTTAAGGCGGATTTGATGGCGGAAGCCCAAGATTATGAGATTTCCGGCTCGGAGCTTTCGGCTAAAATCAAGGAGTTTGCCAAGGCAAAAAACGACAGAGATCGCTTTGAACTCCAGCTCGATGAAGAATTCATCGCCCGGCGCGTCGGGCTCGACGATCAAGCGCTTAATGAACTGCGGCAGGAGCTGTTGCAGCGGCATCGAGAGGGAACTGCGGCGTACGTACAGGCTGCGGTCGACTTTGCCAACCGTCACGATGATTTGGCAGGCTTTTTCGCCATGAGCACCTTGGACCCCGACGTGGCCGAGCAGGAAATTATTGCATACGCCGACCGGATTGCCGGACGCTTTGAGGATAATGCGTTGGTACACCAATTTCGGGAGGAAGCCGCCCGCATCAAATTACTTGCCGTTGGGCAGCCAGCCCCGGATTTTGAGTCGCTTACTCCAACCAATCAGCCGGTACGCCTGTCTGATTTTCGCGGCAAGTATACCCTGTTAGATTTCTGGGCCTCCTGGTGCGTGCCCTGTCGGGAAGAAAACCCCAACATTGTCAACGTATACAACCGATATAAAGATCGTGGGTTTACGGTGTTCGGCGTGTCGCTTGACGGTAACCCGGGACTGTGGCTGCGTGCCATCGAAGCGGATGGCCTCGCGTGGACCCAAGCGTCTGACTTGCAGCAATGGGGCAGCGAGGTGGTTGGGCTTTACCGTATTAAGGCCATTCCTGCATCGTACTTGTTGGATCCGGATGGTATTATTCTAGCCAAGGACTTGCGGGGCGAGGATTTGGAACGGGTCGTTTCGGAGTTGTTGGACTAGCGTGCGTAGGCTAGTGGAGATCGGCGCTTAATGATTTAGTAATATGGATTTAACCTTTGCTTAGGTTTAACTACATATCTTAGCGAAAAATAACGTCATGAGTGTTGCCAAATACAAGATTCTCGTCGTGGACGATGAACCCGATATCGTCGAGCTAATTGCCTACAACCTCAAACGCGAGGGCTACCATGTCTACACCGCCACCAATGGGCAAGAAGCCGTGACGACGGCCAAGCGTGTCATGCCGGATCTCATTATCCTGGACATCATGATGCCCAAGATGGATGGTATCGAGGCCTGCCGGATTATGCGCTCCATGCCCGAATTCAAAAGCACGTTCATGGTGTTCCTCACCGCGCGCAGCGAAGAATACTCGGAGATTGCAGGCTTTAACGTGGGTGCCGACGATTACATTGCCAAACCCATCAAGCCGCGTGCGTTGCTCAGCCGTATCAATGCGATTCTCCGTCGCAATGCCCCGGCTGACGACCAACCTGAAAACAAGCTAGAAGTAGCCGACCTGGTCATTGACCGTGAAGCGTTTCTCGTATTCCGGAACGGCGAAAAAATCGTGCTGGCTAAGAAAGAATTTGAGTTGCTGTACCTGTTGGCTTCCAAGCCAGGAAAAGTGTACACCCGCGAGGCGATTTTAAAGAACATCTGGGAAGACTCGGTCGTGGTTACCAACCGTACCATCGACGTACACATCCGCAAACTCCGCGAAAAAATCGGTGAGCATTATGTCGCAACCGTGAAAGGCGTGGGTTATAAATTTGAAGTTACGGACCAAGCGTAAACAAACGCCAGATTTGCTCAATAAGCTACGGCCGACCGCAGGAAATCATTCACTCCGTGTGAGCGTGACGAAGTAAACAGCGCGTTATTTCGGGGAGGATCCGGGAGAAGACAGCGTTATACCACGTAACGACCATATTGTATGGTTGGAGATGGCCGCCCCGTGGCAAATTTTCTTTCCGGAAGGTCGAGAGCCTTGTTACGTAAACTTTGTTTTACAGAAGAAATAAATCGATTTAGTTTTGTAATATTACTCGTAAACCGCACGCACGTGGCGTAACACGGAGCTGCATTGCTAAGATATTACAAACTGAAAAATCCATGATGACATTAAATTACCTCTGCTTATTGGTTGCGCTTGCTGTTCTGCCCGCGTCTTGGTCCGCTATACCCGACGGCTTTAGCAACGAAATAGCCCCTGTTTCCGTCAACTACACGGATGCCGACGTAGACGAGGCGTATGACGCATTCAACCGGCACTTATTGCATCCCACGCGGCAGCTTTACATGCGCGATAACGAAGCTCAGGAGGCAGTTGGCGCCATTTGGACGCAAGCAATTTATTGGGATATGGCGATGAATGCTTACAAGCGAAGCGGCTCGGAGGCGCACCGCCAACTCATCACGGATATTTTTGAGGGAAACTATGCGCATTACGCTCAGTTTGACTGGGACAATGGGAAGGTTTGGTTTATCTACGACGACATAATGTGGTGGATTATATCTCTAGGTCGAGCCTATGAACTTACGCAGGAACCCCACTACTTGGAGCTCGCCGAAACGGGGTTTGAGCGGGTATGGTCGGGATCTCCCGTAGTGAAGGACGGTGGCTCGTACGATCCTGTTTCGGGAGGGATGTACTGGCAATGGAACCAGCGAAACCCACCCGCGTCCAAAGACGGCGATGGAAAAATGGCTTGTATTAACTATCCTACCGTGATTGCGGCGATGCTCTTGTACAATGCCACTGGAAAGGAAAGCTACCTCGCCCGGGCCAAGGAAATCTACGAATGGGCGTCAGACTACCTTTTCGACCGGCAAAGCGGGGCAGTGGCTGATTCCAAGCACGGGGACGGCGAACCCCATTGGAAAACACATGTGTATAACCAAGGAACTTGTATCGGCGCCGCCGTTGCCCTGCACAAAGAAACCGGCGAACAGCGTTACCTCGACGAAGCCATCCTGGCCGCTAATTACGTCAAAAACGAAATGAGCGATGCTGAAGGCATCCTGCCTTTTCGGGACGGTGAGGAACAAGGTGTATATACCGCCATCTTTGCCCAGTATATTGTCGAGTTGACCGAGAATGGCGATCCGCATCAATACCTCCCTTGGCTGCGCAAGAATATTGACCGGGGGTGGCAAAACCGGGACCGCGAACGAGGACTAGTGGGCAAGGATTATAATCGCCAGGTACAACGTCACGAAGCGGTCAGTTGCTACGATGCTTCTGGCATACCCGCTTTAATGTTGGTGTGTCCGCCCGCACAGTAGTAATGCCCGCAACACCGAAGAGATACATCGCCCCGGACTTGTTCCGGGGTCTTTTTTTGTGGTTTAGGCATGTCTAGGTTCGCCATGGGGGGCTGTAGATAGCTAAGATTTGCCTTGCCGCTGAATAATAATTCTCCAAAGGGTGTCGCACAAGGACGCATGAACACGTTAAGTTATTGGACAGCTAGGGAAGCTTACGATGCTTTCAATCGATTCAAATGTGTAAATATCTGCTAATTATCCAATAGTTATCACGAACCATGAACTACTCAAAGCTTTTTTTCACCGCACTCGTTTCCTTAACATGTTTAATCTCCAACTCGGCAATCGGGCAGACCCTCGTCGGCGTTCGCGCAGGACTAAACCTCACCAATATTAGTGCTGTGGATGGAGCCGGGGAAACGCAGCGTACGCTTGTTACTCCCCGTTTGCAAGTCGGGCTTACTTTGGATATACCCCTGTCGCAAGGGTTCTATCTTCAGCCCGCTGCTTTATATTCTGGCAAGGGATTCAAGCAAAAGGGTGGGTGGCTGGTCGCGGGTGAGGATGACTTCACGGCAAACGCGCATTATGTCGAAGTGCCGATCAACTTCGTATACCGAACACCCTTGCTGGCCGGAAATATTGTCTTGGGTGCCGGCCCCTATGTGGGTTATGGGATGGGTGGCAAATGGCAGACCGACGGGCAAATCGTGATTGACGACATTTTGCTCTCGGAAACAACCGGAGACATCATCTTTAAGGAAGATATCATGGACGGCGAGTTTGGTAATTATTTATACGGAAAGCCCTGGGATTATGGGGTAAACGTTCTTCTCGGCTACGATTTTACGCGACGATTGGCTATTCAGCTGAATGGACAGTGGGGTGTAGCTAACTTGGTGCCGGATATCGATAGCCATCCGGGTGAGGGAAGCATACGTAATCGGAGCTATGGAATATCCTTGGGATATCGGTTTTAAGCGTTTCGTTTATATAATGTGGTGCCAAACGAATAAGGCCTCGGTGTGTACCGAGGCCTTATTTTTTACGTTCTGATTAAGCAGGGGCTAGCGCTGTCCAGGTAAGTAGATCTGGAAGCCGACGCCTACGTTAAGTCCCGATGTGGATCCGGCCGTGGAGATATTGGCTTTATTGTAGCGATAGCCTAAGGAAGCTTCCAGGGCTACGCTGTTGGTAACGAAATGGGCATACCCGACACCCGCTCCCAACAGGAGTGAAACGTCCGAGCCTACGGAACTCCCCGCGATGCCCACATCGCCTTGCGCAAAGAAACGTCCGGTAGCCGTAGACCCCTCAGGGAAGAAATACCGGATAGTAGGCGCGACGCCATAGCGCCATTCATTGTCCTGGCCGGAGGCAGCGGTGAGGCCACCAATTAGCCGAGCGCCTATGGCAATCCCGTCCGACACGAAGTATGCGGCACTCGGTTCGATGTTCACGTTGAACGCTTTGCCTTCAAAACTGTACCCTAAACTGCCCAAGCTTCCACCAATCATCCAATTGCCTTGTTGGATGGGCGCGACGCCTACCTTGGCTGAAGTTTGGGGTGGGGTCAAATCTTGCGCCTGGGCGCCGAAGCACGCTAACGCAAATAAGCTGGAAAATAAAAATGCACGTTTCATAGTCTTTGATTTTAATTAGTGAACACTTATTTCGTGTAAAAGTGTGATACAGGAAACGTGCCGCTGATAGGAAAGACGGGGATACGTTGTGCTTAGGCCTTGGCCGTCAGTCTAGTAAAGCGTTCTTCGAGGGTTTCGCTCGGTGTTTTTTTGTGAAGTTCGGTGAGCGAAAAGTCCGCAATAATCACACCTTGGTGAATAATGACCACATCCTCGCAGATCGCTTCCACCTCCTGCATAATATGGGTGGACAACAGTACGGTCTTGTGCTGACCAAGTTCCTTGATGAGCGAACGAATGCCCCGTAATTGGTTAGGGTCTAAGCCGGATGTAGGTTCGTCAAGGATGAGAATGTCGGGATTGTGTAGGAGAGCCTGTGCCAGTCCGACGCGCTGGCGGTAGCCTTTGGAGAGCTGCCCGATTTTTTTGTGTCGTTCGGGTGAGAGGCCCGTTAGCGCGATTACTTCATCAATCCGAGCTAAGGGATCGGGAACACCGTGCAGGGAGGCGAAGAAGCGCAGGGCTTCAGCCACGTAGAGGTCAGCATAGAGGGGATTGCTTTCGGGAAGATAGCCGATTCGCTGGCGGATGGTCGTATCCGTCGGCGAAACGGGTGTTCCATGGATCAAAACCTGCCCGCCATCTGCTGCCAGGCTCCCCGAAATAATCTTCATAGCCGTAGACTTTCCGGCGCCGTTTGGTCCTAGAAAACCTAGGATGCGACCTTGCTTGGCTTCGAACGTAATGCCTTTTAACGCTTGCTGCGTACCGTATGTTTTCGACAGTTGTTCTACCCGTACAGACATGGTGTTTTCCCTGAATGGACAAAGATGCAAAAAATCACCGGTTATTGATTCCTTGTAGTCTGGGGTACACGGTCCATGGAAGCTAGGTGCCGAACCGCATGGTTTACATTTCCTTAAGTTCCGACACGACGTGGGTCATGGTCGACTTGGCATCGCCAAAGAGCATAAGGCAATTTGGGTATCCAAAAAGCTCGTTTTCGATACCCGCGTATCCTGCATTCATGCTACGTTTACACACAATGACGGTTTGAGCATTTTCGACGTTGAGTACCGGCATGCCGTAGATGGGGCTGTCCGGGTTGGTCTTGGCGGCGGGGTTAACCACGTCATTGGCTCCAATGATCAAGGCGAGGTCGGTCGTGCTAAATTCGTCGTTGATCTGCTCCATCTCAATCAGCTTTTCATAGGGGATATTGGCCTCGGCTAGGAGCACATTCATATGGCCTGGCATACGCCCGGCCACGGGGTGAATGGCAAACTTGACGGAGACATGGCGTTTTTCCAACAGCTCGGTAAGCTCGCGTACGGCATGTTGGGCCTGTGCCACTGCCATGCCATACCCGGGTACAATGATTACCGACGACACCGAATCGAAAAGCATGGCCGTTTCCTCTACGCCTACTTCCTTTACCACGATTTCCTCACCGGTTTCCACCGTGGAGGCCGTCGTTTGTCCAAATCCACCCAGTACGACATTGATAAGGGAACGGTTCATGGCTTTGCACATGATCTGCGTCAGAATCAGCCCCGCTGCCCCCACCAAGGCTCCCGTGATGATGAGCACATGGTTAGCCAGGACGAATCCGGTGGCGGCGGCGGCAATGCCCGTGTAAGAATTAAGCAAGGCAATTACCACCGGCATATCTGCCCCGCCTATAGGCAGGACAGCGAGAATACCCAGCACCAACGCGATGCCTAGTAGGCCGAGTGCCCAAATCGAATCGGCCGGATAGATGACAAGGAGCGACGAACTTGCCACCGCAGTGATTAACAGGCCAAGGTTGAGCATGTGTTGGCCCCCAAACAAGACCGCACGTCCGGTTAAAATGCCCTTGAGCTTGCCGAAAGCCACCATGGAGCCGGAGAATGTAACGGCGCCAATGAGGATACTGAGCGCCATGCTTGTACCTACCATGCCGTCAAGGGATGTCATGCTGCCTTCCTGGGTCATGTGCCAATACGCAGAGGTGGAGACGAGGGCGGACGCCAGACCCCCAAAGCCATTTAACAAGGCGATCATTTCCGGCATCGCGGTCATCTCGACTTTGCGCGCGGCATACACGCCGATGGCGCTCGCCAACAAAATGGTAACCATGATCTCCGTATAGCTTAGCACGTTTTGGTCTAGCATGGTTGCCACGATGGCGATGAGCATGGCGAGGGCCGATAGGGTGTTGCCTTGACGGGCGGTTGGCGTCTTGCCGAGCATTTTGATACCTACGATAAATAGGACCGCGGCAATGAGGTAAGCGATGCGGATGAGTAGACTGGTTTCCATACGATGGGTTTTGTAGCGGCTTTCAGCACAGTTTTTAATCGTCGGCAAGCACCGCGCTAGGATTTTTTCTTTTTCTTGAACATGTGCAGCATTCGGTCGGTGACGACGTAACCACTAACTACGTTGAGCGTGGCCAGGAAAAGTGCCGCGATGCCCAGCATCTTGCTGACGGACCAGCCTATCGAGCCCGAGGCGAGCAGGGCGCCCACGATGGTAATCCCCGCGATAGCGTTGGTAGCAGATAATAAGGGCGTATGCAGTGTGGGTGGGACTTTTGAAATCAGTTCGAAGCCGATAAACCCGGCCAAGACAAAAATGTAAAGCAGGATCAATAAGGTGTCGGCAGTCATGGTTTTTCCTCCAATACTTGTTTGGTGAATAAATGGACGAGCTCTCCTTGGTGGGTGATGAGCGCACCCTTGGTGATGTCTTCCTCCAGGTCCCACTTGAAGCCGTCTTTGTCGGCCAGGTGGAGAAGGAGTGTGCTGATATTTTTGGAATAGAGTTCGCTGGCGTTTACGGGCAACAATGCGGGTAAATTAGATTCGCCGATGATCGTCACGCCGTGCTTCAGGGTAGTTTTACCGGCTTCGCTCAGTGCGCAGTTGCCGCCCGATTCGACAGCCATGTCGACGATGACCGATCCCGGTTTCATTTTCCGAACCATTTCCTCGGTGACGAGAATGGGCGCCTTTTTTCCCATGACCAGCGCGGTGGTGATTACCAAGTCCGCGTCTGCAACGTGCTTGGCCACGAGTTCCTGCTGCCGCTGGAGGTATTCCGTTGATACCTCCTTCGCGTAGCCACCTTGGGTTTCTACGCCATCACCTTCGACTTGCAGGAACCGACCGCCCAGGGATTCCACCTGTTCTTTGGTTTCGGGGCGAACGTCCGTTACCTCCACGACGGCTCCCAGTCGTTTTGCGGTAGCGATGGCCTGCAAACCCGCCACGCCGGCGCCGAAAATCATGACCTTGGCCGGTGCGATTGTGCCCGCCGCCGTCATCATCAGGGGGAAAATCTTGCCCAGCGCATTGGCTCCCAGGATCACGGCTTTGTACCCGGCTAAGTTGGATTGCGAACTTAGCGCGTCCATTTTTTGTGCTCGGGAAATGCGGGGGACGGCGTCCAGCGCAAAGGCCGAGATCCGTCGGGCAAGGAGGCGGTTTACTAGCTCGGGCTGCGTGTAGGCATAAAGTAAAGAGATGGTAACGCTGCCCTCGGGGAGCAGCGCTATTTCCTCAACGGTGGGAGCGTTTACCTTGAGCAATACATCGGCCTGATGTAACAGCGTCTGCCGATCGGAGGCGATGGTCGCTCCGGCTTTTTCGTAGAGGGCGTCGCGGAATCCCGCCGCGTCCCCCGCGCCGCTTTCGACGACGCACGAAAATCCAGCCTTAGCCAGCGTTTTGGTCGTCTCTGGCGTCAGGGCCACACGGCTCTCGGGCTGCTTGGTTTCTTTGGCTACGGCAATTTTCAGCATGTAAGTTTATAATCGATTTTGGGTAGTAATGTGCAAGTTTGATCGTCGGAACTGGGTCAAATCCATTGCAATCGCTTTAAATGTATCGATTTTTGTCGGCAAAGACAAGCCTGCAAGGCTACTTTTTTTATTAAAAGCTGTTTTTTTTCGCGTGAGTGAAGTAGGTTTCTTTCCTGCAAGGCGTGGAATGTGCTGGCCGTCGGTCGTTGATTTGGACAAGCGGGTCATCGACCACCGCTTGGGCGGTGCGTTTTAGAGGCAGGTATAAAATAAAAAAAGGTGCCACCGTTTCCGGAGCACCTTATCAATGCGTTTCGAAGTACGCTTACTCAGCGATCACTTCAAATGGAACCTGTACTTTCACTTCTTTGTGCAAGTTCAAGTTTGCCACATACTCGCCTAAGAACTTAGGCTCCGTTTCGAAGGTGATCCGACGACGGTCAACTTCGAAGCCTTCTTTCTTCAGTGCATCAGCAAATTGGATGGTGTTAACCGATCCGAAGATTTTGCCAGACTCGCCAGCTTTCGTGCCGATCGTTAACTTCAGGCCTTCCATTTTAGCGGCAAGAGCGAGTGCGTCCTGCTTGATTTTATCTTGCTTAAACTGCGCTTGCTTGATGTTTTCGGCCAACACTTTCTTGGCAGACTCGGTTGCCAATACCGCAAACCCTTGCGGGATGAGGTAGTTGCGTCCGTAACCGGGTTTAACCACGACGATGTCGTCTTTCTCGCCCAGTTTCTTGATATCTTGTTTTAAAATTACTTCCATGTCCTTCTGTGCCTCCTTATTTT
>CAYRGQ010000039.1:0-25821 GCA_964423925.1 uncultured Sphingobacteriaceae bacterium | reverse complement strand
GCTGTAAATAGTTACCAATTATCTCCACCCCAACCCCGGCGCCACGTGTTCCAAAATGGAAGACAGCACATGCACGTTATAGTCGACGCCCAGCGTGTTGGGTACGGTCAGCAGCAACGTGTCCGCTTCTTGGATCGCTTCGTCCTTGGCGAGTTCCTCGATCAGTTTGTCGGGCTCGTCCGCGTAGCTGCGGCCAAAAACCGCACGTCGGTCGTGCTCGATATAGCCCACCTTGTCTTTGCGATTGGCTTCTTGGCCAAAATACATGCGATCTTGGTCGGTGACCAGTGCGAAGATCGAGCGGCTCACCGACACCCGCGGCTCACGGGTGTGTCCGGCGTTCTTCCATGCCTCGCGGTACATCCGTATCTGTTCGGCTTGCTGGATATGGAAGGGCTTTCCGGTCTCGTCGTATTTCAGGGTTGAACTCTGCAGGTTCATCCCCAGTTGGGCGGCCCAGACGGCCGTGTCGTTGGAAGCCGAACCCCACCATATACGGTCGCGAAGCCCGGCCGAATGCGGCTCCAGGCGCAGCAATCCGGGTGGGTTTGGAAACATGGGATAAGGATTGGGCTTGGCAAAACCCTCCCCCATGAGGCGTTCGAGAAACTCCAGCGTCTTGCGGCGCGCCATATCCGCGTCGGTTTCGCCTTCGGCAAGCTCGTATCCAAAGTAACGCCACCCGTCGATGACCTGCTCCGGCGACCCGCGACTGATTCCCAATTGCAGGCGCCCGCCGGCGATCAGGTCGGCCGCCCCGGCATCCTCCACCATATAAAGCGGATTTTCGTAGCGCATGTCAATGACGCCAGTCCCGATTTCGATCTTGCTGGTCTTGGCCCCAATAGCCGCAAGTAACGGAAATGGCGAAGCGAGCTGCTGTGCGAAATGATGCACGCGAAAGTACGCGCCGTCCAGCCCGATTTCTTCGGCCGCCACGGCAAGGTCGATGGATTGAAGTAGCGTATCGCTCGCTGTGCGCGTCTGATACGAGGGGTGGCTGCCCCAATGGCCGAATGACAAAAATCCGATTTTTTTCATACGTTATTTCTTTGCCCGTGTCCCTCGGTCCGCAAAAGTTGCCGGCAGCTCCAAACCACCCCAGTGCGCGAAGATCCCTTTCGAGACGACTGGAGCGACCCGTGCTGTCAGGCGGGTATCTAGTACCCCTTGCAATACCGATGCGTGCAGGCTTTCTCCAAAGATAACCAATATTCCGCTACGGGATGCCCGGATTAGACACAAAAAAGCCGCCCCAAAATTGAGGCGGCTTTTCCATCAGAACGTGCTTTCCGATTAATTAAATATGTAACGAATACCAAATTGCATACTCCACGTAGTACCAAGCGTTCTTACGTCTTGATACATCTCCGTAGGCAATACGTTAACGTTGTCTATGGTCGCAGTGTTCATTCTGAACGTAGGATTGGTTCCTCGGTCAACCACTGAAAGTGGTGTGCTCGCATTCGGGATTAGTTGCTTACGTACACCCCAGTTAGAGTTGAGCAAGTTCGCAAAGTTTACGAAATCCAAGCTAAGCTGTATGGTATTTTTATTTCCACCCACATTGGTAAACAAATCTTGCAACAAACGAACGTCGAAGCGGTTGTACCAAGGCATTAACACAGCGTTACGATCAGCAATGCGGCCACGGTTGTCATTCAGATAGGACACGTTCGACATCAACTCATCAAACGCTTCGCGCTGCTGAGCTACTGTAAATCCGCCGGCCTCTACGAAATTGATCTCGGAAGCATTGTTGGGAATATACAGCAGATCCCCACCGATAGCGTCTCCGTTCACGTCACCGTTATAGGTGAAGGAATAGCGACCTTGGTGCGAGCCCGAATAATAGACCGATACCGTAGTTTTGCCGTAACGCTCTCCACCAAACTCGTAGGCCAAGTGACCCATCACACGGTGTGGCAAGGCATTGATGGAAGAAGCAAGGAAGATATCGTTTGGCGAACCAATGTGCGGTGTAGCACCCCATGCTGAAGAAGCGTTAGAACCGGAGTTATCGGTTGTAGTCTTAGCAGTAGTGTGGCTATAATGTAACGCACCACTCAAACCGTAATAGTTGTCTAAGTTAACACCTACACTGACGTTAAATGAATGCCCTTCCGTCGTGTTTGACAGGACACTCCCTGCATTCCCACCCAACGCACTATTGTAGGTATAATCCGCCGCGCTTGCGTAGTAATCACGCCCGTCGTACATCTGTTGTGTTGCACGTTTACGGTTGGCACCCAACTGATAAACATCTTGCAAGTCCTTGGTGTACATAACATCGGCAATAACCGTGAGCGGCGTATTAGGAATGCGCTTATCAGCACCAATGTTGGCGCGGTAGATTTGAGGCATTTTAAAGTTGGGGTCAACCAACGCCAAGCTACCGGGAACACCGTCGCCCGGCCCTGTGATGAAGACATCTTCAGCGCCAGCGGGTACATTCTCCAACCAGTGAAGCTTGTTAGGATTAAAGCGAATGCCGCCAATCCAAGGGGCAGACGCCGCATAGCTTCCTGGCTCGATAGTGTTTTGGATTGCACCCGTATTAGACGGCTGATTGGTCAGCCAAACAAACGGAACCCGGCCAGCGAAAATACCCGTACCACCACGGACGATGAGTGAGTTGTCCTCTAGCGCGTTCCAACGGAACCCGAGACGTGGGGAAAGCATCACGCGCGTTTTAGGCCATTCGCCAGACGCGTAGTTTGTAACTTCTCCGTTTACGTTCAAAAGGTCCAATTGATCGACGACATTATTAGCGACTAAATTATTGGTGAACATCGGCAGTTCTGCACGAACGCCTGCTGTCAACGTGAATCG
Organism: uncultured Sphingobacteriaceae bacterium; assembly: GCA_964423925.1. Taxonomy (GTDB): domain Bacteria; phylum Bacteroidota; class Bacteroidia; order Sphingobacteriales; family Sphingobacteriaceae; genus CAYRGQ01. The sequence goes on along the minus strand of CAYRGQ010000039.1, from coordinate 22,989 downwards.
GTCGCTAAGCGAAATCTTGTCCTGAATGTACAGGGAAGGCAACGCATAGTTGACTACCGCCCAAGGCTCCTGTCCTGGGTAGGGATACGTAAGGGCAAACTGGATGGGCGCCTGTTCGTTAGGAGTACCTGTTGCAAGAAAATCTGCTACTGATGCATAGCGATAGTAAGAGGTACCATTACGCATGTAGTTGTTCTTGAACTGCTGCATCTCGAAGCTCGCGCCTACCAAGATGTCATGCCGTCCTGCGGAGATATTAACGTTGTTGGTAACGATGTAGTTATCATTTTCAACGGCGTTATTGTAAGTAAATAGTTCGTAGCCAGCAGAAATGTAGTTTTGCCAGGTGCTTTCAGTTCCCTGTCCATCACCGATATCGATAAAGGGGAAGTCCGCGCTGTTAGATGAACGTCCCGACCGGATGTTGGAATATGTAGCTAGAAACTGGTTAGAAATATTGCTACCTAGACGACTATTTAGCTCCACCGTGGTTGAGAACACGTTGTTAGCATCAAAATACATCGAATTTTCAAAGGACATCGCGTTTTGGGAGACACGTGAAAACGCGCCACCAGCTCTTGGATACGCACCAGACGTTCCGTTAGTCAACCGGGGAATTTCGTTCTCAGTACTGTTAACGCGAACGGCCAATTTATGGTTATCACTGATGTTCCAGTCAATACGGGCTAGCAACGATATCACGGACGATTTGCCATCAGCATATCCCTCATAACGACCTGGATCATACCCCCATTGATTAATCAAGTGGTTTTTAACCGCCTCGAGATCGCTTCTGCGCACACGGGTAATGTTGTCATTTGGATCTGCTGTTCCATCCTCGGACGCCCTCCACAAGTTTACAGCGCCTGCAGCAGGTCCTTCCAAGTTGATTTTCTCCGCGTTTACGAAGAAGAACAATTTGTCTTTGACGATTGGACCGCCGACACGTACACCCCAAGTTCTTTCCGAACTCGGCTGCACACCACCAACCAAATCGCCTTTGATTTTGGTCCCTTGCAGTTGGTCGTTTTGATTAAAATGATACACTGACCCCTGGAAGGTGTTTGTACCACTACGGGTTACCGCGTTGATACCTGCTCCCGTAAAGCCACCCTGACGCACATCATAAGGTGCGATGTTTACCTGAATCTGTTCGATAGCGTCGATGGAAAGCCCGCCGCCGCCTGGAAGAGGATTGTCATTTAGACCGAACCCGTTGTTAAAATTGGCTCCGTCAATTTGAACGTTGTTGTAACGACCGTCGCGCCCAGCAAACGAGTTTCCGTTTGCCTGAGGTGTCAAACGGGTGAAGTCAGTAATACTACGACTGAAGGAAGGCAACGCATTGATTTGTCCTCTTGATATGTTGGTCGACGTACCGGTCTTGTCCGTGTTGGTACTCCGGCCCGCAGTCACGAACACTTCTTCCAAGCCTATGGCAGTGTCGCCCAATGAGGCATTCAGCACAAAAGGCTCGCCCAATTGGAGGAAAATATCCTCATAAACGACAGGACTCTGCCCCACGTAGGTAATCTCCACCCGGTAAGGGCCGCCCACCCGCATGTTGGCGAGGTTAAAACGCCCTTGGTCGTTGGTCGATCCGGTATAGACCGTACCGCTGGGAACGTGCGTAGCACGAACCGTCGCACCAGGCGTGCTTTGCCCGTCGACATTCGCGACCGATCCGGTCATGCTACTCGTCGTAACCTGGGCATGAAGGAACGCTATCCCGGTTAAGGAAAGCACTACCAAAAGTAAAAACTTCTTCATACGAATTGAGTTGTGATTTGAGTTGTGATGAACTGTTATTTGTTGGTGATATTTCACGCCGCAAAAATAGCAAGCAATATCCAATTTTAGGTAGCCAGAATGTTAAGTTAGCGTTAAGCCAACCAACCGACCGTAAACGCCAGCGTTGTGACAGGCCTTCAACACTTCATTTTTTAGCATATTATCAACAAAACAGCAAGTTTATTTCGTATATAACAACAAAGCCTAGATTATATTGCAGAATATTATCGAAAAGAAAATGTGAATTGTGGATAAAAAGTTGCTACAAATACTGCATCTGGAACGGTTTGCAACACGTCCCTCAGACAGAAAAGTACCCCTGAGTAGGACTTTTCACCCTCCACACCGCCATGGGCTCGCAGGCGCGCCCCCCGCTTCCCGTTAACGCGTAGCTTGAATCGCGATATCCAACGTGAACTCGTCACCAACGATTTTCCGTCCCAAGTCGCTAAAGAATCGGATCGAACCATATTTCGCATCGTGCACCGTACGGTCTACGCGCACGCCCTTCGCGGTGGCTTGCAACGTGCCGCCTTCCACATCGATAGAAGCCAAGAAAACGAGCTGCTGTTTGACACCTCGCAGTGTGAGATCCCCTACAACAGCGGCTTGGTTAGCACCGCCGTATTCCACGCGGCTAATTTCAAAAGTGGCAACCGGGTGGTTGGGCACGTCGAAAAAGTCGTCGGTTTTCAGGTGCGCCGCTAACTTAGCCGCCGTCTCCCCTTCTAAATCCGTGACCTGTATGCTGTTCATGTCAATGGTAAAGCGGCCGCCGACTAGTTTTCCATCGACGACCTGCAAGCGGCCATCGCGAACGTCAATCGTACCCGTGTGATTGCCTCCGAAGAATTTATGTCCTTCCCACCCAATCGTGGAGGCCGCCGGATCCAGCGTGTAGGTCTGCGCATGCTCAGCCTGCGCGGCAGCGGGCGTCGTTTGAACCATCATCCAGAAAATCATGCCCGTCAGGGCAAATAGTGTCAGTTTTTTCATGCGTGAACGAACTAAGGGTCTACTGCGTAACATGCGTCGGCAAATCGGGCGTGCGGTCTGACCCGCGATACGCCTTTTATTGCCCGGCAAACTTAAGAAGATTGCGGGCGAAACTACAACTCCCCACGGCAAAAACATCGGACGCCAGGTCCCAACGGATCCACTCTCCTATTGGGATTCTGCCGTAGTGGAGGTATATACAGAGCTATTACGAACTTATTGACAGATACTTATCGGCTTGAATATAAACTACAAAAACAGCTCATGAATTAAAAACTCAATTTAATTTGATTTATACAATAACCCTGCTATTTTTGACGTCACCCGTTTGCCGGCTTACCAAATACGGTCGGGTCGAAAATCAATTATCACCAAAATATCGATTATTAGAATGGAATTTTTACAAAACAACCTTATTTACCTGATTCCGGCCATGGGACTTGTCGGTATCATCGTGATGATGGTAAAATCTGCTTGGATTTCCAAACAGGCAGCTGGCGATGACAACATGAGATCGCTGGCGGGCCACATCGCAACGGGAGCCATGGCGTTTTTGCGAGCCGAATGGAAGGTACTCTCCTATTTTGTAGTGATCGCCGCCCTATTGCTAGCCTGGTCCGGCACACTCGTGGAGACTTCGAGTTGGGTCATTTCCATCTCGTTCGTAATTGGGGCCGTCACTTCTGCGCTGGCCGGTTACATCGGCATGAACGTAGCCACCAAGGCAAACGTGCGCACGACCGAAGCGGCGCGGACGAGCCTGACGCGGGCACTTAAGGTATCCTTCACGGGAGGCACGGTGATGGGCTTGGGTGTGGCCGGTCTGGCCGTACTGGGTATGGGCACACTGTTTATCGTGTTTTACCAAATGTACGTGGTGAGCACGGGCGCGGCGGTTAACAGCATCGAAATGGAAAAAGCCATCGAGGTGCTGGCGGGTTTCTCCTTGGGTGCCGAGTCCATCGCGCTGTTTGCGCGTGTTGGCGGCGGCATCTACACCAAAGCTGCCGACGTAGGTGCTGATCTCGTCGGAAAAGTTGAGGCAGGTATCCCCGAGGATGATGTGCGCAACCCCGCCACCATTGCCGATAACGTAGGCGACAACGTGGGTGACGTGGCCGGCATGGGGGCTGACCTCTTCGGATCCTACGTAGCCACCATCCTCGCCACCATGGTATTGGGTCGAGAAATCGCCTCTTCCGATAACTTTGGGGGCATCGCTCCCATCCTGCTCCCCTTGCTCATCGCAGGTGTCGGATTGCTATTCTCCATCGTGGGGGCCGCACTGGTACGGGTTAAGAACGACGATGGCGACGTACAGCAAGCACTGAACATCGGCAACTGGTCGTCGATTGTCTTGACCGCCGTCGCTTGTTATTTCATCGTGGATTGGCTTATGCCTGCGCACGAAATGGTATTGCGGGGTGTCGCCTTCACGTCGATGGACGTATTTTGGGCCATTGTCGTGGGACTGATTGTCGGCGCACTCATGAGTATCGTCACCGAATACTACACAGCCATTGGCAAGCGTCCGGTATCGTCAATCGTGAAGCAGTCCTCTACGGGGCATGCAACCAACATCATCGGCGGCATATCCGTGGGCATGGAATCAACGGCCGTACCGACCATCATTCTCGCAGCGGGTATCATCACCTCCTACGCATTTGCCGGGCTGTACGGCGTGGCGATTGCCGCGGCGGGCATGATGGCTACCACCGCCATGCAGTTAGCCATTGACGCCTTCGGTCCCATTGCTGACAACGCAGGCGGTATTGCCGAAATGAGTGGCCTGCCCAAGGAAGTGCGGCAGCGCACGGACATCCTGGATGCCGTCGGAAACACCACCGCCGCCACGGGCAAGGGCTTTGCCATCGCTTCCGCGGCGCTAACGGCGCTCGCCTTGTTTGCCGCGTTTGTTGGCATTGCGGGAATCGACGCGATCAACATTTACAAAGCACCGGTATTAGGCGCCCTATTCGTTGGGGCGATGATCCCGTTTATTTTCTCTTCACTTGCCATCGCGGCCGTAGGGCGTGCAGCCATGGCCATGGTCGAAGAAGTACGCCGGCAGTTTAGGGAAATCCCAGGCATCATGGAGTACAAAGCGACACCGGAGTACGACAAATGCGTCGCCATTTCGACCCAGGCCTCCATCCGCGAGATGATTCTCCCTGGCGCAATCGCACTTGTCGTTCCGATTGCCGTAGGTTTTGGCTTCAAGGGTGTATTTGACCATACGTCATCCGCCGAAATCCTCGGTGGCCTGCTGGCCGGCGTCACCGTGTCCGGCGTGCTACTCGGCATGTTCCAAAATAACGCCGGCGGAGCGTGGGACAACGCCAAGAAATCCTTCGAGGCCGGGGTGGAAATCAACGGAAAAATGGAATACAAAGGCTCGGATGCACACAAGGCTTCGGTAACGGGCGACACCGTGGGCGATCCGTTCAAAGACACGTCCGGCCCGTCAATGAATATCCTCATTAAGCTGATGTCGATCGTATCGCTCATCATCGCGCCTCACATTAGCGTGGGTACGGGTGGCCATGCGCAAGTCAAGGATGCTGCGCCAGAACCGGTGACGGTCGCCTACGAGGCGCCACAGACCGAGTTGGACGAATCAACTACGTTACCATATAACAATTAAAATACAAAAGGCCGCTCGCGGCACGGAAAGGAGATCCTAGCGGGTCTCCTTTTTTTGTTGGATACTCCGCACAAACTACTGTGTTCGTGCGTCCTGCAAGCAGGATCTCGCTCCGCCCGCGCAAAAAAATGCATCCCCTAAGGGGGCTACCGCGCCATTTACGCCCTGCATTTTTTTATTTGTTTACTAATAAAAATTTGTAGGTTTGACAGCAATAAAACGATTAACCAACTAATTATTCCAAACCGTAACAACGTACGTATGTTATACAAAAAATCCATCGCCAGTTTGGTCGCGGAGGCCCGGCAAAGTGGTCAGGGCACACTAAAACGCACCTTGAGCAGTACGGGGCTGGTAGCATTGGGGATTGGCGCTATCGTGGGCGCAGGCCTATTTTCGCTCACGGGTATTGCCGCTGCCGAGAACGCTGGTCCGGCGGTGACAATTTCGTTTATCGTGGCGGCACTGGGCTGTGCCTTTGCCGGCCTGTGCTACGCCGAATTCGCTGCCATGATTCCCGTGGCAGGTAGCGCCTACACGTACTCGTACGCCACCATGGGCGAATTCATGGCCTGGATCATCGGCTGGGACTTGGTACTCGAGTATGCACTGGGCGCCGCCACCGTGGCCTCCAGTTGGTCGCAATACCTAAACCAATTACTCCTGGAATTTAACATCCAGCTGCCGCATAGCTTAATCCACGGGCCCTGGGAAGGCGGCATCATCAACTTGCCGGCTATTATCATTGTCTGCCTGCTGTCCCTATTGCTGATGCGCGGCACGCAGGAATCGTCATTGGTCAACAATATCCTGGTGGTGGTGAAGGTGGCCGTCGTACTTATCTTTATTGCGTTGGGCTGGAGCTTCATCAACCCTGCTAACCACATGCCTTTCATCCCAGTGAACGAAGGTGAAGAGATGCTGAAATCGGGCCAGATCGGATTCTTCGACTTCTTCAACAGCGGCTATTTTGGCGAATATGGTATCAGCGGCATCATGCGGGGCGCGGGCGTCGTCTTCTTTGCCTTCATCGGATTTGATGCCGTCAGTACGGCCGCGCAGGAAGCCAAAAACCCGCAGAAGGGCATGCCCATAGGCATCATCGGTTCGCTGGTCATCTGTACGATATTATACGTATTATTTTCGCACGTATTGACCGGATTGGAGCACTACACCGTGTTTGCGGGCGACGCAAAACCCGTCGCGACGGCCTTTGCCAAAACGGGTTATACCTTCCTCAACACGGCGTTGATTATCGCCATCCTGACCGGCTATACGTCCGTGATGCTCGTGATGTTGCTCGGCCAAAGCCGCGTGTTCTATACCATGAGCCGCGACGGCCTGCTGCCCAAGTTCTTTTCCGACCTCTCCAGCAAGCAAACCCCATGGAAAACCAACCTGGTATTCATGGTCTTCATCAGTATCTTTGCCGGATTCGTACCCGTCGCTGACCTGGGGCACATGGTTAGCATCGGTACCTTGTTTGCCTTCACACTGGTATGTATAGGCATCCTCGTGCTGCGCAAGACCAACCCCGATGCCCATCGCCCCTTCCGTACGCCACTGGTGCCGTTGATCCCGATCCTTGGTATCATCGTATGTATCGCCATGATGGCTTCATTGCCCTTGGAAAGTTGGGAACGCCTCGCTGCATGGATGCTCCTCGGCACCGTGATTTACTTTGCCTATAGCAAACGACACAGCAAAGTTCGTAAGGCCATTCGAGAAGCAGGCGAAAGCGAAGGAAATACCCCTGAAGCGGGATAAAGCCCCGTCAGTGAAACAGGATATCATAAAAAAGGGAGCTGTCATAAACGACAGCTTCCTTCTTATTTGGTACACCCCGTGCGTTCAGTCTACTGCTGCATATGCAAGGAAAAGCGTTCTTCCCGTTCGCCAGTAAAACGATGCCCGTCGTCACCTATGGGAATCAACCGATTTTCCGCCACATGGAAGGTGACGTTTGCTTCGCTTAGGGTAATGGTATTTCGGTCGATTGTCCACCGACCCGTCACGACAGTTGGCTCCGCACCTTCACCCGCCAAGAAACGTGTATATCGGAACGTACTATCCGCATTGATTACCACATCGGCATTAACGCCTTCATCCTCACATTCGGCACAAGGAAGCTGCCCTACGTAGGTGCCGTAGTAGTCGAGTGCGTTCGCAGCGTGATGGTCATCCACCACGACTTCCTGTCTGTTGCTGCTATCGGTTGAGGCAGTATTGCCATCGCCCGTATTTGCGCATCCCGCAAACAACACGGCGCTCCCGAGCAACACGGTCGCATACATCGTTTTTTGTTTCATCTTAATGCTGTTTTAGTGTAGTTATTCGTCATCGTCTTCATCCAGCCCACTGGCCAGGCGCCATGCACCTTGCAGTTCGGAGAGGGCGTGCCGATCGCGCTTAGATTTTGCAATTTCCATGCCGCGCTCGTACACGTCGATGGCCTGCTGCGCTTGACCCATCGCCTCATGCAGCTTACCCAAGTGGTAGTAGGTACCCACATAATCGGGGTGCGTGGTGGTGAGTTCGGTGTAGCGCGCCAACGCTTCCTGTGGGTTGCCGGTCTTCGCATATTCAGACGCGATGGCGTAAAGCAGAAACGGATCGTTGGGACTTTCCTTCAAAAACTCGAATAATTGTTGCAGTCGTAGACTCATGTCAATGCGTATATGAATTCCTTAGGGCTGTATCCAAAGCCCGTAAATAGTCGCGTGGTTATTTAGACGCCACGCCATACAGCTAATCAATAGTTCGCATTTCTAAACGTCACTTCGATAGCTGGGAAAGGGTACGTGTGATACAGCCTAAAAACTTCGTAAAATTAAGATTTTTAGGCCGAATCCGGGCATCCCTACCCTCGCCTAACCAAGGAGAACCCGGTCAACATCCGCGAAAGTTTGGCGCCCCGTCAAGCGATCGAGCAACCTGAACCATCGATGAAACGACAATAAATTGACAGGAAAGCGATCAGTAATATGCGAATAAAATGTTAGGTTTGTCCAAAGCGGCTTTGGGATCGACCACGATCCGATGAGACGCAGCGGGTGGGCTTGGAGCAGCCATGCCGTGGAACACAAAATAATAAACCAATTTGCTAACACCATGAACATATTAGTCTGCATAAGCAATGTGCCGGACACGACGTCCAAGATCACGTTTACAAACGACAACACGACGTTCAACGCTACCGGCGTACAATTTATCATTAATCCATATGACGAAATCGCGCTCTCCAAGGCCATCGACCTGGCGCAGGCCGCCGGAGGCAAGGTAACGGTAATCAATGTCGGCGAGGCAGGCACCGAGGCCACCATCCGCAAGGCCCTGGCGACAGGAGCCGATGAAGCGGTTCGCGTGGACGCCGCGCCACGCGACACTTGGTTCGTGGCCCAGCATATCGCCGCACATGCTAAAGAGAATAACTACGACCTGATCCTGACCGGTAGCGAGTCGATCGACCACAACGGTGGGCAAGTGGCGGCACTGGTAGGCGAATTGTTAGGCATCCCATCCGTATCCACCGCCAAGAAGCTGAGCATTGAGAACGGCAGGGCGGTAGTCGAACGCGAGATTGAAGGTGGCAAGGAAGTGCTGGAAACGCCGTTGCCCCTGATCGTAGGGACGGCGGAAGGCGTAGCAGAGCCCAAAATACCGAACATGCGGGGCATCATGAGTGCGCGCACCAAACCCTTGCAGGTCGTGCCTGCCAAGGAGGTGGCTGAACTCACCAAAATCGTCCAATACGAAACGCCGGCGCCGCGTGGAGCGGTGACCATGGTGGATGCTAATGACGTCGGCAAATTGGTCGAACTGCTGCATACCCAAGCGCGCGTGCTTTAATCATTTTGTCTTTATCCTTTAACAGATTTCACCATGTCAGTATTAGTATACGTTGAAAATACAGCCGGATCTTTCAAAAAATCCGTTTACGAAGTCGTGTCCTACGCCAAAGCCATTGCCGACCAAACAGGAAGCGAGTTGGTTGCGCTTTCTATCGGCGACGTATCGGCCGACGAATTGGCATCATTAGGGAATTATGGAGCCACCAAAGTGCTTAATGCGTCCTCGACGCAGCTAAAAACGTTCGTTAATCGGGCTTACGCCACGGTGATCGCGGCAGCCAGTGAGCACGTCAATGCCGATATCATCGTCCTGTCCAATTCGTTTAGCGGCAAGGGCCTGGCGCCCCGCGTGGCCGCGAAGCTGGCCGCCGGGCTCGTGAGCGGAGCTACAGCGCTTCCGCAGGTGGAAGGGAATGCATTCAGGGTCAAAAAGACTGCGTTCTCAGGCAAAGCATTCGCCACGGTAGAACTCCTGTCCGACAAAAAGGTCATCGCCCTGAACCCGAATGCCTTCGAAGTTCGTGCAGGAGGTGGAAGCGCCACGGTAGAGGACTTCACGCCGACCCTCGGCGATAATGACCTCGACACCGTTATCCGAGACATCGTGCGGGCAACGGACAAGGTTTCCCTACCCGACGCCGAAATTGTCGTATCTGCGGGGCGTGGGCTCAAAGGTCCTGAAAACTGGGCCATGATCGAAGAGCTGGCCGACGTGCTCGGTGCCGCCACCGCCTGTTCAAAACCTGTATCGGACGCAGGATGGCGGCCACACGCCGAACACGTGGGGCAGACAGGCATCACCGTAAGCCCTAACCTGTATATCGCCATCGGTATTTCGGGCGCTATTCAGCACCTGGCCGGCGTGAGCGCATCCAAAACCATTGTGGTCATCAACAAAGACCCCGAGGCACCTTTCTTTAAAGTAGCCGACTTCGGAATCGTGGGCGACGCCTTTGAGGTGGTACCCAAGCTGATCGAAGCGATCAAGGCGCACAAAGGCAACTAGCGACAAGGCGGCAAGCCGCAACCCTTAATCCTGACTGCGACGAAACTCGAGCGGAGTCGCGTGGTAGCTCTTTCGAAGAAACGCGCCCCATCAATTTCTGAAGCGCTGGTTTGATTTTTCATGAAAATGGTGTTACCTTTATTGTAAGATTTAGTGTGACACCATTTCGTTGTTTTTCGAGAGGCGATACTGTTAATGAAGAAAATAAAATTAGATATCGTAGGCTTATCGTATAGCCAGACGCAGTCCGGGGCGTACGCCCTCGTACTGGGAGAAGTATCTGGGAGACGGCGATTGCCTATCATCATCGGCGGGTTTGAGGCACAAGCCATTGCCATCGAGATAGAAAAGATGACGCCCAGCCGGCCCTTAACGCACGACCTGTTCAAAACCTTTGCTGAAACCTACCACATCAAAATCGAAGAGGTACTGATTTACAATTTGGTAGACGGGATTTTTTATGCCAAAATCCTGTGCAACGACGGCAACAAGATTACTGAGATAGATGCGCGCACCTCTGATGCTATTGCCTTGGCCGTGCGTTTCAAAGCCAACGTATACACCTACGAGTTTATCATGGCTTCAGCCGGGATCGTTATTGAAGGCAACGACTTCGTCTTCTTGGAAGGCGTAGAATCGACCGAAACCAACGACCCGGAGAGTCAGACCCCGCCGGGGGTTAGTGGCTATGGATCGATGACAGACGAAGAATTGCAGGAGAAGTTAGCGAAAGCCATCTCCGAAGAGTCTTACGAAAAAGCGGCTCGCCTCCGAGACGAACTGGCTAGAAGAAAATCCTCCTAAACAATCACAAAACTATCCTTTCAATTGATAAAAGGCTAGCGCTCCAATCCGCATCGCATGTCGCTAAAATTCAGACTCATTATTCTAAGTTTTTTTCAATTTTTCGTTTGGGGATCCTGGTTGATTTCGTTAGGCGGCTACATGGGAGGCCAACTCGGCTTCACGGGGTTGCAGATCGGCTCGGTCTACGCCACCATGGGTATCGCCTCAGTGTTCATGCCCGGCGTGCTCGGTATCGTAGCCGACCGATGGATTAATGCCGAACGCGTACACGGGCTGGCGCACATTATCGCCGCACTGGCCATGATCGGCCTGACTAGCGTGAAGGATTTCTCGGCATTCTACGGCTTGATGTTAATCGCGTCGCTGTTTTACATGCCGACCATCGCGTTGACTAACGCCGTGTCATATAATGTGCTCACCCAACGGAATTATGATGTAGTGAAGCACTTCCCTCCCATTCGGGTATGGGGTACGGTAGGCTTTATCGCAGCCATGTGGATCGTCGACTTGCTCGGATGGACGCAAAGCAACAACCAGCTTTACCTATCCGCTTTCTCCGGGCTGTTCCTCGGGCTGTATGCCTTCACGGTGCCCCCCTCGCCCCCATACATCGACGAAACGCGCAAGAAATCCATCGTGTCGTCGCTCGGATTAGACGCGTTGAGTCTGTTCAAACAGCGACGGATGGCCGTGTTTTTCCTTTTCTCCCTGCTGCTAGGAGCGGCCCTACAAGTGACAAACGCCTTCGGCACGCCTTTCCTTCACGATTTTTCAAAGACCTACCCCGATAGCTTCGCCGTACAGCACCCTAACTTGCTACTTTCCATCTCGCAGATTTCCGAAACCTTCTTTATCCTGCTGATTCCCTTCTTCCTCAACCGGTTTGGCATTAAGAAGGTGATCCTGTTCAGCATTATCGCGTGGGTCCTGCGTTTTGGGCTTTTCGGACTGGGCAACCCGGCCGATAAACTTTACTTGCTGATCCTTTCCATGCTGATCTACGGGATGGCGTTTGACTTTTTCAATATTTCGGGATCGCTGTTCGTTGAAAAGGAGGCACACCCCAAAATTCGATCCAGCGCGCAGGGGCTGTTTATGATCATGGCCAACGGCTTTGGCGCCATCATCGGCGGCATGGGAAGTGGCTGGGTGGTGGATTATTTTACCGACAGTGCCGGCGTACGGGATTGGCAGAGCATTTGGTTCTCCTTTGCGGGTTATGCGCTGGTACTGGGCCTGATTTTCCCCTTCGTCTTCCACTACAAGCACAAGCCCGATGAGGGGACGGCGACCCAAGCCTAATGTGCGGGCTAAAGAATGGTTTGAACAGTTTAAATTAGGATAATGATGAACGGTAATTTTCCACGCTATTTAGGGTTGGTGATGGTGATACTCGCCGGCTTCCACTTCTCAGCGGGCCCGCGTGACGAGGGTATGTTCCCCCTTAGCGATTTGGATCGTGCCGGATTACGCCAGGCGGGGTTAAAAATTAGCGAAGCGGACATTTACAACCCCGGGCAAGTCGGCTTGGTGGACGCGCTGGTTCGGGTAGGCGGCTGTACCGGATCGTTCGTATCTCCAGACGGATTAATTATTACCAATCACCATTGCGCATTTAGCGCCGTACAACTCGCCAGCACACCGGCCAACGATTACCTGAAAAACGGATTTGTGGCCGATACCCGCGCGAAGGAAATCCAAGCCCAGGGGCTTACCATTCGCATCACCGACAGTTACGAAGACGTGTCCGACCGGATTCTCCAAACCGTATCGACCGTCACCGATCCCGCGGAACGCATCCGGACGATACAGGAGCTGCAACGCCAGATCGCGCGGGAAGCAGAAAACCAAGACCCCTCCATTAAGGCCGAAGTGTCGGAGATGTTCATCGGCAAAAGCTATGTGCTTTTCCGGTATAAGACCATTGAGGACGTACGACTGGTGTACATCCCCAGTCAAAACATTGGCGAATTCGGGGGAGAAACCGACAACTGGGTGTGGCCCAGACACACGGGCGACTACGCCTTTTTACGGGCGTATGTGGCTCCGGATGGGTCCGCGGCCGCCTACTCGCCCAACAATGTACCCTACCAGCCCAAGAAACATTTGACAGTGAATCCCGAAGGCGTCGAGGAAGAAGACTTCGTGTTTATACTCGGATACCCGGGCCGTACGTTCAGGCACAGGCCCGCACAATACATTGCTTACCAGGAACGGTATCTCCTCCCCTACGTGTCGGAGCTATATGACTTCCAAAATCAGCAAATGGCTTTGGCCGGCGAAAACGACAAGGCGACCGAGCTTCGCCTGGCCACACGCATTAAGCGCAATGCTAACGTCATGAAAAATTACCGCGGCAAGATGAAAGGGTTGCGCAATATCGACCTGGTTGCGTCAAAGACCGCGGAAGACCGCGAGCTAGCTGCGTTCATCGCGGCTAATCCCGAACTCCGCACGCGATATGGTACGCTGATGGACGACATCGACGCCCACTACCGCACCGTGTATTCGGATGCCCAGCTCGACTTGTGGTACGCGCAGGTGTACGGCAGCTCAAGTTTGTTGCAGGTGGCTCGAATACTGAACACGCTACGAAACCTAGTCGCTGACGCTGCTCCCGAGCAGCAGCAACGGCTTTTAGACCTTAATCGAGAACGCGCCACGCAGAATATCCGATCAGTGTATGCAGCCTATCACCCAGACGTGGATGCCAGTTTGCTGGCGCGCATGTTCGAAGATGGCGTACAACTGACGGGACCAAACCGCGTCCAAGCCCTCGCACAGGTTGGCATCACCGATCCGACGCACGCTGGATCCGCAGCCCGAGAACTCCTGGCTGAATCGAAATTGGCGGACACCAGCTATGTGCTGAACGACCTACTTAACGACGCCAATACGCTCCTTGCGCTTAACGACGGACTGGTCGAGCTTCACCAAGCGCTTGCCGCAGAAATGGACGCCCGCAGACCGGAGATGGAGCGTCGCGAAGGGGAACTCAACAAGTTGATGGGTGATTATGTCGCCGTCAAGGAACAATACCTGGATCGGGCATTTATTCCCGATGCCAATGCGACGCTGCGTCTCACCTTCGGCTACATTCGAGGCTATTCGCCGGCCGATGCCACCTACATGCATCCATTCACCACCGTACGCGGGATGTTGGAAAAAGGACGCACCGGTGACGAGGTGTTCAACTACCCCGCGGCTATTCGCCAGGCATGGGAAGCCCGGGATTTCGGATCCTACATCAAGGAAGACTTGGGCGATGTGCCCGTAAACATCCTGTACAACATGGATACATCGGGCGGAAACTCCGGCTCGCCGATTATGAACGCCTACGGTGAGCTTATCGGTGTTAACTTCGACCGTGCCTACGACGCCACCATCAACGATTTTGCTTGGAATGAGCAGTACAGCCGATCCATTGGGGTAGATATCCGCTACGTGCTGTGGATTGCCGACAAAGTGGATAAAGCCCATTTTGTACTGGACGAAATGGGCATTAAGCGGCACTAATCGCGCAACATGCTGTGCTGGCTCGCGGTAAACAAGTCGCGCCATACCCGATTAAGCGCCGAAGATGGCTGGGCCGCGTCCATCCCCGCATGCGGGTATATCCGAGCAGCGGCGGCTTGGCAATGGCGGACCAATTGGCGACACGTTTGGGCGATGGCGCGTTCCGTGCTGTCACGCAAATCGCCATTGCAATGCTCCGCCCAAGACGCGGACACCAGCTCATGAAACTGTCCGCGTAGCACCCGAACTCCCTCTTTCACCTCATCAAGCACCGCCCACGAACGCGCGTCTCCCCGCGTGTGGATACGTTCTTCGCATAGTTCAAGCAGGCGCACGCACATCCCTAAGGTGTTTGCGGCCAAGGTAATTTCGGAGAAGGGTATAAATGGATAGCGGTATATCGCTCCGGGCAAACGCGCCGCCTCGGGCGTGATTTCAAACGCATGGGACGCTGGAACCCATGCGCGCTCGACACGAAAGGAATGGCTGCCCGAACCACGCAACCCCATCGTATCCCAGTCGGCAATAAGATCTACCTGATCCCGAAAGAGAAAAAAAGCTTTTATTGGTCCCTGGGCATCATCATCCCCATTGCCGTCGACTATACGGCAATTGGCTGTCACCACGGTACTATGTGCGATCCCCGTAGCATAAGGCCATTGCCCGGACAGCTCGTAGCCCCCGTCTTTCGCCACGGCGATGCCCAAGGGCTGACCGCTCCCCGCAACGCAAGCTTCGGGCGATGAGGCCACCGCCGGTAGCACGCTCGAATCCATAAAGCCCACGAACAGCCCGGCACCGGCGCATAAGGTCACCGTCCAACCGACGCTGCCATCGACATACCCGAGGGCCTCCTCCAGACGAACCGCCGCGGGCAAATCCAGCGCCATCCCACCGAGATGCTCGGGTATAAACGCCTTAAACCAACCCTGATCGACAATCACCCGAAGTTGTTCGGCATGCAGCATCTTGTCTCCCTCAGCACGGCCGGCAAAGCGCCACAACCGCGCCATCAGCGGCGTAGGGATTATTTGGGCGTAAGCGGCAATGACATCGTTCATGCGTGCACAAATTTACGCTGTTGACGGATGATGCGTCGCCAGGAGAAAAAACCGAAAATCGAGAAAATATACAGAAAAAGGGATAAGAGTGCGTATAAAGCCTGATCAGTGTGCACCAGTAAGGGAATGGCAAATGCCTGGCTCATGTTGAGCAATACCCAATATTCTATCTTACGTTGATTGAGCAGCCAGACGCAGCCACAGGCCACTGCCCCCACGCCCGACTCCCAAAAAGGAAAATCGGCATCCATCACCAAGGCCCGAATAAGGTAAAGCATCACAAAAACGGCTCCCACGATGGCAAATGCAGTCCGCCAATCCGAAGTGCTGGCATATGAAACCGAACCACCCTGCGTCCCCTTCTGGACCGTCCAATAGGCCCAGCCATGACAGAGCATCACCAGAAAATAAACCGAAAAGGCTAAGTTGGCCCAGTCGTTCGAAACAAACGAATTATAGCATACGATGGCCAAGGTAGCCATACCAGCCGGATAAAGCCGCACGTTAAGGGTCCTAGCCCATACGACGTGGCCGGCAGCCAAAAGAAAAACAAGCCAATTTGATAGTGGCGTACCCGCCGACTGTTCCGATAAAACTAGAAACCACTCGCTCATGAATGCTTTTAACGTTCTCACTGGGGCTTCTGACCCCGCCTAATCACTACACAAAAACCGAATGATTGACAACACTGAACACGCCAGCTAGTCTCATCCTCATTTACTAAAAAATACGGGAATCCCATTCCCAAGCTATCCTAGATCGACGTTTTTATCGTAGGACACCTAAGGCCTAACCCGTCGATATGCCTGTGGGGCAAACGAGCCTTTTTATCATTGGTAGATGATAGTTCAAATTTACGGTTTTCTGCCATCAAAACAACAGTTTGCGCGAAAAGTCATGACATTTGGCGCCATGGATTGGATATCTCCCCTCGCTTCCGCGTTGCTAGACTATTGACCTTATAAATAATTCGTAAATTTGATAATGGCGTGCGAATTATCCCCTGATATGGCTACGGTATATATTAAAAATATGGTTTGCGGACGTTGCATCATGGTTGTCCAACAGACGATGGAACGATTGGGACTGACGGTAGAAAAAATACAACTCGGAGAGGTAACCCTAGCCCGAAAACTGACGCTTAAGGAAAAATCCGAATTGGCTGAGGCGCTCACTCCACTGGGGTTCGAAATCATCGACAATCGAAAAAGCCGCATCATCGAACGGATCAAGATGACCATCATCGAGCTTGTACACCACCAGCAGGACCAAACGAAGCATAACCTCTCCGAAGTACTCGGCGAAGCGCTGGAGCTCGACTACAGCTACCTTTCCAGCCTTTTTTCAGCGGTAGAGGGTACGACCATTGAGAAATATTACATCGCCCAGAAGATCGAAAAAGTGAAGGAATTGCTCGTGTATGATGAGCTTACCCTGAACGAGATAGCTGAGCAACTCAACTACTCCAGCACGGCCTATTTGAGCAACCAATTCAAGAAAGTAACCGGGCTAACGCCGAGTCACTTCAGACAAGTGAGGACCAAAAAGCGGAAAGCGATCGACGAGGTGAAATAGCCGGCCTTCAACGCCCCGCATGGCCAAGAACGCCCGGTCCAGGCCAAGTTGCCCGTCATAAGGTTACGCATCGCGTGTCATATCCAAAAAATTTTTCATTATACTTGTACGCCCTGTTCCCTTGGTGCGCGGGCAAACCTTAATAACAGCGCAATGGCGAGCCAATACGAATGTCCTGACTACTACTTACTCGACGAACTGATTCCTGATGAGCACCGCCTCATCCGCGACAGCGTGCGGCAGTGGGTCAATCAAGCATTGCTGCCTGTCATCGAAGTGCATGCTCAGGAAGCGACATTCCCGAGCCAACTACTGCCGGGCATGGCCGAGCTGGGCCTGTTCGGCCCGACGATTCCACAGCAGTACGGCGGCGCAGGCCTAGACTACCTGGCCTATGGTCTCATGATGCAGGAAATCGAGCGTGGCGACTCCGGCATTCGCTCCACAGCCTCTGTACAGGGGTCTTTGGTCATGTATCCCATATATACCTACGGCAACGAAGCGCAAAAGACCAAGTATTTGCCCAAACTCGCTTCAGGCGAATGGATGGGTTGTTTCGGTCTTACCGAACCCGACCATGGCTCAGACCCTTCGGCGATGCGTACGCGCGTCACGGACGATGGCGATCACGTCATCCTCAACGGCTCCAAGATGTGGATTTCGAACGCACCTTTCGCAGATATTGCCATCGTATGGGCCAAGGCTGACGAAGGAAAAACCGTCGGGCTAATCCTCGAACGCGGGATGGAAGGATTCACTACGCCCGAAACCCACAATAAATGGAGCTTGCGCGCTTCGGCGACAGGTGAGTTGGTATTTGACAACGTCCGTGTTCCCAAGTCGCACGTCCTACCGGGTGTATCCAGCATGCGTGGACCCCTTAGTTGCCTTAACCAGGCGCGGTACGGCATTGCTTGGGGTGCCTTGGGCGCTGCCATGGAGTGTTACGATACGGCCTTGCGGTACGCCAAGGAACGGCAGCAATTTGGCAAGCCCATCGCCGGTTTCCAGCTTCAGCAGAAGAAATTGGCCGAGATGCTTACGGAAATCACCAAAGCACAACTGCTCGTATGGCGGTTGGCGACCTTGAAAAACGAAGACCGCGCCACACCTGCCCAAATTTCCATGGCCAAACGCAATAACGTGGACGTAGCCCTACGCGTCGCAAGAGAAGCCCGACAAATCGTGGGCGCCATGGGTATCACTGGCGAATACCCCATCATGCGCCACATGATGAATCTCGAATCGGTAGTTACCTACGAGGGCACGCATGATATACACCTGCTGATAACGGGCATGGACATCACCGGCATCAGCGCATTCCAATAACGAAACAAATTAAAATCAACACATGAATACCAAACAACTAATGAGTTCGACAGCTTTAGTGGTGCTAGCCGCCAGCCTGTCTGCACAACAACAAACAAGCATGAAACCCGAAGAAACTGAGGTATGGTCACCGATACCTCGCGTTGTCACGCTCTCACCTGTGGATAACGTACCTTCTGACGCCATTGTCCTCTTTGACGGATCCTCCACCTCAGAATGGGTGAGCGCAAACAACGGCAGTCAGCCTATCGAATGGAAGGTCTCAGATGGTGCCCTGACGGTAGTACCCGGAAAAGGCGGGATAAAGACCAAACGTGAATTTACCGATTACCAGCTGCATATCGAGTGGCGCTCGCCAAGCGTGGTTAAGGGCGAAGGCCAAGGCCGAGGCAATAGTGGCGTATTTATGCAAGGCCTGTATGAAGTACAGGTGCTCGACAGTTACGAAAACCAGACCTATCCGAATGGTCAGGCAGCGAGCTTGTACAAGCAGCGCATCCCATTAGTCAACGCAACCCGCCCCCCAGGAGAATGGCAGACATACGATATCATCTGGACCGCACCACGTTTTAACAAGGACGGTGTACTCATCAGCAAAGCACGCATCACCGTACTTCACAATGGCGTATTGGTACAAAACAACGTTGAGCTGGACGGACCCACCGAGTTTATTGGCTTGCCCAAATATAACGCGCACGGTCCCGGCCCGATAATGCTACAGGACCACAACGACCTGGTTAGCTTCCGCAACATCTGGATTCGCGAATTGTAATCCGAATTTATTCGGACAAAAAAAAGGTTGCACCAGAAATGGCGCAACCTTTTTTTAGTAGTAGGTATTATTAACTCAAGACGTCTCCGCCGTCAGTGGACGGGATGCGTTCTTGCTCTTTTCGTAGCTTTCGTTATGCACCGCAGCTACAGCCCGACCTGAAGGATCATTTACGTTTTGGAATGATGCATCCCATAAAAGCGCTTCTGGCGTACTACAGGCAACCGATTTGACGGAAGGAACGGTAAGTGCAGCAGCGCTGGAAGGGAAATGCTCTTCAAAAATGGTACGGTACAAATATTCTTCTTTATTCTGGGGCGTATTGATGGGGAAGCGAGCCGCGACAGCTTCCATTTCCGCATCAGACACCCGCTCCTCCGCTTGCGCTTTCAGCGTATCGATCCAACTGTAGCCTACACCATCCGAAAACTGCTCTTTTTGGCGCCATGCGATGCTCTCCGGTAGGTAGGATTCAAACGCGGAACGAACCACCCATTTTTCCATCCGGCCATCGCGAATCATCTTGTCCTCGGGGTTAATCCGCATGGCCACGTCGATAAACTCCTTATCGAGGAAGGGTACACGTCCTTCCACGCCCCAAGCGGCCAGCGATTTGTTGGCACGAAGGCAGTCGTAAAGGTGTAGCTTGTTGATCTTTCGGACGGTCTCTTCATGGAATTCCTTCGCGTTTGGCGCTTTGTGGAAATATAAGTAACCGCCGAATAGCTCGTCCGATCCTTCGCCCGAAAGCACCATCTTGATGCCCATCGACTTGATTACCCGAGCCAGCAGGTACATGGGCGTAGACGCACGGATGGTCGTAACGTCGTACGTTTCCAAATGGTAGATGACATCCCGGATGGCGTCAAGCCCTTCCTGAATCGTAAAGTTAATCTCGTGGTGAATGGTACCGATGTAATCCGCGGCCTTCTGAGCCGCAATCAGATCGGGTGAACCCTTCAGGCCCACGGCAAAGGAATGTAGCTGCGGATACCACGCGTTCTCCTGGTCATTCGACTCCACGCGGCGCGAAGCAAATTTCTTGGTGATGGCGGCAATGACTGACGAGTCAAGCCCACCCGACAGCAACACGCCATAGGGCACGTCAGACATCAGTTGGCGATGTACCGCATCCTCCAGCGATTTGCGCAGCAAGTCAATATCAGTTTCGTTATCCTTCACCGCATCGTAGGAATCCCAATCGCGCGTATACCACCGCTGGGGCGTTTGCCCCTCGGGGCTATAGATATAATGTCCCGGAGGAAACGACTCAATCCTCGTGCAGTATCCTTCGAGCGACTTCAGTTCGGAAGCCACGTAGAATCCGCCGGCCTCGTCCCACCCCATGTAGAGGGGAATAATGCCGATATGGTCACGCGCAATAAGGTAGGCGTCTTTCTCGATATCGTAAAGTGCAAACGCGAAAATGCCATTTAGGTCTTCGATAAACTCGGGGCCCTTTTGCTGGTAGAGCGCCAATATTACCTCGCTATCGCATTGGGTTGAGAACCCGTAGTGCGTGAGCGAAGCACGCAGCTGCTGGTGGTTATAAATCTCACCGTTGATAGCCAGCACCACCTTTCCGTCCTCACTGAACAAGGGTTGCTTGCCCGACTTCGGATCAACGATCGCCAGCCGTTCGTGGGCCAGAATCGCTTTATCCGAGCTGAATATTCCCGACCAATCGGGTCCGCGATGCCTGATCTTCTTAGACATCTTAAGGACCTGCGGACGCAATTCTGCCGACGGTCTCTTCAAATCAAAAGCCCCAATAATTCCGCACATATACTTAATTTGTTTTTCTTACTTTTTGTTCGTGTTTGTTATCAACTTTACAAAGAAACAAATTAAATATTGAATTTTCAATAAAAATATTATTTTCTTGAAAATTTTAACGGTTATCGGGGATTTGATTGCGAATCACCATAATAAACAAGGATATTCTATGTTAATATATCAAAAATTATTTGCTTAATCACAAAAAGCTGCAGGCGGAGGGTGTTTGCTAATCCTTCGTGCTTGCCGTTGAGGGATCATTCACTTGCCCTACAAATAGAATCAATCCCGACGCCCGCTCACGAATCGCGAACAAAAACGGCCGATCGACCACAAACTCGAGCATAGGCCGGGCCGACGTCGTTATGGCTTCGACCGACGTAACGGCGGCTGCTTCCGTCCCTTCCTCATTGACTTCCACAAAGGTTTTCTGCTTGACCTCACTGATCTGTACGTTGCCTCCGGAATGAATGCCCGTGAAATCCGCTTGGTTGGAAAAAGCGAGCCCCATCCCCAGTGCTGCTAAGTCGCTATTAAGCGTGCGTTCGTAACTGAACTTGAACTTGGGTAACTTTAGGTTAAGCGGGTTGGACGTCTGCATATCCGCCATCCATTGGTCCCAAGTGGAAGGCATCGTGGCCAAGTGTGCCACAATGTCGGACGGACCCTTCCCTTCCTTTGGCCGTACGATCACCATGCTGTACTGGCCACCCCCGTAGCCCAGCTCAATAACGTCAGCCATTTCGTTCGCATGAACGAGGAAATTGCCTTCCTGCTGCATGAAGTCCGTCTGCAAAGCATCCTCGTCGGAACGGATGAAGTTGTCTTTCGCTGTTTTTCGTGGATCAAACTGATGTTGCCAAATGCCTTTAAAATACACCGCGTTAATGAGGTACATGACCATATCGGCGGGAATTTGCTCGACAATCGTGGGAATTTTGGTCCGCGTCTGCTGGCTCACCCATCCATTGATCCGTTCAGTCGCGCCGGCGTCGGCGAAGTCCAGCGCCTCAACTGATGCTTTGTAATTCGCCCTGTTGGTCTCGAGGAATTCGGGCAATACGGTAAAGCCGCGTCGGTACCAAATCGAGTTCGCAAGATGCAACGTGGCGGTGGGATCGACTTCCGGCAGCCCCTCCATAATCTTTTTAAAATAAGCGTTGATGAGCTGCGGGTCCGCATCCTGCAGGCCCAAAGCCGCATAAATCCCCTCCTGGGTCGCTCCTTTGGCGCCGTTGGCAGTCATGGCCAAGGCCGCATTCAGGCTAAGCGGCGAAAACATGCTGTTATCATGGGTTCCCAGCCCTTCGGACACCCCTTCAAACAAGTTAAACGCCGCAGCATTGCTTTGACGGACTAACTGCTGTTCGCTGTCGGTCAGCTCCAGCGCCTTTCCTACACGCTGCTTCTCGCCTTCCTTATCGCATGACGATGCGGATAGCGTGACTATCAAGGCGCAAACCCCCATACGAAGGAGGTTATAATTTGTACGATTAATTTTCCTAGTGTTCATAATCTGTGGTTTTTACCGATTAACGAGTTGCGCCAACAAAACGCGACATCCGTGCTGCCGCGTTTTTTCATGTCAGTATCCAGCGACCAGGGTATGCAGACAAATACAGTGCCTGCGAAAACCCCCCGCCACACTAACCCTCGCCCAATATAGCGGAAACGCAGTAATTACGTTGAACTTCGCATGAATTTTTGGCGCGGGTTTTAGCGTATATCGAAAAATTGAATATCTTTGCAATCCTGTTCCCGTAGTTCAATGGATAGAATTTCAGATTCCGGTTCTGAAGATAGGGGTTCGAATCCCTTCGGGAACACGTAGAGCGCTGTAAAACAGCGCTTTTTTCATTTTATAT
>CAYRGQ010000038.1:0-26242 GCA_964423925.1 uncultured Sphingobacteriaceae bacterium | reverse complement strand
TAGAAGCTAACGCCAATGGTAGGAGCAAATGAATTTGCGTTCAGACCAAACTCGTTAGATCCAACTTTGGTGCCGTTCTCCGGTTTGTGAGACTCGTACTCATAGTACAGCCCGCGTACCGCTAACTCGATGCCGATTTTGCTCGTGGGGAAGTACGCGATACCAGGAGAAATAGCAACGCCATAATGTTCAGTCGAAGCAACTTTGTCGCCGTCTACCTTGTTGGTACCCCATCCCATGGGAACTGACAACTGACCGAAGAATTTCAGGGCGCCGTCACCTTGGTAAAGCCGTGCGAAAGGAGATACGGTAAATTCGCCTGAAACCGTTTTGATATCGGCGGCATTCTTGTTGGTGTTGCCGGCATAGCCCAGGCCCAAGCCAAGGGCAAAGTTGTCTTGCACAAAGTAACCTACCTGAGGCACGATGGCGTATCCTTGTTTGTTGCCGTCAACGTCAACAACGTTGTTATATTGGTACGATACATTTCCTCCCAACATAACCGTTCCTTTGTCTGTACTTTGGGCATTCGCTACCGTAACCAAGCCCAGACCTGCAATCATTGTAAAGAATAATTTTTTCATGTTCTTTCGTTTTATTTGTTGGCACAAAATTACGGCGTACTAAAGTGGAGGGTAAGAATGAAATGAGTGAGCCGTCAGAAAAGGGGCCTCAACCGGCCAAGAGGTGGCCTGAATGGGCATAGCTTAGCCAGCGATTGATAGCGCAACCCCGCCAGGTGGGGGCAGGGAGCTAATGGTGCGCCAGATGGCCCCGACTTTGGAAATGCATTTTCCTCCCGTCACCAGGCAACATCCTATCAACCAAAAAGCACCAACCCGATTACGGTCTTAGCCCCCGAAAAAATGTCTACGCAATGCCTAACTGCAATTTTGCGGCATTCAGATGATTTTCATCTTTTGTCTCTATAGCAAAATATCCATAAGCTAAAGGTGCAGCCGCGGCTCTTTCAACCGCTTGTTCAAATAGGTTATCCCATACTTCCCCACCCCGCTTTTCGTAGGCTGAAATTAACGATTTGAGGCTTTCGTCGCCGAACACCGTAGCGTGTCCCGAAAAATCTTGTGCGATGTCACTGACTTGCGCCGTTGACCAGTCGATAATGCCGCACACCTCGCCATTGGGGCGCGTAAGGGTATGACCGGCATACAAGTCACCGTGAATGAATTTCGTAAAACTCGGCCACAAGGCATCGCTATCCAACCACCGCTCGTATCGATTTTCCAATTCGGCACTGATCCCCAATTCCGATTTCACTAATACCAACCTGTCTGAAATCTCTTTGCGAACTTGTTCTGGCGATAACACGCTTAACCCACTACGAAGCACTTCGTGCGTTGGAATGGAATGAAGTTCGACAAGTGCTTCTGCCAACGACGAGATGTAGTGTTGGCTGTCTTTAGCCATGTTCCACGTTACTTCATGCGTCTCAGCGTCAAACGTGAGGGCAGGCGTTCCATCCAGCAACGGATAGGCTACGAGCTCTGCATTGGCGATGCGCCAATCCGGCACCTGTACGGATAGGTGATTAGACACCAATTGAAGAATCCGTTTCTCCTTTGCAATCTGTTCGCCGAGATCGGCTCTCCTGGGAATGCGCAACAGCCATTTTGAGCCGTCCTTAGCTTTCGCGAATCCGACCTTAAAGTCTATTCCCATCTCATTAAAACCCATCACATCCGCCAGCGCCAGACCATTTCTTTCCGCTAATTCTTGAATAGCCCGCTTTTCCATTCGTTTGAATATGTTTAATCCTATCAGATTGCATTACCAGAGCGGACGGCCAGAAAACCGCAGTTCGTAAATCCCAGGCTTTGCCACGTATTGTGAGTTACTTTCGAAAGAGAAGTAACAAAGGTGCAAAATATTCTCTCAAAAAAGCGATATTAGAAACCATAACGCGCTGTCGCTTAACCGGTGTCGGCACTTCGAGGTGCTACCGCCAGCACGTTATTTGCCTCAGTTGATAAGAACGCTTAAATCAGACAAAAAAATCATGACAACATTGAATCCGTATCTTTTCTTTAACGGCAACTGTGAAGAGGCCTTTAATTTCTACAGATCCGTCTTCCGTACGGAGTTCCAATACGTAGGTCGTTATAAAGATGTGCCGAATACCGATAGGCAGATTTTTAAGGAACATGACGAAAAGATTATGCATGTCACCTTGCCCATTAGCAAGGGCACTACACTGATGGGTTCAGATAATACGGACGCGGATGGAGAGATGGGATCGAATAATAACTTCGCGCTTTACGTCAATACGGCGGATAGAGACGAAGCTGACCGGTTATTTAACGAATTGTCTGTGGGTGGCCAGATTAAGGTATCGATGACGGAAACATTCTGGGGATCTTACTATGGGACGTTAAAAGACCGATTCGGAATTAATTGGAAGATAACATTTGACCTACCGCGCTGACTTCAACGCACCGCGTAGAGATTGATTTTAAGGGACTTCCACTCCGGCTATCCTGTCTCTTTTGGCTTTTTCCCTGCCGTCCTTGTCAAAGCACTCTCGCTCCCTAACATTCGTATCGCCAAGCAATTGAGCCCACGAGCATAGCATCTCGTCAAACCAATAAGGGGTGCCATACGTTCGATAAGGGATGATCCGTCAGGAAATTTCCAGACAGGACAACGGTCGAACAATTGGTCGGCAAGTGATTTCATGGTCCACCAACACCGCGCACATAAGCACGTATAATTTATGGAAAAGATACATTTTAACAACTGGGAAAACATTCAGTCGATACTTTTGCTCGGCCTGCTGGCCTACATCTCGCTCATCATTATGGTACGGATTGCAGGCAAACGGACCTTATCGCAAATGCGGGAGTTTGATTTTATCGTGTCTGTCGCCTTGGGGTCTACACTCGCGACAGTCCTACTCAGTAGCGACGTGTCGTTGGCTGACGGCATCGTCGCGCTAGGCATATTGATCTCCTTGCAATATCTGTTGGCGTACCTGTCGGTCCGTTCCAAGAAGTTTTCGAGGCTAATTAGTTCCGAACCGACTTTGGTATTTTACAAGGGCAGTTTTCTGCAAGCGGCCTTAAAGAGGGAACGGGTCACCGAGAGCGAGGTTCGGTCTATACTTCGGAGCAGTGGAATAAATTCCATTGAGCACGTGGAAGCCGTTGTGATGGAAGCAAACGGCGAGTTTTCCGTGGTCGAGCAAGACAGCTTGCCACAGGATGAGTCCTCGATGTCGAACGTGAAGAAAGTGGAGTGAATGACATTCCGTGCCTTCGCACGTTGTCACCGGCAGAAAAAGAAATCAACGGAAAGTAACCGGCGCGCTACCCTCACTTCTACGACATCCCTATTAAAATAATTATTGAATTTAAATATTTATTTATCGATATTCGATAAATATTCGTATACTTGCATCGTGAAACCTTAATCTATCCACGCGATGTCAACACGAGACAACTTTATTTTGAAAGCCATCCAAGCTATTTGCTGGATCATCTTTCTCGGTTATTGCACCCAGGCCGGCGCCCTACTGTTCAACTACGCGTTTAGCCTCTTCCGTCCAATTGCTACTCAAAACCTCTATCTTGGGCTCGATCTGTCGGCCATGTACGCCCAGCATCCCCCACTGTACACGGCCGTAATGCTGCTCCTCATCGGCCTTTCGGCAGGAAAAGCCTACGTCTTCCTGACGACCATTCGACTTTTCAAGGCCATCCACCTACAGGCACCATTCCACGAGGGCGTAGCTACAATTATCATGAAAATTACGGGCTATACATTTTCCATCGGCATGCTCACCCTTATCGCCGAAAAACTTGCGGAACGGTTGTACACAAGGGGCTTTGCGATGGGTGACGCAGTAGCTATATGTGTCGATGGCTCGGGATATCTGATCACCTCGGCCATATTATTCGTTATTGCATTAATCTTCCGTAAGGGTATTGCCTTGCAAAAGGAGAACGAACTAACGATCTAAGATATGCCGATCATTGTCAACTTAGATGTGATGATGGCCAAGCGAAAAATATCGCTTAACGAGTTGTCTGAAAAAGTGGGGTTGAGCCTTTCTAACCTATCGATTCTGAAAACCGGCAAGGCAAAGGCCATCCGTTTCAGCACTCTGGAGGCAATCTGCAAAGCACTCGACTGCCAGCCAGCGGACATTCTGGAGTTTGTGGAGGAAACGGAACCCTAGTACCTACCCGACGCCCCCTAGTTAGATAGCCGAGGCGATTCTTGCTCCCCATCAAACAGCCTTAAGATGCTACCGTCTTGGTAGGATTTGTTATGGAATGCGTCCAGCTTGAGCAACAAGCGGATCAGCTGCATTTTTTCGGAAGTGGTTAGATCGCCTGTCACCGCCTTGCTCGCCACCCGAATTTTATCCATGTGCTCGTCGAGCATAGCCGCCCCAGACGCTGTCAGCCGCAGCATACGCACACGCTTGTCGGTCTCGTCGGCATACTCCGCCGCCCACCCTTGTTCGATCAAGCGCTTGATAATCTTGCTCCCAACGGGCTTTTCGTGGATATTACGACGAATGAGAGCCATTTTCGACATATCGCCATGCGCCCGTAGACTAATCAAATAAATGAAATCGTCTTGGCTGACGAAAGGCGAATCGACCAAAACGTTTTTGGCATGCAAACGGGCATACTTAAACATATGCACCAACATGGTATTGATTACGCTTTCGGCCGATCGCCCGCGCTCCTTCCCTTCCCAATACGGTTCTTCGCCGCTTTCCAAGCCCGATCCCGCACGACCGTAATGTCGGTTTAGCCAGTCCAAAAAATCTCCGAAGGTAGGCTCGGCCGACTGTTTATCCGCTTCAAATTCTTCCAATCGAACGATTAACTCCTGTAGTATTCCGTATAACATCGCTTAGCAATAACTGTCCGCAAAATAATAATAAACTATTTCCGCAAACAACACAAAACCTAAATAACTGACTATAAATAATTTACACCAACAACCTCGCCCGCTTAGCAAAAAATCAAAGCAAAATTACCAAAAAAACTAATTTAGTATAAAAATATACTATATTTGCATTGTACTAGTATATAAATATACAATTAAACCCATAAACGATTATGAAACCATCAAAAAAATTCTGCAGTGTGTTGCTGTTGTTAACGGCTACATTAGGGTTTACGGCTTGTCAAAAGGATAAAGCCCCTCCGAAACCCGCCAAAACAATTACCCAAATCGTGGTGGAAAGCCCAGACTTCTCGCTCCTGCGCGCAGCGGTCGTACGTGCGGGCCTGGCCGAAACGCTCAATGGAGCCGGTCCATTCACCGTGTTCGCGCCTACGAATGAAGCCTTTGTTGCGGCGGGCTTTAGCAACGAGGCCGCCATCAATGCCCTACCCGTAGAAACCTTGCGCACGATTCTACTGTACCATGTGCTCGGCCAGCGCGTGGCCGCTGCAGCCATTCCCGAAGGTGCTAACACGGCCGTAGCTACCTTGGCTGAAGCGGATTTTTACGTAACGAAATCAGGAAATTCAGTTTCAGTAAACGGGGCTCGTATGGTTCAGGCCGACGTGCTTGCCAGCAACGGGATTATCCACGCAGTGGACAAAGTTATTTTACCCCCTTCGGGTAATGTGGTAGCTACGCTCGTCGGTGACGACAATTTTTCCCTACTCGTAGCGGCGGTATTGCATGCCAGCACCGGCACGACAAACGTCGCGGAAGTCTTGTCGGGCAATGGCCCCTTCACGGTGTTTGCCCCCACTAACGCCGCGTTTACGGCGGCGGGACTGGGTACGGAAACCGCCATCCAAGCCATCCCTCCGGACGATTTGCTCGAAATCCTTACCTACCACGTGGTTAGTGGGCGGATATTTTCGACCAATCTCAGCAATGGCGCGACTCCCGAGACGATTAACGGTGCTACCGTTACCATTGGAATTGGCGACGACGTAACCATAACTGGCGTAAGCAACACCAGCGCGGCAAAAGTAACACAAGCCGACTGGACGACCACGAACGGTGTCATCCACGTCATCGACCAAGTATTGCTGCCGTAAAGCAAACGGCTCAACAGGGATTGTCACCCGCTGTCGGGTGACAATCCCTTTCTCACACCCTTTTTCTCAGGCCAATAGAGTCACATCGGTCTATTACCATCACGGAATGAAGAAGAAAATAGCCATTATCGGCGCAGGTTTCTCGGGTTTGTCGGCCGCGGCGTATGCGGCGAGAGCCGGTATGGAGGTACACGTGTTTGAAAAACATGGGCAGCCGGGCGGCAGGGCGCGACAATATGCCACCGCTGAGGGATTCCGTTTCGACATGGGGCCGAGTTGGTACTGGATGCCAGACGTGATTGAGCAATTTTTTCAAGATTTTGGGTGTCAGACCGCTGACTTTTTCGACCTAGTTTCCTTGGACCCTCAGTTTGAAATCGTATTTAGAAAACAAACGATGCGTGTGCCAAGATGCCTCAACGAGCTTCGGGCACTATTCGAACAAACCGAACCGGGAGCCGGGCGTCAGCTCGATCGGTTTCTACAAGCGGCTCAGTTCAAGTATGAAGTGGGGATGCGGCAATTCGTGCACCAGCCTTGCCATAGCATCAGCGAGTTCCTTTCACCAGCCCTAGCACGGCATGCCATCCATCTGGACCTCTTCCGTAACTTTCGAAGCTACGTCTGCAAATACTTCAAAAGTGAAACATTGCGGACGTTGATGGAGTTTCCGGTTATTTTTCTGGGGGCCTCGCCTCAGAAGATTCCGGCCCTATACAGCTTGATGAACTATGGCGGCTATGCGTTGGGCACACATTACCCCATGGGGGGCTTTTACCAGTTGGTAAAGGCGATGCACAAGGTGGGACTGCGCCAAGGCGTACATTTCCATTTTAACGCGAATGTGGAGCGAATCGACGCGTCAAACGGTAAAGTCAATGCACTCTGTATCAATGGAGAAACAATCGCCTTTGACAGTGTAATCGCCTCTTCCGACTACCACCATACGGAATCGCTGCTTCGTCCGAAACTACGTAATTATAAGGAGGCGTACTGGGCAAAAAGCACCTTCGCCCCTTCCTGCCTGATCTATTATCTGGGCATAAACCGAAAAATCCCCAACCTTAAGCACCACACGCTATTTTTTGAGAACGACCTCGATCAGCACATTACGTCAATCTACGATACCAAAACGTGGCCAAAAAAGCCGCTGTTCTATGCGTGTTGTCCCTCGAAAACCGATCCCAGCGTGGCACCAGAGGGAAAGGAAAACCTTTTCCTGCTCATGCCTTTGGCCATGGGGATAGCGGACGAAGACGCCACGCGGGAGCACTACCTAGCCGAGATGATCACCCGACTCGAAACACATACCGGCATGGTCAACCTCCGTGCCGAATTGGTGTACAAGCGAAGCTATTGCGTGAGCGATTTCCGGGCAGACTACAACGCATATGGAGGCAATGCCTACGGCCTAGCCAATACCTTGGGCCAGACGGCCGTACTCAAACCCAAACTGAGGAATAAAAAACTAAAGAACCTGTTTTATGCTGGCCAGTTGACCGTTCCGGGACCGGGGGTTCCACCCTCGATTATATCTGGAAAAATTGCGGCCACCGAGCTCATCAAACTAAACCCTTTGTCATGAAGCAACTATTCGACGAACTTTCGCATTCCGTCAGCAAGATGACGACTAAAAAATACAGCACCAGTTTTTCGCTAGGGATTTTGGCGTTGAAGCCGTCCATACGCACGGGAATCTACGCTATCTACGGCTATGTACGGCTGGCCGACGAAATCGTGGATAGCTTCCACGGCTACGACAAGGAGAAACTGCTGCACCGGCTAAAAAACGAGACGGACGCGGCGCTAGAAGAAGGAATCTCCCTTAATCCCATCCTACAATCCTTTCAGGAAACGGTCACCCGCTATCAAATCGACAAAAATCTAATCGACACCTTTCTGCAAAGCATGGCGATGGATCTCCGAAAGATCGACTACAATACCGCGCTATACAAAGAATATATCGTAGGTTCTGCGGAAGTGGTGGGCCTCATGTGCCTCCAAGTATTTACGCAGGGCGACACCGAACAATACTGCAAACTTAAGCCTTATGCCATGAAGCTAGGCTCAGCGTTCCAAAAAGTCAATTTTCTGCGGGATCTCAAAGCCGATTACGAGATACTGGGCCGAACCTATTTCCCCAACATAGACCTCGGGGTGTTTGACAATGGCGTGAAAGCACGGATCGAACAGGAAATAGCGGAAGAATTTGAGGAGGCACTGGTCGGGATAAAAAAGCTGCCTAACGCTTCCAAATTTGGTGTGTACCTCGCCTACAAGTACTACCTTTCTCTGTTCAGAAAAATCAAGCGCAAATCATCCAGCGAAATACTCAACGGCCGTGTCCGCATCCCCAACTCCGAAAAGGCCTTCGTCGCCTTCAAGAGCTACGTTCGCTATAAAACCGCATTACTGGGATGAGCTTCGTCAAACTACTGATATCCTCGATCTGGACGATGGCCGTACTCTACCGAACGGACACTCTCCCCAGCATCCGCACCGATTATGCCAAGGCTCTCGCCGACAGGGAGCTGTGTACCAAGATGATTAACGAGCTCGTGGAGGCGAACAGCCCATCCGCCACAAACCGCGCTTATCTGGGCGGACTGCAAACCATATGGGCCAATCATCTGTTGAGTCCGATAAACAAGCTAAACACCTTTCGTAAGGGAAAGAAAAACATTGAACAAGCCATTACACAAGAGCCGGACAATGCGGAACTGCGGTACATCAGACTCTCCGTACAGCTACACGCGCCGGCCTTTTTGGCTTATCGCGCCCACATCGACGAGGACATTGCTTTCCTGCGGACGAACCGGCAGCGCATCGAATCGCCAGTCGTACGCGCGCATGTTGACAAACTATTATCAACCCGCAAGCCATGAGATATCAACTGTATCGTGAACAACAGCTAAGCTGCGATATTGACACCGCTTGGCAATTTTTCGCTTCTCCCGAAAACCTCGCGGCCATCACCCCACCGCAGATGGGATTTACGGTGCGCTCAGCCGCACCGGACGGCCCCATCCAAGCGGGAACAATCATCCGATACACCGTGTCGCCGCTCTTCGGCATCCCCTTGCGATGGACGACGCGGATTACCCAAGTGGATCCCTACGTTAGTTTTACCGATTTTCAGGAAAAGGGACCGTACCGATACTGGAATCATTTCCACGAATTTATTCCAAACGAGCGGGGCGTGCTGATACGAGACCGGGTAGACTACGAACTACCATTCGGTTGGCTAGGCAGGCTCGTCCGTAACTTACTCGTTCGAAGAAAACTAACCGAGATCTTTGACTACCGTCGCGCGGCACTAGCAAACCGGTTCAATCTACCAAGGCAATGATAGTGAATACGCTGATTGCGCTAACGACCTTTATGGCCATGGAAGGGGCGACCTGGCTTATCCACAAATACGTCATGCATGGCTTTCTGTGGTTTCTACACAAGGACCATCACGACCATAGCAGCGAAGGCACGCTGGAAAAAAACGATTATTTCTTCGTGATTTTCGCCGTGCCGACCATCGCGCTAATCTATCTCGGTTCTCTTCGTGATTATAATTACATTTTCTACATCGGCCTAGGCATCATGGCCTATGGAATGGCCTACTTTTTCGTCCACGACATCTTCATACATCAGCGCATCAAACTTCTGACACATACCAAAAACGCCTATTTCCTCGCATTGCGCAGAGCACATAAGCAGCACCATCGGCACCTAGGGAAGGAAAACGGCGAATGTTTCGGCTTTCTGTACGTGCCTATTAAATATTTTAAAATGTACCTCAACAAACCGCACCGATAATGCCATATACCTATTCGCTCGTCCTGTTTTCAACCGTGATAATCTGCTTTATCGCTTCCTTCGATCGGCGGCTTCAGTTCCACCACCACTTTGGAGCATTCCTGCGAGCGGCATCCCTCGTCGCCATCCCCTTCATTGCGTGGGATGTCTGGTTTACCGCGCGTGGCGTGTGGTGGTTCAATACGGACTATACCCTAGGCGTTACCATCGCGCGCTTGCCCATAGAAGAGTGGCTGTTCTTTATCTTCATTCCTTTTTCGTGCATTTTCACTTACTATTGTTTTGACAAGTTTTTCAAGTTCGATTGGCTCGCCGGTTTCAATAACCTGATCGTATTTGTTAGTGTGGTAGGCTGTGCCGTCATTGCGCTCCTACATCCCGACAAAATATATACGCTAGTAACGGCAATTGCCACAATCTCAACACTGCTGTACCTGCACTTCGTAGCCCGGGTAGCCTGGATTGGGAAAGCATCCTTGGTCTTTACCGTACTTATGCTCGGTTTCTTCCCGGTGAATGGGGTACTAACGGGAACCGGGCTGGATAGTCCCATCGTCAACTACAACCCTGGCGACTTTCTGGGCATTCGCATGCTGACGATTCCGGTCGAAGATGCGGTGTATGGGTATACGCAGTTTCTACTAATTCTGTATTTCTTCAAGAAGTTCAAGCGTGCGGACACTATAGCTCCCAACTTGGAAGTATAACCACAGCGGTCGCTCACCCAAGTCCGTTAGCGCGCCGCGCGATATAAGACCGCCCCCATCTCTTGTACGATTTCGTAGAGATAATTTCCGAAAAAACCTCCCATAGTCTCACACCCCCAAGTGAGCCAGATTGTGGCTTCCAACTGGCTATAACACCTTATCCTTCCTGACAGGGCGGGAAAGGACTATTTTTAACAACTCCCTAACGATTTTGCTCGACGATTGTACTTAGTCGTATGCAACAACCCGCATCAGTCCCTGCTTCGTCTGCCCCACGCGTAGTCCGCGCGGGCGCCCTCTTGGGTATCGGCGTGATGGCCGCTGTTGACGAAATCATCTTTCACCAACTGCTCGCCTGGCACCACTTTTACGATGGGTCGACGGCCACGATAGGCCTACTTACTGACGGCCTACTACACGCCGGAGAACTGATCGCCTTGGCGCTGGGGGGTGTCGGTCTCTGGCGCCTGCGTGACACGGCAGACTTCTCCGAACGCCACGCCTGGTCGGGCTTCTTTCTCGGGGCGGGTGGCTTCCAGCTGTTCGACGGTCTGATCGTCCACAAAGTCCTCCGGCTGCACCAAATAAGGTGCGTCGACAACCTCCTACCTTACGACCGCGCTTGGAACGGTGCTGCAGTATGTTTGTTATTGATCGGCCTGTACCTCAGGAAACCACTCACACACCGCGACCGAAGATGAACGAAAATACGCATGACCACCAGGCAATGATAGGCAACGTGGAAGTTATTTTCCAAGTATTGCTGCTGCTCATGGCCATCGGCTATTCCGTGACGGCGTGGCAGTGCCGCCGCCGCAGCCTCACATGGACGGTGTGGCAGGAGGTGTCATTTTGGTTAGGCATTGCACTGCTGTTATATGCCGCACACCCGACCATAATGGTCTGGGCACACCACGACATCGAGGGACACATGGTCCAGCACCTGATAATCGGCATGTACGCCCCCATATTTCTCGTGCTTGGCGCACCAGTGCTGTTGCTTCTGAAAGCTATGCCCGTGCGCCGCGCACGTGGTTTGGTCAGGCTATTGTCCAGTCCGTTCATGCGAGTGCTTAGCCATCCATTGGCTGCCATGATTCTCAACATCGGGGGCATGTTCATGCTTTATCTAACGCCCCTTTTTGGAAGGAGTCTCCACAGTCCACTAATCCAATATCTGATCCATCTTCATTTCTTACTCGCGGGATTTTTGTTCACATGGGCTATCATCGGACGTGAGCCGCTTCCGCATCGGCCGAGTGTAAAAACGCGCGGAATCGTGTTGTTCTTAAGCGCGGCGGCTCACGCATTTTTGGGAAAGCACATGTACGCAAGGGGATTACCACTGGACACTTCGTTCTCCGAAGAAGCGCTTCGCGCCGCCGCTAAGACGATGTATTACTGGGGAGACTTATCAGAACTCATCCTGGCTATAATCTTCTTTGCCAGTACGCCGGCCCTAAGCCAATGGCAAGTCCGACGACCATGGCATTCGACGCCGCTCTCCTTTGGTCCTCGCAAAAAAACGCACCACACTTGACCACGCATGACATTCGAAACCATTATCGGAACTATCGCGGGCATACTAACTTCCGCCTCTATGCTCCCGCAGCTGGTAAAAGTCATCCGCACGAAGGAAACCACGGACCTTTCCGCGGCAACCATCATCGTGCTACTGACTGGCGTCAGCCTATGGGTGTACTACGGTATATTGAAGGACGAACTTCCCATCATCGCGTCCAATGCGTTTTCCGTGCTTGTCAACCTAATGCTGCTCATTTGCATGGTGGTGTTTCGCAATAACGAAAGTCCTAAAACAAAAAAAGCCCGTTGAATGGGCAAGTGGGTTGCAATTAAACACCGTTATATACCGGGTGATCGGCGCTCGTCAAAACGACTGCCGGCGCATCCTTCCAAAAAAAATACGCCCTAACAACCGCGGCTATGCCTTGGCTGTGGCGCGTTCCTTATAGCTTATGGTCTCGCGACTACTAGTAGGCTACCTGCGGGTTGCGGCTCGTTTTGATACCGGCGTGTCTACGCAATCCCCTAACTGAAAACCTCCGGGGCGTGAATCGGGCTTTCGTGTCTACGCGTACTCCCGTGTTTGCATTCGGTTGGCCTACTTCAGATTTCT
Organism: uncultured Sphingobacteriaceae bacterium; assembly: GCA_964423925.1. Lineage (GTDB taxonomy): Bacteria > Bacteroidota > Bacteroidia > Sphingobacteriales > Sphingobacteriaceae > CAYRGQ01. The sequence goes on along the minus strand of CAYRGQ010000038.1, from coordinate 13,553 downwards.
TCTTCATTGGTACTTCTTGTGTGTTCATTTTGTTAAAAAATTTATGATTAAACCCTTAATTATTAAACAACTACAATATACCAAATCATATCCAAATGGACGTCAACACAATGTCAAATAACGGCGTTTTTTGCGCGTTAAGCGGGCTTTTTGGCACGAAAAGCCCCCAACCGGCGAATGTGCGGATTGGGGGGCTAGTGGCGGTGAGCGTACCGGCTTACGCCGGATGCGAGGCTTATTTTTTAAGGGCTTCCCGCACTTTGGGTGCTACTTGCGTACCGAAAATTTCAATCGCTTTCATCATGTCTTTATGCGACGGCCCACCCACGTCCATGTGCGCGGCAAAGCGTGTCAACCCAAACATCTCCTGCACGTAGAGAATTTTATCGATGACTTCATTCGCGTCGCCTATAAATAAGGCTCCTTCCTTTGTCCGCCCATAATCAAACTGCATCCGTTGGTAAGGTGGCCATCCGCGGGAACGGCCAATCCGGTCCATCTGCCTAGCGTATAACGGATAATACCGGTCGCTAACCGCCTTGCTTTCCTCACCGATAAACGCGTGGGCATGGATGCCTACTTGCATGGCCGATTCATCATGCCCGTGGCGGAGATAGGTATCCCGATATAGCTTGAACAGGGGACGGAATTGGGCGGGCGAACCGCCTATGATGGCGATCATCAGGGGAAGACCCAACGTCCCGGCCCGGATTACCGACTCGGGCGTCCCGCCCACGGCAATCCAGATGGGCAATGTATTGCCTACCGCGCGGGGCAACACCTGTTGGTTTCGCAAAGGTGCGCGGAATTTCCCTTCCCACGTAATCGTCTCGGAAGCATTGATCTTCAGCAATAGGTCCAATTTCTCGGCAAACAGCTCGTGGTAATCGTTCAGGTCGTAGCCAAATAGCGGAAAGGACTCAATGAAGCTTCCCCGCCCCGCCATAAGTTCGGCCCGGCCATTAGATAGTAAGTCCACCATCGCAAAATGCTGGTAAAGGCGTACGGGGTCCGCCGAGCTAACCACCGACACGGCGCTTCCTAGCCGTATATTTTTCGTCACCGTAGCCGCAGCGGCCAGTACGATCTCGGGCGCAGGGACCGCGTAATCCGGGCGATGGTGCTCGCCCATCCCAAAATAATCCAACCCCACCTCGTCCATAAGCTTGATTTCCTCAATGATCTCCTGCAACCGCTGTTGTGGCGATTGAATGTTACCTGTTGCCGGATCAATCTGCAGATCCCCAAACATACTGATGCCTAATTCCATATCTTCGTTTCCTTTTATCACAAAAATAGGGCTCAACCAACGCATGGCGATTGATGTAAGTTAAGAAATAGGGCGCCACTAACGCAACTTGTGTATATTCGCATATCTCCACGCCCTAACGTAACGGACTGACGTTAGTCGTGACGACCTACAATGCAGCTTATGGCCATTAACCGAAAGCGTAAAAAGACTCAATCCACTCTGCCCCGCCGAAACCGTATATTCCGCTGGGCGCTACGAGCGGTCATCTACTTTTTTGCCCTCACGATCGGATGGGTAATCATCCTCCGTTTCATCAATCCGCCGCTCACTTGGTTGATGGTGCAGCGCGCCATCGAGCGAAAGAGCGATGGCAAGGAATGGAAAATCACTAAGAAATGGGTTAAATACGAAGACCTCTCCGACAACCTCAAGCGAGCGGCACTAAGTGGCGAAGACGCGAACTTCATGACGCATTGGGGATTTGATAGCAAAGCGATTCGGGAAGCCATCGAGCGCAACCGAAGCGGCGGCGCATTGCGCGGAGGGAGTACCATCACTCAACAAACCGCCAAAAACGTATTCCTCTGGCCTAAGCGTTCGTGGGTGCGGAAAGGGTTCGAAGCGTATTTTACCGCCCTCATCGAAATATTCTGGGGCAAGAAGCGCATTCTGGAGGTCTACCTCAACGTAATCGAGACCGGCGATGGTTTATATGGCGCAGAGGCCGCCACGCAACATTATTTCGGAAAACCCGCCACTTCACTCACCAAGCGCGAAGCCGCCCTCATCATCGCCGTCCTACCCAATCCGCGCCGTTGGCAGCCCAACGCCCCGACCAACTTCATCAACCGAAAAACCCGTACTATCATCCGCTATATGGACCACTACGAGATTCCGTAGCACCACTTACAAGAACACGCGAGCGTGCCAGCTATCCTTGAGGGGAACTTCCCATTTGTCTTCCAAATCGGGGTAAGACGCAACCAGGTTATTGAACACGATCGTGTCAGCCGTAACGGTTGCTGACGCCAAGAGCCGTTCAAATTCATCGCGCGATACAACCTCAATAGCATTACCCACTTTGTAGGCAATCTGCGTGCGGTCGAAAAGCTCCAATCCGGTTTCTTGCTCAATTTCCTTCAGCAGGTGTACCGATTTATCGATAGAGCAGCCCGTGGGCGGGGCTATGCGCTGGTCCACCATCAAGATAATGAAACGACGGTGCCGAACTTCTGCACTGGCGGCCAATTGCTTCCCATGCGCGCGCCATTGCGTCGTAAATTCCGAAAGGCGACTTATCACATGTTGTTCTTCGAACTCCGTCAGCTCTCGATTCGCTTGATAAATCCAAATTCGTTGCATAGCACAAATATACGGGTTTCCGCCTAGGTGCCGTAGTACGGGGAGATCATCAGGTATACGATAACGCCACTAACCGCGACGTATAACCAAATGGGGAATGTGATTTTCGCAATCTTGCGGTGCCGGTCGAATCGCTCGGCCAAGGCCCGTACGTACGTGATGAGCACCAAGGGTATAATTACGATGGAAAGCAGAATATGCGTCAGTAAGATAAAGAAATACACGTAGCGGATGGGGCCCTCCCCTCCGTAAGGGGTGGAGTCAGACGTCATGTGGTACGCCAGGTACATGCCCAGGAACGCGACCGAACAACCGATACAAACTTTCATCAAACGCTCATGCAAGCGTTGGTTTCCATTCTTGATAGCCACAACACCCCATATGAGCAAAAGCGCAGTGAAGCCGTTAATTGTGGCGTAAATCGGGGGCAGGAACGTAAGGGGCTCAACGTTGTAGCCCATATCCCGTAGGTTAACTGAGAATAACGCCGCTACGATTAATGGAATCAACACCGAGAGGATGATAATCCACCCCCTATACTTCTTTTCGACCTCGCTTTGTGCCATCTTTTTGGTTCCTATCCGTTTAAATAATGCCTGAGGGTGGGGAGGATTAATACGGGCTCGTCTCCCGAATCTCTTCCACCAATAATAATTTTATCTCATCAACCAACCGGTCGACTTCCTTCTTGTGGTTGACGTCGTAGTATCCGCGAATACGGCGATGCGAATCCACCAAGATCAGCGAAGAGCTGTGGATAAACCGATTGGTAGCCGCGGTATCCTGCACAGCATCGACGAGAAAATAGTCCCGCGAAATAGCCAACGGGTCATCCGGTCCTGCCGTCAGAAAGTGCCACTGCTTTTCGTGCGGGCGATAGCCTTCGGAATACGCTTTGATCACGTCCGGTTTGTCGTACGCCGTATCCACGCTCACCGTATACAGGTTCACCATGTTGTTGGCCGCAAATCGTTCGGCCACACGGTTCATCTCGTTATTCATGTGCGTGCAGAAAGTCTCGCAGCGCGTATAGAAGAAGTTAACCACAGCGATGCTAGTATCCCCTTTCGGTACGGTCACCTCCTCGCCTAGCTGGTTGGTCAACGTGAACGGTCCCACCAAGTGATACGCCGTATCGGGTACCTGCTTGCCCATCCGACTTGTAAATGTACCCGTCAGCGTTTTTTCACCATAGATCGGCAGTGGCCTATACCGGTTCTCTCCCGTCCGCTCCAGCAGATAATATAAAAATCCCGGCAGTAATAAGACAACTGCCAGGATTAATACTTTTCTAAATCCACTCGTTCCTTTCGTACTTCCCATTACGGCATTGGCCAAAACTGGAATGGATTGTAATTTGTCTTCAGGTAATTGCCTTCGATCAGCATTAACACGATGAAGTATACAATGAGGATAAACGACGTCGTTATCGATAAAATGAAGCCACTAGTTTCATACTTTAAGTGCATAAAGTACGCGACGATGTAGTAGGCTTTCCACAGGGTCAGAAGAATGTAGATGATCTTGACTGTCCAATCCTTCTCAATATGCCCAGCGTGCACCAATGCCAGGGCGATAAAAAACTCCAGGGCAGTCAGCGCCAGCAGGTAGAAAAACACCTGCCAAATCCGCTTCTTCGACATCGACTCGTGGTGTTCGTCGGCATGCGCTACCGAGGTATGATCATGTTGATTAGCTGACATATCTTTGCTATTAAATATATTAGAAGGTTAAACCAAATAGAAGAACGTAAACACAAACACCCACACCAAGTCTACAAAGTGCCAATAGAGGCCTACTTTCTCTACCATCAGGTAAGTACCACGGCGTTCGAAGGTGTTGCTAAGCGTCATTCCCAAAATAATGATGTTGAGCAGGATGCCGATAGACACGTGCAGACCGTGGAAACCCGTAATCGTGAAGAACAGGTTAGAGAACTGCAATGCTGCCGTTTCGGAGATACCGTGGGTAAAATACGGTTCCAGTAACGTTTCAGCTGCAACGCCCCCTTCCGTGGGTATGCGTCCCCACCAGAATCCTTGGTGGTGCAAATGCGACCATTCCAGCGCTTGGCAACCGATAAACATTAATCCGCCGATGATTGTGGCAATCATCCAACCCACCACTTCCTTCTTGGCACGTCGATGCCCAGCCTCTACCGCTAGCACCATCGTAACCGAACTCATAATCAGAATGAAGGTCATGATACCAACGAATACCAGCGGGTATCCGCTATCGGCGATAAATGGAATCGACTGAAACACCTTGTCGGGATCTGGCCACGTCAGGTGTGCAAAACGCTGCGACCCATAATAGATGAGGAACGCAGAAAAGGTAAAGGCGTCAGACGTCAAGAAAAACCACATCATGATTTTTCCATACTCTACGTTGAAGGGCGACTTGCCACCACTCCAAGCGCCGGTCTTTACTTTATCCAAGCGCGATAAGGTTGTGCTCATTGTTAGTATTATTGGTTCAAAAGTAAGAAAACATAAATATAAATCCACAAAAGGCCTAAGAAATGCCAAAAGATGCTTGCCAGCTCCATGCGAAATACGTTGTTCACTTGGGGAATGCTCCGCAACTGACCAATTAACGCGCGAGTCAGTACCAGCACCCCCGCGACGATGTGAGCCAGGTGCATGCCGGTAAAGATATAGATAAATGACTGGGACGCATTAGGGTTCACCAATACAATGCCCCGCGCCGTCAGGATTCCCCAAGCTTCAACCTGCAACACAAAAAAAGCAATGCCGAGCAGGATGGTGACCACCAACAGCAACCGCTGCTTCGCGAATTCAGTCTTCTTTGCCGCTAAATAAGCCAGATGCATCGTCACGCTGCTCACGACAATCGCTACCGTGCTATAAATAAACGTGTTTGGCAAAATGGTTTTCAAGCCGCGATCTGCGCCGCCGGCGGTGTACACGATAAAACCGCTCGAAAGTGCGGCAAACATCATAAACATGCCAATCATCCCGAGCCACAGGTTGAATCGCTTCGCCTTACGTACGACCAGGTCTTCTTTTTCTTCCGTATACTTCATTGCCATCATAATGCCTTAAAGTCAAATAACAAGACCAATTGAATAAGGGGCAGATAGAAGAATGACGTAAACATCACCTTTTTGGCCGATGCCAAGTCGTTCTTCAGAAAAAGCTGCAGTCCATACCAGCTAAAGAGCAACCCGCCAGCTAGCGATATGGCCGATACCACATAGCCCCCGAAGCCGAAATAAAACGGCAGTAAGCTGATGGGAATCATCAGGACGGTAGACAGCAGCACCATAAACGACGACACTTTATCACGCTTGGTGGTAGGCAACAGGCGGAATCCCGCACGTTTGTAATCCTCATCCAATACCCAAGCAATGCCCCAGAAATGCGGGAACTGCCAGATGAACTGTATGGCGAAAAGCACGAGCGGAATAATGACGATTGCCTCGGCATTAATCTGGCTGTATAATGCCAAGTCATCTTGCGAAAATGCCGCGTAGTAACCGATAAGCGGCGGCAAAGCCCCCGGAAACGCGCCGACAAAGACGGCTATGGGCGACTTGCGCTTTAGTGGCGTATACAAAAAGGCATACAGAAAGATGGAGAATACCGACAGCACCCCAGCGATGAAATTTAGCGTCAGCAACGTATACGTGCCAATGAAACCCATCGCGAGGCTCAGCACCAAGGCTTGGCCCGTCGTCATCCTTCCGGAGGGCAAAGGCCGGTTGCTGGTACGCTTCATAAGCCTGTCCAAATCTCGCTCGATGATCTCGTTGAAGCCGTTGGCCGAACCCGTTACCAGAAATCCGCCTAAGGTCAGCACCACCCAGTTGGCCCAGTTAATTCCACCCTGCTGTGCGCTGCCGATTAAAAACGCAATCGACGCGGAGAAAACGACGGTCATCGTCAACCGCATTTTCACCAACAGCTTCAAATCAGCAAAAAATTGCTTCACAGACATGAACCCCTCCACCGAACGGTTGGTCTTAATCGCTCCATCCGTCGTCGACTCATTGCCGTGCACTTCCTTATTCAATGGATCCATTCTTCTTTTTTCACTCCCTCCCGCACGTTGCCGGCAGCAGGATATTCTTTATCTTAAAACTGCGCGACAGGTTTGCCCAATAGAAGCATCAAATAGTATTGTGCTCCGAAAATCAAACTCGCCAAAATCAAATGTGCCGTCTGCGCAAAGGGCGGCACTGCAAAATAGGACAGGATAATGCCTGTCAGTAACTGCAAGACAAAAAGCCCGACCAAGACGTTGGTGTACTTGCTTTGAGCGGTAGACGAGGCAAACCGCGACCGAATCAAGAATAACAACACCAACACCAGCCCGAAGGACAAGTAGGACAAGCTGCGGTGCAGGAAAAACGGTTGGCCGATAGCCGTTAGCCATTCCCCGCGGGGCGTAGCCGATGACGCGAGCGTATCCACGCCTTCGCGGACGTCCGTGCCAATCGCAATCTGCGCCACAATAACCACCAGGGATGCAAAGGCCACCCATTTCATCCAGGCAGACCGATGGTATACCAGCAGGTTTTTATCGCGCAATGAGCGCGCCTTGAAATAGGTATAAATGCTAATGCCTAAAATCAAAATCGCAACGAGCATGTGCACCGTAATCATCCCAGGCATTAAGTTGGTCGATACGACAATCGAGCCAAGCCAAGCCTGAAAACCTACGGCAAACACATTCACGATACTCAACACCGTGATAATAACCTTACTTTTTAAGAACGTCAGGGAGAAAATCGCACATACCAGCAATACTATCCCTGTAATGGCGCCCACCAGACGATTCAAGAACTCCGTCCACGTCTTGGCAGCGTTAAACTCTTCATGCTCGAGAATGCTTTCGTCGTGCCTGATGCGGTTGGCGATTTCCGTGTATCCCAAGCGCTCCAGCGTACCGGCAAACCGCTCGTTTTTCTGCTGGCGGCCTTCTACGTAAACCTTTTCGTAGCCTTCCGGTAGTTGCGAAACGTCGGTAGGCGGAACCAGCTGCCCAAAACAAGTGGGCCAATCGGGACACCCCATTCCAGAGCCTGTGCTCCGTACAATGCCTCCGGCACTGATGACGGCAAACAGGGAGATGATGGCAACCAAGTTGGCAAGGAGAAATCGCTTTTCCGCAGGAGGCAACATCGTTCTATCCCTTTTGCTATACTAATTCCTTTTTGCCGAATCATCATTTCGCCCAGGCGCTTGTACCAGACAGGCCGCTGCACGCGCTTTCACCTGGGAATGGCGACGAATTAAGCCTCTTTCGTTTCGGGCTTATTCTCTGCCTCCCACTGACGCTGTATACGTTCTGCCTCCTCGTCTCCTTCAAAGTCGTGTGGCAAGTTGGAACTCATCGTTTCCGAGAATGGCACCGTCTGCGGGATGAAATCCTCGTGGTGACCCGGCTTGCTGTAGTCGTATGGCCAACGGTGTACCGTCGGGATCTCTCCCGGCCAGTTGCCGTGGATATGCTCTACAGGTGTAGTCCACTCTAACGTATTGGACTTCCATGGGTTTTGTGTCGCCCGCTTACCCCAACGGATGGACGCAAAGAAGTTCCAAAGGAACGCTACCTGCGCCAACGAAGCGATGATTGCAGCCCACGTGATGAATACGTTCACCGAAAGCCACTTCTCCATGAAGGGGAACTCGGTAAAGGCGTAATAACGACGTGGCACGCCATCGATGCCCATAAAGTGCATCGGGAAGAACACCAGGTAAGCCCCAATAAAGGTGAGCCAGAAGTGTAAGTACCCGAGCTTAGGGTTCATCATGCGGCCAAACAGTTTGGGGTACCAGTGATACACCCCACACAGCATACCAAATATCGATGCCGATCCCATTACCAAATGGAAGTGAGCTACTACGAAATAAGTGTCGTGTACCGTGATGTCCAATGCCGCGTTTCCAACGTACAGACCTGTCAATCCACCCGAGATGAAGAACGATACCATGCCAATGGCAAATAGCATCGCTGGGGTGAACTTGATGTTTCCGCGCCAGAGCGTGGCGATGTAGTTAAATGACTTCACGGCTGATGGCACCGCAATAATCAATGTCGTAATCATAAATACCCCGCCTAGGAACGGGTTCATACCCGTCACGAACATGTGGTGTCCCCATACGATGAAGGACAGTACCGTGATACCGATAAGCGAGTACACCATCGCGTGATAACCGAAAATCGGCTTGCGCGAGTTGGTCGAGATAACTTCAGAGGTCAGACCCAAAGCAGGCATCAATACGATATATACCTCGGGGTGGCCCAGGAACCAGAACAAGTGTTGGAACAGAATAGGGCTACCGCCTTCGTTTGGCAGGATTTGTCCTTGAACCACGAGATCAGAGAGGTAAAAGCTCGTACCCATGCTCCGGTCGAATATCAACAGAACAACTGCGGACACCAATACGGGGAAGGAAAGCATACCTACAATTGCCGTCAGGAAAAACGCCCAAATCGTCAATGGCATTTTCCACAGGTCCATGCCTTTGGTACGCATATTCAATACCGTACTGATATAGTTCGTACCACCCAAAATCTGTGAAATGATAAACAGCACCATGCTGAACAACCACAAGGACATCCCTAAACCGGACCCTGGCATGGCTGTTGGTACGGCGGATAGCGGCGGATAAACCGTCCATCCGGCGGCTGCAGGACCGCTCTCGATGAAGAACGACGATATCATCACCACGCACGCTGAGAAGAAGAACCAATACGACAGCATGTTCATAAACGGTGACGCCATGTCTCGCGCGCCCAGCTGATACGGAATCAACAGGTTACTAAACGTACCACTAAGCCCGGCGGTGAGCACGAAGAAAACCATAATCGTCCCGTGGATGGTCACCAATGCTAGGAAGAAATCTGGATTAATCCGGCCACCTGCTGCCCACTTGCCTAAGAAAACTTCCAAAATCGGAAATTCTTGGTCAGGCCATGCGAGCTGTATACGGAATAACACGGACAGCAACATGGCAAACACCGCCATGATGATACCGGTAATCAAAAACTGCTTCGCAATCATTTTGTGATCCTGACTAAACACGTATTTAGTCCAAAATGACTCCTCATGGTGATGATCATGCGTGTGAAGATGATCTGCGTTATGAGACGTTGCTATCGTTGACATATCTTTGTTGTTTCGCTGTAATCCTTAATAAATTAATTGGCCGAAGCTAACAGGCTTGCGTCCGCAGCCTCCTCCTTTGCCACCTGCCCAATACCAAATTCCTTACGTAGATCCTCGGTGAGGAAATACGGTTGTTCTGCAAGCCACTCGCGATACTCTTCCTCCGTTACGACACGGACGGTACGTTGCATGTTAAAGTGGTTCGTGCCACAAATCTTAGCGCAAAGCATTACGAAATTATAGCTGTAGTCATCCATCTTCTCGCGCATCTCCTGCGTGGTGATGGTCGGAGTGAACTGGAAATACGTGTTCATACCGGGCACTGCATTCATCTGCACGCGAAAATCAGGAATGTAGAAGCTGTGCAATGCATCCTTAGACGTGATTTGGAAACGTACAGGCTGGTTGACCGGCAGTACAATCTCCGACGCCATCTGGTCGTCCCAGCTGGTCTGATCCGAGAAGTCGATACCAATACCGTTGGTTGGCGTGGTCAACTTGTAGTTCCGCGGACCAATTTGCCCGTCGAATCCAGGATAACGAACAGTCCACATGAACTGCTCCCCTACGACTTCAATCTTCAATGCACGCTCGACCTCGTCCTCGGGTACGTTGGTAATAGCCCGCCACGTGAAGAAGCCGAACAGCACCAAGATGGTCAATACCGTGGCCGGAACAATCGTCCAAACCTTCTCGATGGTGTTATTATGCGGATAGAAATAGGCCTTGCGGTTGGGGCGCGCACGGTAAGTGTACACGAAGCCAAACAGCGCGATGTGCGTCAAAACCAACACGATCGTAACGATGATCGTGGTGACCAAGAACATCACGTCAATAGCCTGACCGTGTTCGGTAGCTGCGTCACGCACGGACATTGCGCCGTGGTTAACATACGACCAATACACGCCATACAGACCGACTACCAAAGAAATCAGGAAAAACGTGGCGTTAAGGTTGTTGAAATAGTACTCGTTGCTTTTTCCGTTCATGGTCCGCGTCAGCTCGTAGATCTGCAGGATACGACCGATAGCCGCTACGAAGACACATACCAAAACAAACAAGAATACGTAATAAAAGAAGTTTTTATAGACCTGCGGATCGATGCCTTCCTCCACCGCTGCTGCGGTGCTGCTCGCTGCCGTGGAGACTGCTGGCGCGGTTGTCGTCGAAGTCGTCGCCGCTACGGCAGAGTCCTGCCCTGCGGTTGCCTCTGCGGCTACCGTTCCCGTATCGCTCGATGCTTCAGTCGCGGAGGCAGTATCCACTACCTCTACCGCCTCAGCAGCACCCGTTTCTTGTGCGTGCAAAGGACCTAGCGTCCAAAGCCCCAGCAAGCAGATAATCCCTACGATTGACTTGAATCTAATATTTCGTTTAAAGTTCATTTTCTTTATAATGACGGTAGTTCGTTAACGTTCAGTACGACAAAAATACGAAACCTAAATTTGATGGTGCAAACTCTCTTCCAATAGCGGGTGCCTAGCTGGTGCCAGGGAGTGCTTGGCCAGCTTGCTCAGCACGAGTAAGCAGAATAGGCCCACAAAGCCGACTGCCGTACCCAACTCAATCCAGCCAAAGCCGTTGTGCATCTCTACTGTACCAGGCATCACCATAATATAGTAGTCAAGCCAATGGCCAAGCAGCAACAAGATGCACACGAAAGTCATGACGCCCACTTTACGCTTCGCATCGCGGTCCATCAGCAATAAGACCGGCGCTACGAAATTGATCACAACATTCAGCCAGAACCAAAACTTGTACTCGGGCTCCCACCGCTTATAAAAATAAACGGTCTCTTCGGGGATATTCGCATAATAGATCAGCATAAATTGCGAAAACCATACGTATGTCCAGAAGATCGAGAAACCGAAAATCAGCTTACCCATATCGTGGAGGTGGTTTTCGTTCACCCAGCTCATGTATCCATTTTTCTTCAGGTAGATGATGATTAACGTGATTACGCAGAGCGCGCTCACCCACATCGCAGCGAAGTTATACCAGCCAAACATGGTGGAGAACCAATGTGCTTCCAAAGACATAATGGTATCGAACGACCAAATGGGCGTCGTGAACCCGAAGATTACCAGAAATCCAGCAGAAAGCTTGAACGCTTTTTTGTAGGATGCCAGGCCACCGGTCAAATCTTCGTTGTAAGAATACTTCGCTAACATCCAAGCACAAATGCTATATGCGCCCATGAAAAGCACTTGACGAATCAGGAAGCCCGGTGCATTAAGGAACCATTCCTTGCTGGCTACCAACTTGTCATAGTTTGGGCTGTTGGGGTCCATCAGTCCCTCACCATACCAGTGGTGATATAGGTTATGGCTAAAAAGACCTACCGACGTAATAATGAATAGGATAACCGACGCGAGTGGCAAAACATGAGCCATAGCCTGAGGTATACGTATCATACCCGCCGACCATCCGGATTGGGTGACCAGCTGCAAGGCAACGAAGAACGCACCCGCCGCACATACGCAGGTAAAGTAATAGCCCATCAGCAACAAATTGGCAAACGTACGTTCTACCATGATGTGATCGCCTGAAAGCAGGCCAAGGGCAATAGCGACAACGCCGACCACCAGTGCCGCCAAGCTGAGCATCTTCGCTCGGCTGGTGAACACGAATCGCTCGTTGAAGTTATAATCGTGGTGTTGACTGTGAGTTCCCATTTATATTAATCTGATATAACTATTTCTTTTGTAATTCCCTAACATACATGACCACCTTCCAACGCTCCTCGGGATCTAACTGCGAAGCGTGCGAACCCATCACGTTATAGCCCCAATAAATCGTATGGTAAATATTCCCGTCATTCAAATTGGCCATGGGCCCTGCTGAGCGGGTCGAGTTGGCGCCATCGCTAGACGCGAAAGAAGGCGGAGGAGGAAAGTTCTCCAACTGCCGGCTGCCCGCTTGGGTAACAAGTTGGCGATCCATCGTGATGGGGCCATCGCCCTTGCCTTCTACACCATGGCACACCGCACAGTATGCGTTGTACAAGGCTTGTCCTTGTTGCAAGTTAGCTTCGGAAACGTCAAGGGGGTTGGTTAGCTCCTCGCCGGCAGCCCGCCATCCGTCAACCGACTTGTCATACTCAAACCGGTCAAAGCCTATCGGCACGCTGCCAGCTGGCGGCGTCTGGGCCGTGAGTCCATCCGCGAAGTTAGGGTTTGGCTGATCCGCATCATACCCAATCGCGTCGTACATATTTCTTGAAAATTCCCAGCCTGTGCTGCGCGTCTTCCCGTCGCCGCAAGCACTTACCACGGCCGCCACTGCCAACGCAGCGCCGATAGTTCCTAGAAATTTCACCTTATTCATAGCTAACATATTTTCTGTCGTTGTACTTCACTTCTACCGCTCCAGCATCCTTCAGCAAAGCCTCGATCTGTTCGTGGCTTGTGTTCTCGCGGGCGTCGATGGCAATGACAAACCGATCGTCCGTTGCACGCAAGTCCATTACCCGTGGCGCACGCCCCGGAAACAAGTGATTGCGGTAGAAAAACGTCGCCACCATACCCAATGCGCAAAGCAGAATCGTCACCTCGAACGTCACGGGCACAAAGTCTGGCAAGGCCAGCGCCGGCTTGCCACCAATATTCATCGGCCAGTCGTGCACCATCGTATAGTATAGCAAGGAGAAGCCCAAAAACGTACCGGTGATGCCGAAAACAAACGCCGCTATTGGAAGGCGCGAGGGTTTCACGCCCAGTTTATCCTCAATGCCGAGGATAGGCATCGGCGTAAAGCAATCGTAAATACAGATGTTGTTCTTCTGCAACTTATCAATCCCGT
>CAYRGQ010000037.1:0-29037 GCA_964423925.1 uncultured Sphingobacteriaceae bacterium | reverse complement strand
GAAGTCATGGTGCCAGGTGCGTGGTTTGAAGAAGCGGCGGCACTGCTCCGCGAACGGCCAGGACTTGACGTTGGCATCCATCTTACATTGACCAGCGAGTGGGAGGGTGTCAAATGGCGCCCCTTGACCCCCTGTCCGAGCCTCACCGACGACAGTGGGTACTTCCTGCCTTTCGTGTGGAAAAATCAGGCGATGCCGAACGCGCCAAACATCGTCGAAAGCGCATGGGATATCCGGGAGATCGAGGCTGAGCTACGTGCGCAAATCGAGTTAGGGTTGGCGCGGATTCCGCATGTTACCCATCTGTCGGAGCATATGGGATGCCTGAGCTTTTCTGACACGACGAAAGCGCTACTGGAGAAACTTGCTGCCGAATACGGTTTGGTCGTCGACCTGACGGGTGTTTCCCGTTTTCCGCAATGGAGTGGTAGTGAGGTGTCGGCCGCGGACAAGACTGCCAATTTGCTTCGCCAGCTCGACCAGCTAGATTCCGGCACTTACTTGCTTGTCGAGCACCCCGCCTTCGACGATTTCGAAACGCAAGGACTGGGGCATGTAGGTTATGAAAATGTGGCAGGAGACCGTGCCGGGGTTTTCGATGCGTTTACCGACCCTGCGGTTCAGCAAAAAATTACCCAACGACAAATTCAGCTAATTTCCTATCGAGATTTGAAGACCGATGCACGCGCGCCGGCCGCAAGGCCCCGACCACCCGTAAGTTGGGTGAATCCGAACTTGCCTGAGGGACCGGGTCTAAGCCACCATGTTTTGTCGAGCACGGCGTTAGGCCATGACGTAGGATTCACCGTGTGGCAGCCCTACGACTATGCGCGTGACACCACTAAACGTTATCCGGTTATCTACTTTCTTCACGGAATGGGGGGCAACGAATCTGCCGACGCAGCGGGATTTTCAGCGTGGGTGACCCAGGCTATTGATGCGGGATCCCTACCGCCCGTCATCTGTGTATTTCCCAATGGGGGCAGGAGCGGGTATCGGGGCGACGTGGAGCGCATGATCGTGGACGAATTAATTCCCCACATCGATAGGGATTGGAGGACAATAGGCCACCGGACGAATCGCGCGGTGATGGGGTTTTCGATGGGTGGCAGCGGCAGCATGTATCTGGCCTCGGTATATCCTGATTTGTTCGCGGTGGCTGGAAGTATGGGAGGAGGAATACGTCTGGACAACCAACAAACGAAACAACATATATTGAACGCCGTGCCGGCATGGAAGCGCAACGATACGGGTTTTTTTATGGTGAATGGCGAGCGCGATCGACCCGACGCCTTCCTGGAATTTTCGGTCTTGTTGCGTGAGGCGGATATTAAACATCAGCTGGTGATCCTCGAGGACACTGGCCATAATTTGGGACATTATTACGAACGCGCCGCGCTCCAGCTGCTCTCGTTCGTGGGGGAATACCTTGACCGATGATCTAGACCGCTATCTTCGCTACCCCACATAGCAAGGTGTATGGCGTCTGAGCATCAGGCGCGCGAGTTGCCGATCGCGCGCCTTTTTTTATATGGGTTTGGTGGTAGGCGTGCGGTCAGGTAAGCGCATGATGGTCATTGCCTGATTTTCTATTATATTTGTTTCATAACCTAATTATGTATGCCTGTGGATACCACCATTGCCCCGACGTTTAAGGATAGGAATTAATGCAATCTACGCAGTTGTCATATCGCTCAGTATTACGCAGGCTTGCAACGCTTGTTTGCTGTTTTTGCCTAGCCGTTACCGGAAGTTTTGCGGATACGGGAGCGATGGCATCGCCCGACTTGTGGTGGGGCTGGGAATTCCTCGGCCGTATGCATCCTTTGGTTGTACATTTTCCGATTGCTTTATTGGTCATTGCTGCTATCATGGAGGCGACGACGCTGAAACGTTTCGAAGGCTTCCTGCGCCCGGGTATCAGCTGGTTGGTATATGCTGGGGCAGGAGCGGGCTTGTTGGCGGCACTGTTTGGCTGGCTGCTGGCCGAAAGCGGAAATTATGGCGGAGACTTGTTGGAAAATCACCAAAACGCAGGTATAGCGACCATGCTTCTGGGATTGTTCGCCGCCTTTGCGCTCCGTCGCGCCCTTAGAACCAAGCGAGTGGTCTGGGTGCGCCTGTATCGATCCGCCCTTTTTGTGGCTGGTTTGGGGATCTTTGTTACGGGGCATTACGGTGGCTCGCTTACGCATGGGCGCGATTACCTAGTGGGCGTAACCCCCTGGGCGCCTACGGAGCTGTATGCCGACGATATCGGGGGTGAGACCAATCTAGAGAATTTTGACTGGGCGTCCTTTTCATCGACTACCGATAGCCTGAGCGCCCAACAGGCGCTCGAACTGAATGTTGCCGCCCGAACCATCCTCGCCCACCGATGCTACCAATGCCATAGTAGCGACAAGGCCGAGGGTGGTCTGCGACTCGATCAGAAGGAATTTGTTTTCCAAGGCGGTGATTCTGGTCCCTCCGTTCAGCCCGGCGATGCCCGGGGCAGCGAACTAGTGCGACGAATCACCTTGCCCCCGGGGCACAAGGAAGCCATGCCAGGTAAAGGCAAGCCGTTGGATGCCACCGAAATTGACCTGATTAAATTGTGGATAGACCGGGGCGCACCCTGGCCGGACCATGTGCAAGGAATTTTTAAAGTGGCCGACTTACAACCGCGCAATCCAACGCTGCCGGACCAAGTACCCGGCATGGAAAATCCCATCGACCGCTGGGTGAATACCTATTTTAAGGAACAGGGCCTAGATTGGCCCGAACCGGTTGACGATCGCACCTTTCTCCGGCGCGCTTACTTCGACATCATTGGGTTGCCCCCGACGGCAGAGGAAATTGAACACTTTGAAGGGGTGGCAGACGGTAATAAACGTGCGTATATCGTGGACGAATTGTTGGCCAAAAGCACGGACTACGCCACGCATTGGACGACGTTTTGGAACGATTTGCTGCGAAACGATTATACCGGTACCGGTTACATCACTAACGGACGGTCCAATATCTCAGACTGGTTGTTCAGAGCCTTGGAAAATAATATGCCATACGACCAGTTCGTGCGGGAGCTGGTAGATCCCGATGAGCGTTCCAAGGGCTTTATTCGGGGCATAGAATGGCGTGGCGCCGTTAACAGTAGCCAAACCACGGCCATGCAGGCCGCACAAAACGTGTCGCAGGCCTTGCTGGGGCTCAACCTGAAATGTGCTTCGTGCCACGACAGCTTTATCAGCGATTGGAAACTGACCGATGCTTATGCGTTTGCCAATATATTTTCACAAACACCATTGGAAATCAATCGTTGCGATATTCCCACCGGAGAGATGGCCGACACGCGCTTCCTGTGGAGCGAGTTAGGGACAATTACCGAGGATGCAACGGTTGCGCAGAAATCCAACGAACTCGCCACATTGCTGACCAAGCCCGAGAATGGCCGCCTGTACCGGACCTTGGTGAATCGTGTTTGGGCGCAACTCATGGGAAGGGGAATTATCTCGCCAACCGACGAGATGGACAACGAACCTTGGAGCCAAGACCTACTAGATTGGCTGGCTGTCTATTTCGTCGAGCAAGGGCGCGACATCAAGAAGCTCATCGCACTCATCGTATCATCAAAAACCTATCAACTGCCATCGGTCGCAGTAGCGGATCCGGCATCCATCAATGCCCGTGATTTCGTGTTTCGGGGGATGCTAAAGCGCAAACTCACCGCTGAGCAGTTTGCCGATGCCATTAGTACAGCGGTGCACCCAATGTACCCCGTACATGCCTTGAAGTATAATCCCCTGGGGAGTGCAGATGAGTATGCGCAACGGCATGCCTTCGTACGGGCGGCCTTGGTTCAAAACGACCCGTTTTTGACGGCGCTAGGGCGTCCGTCGCGCGAAAACGTAACGAGCGTACGGGAAAGTCATGCGACTCTTTTGCAGGCCATGGAATTAACTAATGGTGCGCTCCTCAACGAAATTTTGGGCGAGGGAGCCGCGCGCTGGACATCGACGCATACACACCCAGGGCAGTTAGTGGAGGCAGTGTATCGCAAGGCCTTGGGAAGAACGCCCACGGCAGGCGAGCGCGAAGTAGCCGTAGCGCTGCTCGGTGATGGCGTAGCGACGGAATCCGTGCAGGATTTGCTTTGGGCGGTTGTATTGTTGCCAGAGTTTCAGTTTATCGAATAGGAGGTACCACCTGAATATAAGGGAGATATCATGAATCAGCATATCAGTCGACGGAGTTTTTTGAAGACCGCCAGCGCGGGCACGTTAGCCGCTATGGCTGCAGGTGCACCGTTGTCTGGATTCTTGGCGTCCTGCGCGGGGAACGTGCCTCGGGCAGATACCGTCATCTTATTGTGGATGGCTGGGGGAATGGCCCATACCGATACCTTCGATCCTAAGAAATACACGCCCTTCGAAAAAGGACTCGAATCCCAGCGCGTACTCAGTACCTTCAAATCCGTACCTACGGCATTGGACGGGATCTTTTTTTCCGAAGGATTGGAGTCCATTGGGGCACTGATGGACAAGGGCACGTTAATACGTTCCTATGTAGCTGCGGACCTAGGCCATATTCTTCATTCAAGGCACCAATATCACTGGCATACCTGCTACGAACCCCCACAAACCGTAGCTGCTCCGCATATTGGCTCGTGGATAGCGCAGGAACTGGGACCGAAAAATCCCGTCATCCCGGCATTCATCAACATCGGACAACGCATGACGGTCGGCGAAGCCGAAGAGCTGAAGGCTTTCCACACGGCTGGGTTTCTCGGTAGCGAATACGGGCCGTTCATGATTCCTGACCCTTCCCAAGGCTTGGATGCTGTGCGGCCACCGGCTGGCATGTCGTTCAGCCGCTTCGAACGGCGCAATCAGTTCTACGAAGAGCTGCTCCAGAAAAGTCCATTGGGTGAATATGGAAGCGATTATCAGAAGGAATCTTTTAAACGTTCGATGGAGCAATCCTATATGCTCCTCAAATCGCCTGAAGCGAAGGCATTTGACTTGAGCGACGAGCCTAAGGAGAGTTATGACAAGTACAATACGGGTAAGTTCGGTCTAGGCTGTCTCATGGCGCGTCGCTTGACCGAACAGGGAGCCCGCTTCATCAGCGTGACCACCGAATATGAGCCCTTTATGGGGTGGGATACCCATGAAAATGGCCATGAGCGTATTCGGGATATGAAACGACTGATCGATGCCCCCATCGCCCAATTGATCATGGATTTGGAAAAATCAGGTCACCTAGACCGTACCTTGATTGTCCTGGCAAGCGAATTTAGCCGCGACATGGTCATGGAGGGTCGACCGGGCGCCGAAGTGCTGCATCAGGTTGACCAGCCCGATGTAATCCACGACATCAAAAATTACGGCATGCATCGCCACTTTACGGATGGCTGCTCCATGTTGATGTTTGGTGGCGGAGTTAAGAAAGGTTTTGTGTACGGCAAGACGGCCGACGAACGCCCCTGCAAGACGATTGAAAAACCCATACGGATAGAACGCGTCCACCAGTCTATTTACCACGCTTTGGGCATCGACCAGCAAAAGCACGCCGTGGTGGAAGGACGCCCGTTCTACACCACGCCAGATGGCGTACATGAAGCGGAGTTGGAATTTTTTGGTTAGTGGCACCAAATTATTAAGACGGGACAAATGTCGCTCAAGATACATAGGCGAAATATGATTAAGGTCGCTGGTCTTTTGGCAACGGGAACCCCCTTGCTGCTCAACGACTTGCTGGCCCACACGAAGCCAGCTAACGCCCTGCCGAGGTGGAGGGGTTTCAACGTCCTTGATTTTTTTAACCCAGATCCCCGTATGCGGCGCCAGCAGACCACCGAGGATCATTTCCGATGGATGGCCGATTGGGGTTTTGATTTTGTACGGGTGCCCATGGCTTACCCGTACTATGTCGATTTCGATCGTTCGCGGCCTATTTTGCGCGAGGAAGTGATACGAATCAACGTCGAACGCGTAAACGACGTCTTGGCCCTCGTTGATGCGGCGAATAGGCAAGGGCTGCACGTAAGCCTCAATCTGCACCGTGCGCCGGGGTTTTGTGTCAATGCCGGTTTTGAAGAACCGTATAACCTGTGGCACGACCCAGAGGCCATGGAAGCGTTCTTGTTTCACTGGGGATATTGGGCGAAGCTCCTACGCCACAAGACCAGGGAGCAAATCAGTTTCGATCTGCTCAATGAACCGTGCTTTCGGGAGGATATGAATGATCAGTTTTCGCGCCGTAGTGCGGTGCCTAAGGACTTGTACCAGCGCCTGATCGAAAACGGATTTAATGCCATCCGGATGGCAAACCCGCGCCATTTGGTGATTGCCGATGGCAATAATATTGGTACCCAGGTGATCGACAATATAGGCCATTTGGACGTAGCACAAAGTTGCCGTGGCTACGCGCCCGGCTTGGTGTCGCACTATAAAGCGCCGTGGGTGTTCCAGCATCCCGACCAGCTTCCTCCCGTGACCTGGCCCAGTGAGGAAAATGGCAAAGTGCAGGATAACGCGTGGCTTCTCGAGCAATTCAAACCGTGGATTGCCCTGGCCCAGCAAGGCGTGGGCGTCCACTGTGGCGAATGCGGCGCATGGAAAGAAACGCCACACGACGTAGCCTTGGCCTGGATGGAGGACATGTTTGCAATCCTGACCGAACACGGCATTGGCTTCGCACTATGGGAGTTTGACGGAACATTTGGTATCCTCAATTCAGACCGCAGGGATGTGGATTACGAAGATTGGTACGGACATAGGCTGGACCGCAAAATGCTGACGATGCTGCAGCAATTTACCTAATACCTCCATGCACAAAAAAGTTCCTAATTGAGCATACGATTTAAACAAGCATATATGATTAGTAAGCAGGCCCGCATTACAGTGGTCAATCGGAGCTTCATTACAACGTTGTTGGTGTTGCTTATCTTAGTGGGCATCTACACGGCGGCACGGGCCAGCTCGGTCTTCCCCGCTAAACTTCGTCTTGAGTATCTTGATAATCCTCAGGGCCTCGATAATCCTACGCCTCGATTCGGATGGGTGTTACAAGCGACCAATCCCAAGGCGTTCGGCCAAGCGCAGACCGCTTATCGAATCTTGGTATCCTCGTCGGATAGAGCCCTCAAACGCGACGCCGGCGACGTATGGGATAGCGGGTGGGTTGCGTCGGATGACATGCAGCACATCACGTATAGCGGAGAGCCGCTGGCATCGGATCGTACCTACCATTGGAAAGTCCAAGTGAAAGATGAGAAAGGCTTGATTTCCAAGTGGAGTCAGCCCGCATACTGGTCCACGGGACTCTTAAATCCATCGGAATGGATCGCGAAGTGGATCGGAACCGACGAGTTGTACGACCGGACGGCACGGGACAATAACATTCAAGATCCTTGGTTCCGAAAGACCGTCAACCTGAGCCAACGACCCGGCAAAGCGGTGTTGTTTCTCGCGTCTGTGGGCTATCATGAGCTGTATGTCAACGGGAAACGTATCGGCGAGGAAGTGCTGGAACCAGCCGTTACCGACCATACGAAACGGGCCCGGTATGTGGCCTATGACATTGCCAAGGAGCTTAAGCGCGGAGATAACTTGATTGCTATTTGGTTGGGGACATCGTGGTCCATATTTCCCGGTTATATCCTGCATGACGACCGCCCGTTGACCCCGATCGTGACGGCACAGGTAGACATATACCGTGAACAAAACCCGGGCACAGATGCCAAACCCATGGCCAGTGTGCGTACCGATGCGTCATGGAAAACCCACCCGAGCCCAAATCGCTTGCTTGGAAAGTGGGATTTTCGCCAAATGGGGGGTGAGATTTACGACGCCCGAAAGGATATTCCAGGATGGAATACGCAGGGCTTTGACGATTCCGCGTGGAAGAACGCCACGGAGTATTCGCCCACACTTACCCTCTCGGCCCAGCAAGTGGAAGGTAACCGCCTCTTTGACGAGCTGCAGCCGGTGGGCATCGAAGCGCGACCCGACGGATCGTACCGCGTGGATATGGGCGTAAATTTCGCCGGCTGGACGGAAGTCAACCTCCGCGGAAAACCGGGCGACACCATCCGTTTCCAGTATTCTGAGCGCGAGCAAGACGATATGACATTCAACCTCTACAGCGCCTACGTACTCGGGGACGAGGGAGAAGGGACCTTTCGTAACCGGTTCAATTATAGTTCCGGGCGCTGGATTACCATCCACGGCTTGTCGGAGGCCCCCCGGCTCGACGATATCCGAGGTTGGATGGTTCGCACGAACTATCAGAACGCCACGCGATTCGAGAGTTCGGACTCTTTGCAAAATTGGATCTATGATCGCGTTCGCTGGACTTTTGAGAACCTATCGCTGGGTGGCTTTATCGTCGATTGCCCCCAACGCGAGCGCATGGGCTACGGAGGGGATGCCCACGCGACCAGCGAAACCGGTATGTTTAATTATCAGCTGGGCGCATTCTATACCAAATGGATGGAAGACTGGCGCGATGTGCAAGGCACGGAACCCATGGTCGGCAATATGCTGGATACGAACTATGCGCGTAAGCAGGTGACTAGCGGCCGCCTGTTAGGAAATGGCGTCATACCGCATACCGCACCCACGTACTGGGGTGGCGGTGGCCCGGCTTGGGGCGGCATCGTCGTTACCCTGCCGTGGTTTATGTACCAGCATTATGGAGATGAGCAGGTGTTAGCCAAGAATTTCCAGCTCATGCAAGATTGGTTGGGTTTCCTAAATTCAAATACCCAAGCGGATGTACTGCAGCGCTTTGGAGGACAATGGGACTTTCTGGGCGACTGGTTATGGCCAAACGCGACCGCGGAGGGGATGAACAACGATTCGCCCGAAACCCTGTGCCTAAACAACGCATACTATGTTTTCAACCTGCGTACAGCGGCCAAAGCGGCCCGCGTCATCGGACGCCTGGATCAAGCTGTCCAATGGGAACAGCAGGCCGCCCGTACTGCGCAAGCGATACACCAACGCTTCTACCAGCCGACGGACCATAGCTACGCGGATGGGTCCATGGCGATCCTCGCTGCGGTATTACTGGCGGACGTAGTGCCTACCCATTTGCGGGACGAGGTCGTCGCTCGCCTAGAGAAAGAAATTCTGGAGGTCAGAAAAGGACATATTCATGCTGGCATTACCGGCGGCGCCCTGTTATTTAAATTCCTGCGGGAGGAAGGGCGCAATGACCTAATCTATAGTATGGTGTCGAAAACCGCGTACCCAAGCTGGGGTTATATGCGCGAAAATGGCGCTACAACCCTATGGGAAATGTGGGAAAAGGACCTGCCTGGACACTCCCTTCTGCACAGCTCGTACCTCTATCCGGGCGCCTGGTATGTCGATGGGGTGGCAGGTATCAAGCGCGATCCCGCGGGCCCTGGCTTCCGGAAGTTCGTCGTGCGTCCCCCCGCAGCACGCGACACCGATTTAGTGTGGGCCAACACATCGTTTGACTCACCCGTGGGCGTCATCGAAACGGCCTGGTCGCGTGAATCTGGCAAGCTGCACCTATCGCTCACGGTACCGCCCAATAGCACGGCTATCGTGGAAGTGCTTCCGCAAGACGCACTCCAGGTGGCCGGCCACCACGCTATCACGGATATGGGTACTCACGATGGTTTTTTGCGCTATGCCTTGCAGCCGGGCACCTACGTGCTAGCCCCAAAATCAGGGAATTAGCCGCGCCTCGGTCAGATTCATGTCGCCCTACGTCACATTCCTGAGATAATCAGGGCAAGGTTCGATGACAATACTTGAAAAAATCGTAAGTTTGAACCTAATTGCTATCGGGCGGTGCGGATTTTCAGATGTCGGCCCGCGGAGCAATAAGGCAACAAAGCGTATAGAAATAATCATGGATGATATGAAGGCTGGGGAAGTAGGGCAGCAACCCGTCAAGGACGGACCCCTTGCTGACCTGATCAGACAGCAGCTAACCGAGGAGGAGTGGAGCATGTTGGCCGGCGAGGTAAGCCAAATCGCCATCAATCCGGTGCCTGGCCGATTAGCTCGCGTATTCGCCACTTTGCCCCGGAAAATACAAAACGCAGATAGAGCGGTTTCAGGCGGGATACTACACGGCGTCGGCCCGAATAACATGCCACTTGTAATTCAGGACTGGTCGCTTGCACGGTTAGCGCGTGTATGGGTGCTAATGCATATCCCCGCGATGGAGGAAACCTCCTATCAGAAGTTAATCGAGCAGCTGTTTATATACGGGGAGATGGAGGAATTGGTCGCGCTGTATGCGGCATTACCCGTATACCATTATCCCGATGCGTGGACCCAGCGGTGCGCGGAAGGCGTACGCAGTAATATGGGGTTCGTACGTCAGGCGGTATTGTTGGATAACCATTATCCAGCCCGCTACTTGGATGAGGGCTTGTGGAATCAATTGGTGCTAAAGGCATTTTTTACAGACGAATACATCCCGCAGATCATCGGCTTGCGCGAGCGCAACAATGAGGCGCTGGCGCGTACGCTGGTTGACTATGCGTACGAGCGTTCGGCAGCCGGGCGTGAGATTAATCCCATACTCTGGATTTTAGTTTCACCGTTTATTGACGAGCGCGCTTTTGAATTGATGGTGAAGCGTATCGGGGCGAGCGAAAGCCTGCTCGAGCGCCAAGCCATAGCATTCGCGTTTAGCCACAGCAAGTTCGGCGAGGCGCAGCAATACGTGGCCACGGACACCGCGACGAAGGAATTATTAGAGGTAGATGTCGCCAGCACGCCCTGGGCTGATTGGGGTGTGGCTAGCGCGCAATAAAAAGATAACTATGTGTACAAGTCATAATCAAGATCGGTCCGCGATGGGGCAACGTGTTGCGCTGGATTTGGACGCGGTTAAGGGATTTCGGTTTTTTGATCCGCATATCCATATGGTGTCGCGTACGACGGACGACTACCAAGCGATGTCCGATGCAGGCATTGTCGGTATTATTGAGCCGGCATTCTGGGTCGGACAGCCCCGTACAGGAATCGATACGTTTCGTGATTATTATAGCAGTTTAATCGGTTGGGAACGCTTTCGCTCGTCCCAATTCGGTATCAAGCATTACTGCACCATTGGCTTAAACTCCCGCGAGGCGAACAACGAGGCATTGGCCGAGCAGGTGATGGAGCTGCTCCCGTTTTTCGTATATAAAGAGGGCGTAGTGGGTGTCGGCGAAATAGGATTCGATGACCAAACACCCGCTGAGGACAAATATTATCGCGCCCAGCTGGAGTTAGCCAAGGAGGCGGGCCTGCCCGTGCAAGTGCATACGCCGCATCGCGACAAGACCAAAGGAACGTCGCGGAGCATGGATATCGCGCTAGAGCATGGTCTTGATCCAGGTATGGTGATTATCGATCATAATAACGAAGAAACGGTTAAGGAAGTGCTAGACAGAGGCTTTTGGGCCGCATTCACGATATATCCGTTTACCAAGATGGGCAACGAGCGCATGGTCGAGGTGGTGAAGCAGTATGGCCCGGAACGCATCATGGTTAATTCGGCGGCCGATTGGGGTATTAGCGATCCCTTAGCCGTTCCGAAGACGGCGGCGCTGATGGTGAAAATGGGAATTCCCAAGGAACATATCGAGCTGGTATGCTATAAAAACGCGATTACGGCCTTCGCGCAAAGCGGACAACTCGACGAGCGTGCCATGCTGGAGAAAATCGAAGTTGACCAAGCGCAGAAATTTGAAGGAAATACCGTTTTGCGGGGCGGACAGCAGCCGCGTCGGGATGCAGGGTCGATCATTATCTCGTAATTTGCGAAGATGGCTATTGCCTGGAAGGCTTATGCACAACTGACCCGTCCTGCCAACGTAGTGACCGCGATTTCCGACGTCATCGCCGGCTCGGCACTTGCCACGCTTTATTTGGCAAGTGGCGATTGGCAATGGCCGGTTAATGCCATGCTATTGGTGTGTGTGTCCACTGTTGGGCTTTACGCAGGCGGTGTGGTATTCAACGACGTGTTCGATGCCAAACTCGACGCTGTGGAGCGTCCCGAACGACCCATTCCCAGCGGGAGGGTAAGCCTGCAAAGCGCGACTTGGTTTGGGATGCTCTTGTTCGCGATAGGCGTGGGCGCTGCTGCGGCCGTGGGCCTGATTTCAGGCTTGATTGCCGCGGCTATCGTGCTGTCTTGCTTGGTTTACGACAAATGGGCCAAGCACCACGTCATAACTGGGCCCATTGTAATGGGATTGTGTCGAGGTCTAAATCTACTGTTAGGTATCAGCGTGTTTGCGGAGGTATTGCCACAAATCTGGGCGCTCTCCTGCATTCCGATCGTTTACGTCGCCGCGATTACCGTTATCAGTCGTGGCGAGGTACATGGCGGCAAGCGTTTGCCCTTGCTTTTTGCTGGTTTGCTTTATGCCTTAGTGATTGTAGCTTTGGCGTATTTCGGGATCATGCGCGGCGGAGGGATGCTCGGCATAGTCATTATGGCGGTATTTGCGCTGATGATTTTCGTGCCGTTGGTACGCGCGATACGCACCGAGGCGCCAGGAGACATCCGCAAGTCCGTGAAGAACGCCGTGTTGGCGCTTATCTTCATGAATGCGGTGTGGGTAGCCGCCAGCGGCTTTTGGCCGTTAGCGGTTTTGGTATTGTTGCTGTTTCCGCTTTCCGTGTGGCTGGCGAAGCAGTTTGCGGTTACTTAGGGACGCACAGATGACGGTTGTCACGTAGCCTCCAGTGTATGAGATTAGTTAGTGATTTTTGGGTTTGATAATATATGGTTAGGGATTCAATAATTCAGGAATTTACGGTGTCGTACCGCTATCCGGTACATTTTACGGCAGGCTTGTTTGCGCAGACAAACCCGCTATTGGCCGATTTTTTTGCGTCGCAGGCCGCTGCAACCACGCCTAAGGTATTGGTCGTGATTGATGAAGGTGTACTTTCCGCGCATACCCAGTTGAGGGAGAATATCCAAGCTTATTTTTCGGATAAACCTATGGTGGCGTTGGTGAGCGAGCAGGTTGTCGTACCCGGAGGCGAGGCGTGCAAAAACGACCACGCCGTGGTAGACCGAATCATTGATGCGGTCGATCGCTACGGTATTGACAGACATTCCTACGTCATCGCCGTTGGTGGCGGCGCTGTTCTCGATGCAGTGGGTTATGCGTCTACCATCGCCCACCGCGGTATTCGTCATATTCGCATCCCCACAACCGTATTATCCCAAAATGACTCCGGAATTGGCGTCAAGAACAGCATTAATTACCAAGGCAAGAAGAATTTTAT
Source organism: uncultured Sphingobacteriaceae bacterium (assembly GCA_964423925.1). Classification (GTDB taxonomy): domain Bacteria; phylum Bacteroidota; class Bacteroidia; order Sphingobacteriales; family Sphingobacteriaceae; genus CAYRGQ01. The sequence continues at coordinate 15,772 of CAYRGQ010000037.1, read as the reverse complement.
CGGCACGTTTAGCCCACCTTTTGCCGTTTTCAACGACTACGACCTGCTGCAGACGTTGAGTAGCCGGGCTTGGCTATCGGGCATTTCGGAGGCAATCAAAGTGGCCCTGATTAAGGATCGCGCGTTTTTTGAATGGATTGCCGAGCACGCGACCGCTCTGCACGAGCGCGAGCCCGAGGCCACGAAATACATGATCTTCCGATGCGCAGAACTACACTTGCAGCATATTGGCGGAGCTGACCCGTTTGAGACCGGATCGTCCCGGCCATTGGATTTCGGCCATTGGAGCGCGCACAAATTGGAGCAACTCTCCAATTTTGAAGTGCTTCATGGCGAGGCGGTTGCGATCGGAATTGCGCTCGATAGCATGTACTCCTACTTGGCGGGGCACCTTTCATTAAACGACGCCCAGCGTATTGTCGATGTCCTGCAGCAAGTGGGCTTGCCAGTTTTTCACCCGCTCATTGAGGGGGAAAGTACGGTCAATCCACTATTGATAGGATTGGAAGAGTTTAGGGAACATTTGGGAGGTCGGCTGACTATTATGCTGTTGCAGGAAATTGGAAAGGGGCTTGAGGTACACCACATCGATCACGAATTGGTGTTGAAGGCTGTAACGTTGCTGCATGAGCGTGTCGGGGTACATTCTTAACGGATATGCAAACGGAATACGGGCATCTTACCTATTGTACGAATATTCATGGCGGCGAGGACTGGCCTACCCACTTCGCGCTGTTGCAGAAGCATGTTCCCACGATTAAGCGTCAGGTATCGCCAGAGCAGCCCATGGGTCTTGGCCTACGCTTGTCCGACCTAGCAAGTAAAGCGTTGACCGACGAAACCCAGCTTGCTTCATTTCAGGCTTGGATGGCGGAAAACGACGTGTATGTCTTTACGATGAACGGCTTTCCGTTTGGTAATTTCCACGACGAAGTCGTTAAGGAAGCGGTTCACGCACCTGATTGGACCACGCTCGAACGGCGGGACTATACCAATCGGCTATTCGACATCCTAGCGAAGATTCTGCCGGAGGGAATGGAGGGTGGCATTTCGACCTCACCTTTAGGTTATCGACACCACTATTTGCCTAGCAAAGAAGCTTGGCGTGCCATGCGCCAACGCAGCACCCGACATATACTGGAGGTGGTGATCGGTCTGGTACAGGTCCAGAAGGAACAAGGAAAAGTCTTGCATCTGGATATCGAACCAGAACCCGATGGCGTCTTGGAGAATGGACCTGAATTTATCGATTGGTATGTAGGCGAGCTTCTGCCGATGGGTGTGGCCATGCTTGCCGAACACTTCGGTTTAGGGGAGGAGGACGCGATCCGGGCGTTGAAGAAGCACGTACGTTTGTGTTATGACGTTTGCCATTTTGCCTTGGGTTATGAAGACCACCAGGCGGTGATCGCCCAACTCAAAGGGCTTGGTATCGAAATTGGTAAATTCCAAATCAGTGCGGCCATCAAAGCCGCATTGGCACCAGATAGCCACACACGGCAATCCGTCGGGGAAGCCTTTATGGCGTTCGATGAGCCCGTATACTTGCACCAGGTCATCGCGCGCCAGCAGAATGGCGAGCTAGTTCGCCACAAAGATTTGCCTGAGGCCCAGGCCGCCTTGCTGGATTTGGACACGACCGAATGGCGAGCGCATTTCCACGTTCCGATCTTCCTTGAAAACCTAGGTGTCTTACAGTCTACCCAATCCGACATCTTAGCGACGTTGGCTTTGCACAAGGCAGGGCAGCTTACCCAGCATTTGGAAGTGGAAACGTACACGTGGGGCGTCTTGCCCGGGGAGCTTCAGCTACCGATTGCAGATTCGATTTCACGTGAATTGGCCTGGGTGGTACGCCAGTTGGCGAAGTAGCGCTCCAAAAAGAGACGGCGTCACACGTAACGGATGAATGTACTGTAAGGTACCTATCATTAACGTCCCGTGCTGCCGCTATACGTATGAATAAACCCCGCCACAGCTTGGCGGCTTAACATTAATGTGAGGTGAGAACATGAGAAAATCTGTTGTATTGGACATTGTAGGGCTGTCGTCGGCCGTAATCGGGGAGGAGACTCCATTTTTAAAATCGTATCTGGGTAAAAATCACCTAAGCTTAATCAAACCCGTTCTACCGGCAGTAACGACGTCGGCACAGTCGACGTATTTGACCGGACGCTGGCCGAGCGAACACGGCATTGTCGCCAATGGCTGGTACGACCACCGTGATGCGGAAGTCAAATTTTGGAAGCAGTCCAATAACCTCGTGCAGGCTAAATCCGTATGGGATGTCGCCAAGGAGCGCAATCCTGATTTTACCTGTGCCCAGATGTTTTGGTGGTATAACATGTATTCAGGAGCCGACTATTCGGTGACTCCGCGTCCCAACTACCTTGCCGACGGACGTAAAATGCCCGACTGCTACACGCATCCTGCATCCCTTCGCGACGAGCTGCAAGCGAAGTTTGGAAAGTTCCCACTCTTTCGCTTTTGGGGAGCGGCGGCAGACATCGTCTCCTCCCAGTGGATTGCTGACGCGTCGATGTACGTGGAGGAGAAGTACAGCCCTACGCTCAGCCTTGTTTACCTTCCTCACCTAGACTATTGCCAACAGAAATTAGGGCCTGATCCGAAGTTGATTGGCAAGGAACTTCGTGAAATCGACGCCCTCGTTGAACGCTTAATCACGTTTTATGAAGGGCGGGGCGCGAATGTGATTCTGCTATCTGAATACGGTATCGTACCCGTATCGAAGCCGATCCATATCAACCGCATACTGCGACAGGCCGGTTTGCTGGGCATTCGCGTAGAGCGCGGCCTCGAGCTGTTGGATGCGGGTGCCTCCCAGGCGTTCGCCGTGTCGGATCATCAAATTGCTCACGTCTATACCCGAGATGAAGATGTGAAGCAGCAAGTATTGCGTCTGCTGGCAAAGGAACCCAATATTGAGTTACTGCTGCATGGAGAGGCAAAGGCCGCTTACCATATCGATCATGAGCGGGCTGGTGACATTATTGCGGTGGCAAAGCCCGATAGTTGGTTTACCTACTATTTTTGGATGGACGATCGCGTAGCGCCGGATTATGCGCGAGTGGTGGACATACACAAAAAACCAGGGTATGACCCGGTAGAGATGTTTATGACGTCAAAATTGCGTGCCGGCTACAAGCTTCTTCGGAAGAAACTAGGGCTTCGATATGTGATGGACGTGGTGCCGCTTGACGCGACGCTGGTCAAGGGTTCGCACGGCGCAGTGAATATTCCAGAGGCCTATTACCCCGTATTGGTCACGCCCGAAAAACAGGCTCCGTTGGTAGAGCCCATAGCTATCCAAAAGCTCATCTTAGATAGCGTGTTTGGAAACTAAAGTAAAAGCCCGGCCGAGTGAATCGGCCGGGCTTTTTCCTAGGGGGTATGTCTTACTTTTTTGGTTTAGGATTGGTGCTTGAATCCGTCTAACGCTTCCTGCGTAGCATTGGTGAGCTGCGCGGAGGCGGGCACCAGGGGTAAGCGTACGTTCGGCAATCCGATGCCGAGCTGGGACAGGAACGATTTGATTCCCGATGGATTCCCTTCGGCAAAGCACAATTCGGTAACGTGCAGCAGTTGGCTGTGGATTAGCCGCGCTTCTTCATATTTTCCCGCGCGGCACAGGTGTATCAAGCGCGAAACGTCAGCCGGGAATGCGTTGGCTACGACCGATATTGCGCCCACGGCGCCGAGCGCCATAATTGGGAGGGTTGCACCGTCATCCCCTGAGATCAATAGGAAATCGGCAGGCTTATCGCGCATGATTTTGCTAAACTGATCAAAGTTTCCCGAAGCTTCCTTCGTAGCGACAATATTAGCGAAATCCCGGGCTAAGCGCACGGTGGTTTCGGGCGTAATGTTGCTTCCCGTCCGGGAAGGAACGTTGTAAAGGATAAGGGGTAGTGGAGACACTTCCGACAGCGCCCTGTAGTGTTGGTAGATGCCTTCCTGGCTGGGCTTGTTGTAATAGGGGCTCACCGACAGGATAGCGTGATATCCGGCAACATCAAAGCTGCTTATTTGCTGGACAATCTCTCCTGTATTGTTGCCACCAATGCCCGCAATCAGTGGTACGCGTCCGTTGGTCTTCTCAGCGGTGAATTTCCAGACGTCCTTTCGTTCGGTGGCTGTCAATGTGGCAGTTTCGCCAGTTGTGCCCAGGGATACCAAATAATCCATCCCACCCTCAATTTGGTAGTCGATTAACTGGCCAAGCGTATCAAAATCAATTGCGCCGTCCGCGTGGAAAGGGGTAACGAGTGCCACGCCAGCGCCTTGTAGTTCGTTCATGTTTCCTGTGGAATATTACCGTTTAAAAGCGTTGCAAAAGTAGGGTAAATAAGTCGAATTACCTTAAAAAAATATGTTTAAAAGGTTTAAACCTAGATTTTTCTAAAAAAGGTGACGTAAGTTTCGGTAGGTCGTTACGCTAACATGGCCAACAAGTCGTCTTCGCCGATGATGGGGATTTGAAGCTTCTCGGCCTTCGCAAGTTTCGATGGTCCCATTTTGTCGCCGGCCACCAGATAATCTAGCTTGCCGGAGATGCCACTGAGCATTTTCCCGCCATGGCTCTCGATGAGCGCGGTCAGTTCCTCGCGGCTGTACTTCTCGAACACGCCTGAGATAACGAACGTTTTACCCGCCAAGTGGTCGCTAGCAAGGACGGTTTGTGTTTCAGCAATCTCGAACTGCAATCCCGCGGCGCGCAGCAGGGCGATCAGTTCGCGGTGTGCTTCTTGGTTGAAGTATTCGATCAGGCTTTCGGCAATGCGCTCGCCAATCTCGGGGACGGACTCGATTTCCTCGCGTGTGGCGGAAGCCAACGCGTCGATCGTCTTGAAATGCTGGACGAGTTTTTTGGCGATTGTTTCGCCCACATAGCGAATCCCCAAGGCGAACAGTACCTTTTCGAAGGGTTTGTTTTTCGACTTCTCGATCCCCTCCATCATGTTGTCGATGGATTTCTGGCCAAATCGCTCCAGCGTCACGAGCTGATCTCGCGCGTCAGCCAGGCGGTAGATGTCCGCAATACTGCGCAATAGTCCTTTTTGGAAGAACGTGTCGATCGTTTCGTCGCCCATGCCCTCGATGTCCATCGCTTTGCGGCTGATGAAGTGCTGCATACGGCCTATGATTTGGGGCGGACAGCCCGAGTCGTTCGGACAATAATGAATAGCTTCCCCATCTTTTCGAATGAGCGTTGTACCACATTCGGGGCATTCTGCCGGGAACTGAATCGGTACGGTGCCTACGGGCCGATCGGCCAGGTTAACCCCTGTTACTTTTGGAATGATTTCGCCCCCTTTTTCCACGTAGACGGTGTCGCCTTCGTGGAGGTCGAGGCGCAGGATTTCGTTGGCGTTGTGCAAGCTCGCACGCTTCACGGTTGTCCCCGCCAGTAGTACGGGATGTAGATTGGCAACGGGCGTTATCGCTCCCGTGCGCCCTACTTGGTAGGTGACGGATAGTAGTTGGGTTTGCGTTTGCTCCGCTTTATATTTGTAGGATATTGCCCAGCGGGGCGACTTCGCGGTGAAGCTTAGCTCTTCTTGGTGCGCATAGTCGTTCACTTTGATGACGATGCCGTCGATGTCGTAGCTTAAGTGGTGTTTTTTCTTTTCCCAAGTGTGGATAAAGTCCAGCACCTCATCAATGGAGCCGCATAGGGCGCTATGCTCCGACACATGAAACCCCCATTGCTTGACCGCCTGAATACTGTCCCAATGTGTGCTGAATAGGCGGTTACGGTTGTCACAATACAGGAAATACAGAAAGCAATCGAGCGGGCGGCGCGCCACGGCTGCGGAGTCTTGCAGCTTAATGGTCCCTGCAGCGAAGTTTCGCGGATTAGCATAGGGCGTTTCGCCGTTTTCGATGCGTTCGTTATTGAGGCGTTCAAAAGCGGGGCGGTGCATGAATATTTCGCCCCGTATCTCAAATAAGTCGGGATATCCTTGCGTCCGCAGCTTATTCGGAATGGAGTTGATCGTTTTCACGTTAGCGGTCACGTCGTCTCCCTGCGTGCCGTCGCCGCGTGTTACGGCCTGCTTAAGCACACCGTGTTCATAGGTGATGCTAATCGAAAGCCCGTCGAACTTCAATTCGCAAACGTACGCTACCTCATCCCCAATTGCCTTGCGGACCCGCTCGTCAAAATCGCGCAGCTCCTGTTCGCTGTAGGTATTGCTGAGCGACAGCATCGGCCAACGATGGGGCACCGTGTTAAAGCGGTCTGTAATGTCACCACCCACTTTTTGCGTGGGGGAGTCGGGGTCAGCCCACTCCGGAAACTCGCGTTCTAGTGCTTCCAGCTCCTTGAGCTTGAGATCAAAATCAAGATCAGAAACGGCTGGATTGGCCAGCACGTAATATTGATAGTTGTATGTTTTGAGCTCCTGAGTCAGGGCGTCTATGCGCGCTTTCGCTTCCTGTGGTGACATGCTGACGAAAATACGAGTTTTTTTGTTGCTTCAGCTAACGATGCCTGGAGTGATACCCGCAATAAGCTAGCCCGCAGTGCCGTTTTTTACCCCTTGAATGAAGCCAGGGATCTGATCCAGATAATTCGGCTCGCCCAAGCGCTTCACCAAGGCGCTACCCACGATGGCCGCATCGGCATAGTCCGTGGCTTTCGTAAAGGTTAGGTGGTCCGAAATGCCAAAACCGATCACCAGCGGGTTTTTTAAATTCCACTGCCTTACCCGTGCGAAATAAGCTTCGGTATCTTCCCCCAGAGACAGGTTCTTGCCGGTCGTGGCCGAGGACGAGAGCAGGTAAATGAAGGATGTGCTCAGTTCATCGATTTTCCGTGCGCGTGCTTCCGAGGTTTGGGGGGTTAGCAGGAAAATGTTGCTGATGCCGTGCTGTTCAAACAACCCACGGTACAATTCCTCGTACTCGTACATGGGCAAGTCGGGTACGATGACACCGTCCACGCCGGCCGCTTGGCACGATGCGCAGAAGCGCTCGACGCCATACTGCAAGACAGGGTTAAAATACCCCATCAGAAAGACGGGAATAGTTACACGCGTACGTAGTTCGGCCAATTGTTGAAACAGGATGTCTAGGGTCATGCCATTGCGGAGCGCCACCTCCGAGCTGTGCTGGATGACCGGGCCATCTGCCACGGGATCCGAATAGGGGAACCCGATTTCAAGAAAATCCACGCCGGCTTTCTCCAGCGCCTCGGCAATGTCCAGCGTACTGTCCAAAGTCGGGTATCCCGCGGTAAAGTAGGTGGACAGCAAGCGCCGTTCGCCTCGTTGTTGAATGATTGTTGCTAACTTGCTCATTATCTAAAATCCAAAATGCTTCATGTAATTGTCCAAATCCTTGTCCCCACGTCCGGATAGGCAAACGATAACGGTATCGGATGGGGAAAGCTTCATTTTTTCCAAATGCGCCAACGCATGCGCACTCTCGATGGCTGGGATGATGCCTTCCAGACGGGTGAGCAAGAGTCCCGCTTCCATGGCCTCGTTGTCGGTAGCCGCGACATATTGAGCGCGTCCGGACTTGAACAGCCAGGCATGCTGTGGACCAATGCCGGGGTAGTCCAAACCAGCCGAAATCGAATACGGCTCCACCACTTGACCATCGGAAGTTTGCATCAGCAATGAACGACTGCCGTGCAGTACGCCTTCGCGGCCTAATGCAGTCGTAGCCGCCGAATGGCCGGTTTCCACGCCTTTGCCGGCCGCCTCAACGGCAATCAGCTGCACTTCGGGCTCGTTCAGAAAATGGTAGAACATCCCGGCCGCATTACTCCCGCCCCCCACGCATGCTAACGCGTAGTTTGGGTTTTCTTTTCCCGTAACCTCCAGCAGCTGCTTTTTGGTTTCCTCAGAAATAATGGACTGAAAACGGGCAACCATGTCCGGATAGGGGTGAGGGCCCACCACCGAACCGATGATGTAGTGGGTGTCTACGGGGTTGTTAATCCAATCGCGCAGTGCTTCGTTCGTTGCGTCTTTCAGGGTTTTGCTGCCCGAGGTAGCCGCTACGACTTGGGCTCCCATCATTTTCATGCGGGCGACGTTCGGCGCTTGGCGCTCGATGTCTACCGCCCCCATATAAACGACGCACTCAAGCCCTTTGAGCGCACACACGGTAGCCGTGGCCACGCCGTGTTGCCCAGCACCGGTTTCGGCGATAATCCGCCTTTTGCCCAAGCGCTCGGCAAGCAGGATCTGCCCGATCGTGTTATTGATCTTGTGCGCGCCGGTGTGGTTCAGGTCCTCACGCTTCAGGAAAATGTTTGCCCCATAGCGCTGCGACAGCCTGTTTGCCTTGTAGAGGGGCGAGGGCCGGCCCACGTAGTCTTTTAGTAGTTGTTCGAATTCGGCTTTGAAGCTGTCACTTTCAATGATTTCAAGGTAGTGCTCCCGCAGCTTTTCCACGTTTGGATAAAGCATCTCGGGGATGTATGCTCCCCCGAAATTTCCGTAGTACCCTTTTTCGTTAACTTGGTATTCACTCATGCCTAATGGTTTGAAATGCTTTAGTCAATAATGCCAGGTCTTTCAGCCCCGGTTGCGACTCGAATTTGGAATTGAGATCCAGGCCGTACAAGCGTTCGTCGGCCAAGGCCAGCGCCTCCTGTAGGTTCTCCAGCTTTAGGCCGCCACTTAGGAGAAACGATTTGTCCTGTTCGTAGCCCGACAATAAATCCCAATCGAACGATCGTCCGCTGCCGCCATAGTCTGGCGTTTTGGTGTCAAATAGGTAATAATCCACCGCGTCTGCATAGCTCGTCAACTGCCCCCAATCGAACCCCTCGCTAATGCCGAAAGCCTTAATCGTTTCCACGCCCAGGGCCTTCACTAGTGCGCAGTAGCCCGCATTTTCCGAGCCGTGCAGCTGTACCGCCTGTAAACCGAAACGGGCAACGCGGTCTCGTACTTCATCCAGCTCGGCGTCCACGAATACGCCGGTCTTTTTCGTGCCAGAGAACTGGCGTACGTAATCCGCATCGAGGGATTCGACGTAGCGTTTGGATCCCGGAAAGAAAATCAGGCCAAGGTAGTCCGGGGCCAGGGAAAGCACCTCTTCGATATTTTCCTTGTGCTTCATACCGCAAACCTTGACTTTTAATGTACGCATACGGACTATTATTGGGCAAGTAGTTTGTTGAAGCTTTGCAAAGCTTTCCCGCCGAGTAAGGATGCTTCGGCTTCGTAATAGCAAGTGGCGAATGATTTTTCGGGATGGAAGGTCCGGATGGCAATGGCCGCATTGGCCAGTACAACGTGTTGCTGTTCGGTGCTGCCTTGGCCTTGAATGACCGTACGGAATATCTTAGCCGCTTCCTCGACGGTTTCGCCACCCGTTATTTGGGAAGGGTCAATGGTATCGAAGCCCAGATCGGCTATCGAGTGGTATTGTTCGCCCTGGTTACTGATAACTTTGAAATCGCCGGTCAACGATATCTCGTCGTAGCCGTCAAGCGCATGGAGGATGCTGTATTGCTTGCCTCCCTGTTGGTACAAATATCCGTAGAGTCGCGCCAGCTCCAGGCTAAATACGCCTACCGACTGGAATTCGGGATTGGCTGGGTTGACCAACGGACCCAGCATATTGAAGAACGTCTTAATACCCAGCTCGCGGCGGATGGGAGCGACGGTTTTCATGGCCGGGTGAAACAAGGGGGCGTGGATGAAGCAAATATTGGCTTCGTCAAGTTGCCGATGGATTTCGTTCTTGTCGTTCGTAAATCGGTATCCCAAGTACTCCATCACGTTAGACGACCCGCAGCCCGATGATACGCCGTAGTTGCCGTGCTTGGCAACATGATAGCCAGCTCCCGCCACCACAAAGGATGCTAGGGTCGAGATGTTGAAGGTATTTTTACCATCGCCTCCCGTACCACATAAGTCAATGAGCTTGTATCCGGGGAATTCCAGCTTTAGGCATAAATCGTACATCGCGTCGCGGAAGCCTTCAAGCTCCTCCACCCGGATGCTGCGCATCCCGTAGGCCGTCATAAAGGCGGCTATCTGCGAGGCGTTGTATTTTCCCGATGCGATATTGGTCAAAATTTCATATGCTTCGCCTTTGCTAAATGTCTTGTATTCAAAAAGATGCGCTAATATTTGTTTCATTTGTAGCATAAAAAAAGCCTGCCAATAGGGGCAAGCCGTTATACGATGAGGAGAGGATACGTACAGAGTAGGTTTGCCGCAACGATTAACCGTTGTGCCACCAATACGCCCTATATCCTGGTTGACCTTTCATAATTTCTTCCACGCAAATATGGTGTATTGTTTTGTAAATTCCAAAGGGGTAATGAGAAAAATACCCGGTCTACGTGCGTCTTTGGGTTTATTGGGGCGGTGAGTTCGGATGCCGGGATACTATTGCCGATTGCCCGTCATTATCACGCAATAAAATATTCGTGCCGATAATCGGGGGAAGCAAGTGTATAGCCCCAACCCGAGCCTGGGCATTAACGCTCCGATACGGAGGTAGTATCGCGCCAATTTCAAATTGAAAACGTACCGCGTATCCGTACCACCCATCACTTGGGGACTAGCAAGCCGTTAGTGATTGACTACGTCCATCAACAAGCGGACCAGTGCCGCTGGCATCGTCATTTGCGGGTTGTGGTCTGCAATCATATCCACAACGGTCCAGTTGCGCGCTTCCGCACGTTTCGCAAAAAAATGGAACATATCTTCTTCCCGCTTCCGGCCTTCATCCACGGTTAGGATATACGTGGCAGGTAGCGCCAGCGCCTCAGCTTTTTTATACGACACCGGCTCCGTGAAGGTCTTCACCGATTGGGGAACATCCCGCGGAAAGGGGTCCGTATCGCGTACCCATACCGGTTTGATGAAGCCGTCGCTGGCCCCCGATTCAGGACTACCCATGCCGCCGGGGCGCGCTGCTAGGGCGCTCTCCCCATCATTCGGCACGAACGCATCGAGGTACACCAAGCGTTTTATCCGTTCTGGAATACTGTCCGCCACACCCGTGATTACCATGCCGCCATAGCTGTGGCCCACCAGAATGATGTCATTTAAGTCTTCAAAAACAATCGTGTTCACGACGTCGAGCACGTGGGTGGATAAGCCGACTTCTCGGCTGGCCAAATGGTGGCGCTCGCCCTGCCCTGTGAGGCTAGGCCGGTAAACCCGATGGCCCGCTTCGGTTAGCAGTTCGTCGGTCTTTTTGAACGCCCAGCCTCCGCCCCATGCGCCATGGACGATGACGTAAGTATCTTTTTGCTGGGCGCGGGTGACGCCCAGGGTGGCCGTCCCCAGGAGGCAGGTAGCCAGTAGGGACAGGAGGTAATGCCGGGTCGATTGAGCGATGCTATTCATGGCGTTTTGTTATTTGTTTTCGGGTTTGTTATCGGTTTCCTAAGGTAAGCGCTTTGAATTCGCGCGTAAGTGACGTGAGGGATTCCTCTACGCCCATGCGCTCTAACGAAGACGCACCGACGAAACCATGGGCGTCGGTTTGATCCAGAATCACGCGCACATCCGCCGGCGTATTGATTGGGCCGCCGTGCGCGAGGAAAAAGATGTCCGGATTGGCCGCGCGGGCAGCTTCGATAATCTCCTGGGTGCGGGAGATAGCGAAGTCCATGTCGACCGAAGCGTTTACTACGCCGACAGATCCGCCCACCGTGGTACCTACATGAGAAATGATGGCATCGGCGCCTACGTCTGCCATCTGCTTGGCTTCCTCGGGGGTAGCCACGTAGACGATCGTAAACAGGTCCATTTTATTCGCAATCCGGATCATCTCCACTTCTTTTTCAAAGCCCATGCCCGTTTCCTCCAGTACATTGCGAAAGTGCCCATCGACAATGGAGTGCGTAGGGAAGTTGTTGACCCCCGAAAAGCCCATGTCCTTGACCTTGAGTAGGTGATGCCACATACGACGGCGCGGATCCGAACCATGCACGCCGCAGATGACGGGAACCTCCTGCACCACGGGCAGCACTTCAAACTCGCCGATAGCTAAGGCTTCCGCATTGGCGTCGCCATAAGCCATCATTCCTGCCGTAGACCCGTGTCCGGCCATGCGGAAGCGTCCGGAATTGTAAATGATAATCAAGTCGGCACCGCCGCGCTCAATAAACTTGGCGCTGATGCCGGTGCCAGCCCCCGCCACGATGATTGCTTTCTGGGCATCGAGCGTTTTCTGTAGTCTTTCGCGAACTTCTTGTTTTGTATAGGGGTTGCCCACCCCAGTCCATGGGTTTGCCATATTATTTGCTGTTTTAAGTTTGTCTGATGTGAAATGTGATGCTTTGCGAATGTCGGGAAGTTTGCCAACATTCGCAAGTTTATTTGTCCCGTCGCCTAATGCGGGCGAGGTCGATGATACATCCGCCGTGCGCTTCGTCTTACACGCATCCATCCGTTCTAGCAGGGCGTCGACGGCTTGCCGGGCGAAGGTCTCGTCATTGATGTGCGCGTCGATTTCCCGGACTTCCACTTCATCGGAGGCCGTCGTTTTGATCGCTTCAAAAAGCGCCTGGTTGGCTTCCGGAAAGTGGAAGACCCCCGCCACATTATCGATCTGAGACAGCCCGCGCAACGGTAGGAGAATGGTGGCCCCCGCGGGGGCGTTCCGGAGCTTGGTAGTCAGTGTTTTCCCGAGTGTATGATTTTCCTTTTCATCGGTTCGCATCAAGGTGACATCCGGTGCCCAGCTGTATAGCCTGCGGTTTTGATAAGCCGACGGAATGGTGTCTGGGTGGGCGAAATTCACCATGTCTAGGCAGCCGGGTGCAACGACTTGGGGAATCCCATGGGCTGCGGCGGCCTGTAAGCGTTGAGGTCCGGCACTGCAGACGCCTCCGCATAGTTCGTCGGCTAGTTCGGTGGTCGTAAGGTCGAGCACTCCATCAAAGCAATTTTCGTAAATCAATGATTCCATCGTCTGTCCGCCCACGCCATTCGCATGGAAAGTGAATACTTCGTAGCCTTTTGCTTCCAGTAGTGCGGTGCACGCCATGACGCAGGCCGTCGTGTTGCCAAACATGGAGATGGCGATACGTCCTTTGCTGGCTCGGGATTCGGTGTCGGATTGCGGTGTGTTGGCCATGGCGACAGTGGCTGCCGCTACTTGTCGAATGAGGCGCCTACTGATGCTATTGAGGCCAGCCACATCCACTATCGAAGGGACCAAGGTAATATCTTTAGCGCCTACTTGCTTAGATAAGTCTTTGGAGGCCACCGTGCTGATGCAGACCTTGGGAGTCCCCAGCGGTATGGCTTGCATGGCTGCCAATGCCAGGAACGTGCCACCGCCACCACCCATGCCAATTGCCGCTTTCAGCTTTCCTTCAGCCACCAGTCGTCCTAGTACGATCGCCGCGCCGCGCCCCATCACCTCTACGGCATGGCTTCGGTCCGCTTGTCGAAGGGCATCCAAACTATGGCCAGCAGCTTCTGCGATTTCCTTAGCCTCGATGTCAATGGGAAAGCGGTCCGTGCGGCCTAAGATGCCCGTGTTAAGCGTGATCACGGACTCGCCTTGGGCTAAGAGGCAGTCGCGCAAGTATGCGAAATCGGCGCCTTTGGTGTCAAAACATCCCAACATGGCGATCACACGGTCGTTTATAGCCTGTTGGTTGGGTGTATTTATCATTATTCGCGTCATTAAGGTCTACTAAACGTTCATCGCGCCCTCGCAAGTCGATGGCGTGTCTTTGCGTTGGCGGTAAATATACGGAAACACCGGTTCATCGCACAGCTAGAGACCGTGTAGGGCTTTCCATATCCCCGCTAAATATGCTATATTAGCGATTTTTCGGCGTTTTAAGCCGTCGTTGAATTTCTAAACATTAGCGTAAGTAGATATGGCTGGACATAGTAAATGGGCGAATATCAAGCATCGGAAAGGTGCGCAGGACAAACGCAGGAGTAAACTGTTTACCAAGGTACTGAAGGAAATCGCGGTCGCGATAAAGGAAAATAACAAGAATGGGGATCCGGACAGCAATCCGGCGTTGCGCAACGCGCTGTTAAATGCCCGGGGGGTCAACCTACCCAAAGAAAATATCGAACGGGCGATCAAAAAGGCGACGGGAGCCGACGCCGACAACTACGAACAGCTCACGTTTGAAGGATACGGGCCACATGGCATTGCTTTTTTCATCGAGTGCACCACCAATAACTCCAACCGTACCGTGGCCAACGTGCGGTCAATTTTCAACAAACACAACGGTTCTCTCGGCACGAACGGCTCCCTGGAATTCCTGTTTGACCGTAACGGGGTATTCACCATTCTGAAAGAAACGCTCGACTGGGACTTGGAAGAATTGCAATTGGAGCTGATCGAAGCGGGCGCGGTGTCGTTCGAAGAAGAGGATGAAATATTTATCGTGTATACGGCCTTTAGCGAGTTTGGCAACATGTCAGCCAAGCTGGACAGCCTAGCCATCGACGTGCAGAATGCTGAGCTGCAACGTATCCCGTTGGATACCAGGGTTCTCAATCTGGAGCAGGCTCAGGACATCCTTAAGCTGATAGACGCCTTTGAAGAGGATGACGACGTGCAAAACGTGTTTCACAACATGGAGTTGACGGAAGAAATGATGGAGCTTATGTAAATTTCCCCAACTAGTGGATACCCATTCACGGCTGTTGAAGGGCCGATTTGCCGGTGTTCGCCTGCAGACTGTGCGGCGCGGACTATGCAGCAAGCGGAAGTTCGGCGTGGTTGATTTGGAACACCGAATCATGGGCCAAACATTGATGTCACTTCTGCGACATATCTGTCGCTTGGTCCGGACTGCACAAAATTCTCCTAGCGCACGCCGGAAAGCCGCAAGACACATCATAAAACAGAAAAGGAGCATACGTATGCTCCTTTTCTGTTTGACAATATCACAAAGCGTTAACTTGGTTTCTCGGCCTCTTTGCCGGCGGTCTTATCATCGATTTTCCGAACGGCTGACGCCTGCATTCCGCGTGGACTGCGGGTGGGTGTATACGTCACGAGATCACCTTCGGCTAATGGACCGGCCGAATCGTTAATATGCACGAAGAGACGCTCTCCCGTCATCGAATTGATGATAAACCCGTACCCCTTCGACGGATCAAAGTAGCTGACCTTGCCCGTGGGCGGCGTATCGTCGGCAGCCGATTGGCGGGAGTTGTCCAAGTCAATATCTTCTGCGGCTATCTCCTTGATCTTGGTCGGATCGGGAGGAGTGGAGGAGATGTTTCCATTTTCATCCACGTACGCGATCATGTCGTCAAGGGACTTGGATTTGGGATCTTCCATGCGCTTCTCGTCACGCCGCAGTTGTTTTTCCTTTTTCTTTTGCAGTTTCTTTTTCTGTCTTTCTTTTTTGCTGAATGTTTCTTGTGATCTTGCCATCTGATTGATTTCGTGTTTTCGATCCGCACTATAGGGGTAGAGGTGGAGATTTTGGTACGCCATCGAACGGTAGCTCGGAGAACCATTTGGTGAGCGACCCATCTGTTTGTCGCCTAGCCATTCGGCATTGACACACTGAAAAAAACACCAGTATCCTGTCGAAATTGAATTTTAGAGGAGCGGATAGTCCAAAGATACGGCTTTTTTAGCGGAATCCATAATCTTACATTAATGGTCAGCCCCGATGCGTAGGGTGAATGTTCTACTTCCGTTGCCGGTGTGTTGGGGAGACCGGTTTCTAAGCCGTCGGCAATAAAGTTCGGGCTATAAAAAAAAGCTGTCCCGAAGTATCCGCCCGACCAACTACATATTTCATGATTAACTGATCCACTGTAGCTTT
>CAYRGQ010000036.1:0-29561 GCA_964423925.1 uncultured Sphingobacteriaceae bacterium | reverse complement strand
TGTTTGTAACGCACGAGATGTCGCCTTTCCTCGAATTAAGTAAAATTTCTGAAATCACACGCCAATTACCACAAGCCATGCAAGAAAAAGGGTATGAAATCCGTATCCTTATGCCCCGTTTTGGCAACATCAACGAGCGTCGCAACCGCTTGCATGAGGTTATTCGCCTTTCAGGAATGAACATTGTCGTTGACAACAACGACAATCCGCTAATCATCAAAGTAGCCTCTATACCCGCAGCTCGCATGCAGGTTTATTTCTTAGACAACGAGGAGTACTTTCAACGCAAGGCCGTATTCTCTGATGACAACGGAAAATTCTTCGACGACAACGACGAGCGTACCGTGTTTTTCTGCAAGGGCGCATTAGAGACTGTCAAAAAGTTGGGTTGGGCGCCCGACGTCGTGCACTGCCACGGATGGATGAGTGCATTGGTGCCCGCGTATATAAAAACTGCGTACAAGGATGATCCCACGTTTAAGGATGCCAAAGTGGTGTACTCGTTATACAACGAGGAGTTTGGAAGCGCGCTGGGCGATAATTTCTCAGCGATTGCGCTCACTGGCGACATGACGTCGGAGGACGTAGCTCCCTACGGCAGTGGTGACTACCACAGCCTTTACCAAGGCGCTTTGTCGTATTCCGATGCGGTGGTGATTGGCGGGGAAGATGTGGATGAGGAACTGTTAAATTTTGTTAAAAGCAACGATATACCGGCGCTGGCGTTGGAAAATTATGAGGAATTCGAAAATTATTCCAACCTTTACGAACGATTTTCGAGCGAGGAGCTCGAAACAATAGTTTAGGTGCAGTTTTTGAACAAAATTCTTCTTATACATGAATTTCCACACTAAAGGCTTATTGACGCTGTTAATAAGTCTTTTTCTTTTTTCGGCTTGCGAGAATCCATCCGGGGTGGGCTTAGAGGTAGACCCCGACGAGCAATTAACCGGCAAGAAGATAGATACGCTTAGCATACGCGCGGTGACGTTAAAAGACGACAGCTCGCGCTACCAGTCCATGAACCACGCACGCCACAATGGCGAAGCGTTTGGTCAAACGGTATTCGGGGTGATGCTCGACCCAATTATTGGCAATACCACTGCCTCCCTAGCCGTTGATTTGCTGAAGCCGGCAGTTGTGCCGCGCATCAAGCCAGATGCTACGATCGACTCGGTCGTGTTGGTTCTGCCCTATGGCTTGGATTATTTTGGCGATACCTTAGGCCAATCTTCTTTTACCATCGAAGTGCGGCAGCTTGCCGAGAACTTCACGTACAACGCGCATACATCCAAAACGTGGATGACCCGTCCGGAAGTAATCGGTAGTCGTACAATTAACCGCTTCGCCTATCGAGATAGCGTGTCGGTAATGCGACACGTTGATGATCGGGATACCTTGGTGAGGAGCATCCCACAGTTGCGCATTCCACTTTCAGCCGACTTTTTCAAGTCTTTACTGAACGATGGCATCGACTCGGCAAGCATGTCGACCGAAGCTGGGTTTCGGGATCGCGTAAAAGGCTTGTTTATAAGTGTGAACCAAGAGGAAACACCTACTGGTCCCGGTGGTTTGGTGACCTTGGCGAGCGTCAGTGACGTTTCGGGCGTGGAATTGACCTACCGCCAACCAAATGGTAAGGAAGGTGATGACGCGGACATCGACACCATCCGCACCGTCCTGTCTATTCCCGCGCAATCGTCGTCCACGGGACGCTCAATGGGTATGGTCAGCAGTGTAACGCATACCTACACTGATGTGGTATTGGAACAACTCGCTGATGAAAACGGCGACTATGAGACGTTATACCTCCAGGCACCAGCGGGACTTCGGGCGAAGGTGTCGTTTCCATACATCCACGACCTGAAAGGGCGTAACATCGTAATCAACAAAGCGGAACTGGTAATCTACACGGATGCGAACGAAACGACATTTGGATACCAGGCGCCCCGCATTGGATTGTATCGTGAGGATGTTGCGGGGCAACGCCAGCCCGTACCCGATGGAGATATGCGCCAGAACGGCGATCCGCGTAGCCAGGGTCCCAATTTCGGGGGATACTATGACAAAGATGCGAAACGCTACGTGTTCGTTCTGACGTCGTTTGTCCAAGATGTGCTCGAAGGTAAGATCAACAATTCGGATGTGTTTATGGCGCCGGTGTCACCATTCGATCAAACTAATCCATTCCAGTCCGTGGCAAATACGGGTAGCCGGGCGGTGGTAGGTGGCGGAAGTCACCCGAACTATCGTATGAAGCTGCACCTATACTATACTGAGGTGAATTAATATCGCGTACAAAGTTTTTTAAGGTTATGAAGCCGCGCATCCACGACGATGCGCGGCTTTTTTCTTGGCGGCGCGGCGTTCGCAGATCATTCGGGCACCTTTGCGCTTTTTTGACAGCTCCGAATACTGTGTGGTCATTTCATTTTGCTATTTTTGCTCGATATGGATAAGCTAATGAAGCAGTTAAACGTGTTCGTTTTAGGGAGTGTCGTCTTGATGCTGGGGGCGTGCATGCGCAATGATGATGAGCCGGCATTGCCGGAGCGGCCGATATCGCGTCTTTACCTATCTATGTCCGAATTCCAAACGGATGAAACGGCTGACCCGTTTCCTAACTTGGGCGTGATCGACCCGGCCGATTCCGCCACCATGAAATCCGGAACCCTGTACCGTACCGCCGCACAGGGTGGCGGAGCCATCTATTTTGATCCCGCGATAGGAACGGTTTTCCAGGGCAGCCGGATCGATACGAACATCTATGTGCTTTCGGTGAGCAACCGCGGCATCCTGAGCGTAAGCGGGACATTCGGAAACGGACTGCTAGACGCCATGCGCGGTATCTGGTATCATCACGAGTCGCAGAACCTTTATATTGCCAACCAGACCACCCCAAGTACGTTATACGTATATCATGCGCCCCTGCGCAATCGTGGATTTCGTGAACCGACCCATAGTTTGGGGCTTGGCGACGTGCGCCCTTGGGGTATTTGCATGTATGAAGACAACCTATTGATTGCCCGTACGGGCGAAAATGGGGGTGTTTCCGTCTATACCGAGGTGCCTGCAGATACCAATAGTGCTACCTTACAGGCGGCGGCTACGTTGGTCGTCGAGGGGGCTTCAGACATTCGTGGCATCGCCTATTCCCAGCGCGCCGACGTGCTGGCCCTTAGCGACCATAGCGCAAACCGGGTGTATATTTTTGAGCAAGCCTCGGGATTGTTTTCAGCTTCTGGCACGATAACGCCCACACGCGTGTTGGAAGGAACAAACACCGGCCTCGCTGGGCCGATAGACGTATCGATTGACGATCGCGAGGGGGGCGAGCGGCTTTACGTGGCCAACGCGCAAAGCAAGGCTCTGCTGCGTTTTCCGCTTTCGGCGCGAGGCAATGTGGCGCCCGAAACCAGCGTGCTGCTGCCGCATGCGCCGGCTAGCATCCATGCAGATGCTCGCGGACGTGTCCTCGAGCCCACTGACTGATCGGTTCTTAATTGTTAGGGCTAATCTTGTCCAGCAGCCGCTTGATTTCGGCTTGTTTAACCGCATTTCCCGCTTGGCCGTAGGAGGATTCCAAGTTGCGAAGTACACGCGTTATAATGTCGATATTATCGCAGGGGAGGACGAACTGCGGATCCATGGAGAGATTCAGCTGACGTAAAAACGCAATCACATCATGGCGTCCGAATATTTGGCCGCGATTAAAGGCATTGATGTAGAACAGGATGCCGTGATGGTTGTCTACCGGTGAATGATCTTCCGTATACGCTAGGATAAAATGCTTGGGGAGGTTGACACCGTAGATGGGGATGTCGAGTTTTTGGGCTACGATGCTGTAAATGCAGGAGAGCAGGATTGGATTTCCCTTTTTTGTTTCCAACACCCGCCCAATGTAGGAATTCTGCGGATCGTGGTAATTGCTCGTGTTGCCCGAAAATCCATGTTCGTTGTAAATGATGTTGTTTAGCATCCGCACTTTTTCCACCGCACTCATCGCATATGTCATCTCAATCCAAGCGTCGCGTTTGATCGCTTCGATTTCGTTGATGATTTGCTGCTCGTCCATATCGGGATATTGGTGCTTGTTGATGATAATCAGACCTTGGAGCAAATCGAAAGAGCCGCTGAGTTTCCACAGCTCGAGTGCATGCAGCGTGTCTTCGAATTGGATTTTGTAGATGAGGTTTTCGATGCGAGTCTGCAGCACGCTGTCGAAGGATTGTTCCCACGCTTGTTCCAGGTGGGCGATGACATCCGTCCCCATCGTCACAAGTTTCTGCTCTACATGCTGGAACACCTCCGCGTCATTGTCGTCCAACAACTTGATCAGCGATTCCAATTCCTTGTTGTCCATACTACAAATTTACGGAAAAAAAAAGATGGACGAAAAAAAGCACTCCGTGTACCCATTTATCGAATGCAGCCAGGGTTGTGAAGCTGCGCGCAGGCTCGGAGAAAAACTCGTACTTTTGCGGGATGTCCCCCATCGTCCGATTGCGACTTTATATCCGCCATCTCCTGACCGCAAAAACGCGGCACGGCACGCATTCACCGTTCGTTTATCGCCTGTTGGAACGGGCAATTTATGCCGCAAAGCCGCGGCTAGCGGGTGCTACCCGTGCCGAGCGCCTCGCGCTGGCTTTGCAGGCGGACCGTGCCTGCCAGTCTATACTGTTGGTCGGGGAGTTCTCCATTCCTTTCGCGAAGCGAATTGCGGCGGCCGCTGCCGTACAGCAGGTGGCCTCCCTGGCCGATACCTTGCCGACGGGAGACCGATTCGATCTGGTGTTTTGCCAAGGGCCATGGGCTGGAGGCGCAACGGAGGAGTTAGACCACGTGCTGCATGAAGGAAGCGCTGTATTACTCGCACCATTGTACCGAACTTCTTCAACCCGGCAGTGTTGGGAAGCGCTCGTAGCTTGGGAACGGACCACCGTCAGCATCGACCTCTTCCACGCCGGACTCGCATTCTTCCATGCAGGACAGGCCAAAGAGCATTTTCGCATTCGGGGGTAAGCGCGGAACATAACTATTCTCGTATGGAATACGGATACCAAGAAGGAACTTGCTAGCTTTATCGGCTTTAAAAGGGTGTCAGCCCTGCTTGTATCACGCCTAACAAATGAAAAGGAATTTGACTGCATTACGGGGTATGGTTTTGGCGCTCGCTGCCATGCTCATTGCTGGCTGGGGTTATGGTCAAAACCCAAAGCCCAATGTGTTGATTATCATATCGGATGACCATGCTTACCAAACGATCGGCGCCTACGGCTCAGAGACTGGCCGAACACCGCACATCGACCGGATAGCACAAGAGGGTGCTACTTTTCACCGAGCGTTTGTTAACAACTCCATTTGCGGGCCGAGCCGCGCTACGCTCTTAACGGGAAAATATAGCCATAAAAATGGCTTTAAGGACAACGAAACATCGCGATTCGATTTTTCCCAGAACCTGTTCGTCAAGGACTTGCAAAAAGCCGGCTACCAAACGGCCTGGATTGGGAAAATACACCTAGGCCACGAGCTGCAGGGATTTGACTATTACGACGTACTGCAAGGGCAAGGCCATTATTTTAACTCCGACTTCATATCCCGTGACGGGAAAGTGCGCGTTGAGGGATACGTTTCGGATGTCATTACGGATAAGGCGCTGCGGTGGCTGGATACGCTAGGCACGGGAGAGCCGTTTTGTTTGATCATCGGCCATAAGGCCACGCACCGCACCTGGATGCCTGATCCGCTCGATTTCGGGACGTATGACCGCGATTCCTTGCTATTGCCTGAAACCTTCTACGATGACTACGTAGGGCGGCCTGCCGCCGCGGTGCAGGAAATGTCGATCGACAAAGACATGCGCATGGGATACGACCTAAAGATGTTCGCATCGTGGGATGCCATGGTGAGCGATGGCAACTTCGGGCGAATGACCGACTTGCAAAAACGGCAATATTGGGCATATTACCGCCCCATATATGAGCGGTTACAGCTGGATAGCCTTGCGGGCGACGCGCTGGCCGAATGGAAGTATCGCCGATACATGATCGATTACTTGAATACCGCCGAGTCCATGGACCGGAATATCGGTCGTGTATTAGATTACTTGGACGAACGGGGACTGAAAGACAACACACTCGTTATTTACCTGTCCGATCAAGGTTTTTACATGGGCGAGCACGGTTGGTTCGACAAGCGGTTCATGTACGAGGAATCGTTTCGCACACCGATGGTAGCGCGCTTGCCCGGACTCATCCCCCCCGGATCACAGATATACGGTCAGGTGGTGAATGCCGATATCGGCCCTACGATCCTGGAATTGGCTGGCATCGCGACGCCCAGCGATATGCAGGGTAAGTCGTTTGTCAATACGCTTCGGGATCCAAAGAAGCCTCACCGCAAAACCGTCTACTACCACTATTACGAGAATGGCGAACATGCCGTATCTCCCCATTTCGGGGTGCGCGACGAACGTTATAAGCTTATTCGCTTTTATAAGCGGGTGGAGCAGTGGGAACTGTATGACCTGGAGGCGGATCCGAATGAAATGCACAATGTATATGACGATCCGGCCTACAAAAAGGTCGTCAGCGCCATGAAAAAGAAGCTCCGTCGGGAAATCAAGGCATTCGAGGATGAAGAGGCAATGGCACTTTTCAGGGCGGACTAGCGCCTCGATCGGCGTGTGGTACCCCTTCGGAAATTTTTCGCTTGATCTCCGGATGAGCGGCTAATTTTATTATATTTGCGGCGGGTTCGTATGCCCCGCGTTGGAGCCCGATTCGACCTAATGTTAAACCGAGAAAAAACCGAAATGCTTGCCCAGAAGCGCAAGGCATAACAAACCGATGTATGAAACCACTTATTCTAGCCGTCATTACGTTCTTATCCGCGATTTTTTCCTGCCCTGCGCAGGACGGCGTTTTTCGTATTACGCACCAACCCTATTTGCAGGCCTTGCACGATACGGGAGTCACAATCGTGTGGACAACCAGTGCACCTGCCGTGGCTTGGGTAGAACTGGCTCCGGACGATGGCACGCATTTCTACGCGGAGGAACGCCCCAAGCATTATGCGGCTAGCCACGGGTTTAAGAACGTGTCTACCGTGCATCAAGTCAGGCTCAGCAATCTGGAACCTGGGACGAAATACCACTATCGCGTCTATTCACAAGAAGTCCTTCATCACCAAGGGACGGATGTGCGTTACGGCAACACGGTAGCGACTCGCGTTTATCAACAAGAGCCGCTTTCGTTTGTAACCAGCGACCCAGACCAGGCGCGTGTATCGTTTGCCGTCATAAACGACATGCACGGGCGTAATGAGGTCATGAAGAACTTGCTGGGGCAGCTGGATTGGAAGACGACGGACTTGGTGTTCTTTAACGGCGATATGGCGAATGACCTTCGGAGCGAAGCACAGATGTTCGACCATTTTATGGATACGGCCACCGCCTTATTCGCCAGCGAAACGCCCATGTATTACAGCCGGGGAAATCATGAGACACGGGGTAATTTCGCAAGCGAATTTCCACGTTATTTCCCCACCGAATCCGGGGCGCTGTACTACATCGTTCGGCGTGGCCCGGTGTGCTTTATCGTGCTGGACTGTGGAGAGGACAAGCCGGATAGCGACATCGAATACAGTGGAATCGTGGATATGGACGCCTACCGCGATGAGCAAGCGGCCTGGCTGGCCCAAGCACTGCAAAGTGAGCAATACCAAGAAGCGCCCTACAAGGTTGTTATCTGCCACATGCCGCCTTTCGGTGGTTGGCATGGGGAAATCGAGATTGCCAATAAATTTGTTCCCTTGCTGAACGATGCCGGTGCCCAGATTATGCTGAGCGGACATTTGCATCGGCACATTAAGCAGGAACCTCAGCCCAATGGACATCGCTTTCCCGTGCTCGTCAACTCGAACAACAACCTCATTCGGGTTGACGCCGACAGCGAACGGCTTCACATCCAAGTACTGGACCAGGAAGGTAAGCAGGTGGATACGATGGTCATCCACCCCAGCAGGTAGTGCAGCATAATGACCTTGGCTCCGAAATAGACGGGGTGCGGTCTAGCTCTTATTGCCAGTCAATCCAGGTTGCGTGCTGAGCTACCCATTCGGATACTTCAACGGGGACATCGCTGCAAAGGTAGTCACTGCCGAGGGTGACGCCCAACAGGAAATCGGCGACAGACCTACCCGGCCACAGGCTCACCGTAAACCCTTGTTTCTTAGCTTCCTTCACCATAGCCCGAGTCGTACCATCAATGTTGCAGCCCACCCGCGTGACACCGATTTCCTTCGCTTCGTCCAATACCGCTTGGTTAAGCCCGACGGACTTGATAAACAGCAAGTCAACATCGGGGTACGATTCCTTCAAGTAACGTAGCGGTCGCTTATCAAACGAGGTAAGCACATATTCGGAGCCCGGCGGGATCGCGGCGTATGTCTTGGCATAGAGCTGGTCGCAATATTCTGTGAGTATGGCTTCTTCGTATACGGGCTGATTGGTTTTCATCTCGAATTCGATGTACACGCCAGGCTTATCGCTGAAAAATTCCAGTACGTCGTCTATTGTAGGGATGGGATTCCCTTTCAGGGTACGAAGCTGGCGGACCTCTGCTAGGGTAAGCTGTTCGATTGCGCCGGATTTTCCAACGATGCGCTCGAGGGTGGCGTCGTGGAAAAGCACTAATTGGCCATCCGCGGTGCGGCGGATGTCAATTTCATAGCCCCGGATTCCCCGATCGTACGTTTCCTGGAAGGCCTGTATGGTGTTCTCGTCAAATTCGTAGGCGCCGCCACGATGAGCGAATAATTTTACTTCTGTCTGTTGCGCTTGTGCGGGGGTGTATGATAATGCCAACGTCCAGGCCAGCAATGTAGCCGGGGCGAGCGCTCGAAAGGTTTGCAGGAGGAGTTTCGTAATCATGTCGTTTGTTTAGTGTGGAGATAGTGTCCTCGGGTTACGTAATGCGATTTTTTCTAAGAAAGGAAATAAATAGCAAATTCGCCGTCACTGCCGAGCTATGTCGCATTTTTGTTGCTTCCTTCCCCCGACTTTTCGCCTGGTGGCATCTTGGATTCGCACATTTTTTTATCGTTATTAGCACCCGTTATTAATTGACCGACCATTACGCCTAATGAACGTAAGGCAAATTGCAGACGAACTCCGAATGATGCCGAATGCGAAGACGCTTGTATAGGCGAGCCGGACCGAAAGCCATAACCGAATATGAACTTGCGAAAACTTAGTTTTTATACCACCCTAGCGATGGCGTTGTGCCTTGCAAGCCAAGCGGGCATTGCCCAGACCGTCGACACACTCGAGCGGCATTGGCCCCGCTACATAAGCCTCCACCAGTATCTCCAGCCCTTTTTGACCGCGGACACCATCCACGACGAAACGATCATGCCGATCAAACGGGGTGATGCCGCCCCCAACGGTAGCCTGCTGTTTCCGGTTCGCAGGGTTTTATCCGTGCGTGATGCCTACTTGGGTACGGTGTACGAAGAGGGTGTTGACTGGAATTGGGAAGGGCAGCGAATCGTGTTAACCGACTCCTCGCGCATTCCTTATTTTGAAGCCGGAGAACTGGTGTATGGAGCGGTAAAGGAAGGGATGTCACAGCCGGGGTCCATTCGGGGGACCTACGTGTTGTTTAGCGAGGGGGAACTACTACGCGCTCGCCAGTTGGCGGTGACTTACGTGCCGGAAGGCCGCGGCGCTTCTGCCTCCAAGCGTCTGCCCGCACCGAGCCCAAACCTTTCGCGTACTGCAAGCAAGCTCGGCCGAAGCGAGTCGCTACAGGTAGTGTTTTGGGGCAACAGCATCGAGGTGGGAGCCAACAGTAGTGGTTTTCAGCATGTGCCGCCGTTCATGCCCAATTGGGCAGAGCTTTTCGTGTGGCAATTGCGGAAGCGTTTTGGTGCGCCTGTTTCCTATCGCAATCTTGCTGTGGGCGGTCAAACCGCCGCTTGGGGCGTCGAAAACGTAAGCCAAGTGCTGAACGAAAATCCCGATCTGGTCGTTATCGGTTTTGGGATGAACGACGGGACGTTCGGGGTGCCGGTAGATGTGTTTGCCGGGCAAATCCAAGCGATGATCGCAGCGGTGAGAGCCCAGCGTCCAGCGTGTGAGTTTATCGTGATTACGCCCATGCTCGCCAATCCCGCATCCATCCAACATAATCTACAGGCTGCGTACCGACCAGCCTTGTTGGAATTGGAGGGCCCTGGCGTGGCCATCGCCGATCTCACCTATTGGCATGCTTGGTTGCTAACGCATAAAGCGTACGAAGACATGACGGGCAATAACATTAATCACCCGAACGATTTTCTCGCCCGTTGGTACGCGCAGATTTTGATTTCCTTGCTGGTCGATTCAAACTAATGCGTATCGCGTTTGCGGGATACGCCACTCGGGAAGCTAAAAACCAGTATTGTCTGCCGTGGGGCCATAGCTCACGGGCAGGGGGATTTCATTCAATCGGTAATAGACACCCAGTTGCGCCCTGTGGTGGGTGATTTGGTTGAGCGAATGCCGAATTGCGCCGTATACGGTCCATTGGGCGATTAGGTGATCACCATGCCGGAGTTGCCAAATGGGTTCCAGGTCGGCAAGGCGACCTTCGTCTAAAGCTTGGGCACTGGTGTGGTAGCCAGCGTCTAAGCTTGCCAGAAGCGATTCTCGGCTATCTAACACGGGCGCTTCCGTGCTTTGGGCAAGGTCTAGGAAGTCGGTTTCGAGCATCGTTGCCGGCCACGAAAATATCTGAGCGATGTGCGTAGCCAAGTGTGCCATCGTCATGTTTTTCGGGTGCGGTCGATACTCCTTTAAGTTATCGTCGTATAATTCAAAGAAGCGTTTGGTGACGTGGAACTCTTGTTCCAGTTCGTCTTGCAGTACAGCGAGGGTATCCATGTGATGTTTGTTTTTGGGGTTGACGAAAAAAGGCGAGTCGAACGATTTTGGCTAATTTTCGGATTAGTGGGGCGTAGACAGGATTTGTTTGGCATCCAAGAGCACGCTTTCCAAGAGCGCATAGTCAATGTCCTGCACCGCCAAACCGTTGTCGATGGCTAAGCTCGCCGCCAAGGCGGCGCTTTGCCCCAAAATCATAAAGACGGGCTCCATCCGAATGCTTCCAAATGCGATGTGCGAGCTCGATACGCAGATGGGCACTAGTAGGTTAGTGCATTCGTTTTTTTTAGGCACGAGGGCACCGTAGGAGATGCGGTACGGCCCCTTTGGACGCACGCCGATATCGCCTTCATTCTGTACATAGCCGTCCGCTTTGATGTATCGCTGAACGTTGTGCGAATCCAGGGTGTACGAGCCCATCCCCACGGGGTCAGTAATCTCCCGTTCGCTGAAGGTGTCATGTTCAGTCATCACGTAATGTCCCACCATGCGCCTAGCCTCCCGAATGTACAGCTGGTGCGGCCAGTGTCCGTTGTCGGTAAATTCGTCCTTGGCGAGGCCCCATTGCGCCATTTCGTTGCGTACGTCATCAGGCACCCGTGGGTCATTGGCGAGGAAATACATCAAGCCTTTTTGGTAATCTTCGTGCGCCTTGATAATTTCTCGACGGCGTGCATACGAAGCTTCGGGGTAGTCGTAGTTCATGCCAATGAAGTCCGTGCTGAACGGACCGTGGTTGTTGGTGTCGGTCTTTTTGTTGGGGATGACGTCGAACTTATTGAAGGTTTCCCGCCAGCCAGTTTCGAATACGCGTGCCAGGAGCTCGTAATTGTCGGGATTATAATGATCGGGCTTAGGAAATGCGACGCGGTTGTCGGGATGGTTGCTCAGGCACATCCGAAAGCAATATGCCTGCACCTTATCGTCGCCGGCTCCGTATTCGCCCGGATGGTCGGCGGATACGCCGTACAGCAAGTCGCTGCTGCTGTCGCCCGGGATGCGATATGGGCTGATGTCTGATTTAAACCAATGGTCGTGGTGCAAGACGCCCACCTGAACGCCATTCCATTTTTCGCCGTAGACCGAATTAGCTTCGCGACCGACGTGGTAGCTAACACCCGCCGCGGCCATGAGATCCCCCTCATACGTGGCATCGATAAACATTTTGCCGTGGTAGGTATGGCCCGACAAGGTGGTAATCGATACGATCTGGCTTCCGTTCTTTACAACGCCCGACTCGCGGTCCAGCCATTCGTCCCGGTACACATCGATCTCGTATTCAGCTACATAGCCTTCAAAGATGTTTTCGGCGACATGGGGTTCGAAAATCCACATGGTTCGCGCGTCGCCGTCAATGGCGGGCGTGCCTTGGCCTTTGTTTCCGTAAGCTTCTTTCCGTTCCCATTTCCAAGCGCCCGCATCTTGGTAATGCAAGTACACCCGGTGGTAAAAATCGCGCGCTAGGCCGCCGATCACCGATTTGTCGCCGGTATCGGTAAAGCCCAGTCCGCCCGAGGACAAGCCACCTAAATGGGTGTCAGGCGATACGACGATTACGGATTTTCCTGATTTTTTGGCCTGCACGGCCGCGATGATTGCCGCAGAGGTGCCGCCGTAAATTACGACGTCCGCGTGGTGGGTAAGCGAATTGTTGGCGTTGCACGGTGTGAACGTGAACAATAAGAACAGGACGGCGCAGGGCCAAAGGAGAAGCCGCCGGCGCGGGAGAACAGTATGAAGCATGGCAAGTAAATTGGTTGACAGTAACGTTTGTTAACGGCTAATTTACTGCTTTTATGTTGAGGATGTTCCGGTTATTGTTTTTCTTTTTTTTCTAACGCCTGCCAAAGGATCTCCACGGGGTGATAGGCCAATCGATCAGTACCGTCCTTGATTTGGTGGCGGCAACTGGTACCCGGAGCAGCAATGAGCACCTCTTCAGGCGTTTGTCTAACGGAAGGTAACAAGACCAGCTCACCGACTTTCATCGAAACCTCATAATGCTCTTTCTCGTAGCCAAAGGAGCCCGCCATGCCGCAACAGCCCGAGGGAATTACCTCAACTTGGTGCCCCGCGGGGAAGGCAAGGATTTTCTCCGAAACGCCCATCAAATGAAAGGCTTTTTGGTAGCAGTGGCCGTGCAGCTTAATTTTCCGGGGCTGGGCCGAAAACCGTTGGCGGTCGATGTGACCCCGGTCCATCTCCTGTGCGAGGAATTCATCGACGAGCAGGGCGTGCTGGGCAAGCTGCTGGCTATCTGATAGGAGCTCTTCGTCCACTAAATCAGGGTATTCGTCTCGGAAAGTGAGAATGGCCGATGGCTCAATGCCCAGGAGCGGCGTGTCTGCGGAGATGATGTCCTTCAGATACCGGACGTTGTCGTTGGCCAATGCCTTCGCCTTGCGTACGAATCCCTTTGACAAGTAGGTGCGCCCGCTTTCGAGATGCTTGGCCAGCCTGACTTCGTAGCCGAGGGCGGTTAGCAGGCGATACGTGGTCTGTCCGATGGACAGGTCGTTGTAGTTGGTAAATTCGTCGCAAAACAGGTAGACCAGCTTGCCGTTTTTAGCGCCCTCATCAAACTGTTTCGGCTGTTTTTTTATCCATTTTCGTAGGGTAGTCCGTCCTACTTCGGGCAGGGAACGGTCGCGGGCAAAACCCAGGGACGCTTTCACCAGTGGCGCAAGTACCGGGCTCTTGATAATCGTGTTATAGAGCGTTGGAAACAGGTAGGCCAATTGTTGGGACTTGGTAAAGTGGGCGATGACCCACGCGCGGAAAGGTGTGCCATTGGCATCGTAGTAATGCTGTAGGAATTCGGCTTTCATCTTGGCGATGTCCACCTCCGAAGGGCATTCGGATTTACATCCTTTGCAACTGAGACAGAGGTCCATGACTTCCTTGATTTCCTGATGATCGAATCGATTGGTCTTAGTCGATTGGGTAAGGAATTGTCGGAGGATGTTGGCCCGTGCGCGGGTGGTGTCTTTTTCGTCGCGCGTAGCCATGTAGGAGGGACACATGGTGCCTCCTGTGATGTGGGTCTTGCGACAATCGCCCGATCCGGAACATTTCTCGGCTAGTCGCAATATGCTTTCCTGCCGACTGAAGTCAAAGACCGTATCCACCTTTACGGGGTTTGCCTCTGCTTCGTAGCGCAGAAACTGATCCATCGGCGGGGTATCCACGATTTTGTTGGCATTGAAAATCCCGCGGGGGTCAAAAATGGACTTGACCTGTTTGAGTAAGCTGTATACGGACGGGCCGAGCACAGCGGGAATGAATTCGCCCCGCAGCCGACCGTCGCCATGCTCGCCGCTGAGCGAGCCGTTGTATTTTTTTACGAGCTGGGCCGTGTCTGTCAGCACAGACCGGAACGCGTCTCGTCCCTTTTCGGTTTTGAGGTTGATAAGGGGTTCAATATGCAGTTCGCCGGCGCCGGCATGGGCGTAGTAGGAGGCCTGCAGGCCGTGTTTGTCGAGAATAGCAATGACGTCGGTAACGTATGCCGGCAAGTCTTCCGGCGATACGGCGCAGTCTTCAATAAGGTTGACCGGCTGGGTGTCTCCCGGCAGGTTGCGAATGAGGCCCAAGCCCGCTTTCCGTACGTCCCACACCAAGGCCGTGTGTGGCCCCGTGACCAACGGATGGGCATAGCCCAGGTTTGACGCTACCAGTTCAGCCCGCAGTGCATCGGCTTTTGCCTCGACCTCGGCCAAGGTATCACCGCGGAATTCGACCATGAGCAGCGCTTGGGGGTCGCCCTCGATGAAAAAGCGGTTATGCTGGTAGGTAGGGTGACCCTTGGTGAAATCCATGATGTATTTGTCGACCAATTCGGAAGCTTCCGGTTGGTGCCTGAGCGCCACTATATTGGCCTTGAGGGATTCGATCAACGTATGGCAGTGTACGCACAATAAGCCCACCTCGGGCGCGGGCAGGGGAATGAGGTTCAGTTTGGCTTCCGTGAGGATGCCTAGGGTGCCTTCGGATCCTGCCAGTAGCTTACAGAGGTTCAATGGCGCGTCGGTATCGGCAAGTAGGTCTAGTGCATAGCCGGTATTCCGCCGGGTTATGGTCTGTTTTGGATAGCTTTTCGCGATGGTGTCTCGATTAGCCGAGTCGGTCAGCAGCGCGTTGAGGTCACGGTAGATATGCCCTTCGCGATCGTTTTGCTTGAGCTTGCGAAATAGCTCGGCGTCGTCCAGTTCTTCAAAGACGACTTCTGTGCCATCGTCAAGCAGAACCTTAGCTGCCAATAGGTTGCTGCGGGTATCGCCCCACACGATCGAATGCAGCCCGCTGGAATTGTTGCCTACCATGCCACCTACCATGGCGCGGCTTGCGGTCGACGTCTCCGGCCCGAACATCAGCCCGTAGGGCCGAAGATAAGCATTGAGGTCGTCGCGGATGACTCCAGGCTGTACGCGCACCCATTTTTCTTCGGTATTTACCTCCAAAATGCCCGTAAGGTGTTTGGATAGGTCAATGACAATGCCGCGGCCCACCACTTGTCCGGCGAGTGACGTGCCCGCCGTACGGGGAATGAGTGTCAAGCCGTGCTGCGCCGCAAAGCGGATTAGTGTTGTCAGGTCGCCGACGTGTTTCGGAATGGATACAGCTATGGGCTGCTCTTGGTATACGGAAGCATCCGTTGCGTAGACGCGCAATACGGCTTGGTGTTCCGGGCTGGTATCGTAATACAAGGAGCCTTCCAATGTCTGGCCCAGCAAAGCAAAGGAGGCAGCAATATTTAGGGAGGTTGTGTTCACGGGGTAAATATAGGAGAAACCAATGAACGAAGGAGGAGAAGGCCCTGATTCATCAGGTTTTTTACCTGGCACAGAGACTGTCGGATGCGTTGACAGCCCAACATGGCAGCAAAGATGCCGCGGTAACTGTGTCGCCGTCCGTTCGCCGATCGGGCGCATCCCTGCAGATGCCACGACGCCTCGCTCACCCATCGCCCCTAACAGCGGATAGGAATTTAAGCTACAGGCAGTTGCAAGTAGTTGGGCAAATTGATACCTTTATCGGCCAAACGAACTCGAGCCCACTGAATATCAAATGACCTGGAAAACAGTCGGGCTACCAATTGAATGGCCGTATGCATGACCATGGTTAAACCTACTATTTTTGCCCTTGTTGTAATCTCGTTTCACCTTTCGGTGCTAGCACAGCCGTATGCCTCGTTGAACAATGAAAAAATCAATGGGTACCGCGGCATCTGGTTTACCTTGGGCCAGTTTTCGGAATACGGGGATAAATATTCCGGGGGCTTAGGTACCTATACCGCTAAACACATTCCATTAGCGATTTACTCACCCGAAGTCGGTAAAACTTTTTTCGTGTATGGGGGCAGCGCGCCCGGCAGGTTGAGCAATTCGGATCCGGCTGGTGCGAAGGCGAAAGCTGCGGGGGACTATCTGTTGTGTATGGTCGGAAGTTATGACCACAAAAGCAGGACGGTAGGGAAACCCACGGTCGTGCACGACAAGGCGGGGGTGTTCGATCCGCATGATAATCCGTCGATTTCCCTGGATGCGGATGGCCATATCTGGGTGTTTGTCAGTGGGCGCGGCCGCGGTCGGCCGGGGTTGGTTTATAAAAGCGATGTGCCGTACGCGATTGACGCGTTTACGCTGGTGTCCGAAAGGGAGATGACCTATCCCCAGCCTAAGTATGTCGCTGGGCAGGGATTTTTACATCTATTCACCAAATACATGGGCCATCGGCTGCTTTATTTCAACACGAGCGCCGACGGTGTAGAATGGAGTGATGACCAACAACTGGTGGCGATGAAGCGGGCCGGCGACACGCACAGCGGTCACTACCAAATCAGCGGACAGGAGGGCGATGTAATCGGATTTTTCTACAATTGGCATCCCAATGGCGACGTTGACCGGCGAACCAATATCTACTATATGCAAACCACCGATTTTGGCAAAACATGGACTACGGTGGATGGGCAGCGTGTGGATATCCCCGTTAGGGACGTAGGAGGCCCCACTCTGGCTAGAGAGTTCTTTTCCAGTGGCCAGAACGTGTACATCAAGGATATCGCGTTCGATGATAGGGGGCATCCGGCTGCATTATACCTTTCAGGTACAGGCCATGAACCAGGACCGCTATATGGATACAAAACCTGGCAGGTGCTCCATTGGGACGGGCAGGCCTGGCAGAACTATCCCATCACGACGTCTGACCACAACTATGATACAGGAAGTTTATGGATAGACGATGGGAAATGGACCGTCGTGGCACCAACTACCGACGCCCCCCAGCCCTGGGGCGGTGGGGGTGAAATCGTACTGTGGGAAAGCCCTGACGCGGGGAAGACGTGGAAAGCAATCCGGCAAATCACCAAACGAAGCGAATTCAACTACAATTACGTGCGTAAGGTAGTCGACGGAGTTGATCCCTTTAACTTCTTTTGGGCTGACGGCAACCCCGATGGACATAGTGAGTCTTATCTGTATTTTGGCGATTCAAGGGGTAGGATGTGGCAGTTGCCGTATGCGATGGAGGCGGACGAGGCGAAGCCCAAGAAAGGGCGCAGGAAACCCTAGCCGTTAAGGAATGGTAACACAAGCAACTTAAAATATCATACAGTGTTATATAGGAAGTTTATCGCGGTAGTCATCGGTTTGGTCCTGCTCTTCGGGGGATGTGGTAGGCAACAAGGTGTGCTCACGCACGCCGAGTTTCATCCAGATTCCATCGGACCTTTCGTCGAGCCAGAGTTCCCGTTTATCACCGGGCCGTTGAATTCAAACCAGCTTGGTGCGCGTTTCCCTTCGACAAATACCTCGGCGCGCACGCTGTCCATCCAATTGGGGGACAGCGCCTATGTGGGCTTCGATATGGATCTGTTGCGATGGTCCGTCGCCTGGCAGGGTGATTTTTTGCCCATGGTCACAATGTCACAGGTTTCGTACAGCGATTTTTTTAATAAGGAAGATAAACAACCGGTCATTTTGGGCGAACCGAAAATAGCGACGGGCGAGTACCCGGGATGGTCCGTGGATATTCCGAGTTTTGTGGATCCGCGAAACCCCGCGAAGGGCGACGGCCCAAAGCGCTATGGTCCCCTTCCTGCGCAGCTGGGCCGATGGAACGGCGTCTACCTTCACGGAGACAAGGTAGGACTGTCGTATACCATTGGACGCACGGATATCCTAGAGCTGCCCGGGAGCATGCGGTTTGGTGATGAAGTAGCATTTCTAAGGACGGTTGAGTTCGATGGATTGCAGGAAACGCTGCACCTTCATGTAGCGGAGGTGCACGACGCCACCGAAACCGAAACGGTGGGCCCGGTAATGTATACATACCACGGTGCCAACCGCGATACCGTGACGGCAGTGGCTGTCGTGACGAACGATTGGCCCGCGATTTTCCCCACCTTCGCGGATAGTACGCACATCACCATTTCCTTCCCGACTAGCCCAGCGCCACGTCCGCAGGCTACGGTAGTCATTTGGCATGGTCCAGCATCGTTGCGGTCGTCGTTCGAGCAATTGCCGGAGCTGGCTAGTGTACGTTTTCCTGATTTTCGGAAAGGTGGCCCAGCCTATTGGAAGGAAACGGTGTACACGCGGGGCGAGGTGTCTCCCGACACCGCAGCGTACGTTACGGATCGACTGACGCTACCGATTCCGAATCCCTGGCGCCGGAACGTTCGAGTGGCGGATATCGCGTTTTTTAACGGCAAGCGTGCCGCTGTAGCCACTTTCGACGGCGACGTCTGGATAGTGGACGGTATCAATGATCGGTTGAATAAGCTAAAATGGACGCGGTATGCATCCGGCTTATATGAGCCGATGAGCATCGACATCGTCGACGGGGATATCTACGTTTTTGGCAAGGAGGGCATTGTCATGCTCCATGACCTTAACGATGATGGGGTGGCCGACTACTACGAGAATTTCAGCAACGGGATGGAGCAGTCGCTACACTCGCGTGAATGGGCGGGTGACATGGTACGCGCGCCAGACGGTAGCTTTTTCGTCGCGAAAGGAGGCATCGGCGGCTCGGCCCAGCGCGGGTCCGTTATGCGTATTTCGCCTGATGGGCGCAACGTGCAGACCTACGCTACCGGGCTTCGTGGTCCTTATTTAGGCATTCATCCGGAAAGGGGTATTCTCTCAGCCTCCGATCAACAAGGTAATTACGTCCCTTCCACGCCTATTTATCTGGTGAACCAAGGCGACTACTTCGGCTTTCCGACGTCGCCTACCGACCGCGAACGGGTAATTAAGGGTCCCTTGGCATGGATTCCACATAGCGTCGATAGGTCGGCCGTGAGCCAGACTTGGGTCACAGGAGGGAAGATGGGGCCTTTGGAAGGCAGTATGCTGCATTTTTCCTTCGCGCGCCCTGGCATTTTCCGTGTGCTGATCGACAGTACTGGCCACGATGTTCAAGGGGGAGTTTCGTTTATACGCGCGTTTTATCCCGCGCCTACACACAAAGGAACAATAAATCCCGGCGATGGTCAACTGTATCTCACGGGCTTTAACTTGTGGGGTTCAAGCTCAGAGTGTGTTGCCGCGCTTTTGCGGTTGCGGTACACCGGTTTGCCGCTGTACCTGCCCGAGGATTTCAAGGCCGGTCAGCAGGGTATTGTGTTGCGCTTCGGCGTGGAGCTGGATGAGGAGACGGCTACCAACCCGTTCAATTTTCAAGTTAAGCGATGGAATTATAAACGGACACATCAATACGGATCCGGACATTTCAAGCTTGATGGTTCACCGGGAGAAGAAGTGCTCCAGGTGTATTCGTCCCATATTTCTGCCGATCGCAAAGCGGTGTTTTTAGTCGTGCCTCACATGCAGGAAGTAATGCAGATGGAAATAATGTACCAGTTGAATGCAGCGGATGGCCGAGCCATGGACGACGGTTTTTGGTTTACGGTCAAGGAGGCGAACGCAATCGACTTGCCCAGTCACGGATTTCTCCAGCCTATCGATTTTGATACCCCTGACCCCCGACACCAACAGGCAAGGAACACCGACGATCGTCCCTCTGCCGAAAGAGGCGCACAATTGTTCCAAGCGACGGCCTGCGCCGGCTGCCATGCCCTTGACCTAGGCGAGTCTGCACTTCATGGCCCGCCCCTTCGCAATCTGTATCTGTCGGAGCGCCAGTTTGCTGACGGCACGTCCGGCGTGGCGGATGACGATTACATTCGCGAGTCCATCTTGGAGCCCGCAAAAAAGGTAGTGAAGGGCTATCCCGGCGAGATGCCGTCCTATTTAGGGGTACTTTCCGACGGAGATGTGGAGTCGCTCGTAATGTATATTCGTTCTTTATAACCTAAAGATTATAACCGCATAGATGAAACCAAAGACGATCAGCTATACCCGCGTCTCCCAAACAATTGGGTGCGCAATATGGAAGAGGATAACGACGCTTTGTCTATGGATGGGGTTGGTCTCTACGCTGTTGTCGGCGCAGACGCCGCCCCAGAAGGCCTGGGAAATTCGCGATGGCAAGTTTTATAGAAATGGGGAATGGATATTCCTTAAAGTGGGCAAGCCGCTGCGCAATTTCGCGGACACCGGGGCCGTGGAACGCCTCATCGATAATTTGGATGTGCTGAAAGCCAAGCATTACAACGCTATCGAAATCAATTGTTATTGGCATCATTTCGATCACGACGGTGATGGTGTGCCCGATGTTTCCTTAGCTCCGCTCAATCGCCTCATCGATGCCGTATACGAGCGGGGCATGATGCCCTGCTTGTCTGTAGAGACGTATTCTGTAGGCGGGGGGCAGATGCCGAGGGAGTTCTGGGAACGTTTCCCAGATGCGGATGCTATCAACGACGCCGGAAATACGGTGACCGATACGGAATACGGGTTCGGCTCGAGGGTTGTGTCGATCTTTCATGAGGGTTATCGGACCGCCGCACGAAAATTTATCGAAACGCTCACCGAAGGAATCGACTCTAGGAAAGTACTGTATTTCGAGACCACGGTCGAGCCCCAGTTCATGGGCATCATCAACCTATGTTACAGTCTGCACGCACGCAAAGCCTACGATGAGTGGAGGGAGCAAAACGGAAGAGCAGCGTTGGCCCCTCCGATGCCGACGACGTTTCCCATACCGCAATCTTTTGTCGAAAATGAATACTGGAACGCCTTTCGCGCTGAGTTTCTCGCGAATTGGGTCAACGACGACGCCGCGGCGTTTCGCAAAGTGGCTGGTCCGGACGCCTATGTCGCGGTCGATTATTTGGATGCGGAAGAGCACACGATGAGACGCCGATTAGGGAATCCAGAGATCTTTTTGACCCATCTTACGGCCCCCGATATTATCCAAGTCAACTGGAGTTGGTATTTTCCGACCAATACTCCGAACCAGAAGGCCTACGATCGAGTGCGGCAGGTTAGTAAAACGTATGGAAGGGATTGGGCGATCACCGAGCATATGACGTTTAACGGGAGTGATTTTACGCAATACAGTGATGCGGAACTGCGGCAGATTTTGCGCAATACCCTGGTGCAAGGCACCCGATTTGGGTGGGAATTTGTTTCCATCGACGCCTCGACGGCCGGTAGTTTCAGCTTGTATAACGACGATTGGACCCCGAAACGGGTCATGGCGGTTGTCGACCAACATTGGGAGGATTGGCTGGCTACCGTGCGCGAGTTGGAGTCAATGCAATAATCAACGAGCAGCTGGGCCTCTAGTCCATTAGCCCCATTTCGTGCATCCAGAACAGGCATCGACCGAACCATTCATCAAACGGAGGAGAGGTTAAGAAACCATGTTCGCCGGTTGCATAGACGTGCAGTCCGGCGGGTATCTTGTGCTGTCGCAGCGCTTGGTAGAACACGAGGCTGTTTTCGACGGGAACCACGACATCCGTGGAGGTATGGACAAGAAAAGTCGGTGGGGTGTTGGCGTCGACATGTTGCTCGTTTGAAAAACGATGCACGAGATTCGCGCTAGGTTGCCCGCCCAGGAGGTTGTCGCGCGAGCCTACATGGCCGAAAGATTCGTCAAAGCTGATAACGGGATTGATGAGCAGCATAAAATCGGGGCGTAGGCTGGTTTTGGACGGATTGGGAATATACACATGGGCATGATGCGTGCCGGCGGTGGAGGCTAGGT
The DNA here is from genome assembly GCA_964423925.1 of uncultured Sphingobacteriaceae bacterium. Lineage (GTDB taxonomy): Bacteria > Bacteroidota > Bacteroidia > Sphingobacteriales > Sphingobacteriaceae > CAYRGQ01. The sequence continues at coordinate 7,516 of CAYRGQ010000036.1, read as the reverse complement.
GACCCCCGGCCGAAAATCCCATGACACCGATCCGTTGGGGATCGATTCCCCATGCGGGCGCATGCTCTCGCGCTATGCGGATGGCCTGCTGTACGTCCTGCACTGGCCCGAGATGCTTTTCGGGCATGATTCGGTCGTCCGGAAGCCTGTATTTGAGTACCACGGCAGTCACGCCGACCTCATTGAACGCCCGCGCCACGTCTGAACCTTCCCTTTTGGTTAAAAGCGCATGGTAGCCGCCACCGGGACAGATGATTACCAGCGTACCATTGGCGCGTCCTTCGGGTGGAAAGAACACCGTGAGAGTCGGCTCTGAAACCTGGAAGGCTAAGCTGTCTACCTCGGGGTTGGCCTCGTTTCGTTCGAGGTTAGCGGCGGCAATCGCATTCGGAATGGCATCAGGATAGAGCGGCAATTGCTGTTGGGCGGCGGCCGGTGTAGCAAGGAGCCAAAATACGCAGAGCATGGATATCAAATAACGCATTGTCGTGAAAGTAGGTTGGCCACGAATGTATTGATTTCGGAATGTATTGCAAAGGAAAAGTGCCGTATCACCCTACAGTACAGGATGCCGGCTGCCTCGGGATATGTGCAAACTTGTTAACTTTAGCAAACCTGATAGGCATGCGATCGGCACGTAACCTTTCTGAACTTACACTTCGGAGGATCGAGCTTCCTTGCCCCAATGACTGACCTAATGAACAACTTTACCAAACTTAAGCGTTTCCTCCATGTCAGATCCGCCAGATCCGTGCTGCTGTGCTTGTGCTTTTTAGGGGTGGGACTCAGTAGTAGTCTAGCCCAAGGGGATCCAGCCATCCGCAAGGTGCGCGACGTGCTCATCTACCAAGATTCGCTGTTTTACAACGCGTTCCCTTCCGTAGTCCGAACCAGTAGTGGCGAGCTGCTGCTCGCGTTCCGGCGTGCACCTAATCGCCAAGCCTTTGGCGAGCCCGGCAACCGGCATGTGGACCACAACAGTTATTTGGTCGGACTGCGCTCAACGGATGGCGAACATTGGACTCACACGCCGGAGTTAATCTATGCCCACGCATTCGGCGGGTCGCAAGATCCTTGCCTGTTAGCCCTCCGCGATGGTACAATTTTATGTACCAGCTATGGCTGGACGGAGGTCGATGCCGCAGCCCAGTCGCCAGAATCACGACCGCGCTTTCAGTCGGGAGGTTTTACCTTTCTGGGGGGCTACGTTGTCCGTTCTGCCGACGATGGCCGGTCTTGGCACGGACCTCATTATCCGCCGTCGTTGCCCGACCAAATCCACGACACTCCCTTCGGCAAGCCACTGCCCGCCTACAACCGAGGCGCACTGTATGAGAGCCCCACGGGTCGCATTCTGTGGATCGTGGCTGCTCACGACCAGCCCGGGAAAACGTCGAACTACCTGATTGCGTCTGCGGATAAAGGCTTGACATGGGAATACCAAGGCTTGGTAGCGAAGGATAGTATGGTCAGTTTCAACGAGGCGTCTGTCATCGTGACCCCCCGCGGAGACATCGTCGGCTTCCTGCGTACGGCAAACTTCGATGATCAGGCAGTCATCGCGCGGTCTACAGACGGAGGAAAGACCTTTGAGTGGCAATCCATGGGATTCCAAGGCCATCCCACCAATGCATTGCAGCTGCCCGACGGCCGCGTGCTACTAACGTATGGCTACCGTCATCCGCCCTATGGCATTCGTGCTCGGATTTTAAACGCGGAATGCACCGATTGGGACACCGCACCGGAATTTGTACTCCGCGATGATGGCGCAGGCACAGATCTGGGGTACTCATGGCCTGTGCAGTTGGACGAAGAACGTGTGTTGGTGGTTTATTATTTCACGTCGAAGGGGAGCAGTCTACGCCATATTGCGGGGACAATTATCGAAGTTAAGCCAATTGACGGGCACTCGCCAGGAACTCGGGGTAGCGATTAGGAAATGCGCGGTAGGCCCTTCCCTCTCTACACCAGTGTCGCACCAAAAAGCCGGAAGAGCTAGGGATACCGCTGGCCGATGTTAGACTATACCCAAAAGTTATGAACCAATTCATATGTTGAAATCCAACCAGCCAACAGTGAGAAAAACACGGCTATCGCCAGACTTGTCGCATCAGGAAAAGACGGAACGTAATCTCCGAGCAAACCGTTTGGCGGAAAGTGAATCCCATCTCGCGAAGTACCAAGTTCCGTCGCTCGAGTTCGATGCCCAAAATCCAAATTATACTTCGGACATTAATATCCATCCCAATGACCAAAAAGAACGTGACTTCCGGATTAGGATACGCCGTGGGGGCGTGTCTAGCATTTATTTCCGTGCTTGCCTTCCCCGCTGTACTGAAAGGCCAGGAAAGGTTTCCTTGGCCCGAGGGGCAAAAATTCGCGATTAGCCTTTCCTTTGATGATTCCAGGGAGTCAAACATCGAGTTTGGCATTCCCTTGCTGAACAAGTACGGGATAAAGGCCACCTTTTATGCCCATCCAGACAATGTCCGGGCGCGGCTGGCGGAGTGGAAGGCAGCAGTAGCGAACGGGCATGAGGTCGCCAACCACACGATGACGCATCCATGCAGCGAAAATTTCCTCTGGTCGCGGCGGAAGCCGCTGGAGGCTTATACCCTAGGGGACATGAAAGCCGAATTGTTGGAAACCAGTGCGCAGCTCGAAGCGTTGCTGGGCGTCGCACCCACGACTTTCGCTTATCCCTGCGGCCAGACGTTTGTCGGACGTGGTGAGGGCAAGCAGAGTTATACTCCTTTGATCGCTGAGCTGTTTACCAGTGGCCGCGGTTGGCTGGATGAAGCACCTGCTGACCCGCTGTTCTGCGATCTTGCGGAGGTTTCGGGGATGAAAATGGACGACATCGATTTCGAAGCGCTGCTGCCCACGATTGAATATGCGCGGGCAAACAACTTGTGGCTCGTCTTGGTGGGGCACGACACGAAGTCGGAACGCGGGCCGCAAGTAACCCATTTAGCCTTTCTCGAAGCACTCTGCGCCTATATCGATGCGCAGGACGATGTGTGGGCCGCCCCTTTAGCGGACGTGTCCGCGTATATCCAGACGACGCGAACCAATGGTCGCCTCCTGCCGGGTGAGCCGCTTGCCGTCCGGGAGAACGCGTCCGGGGAGCTGAATCTACGCGCCGAACTGGGAAAAGGAGTAGGACCCACCATCGAATATATGCCCGACTGGAAGGCCTACGGATGGTGGACAGCCAAAGACAGCGTGGTGTGGAACCTTGAGTTGGATGAACCCGGCGTCTTCCGTGCGGTGGCGGAATGGTCCATCTCGGACGAAGAAGCCAGCAAGGCGATGGAGTTCCATTTTTCGGAACAGGTAGTCAAGAAGACGATCCCGTCATCCGGCTCTTGGGAGACCTTCCGTTTTCTGGAGTTGGGTGAGGTCGAACTCCCGGCTGGCCGCCACCGCGTGGTCGTGCGACCATCTCACCCCGACGAGAAGGGGCATTTCATGGATCTCCGGAATATCCAGTTAACACGAAAAACAATTCCCGCCAAGGTGGACGTCGGCGTGGCCTTGTATTCGTTCAATCGGTTTAACGTGTACGATGCGCTTCGCCAGGCTAAGACTGCTGGTGTGGAATACGTCGAGGGTTTCTCGTTCCACCCCTTGGGAGGCGTGTTCGGATCAAAGACCATAGGCCAGCTGGATGCCAACGAAATCACGCTTTTCAAAAACCTATTGGCTGAGAACAGCCTTAAGATGGTCTCGATGTATGGAGATGGGCAGACGGTGGCCGAGTGGGAACGACTTTTCGAGAATGGCAGCCGCCTCGGCATGGAGTTCATCGTCGGTGAGCCGGCACCCGCCTTGTGGGATGAGTTGAACACGGTGGCAGGTCGGTACGGTATGAAGCTCGCCATCCACCAGCATGCCGAAGGGCTAAGCCATTTTTGGCATCCCGATTCCGTGTTGGTAGCACTTGAAGGCAGGGAGAATTTTGCCGTCTGCGGCGACGTCGGACATTGGGTACGGAGCGGGCTAGACCCGGTCGAATGCCTGGATGCGCTGCGGGGGCGTCTGGTTAGCGTCCACATGAAGGATCTGGACAGCTTTGGCGACTTAGAGGCCACCGATGTGCGCGTGGGCGATGGTGTGATCAATTATCCCGCCATTATCAGGTCCTTGCGCTTGCAGGGTTTTGAGGGATATGCCTTTGTGGAATGTGAGCATGATTGGGAAAACAACCTCGGAGACGTTTCAGATGCGGTCGTGCGCCTGCGAACTTGGTTAAATTAATACAGGCTCTCATCTTCTTAACGATTATCCCCGCTTATTCTTGATGTATTATTATGTGTCTTAAACAAACTTTTCCATTCATCTTCATAGTTGGTCTGCTACTAAGTGCCGCGTGTACGAAGAACATGAGAGAAGAAGGGGGGCTTTCGCCCAGCGAGTCGCTCGCCTCTTTCGAAATCGCTGATGGATTCCAACTGGAGCTGATCGCATCCGAACCGCTCATTTCGGATCCGGTGGCCATGGAGATCGACGAATACGGACGGATGTACGTCGTGGAGATGCCCGGCTATCCCTTGGACATGACGGGATCGGGTAAGGTGAAGTTGCTCGCCGACCGTGACGGCGACGGGACGATGGACGAAAGCGTTGTTTTTGCCGATAGACTCCAGTTTCCTACGGGCGTGATGCGCTGGAAGAAAGGCATCCTCGTCACGGACGCGCCCAACGTCCTGTACCTTGAGGATACCGACGGAGATGGACGTGCAGACATACGGGATACGTTATTGACAGGTTTTGCGCTATCGAATCCGCAGCACAATGTCAATTCACCGATATTGGGTATCGATAACTGGATTTACATTTCTAACGAGCCAGCTGGTATCGCCAGTGTCTACGTGGACGAGTTTAGCGATCTGGGTACCGAGGTTCATTACCCGGGTGTAGCGGGCGCGCCCATTCTTCCAGCCAATGGCGGCGGCCGCCGGGTGCGGTTCCGGCCGGACAGCCTCGGCTTGGAGATGCTTTCGAGCGCAGGCCAGTTTGGGCACACGTACGACCGCTGGGGCAGGCACTTCCTGGTCAGCAATGCCAACCACATTTACCACGAAGTCTTCCAGGCGGCCTATTTGCATAGAAACCCAAACCTACTTATACCCGGAGCGACGGCATCGGTTTCTGACCACGGCGCTGCGGCCGAGGTTTATCCCATTACGGTCAACCCTGAACACCAGCTGCTGACTGATCTGGGCGTCTTCACCGCAGCCTGCGGCATCACTACGTACCAAGGAGGGCTTTTCCCCGCGCCGTTTGATAGCGTGGTCTTCGTCGCGGAGCCTGTCGCCAATCTGGTGCATGCCGACCTCGTGCGCGAAACCGGCGCTACGTTCACCGCCTCGCGGGTCTACGAGCAGATGGAGTTTTTGGCGTCGCGTGATCCTTGGTTTAGGCCGGTCAACCACTACGTCGGTCCGGACGGCGCACTTTACGTGGTGGATTATTACCGCAGGGTAATAGAACACCCCGAGTGGATGGCCGAGGACGCGGCCGAAGCTCAAGACCTATACGCCGGTATCGACAGGGGACGGATTTATCGGGTGACGCCGGTCGGAACGCCGTCGGCGGATTGGACGAAGGACTTCGCGTTCGGAGACGCGCCGCAGGCTGAACTGATCGAGAAGCTCGGCCACGGCAACATCTGGCATCGACGGAACGCTCAGCGCTTGTTGATCGACCGAAATGATAATGGCAGTGTACCGCTGTTGCGGGAGGTACTGAAAAGCGCGAACGACGTCGGGCGTCTGCATGCCGCTTGGACGCTAGAAGGGTTGGGCGCGTTGGAAGACGGCGACGTTATCGGTTTACTAGAAGATGCTGTTGCAGGCGTCCGCGAGAACGGGATCTTACTTGCTGAGGATTTCCTGGATTCGGCTTCCGTGCTGGCTGCCTTGCTCGCACTGCAGGACGACGACAACGGGAGGGTACGTTTTCAGTTATTGTGTACGCTTGGAGAGGTGGATTCGCCCGCTGCGCGTCAAGCACGCGAGGCGCTCCTTTTTGCGGACCTCGGGGACCCTTGGATGCAGTACGCGGCGTTGTCTGCACGTCAGCCCGATTACGGGGGCCTGCTTAATGCTGCCATTCGGAAGTTTGACGCGAATAACCCAGCGTATGCGGGCTTGATCGAACGGGTAGCATCCATGTTTGTGACGTCCAGCAGCGTGGAGGACTTCAAAGTGCTGCTGGGTAGGGCCCTGATCCCAAGTGGTGGATCTAACGGCGAGTGGCAAGCCGCCTTATTGCGCGGGTTGAGCCAGCAGAACGGCGAGCATGTTACGTCGGCCAACTTGGAGCAGGAACGGAAGCAGCTGGTAAAGGCGTTGTATGAACACCTTCATGAGTCGGTGCGCGCGGCAAGCCTCGTGACGTTGCAACGCATCGGGCTACCAAGCGACGAATCGATCCAGCCCGTGCTCCAACGTTCAGTTGCGCTTATGGGTGATGGAAACGTGGAGCCTCCGCTGCGCATTCGCGCGATGGAGTTCGTGGCTCTGGCTTCACCCGAAGTCGTGTCAGATAAATTGCCTCCGTTGCTCGCGCCTGGGGAAAACCCGAACGTGCAGCGGGCAGCCGTTCGGATACTTGGGCGTCACGGAGGTACGGAGATAACCGATTGGCTCATTGGTCGGTGGGCATCCCTAGGGCCGGCGGTGCGTGAGGAAACGATCGAGATCCTGTTCGCCGGTGAAGACCGCGTGCGCCAATTAATCGAGGCGCTTGAAGCGGGGATCATCGATCCTTCTGCGGTGGTGTGGGGGCGCCAGGTAGGCCTGATGGCCCAACGAAACGACGAACTGCGCCGTCGCGCGCGGCAAATTTTCGCCGTAGAAAGCGGTGATGCGGAAAAAACAGCTAACCTGGAAACTTACCGTAGTGCGCTTGACGAATCGGGAGATACCAAAAAGGGCGCTCTCTTGTACGAGGCGTACTGTTCGGCCTGCCACCAGATTGGAGGCGGATATGGAGTGGCCTACGGTCCGGACTTGGCGGCCATACGCAACCGCAAGCCCGAGACGGTCCTGAGGGATATTCTGGAACCTAACGCGTCCATTGCAGACGGATATGACCTCTGGGAAATAACGATGACGGATGGTGCGGTTAAGCGTGGAATCATTGCCTCGGAGACGCCGACCTCCATTACGCTAAGCGTCTACAACCAGGCGGACGAAGTGATTTCGCGGCAAGACATCGTGTCGCTCACCTCCATGGCTATGTCCCTGATGCCCGCAGGGTTGGAACACCAAATCACCCCACAAGAGATGAACGATTTGCTAACCTTTGTCAAGAAACTGAATTAATGAAAATGATCAATCGATATCAATCGGTGCTACAACACGGTGTAGCGTCACTTTGCCTAGCCATTCTTTTGTTAGGCGCCTCGGTCCTACCTGTGCGGGGGCTGGGCTTTAAGGCCGCTACGAGTAAAGTGAACATCACGCCGCATGATTCCCAACAGTTGCTGGGGTATGGTGCCCGGAAA
>CAYRGQ010000035.1:0-32335 GCA_964423925.1 uncultured Sphingobacteriaceae bacterium | reverse complement strand
TATAGACTATATCGATGTTGGTCACTCCGTCATTTATCGATTTGACCATAAGTGTTTTATATGGATTTACATTGGTATATAAACCGACAAAAGAAGTCTCGGTCTCCACATCAAAGTTCATTGAGAATTTCCCCGATTGCTCAGCGAGAACATCATGTCTAACGTTTTCTCCCGAAATTGGATGGAGCACAGTAATCGTTACAAGAATGCTATCCTTGTTTATGTTATTCGGAATGATGATTGTCCCGGTAATTGTAGATGTACCTGCTACTAGGGCCGGTGAGTCTGTGTCAACACGAGTAGCCGGTTTGCATGATAAAAGGAACAAAAGACTACACAAGTAAAAAACTGTTGTTTTTCTTATTTTAACCATCGCTGTCTTGATTTGAATCCCGGCAGAACTTTCTTCAAGATCTACCGGGATAGAGTGATTAGTTAAAAAAGGTCTGAACAATGAAGAATATAATTAGGTGGAACTTCCTTACAAGTTCCATCGTAAGGCACGCCCTGATAGATCCACCAACAATAGTCACCTTTATTCTTGCCTATACAAGCGGTTATCTTAGGGTCAGGATCAGGTGGCTCAATGCCTTCTACACATCTACCTTGTATACTTGAAAAGTAATATCCATCGTCACAAACACATCTAGATAAAAAGGGATCATAATGTGCATTTTCTCCGCAATCGATTGATCCAGATCCGCTGCCTGATCCAGATCCGCTGCCTGATCCGGATCCACTGCCTGAACCAGAAAAAGAGACAAAAACATCACCCAACTCTTCACTTGAAAGAATCTCCTCTGATGACAGGTCACTCAATTTTAATTTTTTCATGATAATCTAGGTTTATGGGTTAATTATATAATTAATTTAACTTCCGCATATCCATTTTGTTCAAACCAGAAGCCTTTTTAAATCCGAAATCGAATATTCTTTCGGCAATAAATATCCGTTAAAGAAAAAAGTTGGCGTATAACTGATATCCATCTTATCACACCAACTTGACATCCTATTTAACTCTCCCTTTATAGAAGATTCATCTATCTTCACAGGGTGTTTTTCGGCAAAAGCATCGTAATTTTTTTGTGGCCCCAGGTACCAATCGTCCAATGCAGACCTCATATGTTGCTCACCCTTGGATACGAACAATGCTAAAAAATGAGCAATAGGCCTGTTACGTACGTCCGAAGAATCTTTTGCCCCAGCAAAAACGATCTGTACAGATATATTCGGCATATCTTCCAAGAATTGATTGATCACGTAGTGGCTATCTCTGCAAGCGCCACAATAAGGATTGCAAATTTTTACTAATCTATTGCTTGCATTTGGATCGCCAAACATCAATCCCAAGCCATCTAGGGGTGAATCTATCGTACGTTGGTTCTTCAATTTCGCCTCAAAAACAGCTCTGTCATATTTGTTCCTAAGGAAATTCTTTTGAAACACCTTAAGAGAACGATTATCATCGATCAGGCCGACAAGATATTCTGTCGAGGCCAAAACCAATATAAAAGATGCTACCCAAGTCCAAAAGGTTTCCATAGAAAAACCATCAGTACCTCCGGGCCGGATGAGGTTGATTGCAAAGATACTCTGTAGCAAAAGAATGACTTGTATGGCTAAGCACATCGGACACCAGCTTTTCAAAACTTTCCACTGGTAGTATATGGAGAAAACGATGTACAGGCTTGCGATCAGCGCAAGTGTCCCCAAAGTAACGCTTAAACCAGACGACCCGAAACCAAAAATAAGCTGGGTCGCAATTAGTGAGGTAAAATAGCTAAGTCCCCAAACGCTCCATTTAACGCCTAATAGCGAAGCACCTGAAGACCTTAATACTTTATCACAGTCTAAAGGATTGGATTTTACGCTTTTAACTGTCCACTGACATACCCTTGATATCAAAGAGTTATTAGACCCACTTTTTCGTTCGTAGAAAAGAATCAGCATGGACAACGTCCAACCCGCTAAACCCAGCGCGAAGAAAGCTAGGAGGTAATAGCCGCTTTTGTCAAGGGAATTTGAATATATATATCGAACAGATGCCAAGAGGGATATAATAGGAATGAACAGCATCAGTGTATTGACAACTATGTCATCTTTCCTCTCCTGACTTTTCCGCAGGTCATAATTACGTTCCCCTGAGCTATAATTGGATTCCATTGCTATAACTATGCCCCTGTAGTAATCTGAAAACTCCTTTTGTGAATAACTTATTGATTTCCTTTTGTCGGGATGAAAAAAATCAATAAAACCCTCATTAACAGATGTTACATGTATCATAAGGGTCTCCGTTTCTTTTAATGGGTCTTTAATTATTACTAAAAACGGGCACTGTAATTCAATAAGTCTCTCTTGCTTCAATTTTAAAATTCTGGAAGGAACGTTGAAAAACTCCATCGTGTCCCGTATGCTTAAAAGCGACGGGTAATTTGGGTGAGCCTCTAACAGATCTGCGAAGGAACCTTTTGAAATATTAATGTTCATGCTTCGAAATATGGAATCGCATACTTTTACGATACGCGAATAGGGATGTATTATATTTCGATACAAATTAAACATGGTATTGAGCTTCGTTAATTTAAATATATAAGATTGGCCACATTAAATACTAGATTCCGCAGATAGAATTAGTGTTGAATAAATTATATAATCAAATGTAGTAAATAATTTGTATTATTACTTTTTTTACTGACTAACTAACAAACCCTATTGTTAATTTGGTGAATTAAAGTAATAAAAGATGAGTGTTTTTAAATTTTACGTCCGATTTATGCATAGAAGAGGGCTGTCCTCATGAGTTTAAATCGCGACAGGACAAGGAAAGGGTTACGTTAAAAAGATGCCGATGCAAAGTTTACTATTGGCTGATGGACAATTAGAGTTGCCAATACATAAATTGAGAGTTTCATACGTCTTTGCACGGCGTAACGGTTATGAGAAGGTGAGGGTTGCTTAACAATCGAGACTATGAAAGAAGAAGACGGAGACCGTGAAGGGATTATGAAAAAAGTGCTTCATAGAGAGCTTTATTCTTTCGTTGTGTCAACCCAACAACAACTCCGGGTGCCTTTAACTGGAGTATTTAAAGGGACTATTCATCGTATGGCCGTTAATAAGGAATCTGTCTATGAAAAAGAGATCCAGGAGGACTTTCAGCGTTATCCTGGTCTTCAAGGATATGTCCAAAAACTTCTAGGTGACAATGATAACAAATTCTTTATTTTGTCAGAAGATCGGAATATATTTCCAATTGAAGGTGCCTTGCCTCTGTATGAATTAATCTCTATTTCCGGGCAACTACAGGCAGATGTTTTGCTCGGTTGTGCGATAGGGATAGAAGCTCCTGTGCGAGTATACAGAAATCTTTTTTGGCTAGAATCATTTTCCCACAGCAAACTTCTAGTGGTTTTCCGAAGATTCTATGATGATTTTTTGAAGCACCTTGCAGCGCATCCTAACTCATCTTTGGATACGCTTGTCAATAAGGCCCACAACAAGCTGCTTGTGTATCCATTTATTCTTCCAAAAAATGATAAGCATAGCATTGCATGTTCTGATGAGGAGGAAACACCCTCTCAATATTCCAGTGAATACATTACAGAAATGAAAAGACTGATGATAATCGACAGAATTTCAGATAAATTTCATTATAGACAATAAATATTGGATGATGAACGCCAGCTTTGTGGAATTTTCAATCCCGGTTCTCTTTATCGACAACTCCGAAGTCGGCAATGATCGAGAAAAGCAACAGCAATTTATAAATGAGTTTTTTCTACGGACAGGTTGCTTATTCATTCCATTCAATAGTGAAGCTGTCAAAAAGTCGGAGATCAGAAGCTGGCATAAATTACAACTTTTTGTAAAACATGGTCTGAATCAAGAAGAAGAAATCATCGCAATTGTGAGTTCTGCAACGGCAATACAAGAAGGTGAAACAAAAGTGGATCTCGCAAAGTCGCTAATGGAAGCCCATCTCCTAGGAGCCAAGTTTCTTGCGGTAGGGACATTTGGCTTTAAAGATACCGTATATATAAAAGACAATCTATTCTGGGTTAGTGAAATAGATCGCTACGCAATCGTCTTTATATATCGCTCGGTTTTCAATAAGATTTTGGAACGTAGAAACATACATGGTCGCTCAACTACAGAACAAATATCGAGTCTGACGATAAATAAATTTGTACTTCATCCATTTATTGTCTATTTGCGTGACTACAACAACCAAACAGACAGTAGTTTGCGGCACGAATCGCGAATACTTGATAAAATCAAAGTAGTGCACGGAAAATATCGGGATATGGGTCAGGTTTTGTCAAATAGGAATATGAACCCGACATTGAATGGTATCTTTCGGAACAAGTTATTGTCGGACCTTTCAGATCTAAACATGGTGCCATTGGGTTTGGAGTCACATATTGTCGTATTGGTACCCTTTCATAATGCAGGTCGGTTTCTTAGTGAATGCGTGAACTCGCTAATGAACCAACAATACAATAATTTTGAGGTGATTTTATTGGACGACTGCGCATCAGACGGAGCAACTAGCGACTTGATGGATTCAGCAAAAAACAATTTTAAGATCGTAAGATCTGATAGACGCAGATTTGCTCTTGCAAATATAGTCGATTGTCTTGTTCGATCCGAATTTTCGGCGAACGACATAATTATAGTGGTAGATGGAGATGATTACCTGTATCATAACCAAGTTCTTTCTATGGTCAATTCAATCTATTTAAGGACGTCTGCCCTTTTAAGTTTCGGGCAATATTATTCAACGGACAATATAATGGGACATTGCCGTCCATATAGCGAAGATGAATTTAGAATGTTGAGACAATTGGATTGGAGAGCATCTCATTTGAAAACCTTTAAATACGGTCTTTTTTTGGAAGTATTGCGTCAGGATCCTGAACAGTCTGCTTTTCGTGATAAAAACGGGGAATTTTATGAAATGACCTACGATATTGCTTTGATGACCCCCATGCTTGAAGTTGCAGGATTCAGAAAATGCTACTTTAACCGCCAGGTCAATTATATCTACAGAGTTCATTCAAATAACGATGCCGTCCGCAACAGAGGGCTTCAGGTGCAAATCGAAAATGAAATAAAGAAAAAGCCAAAATTCAATTGCAAATTCAATTGAGTTAGGCCAAACTAGCAAATTGTTATGGTTTCAGTAATATTATATGGTGGCCTGGGGAATCAGATGTTCCAATACGCATTTGGAAGATATGTCTCCCTTCTTCTGGAGAAGGACATATGGCTTGACAAGGGTACAAACCTAAGTGGAAGTTCCAATCGGCTATTCGACCTGGATATTTTTGACAACATAAAAGCCACGGCAGGAGATTCTCCCTTTCCTCTAATGTCCAAAGATCTTTATCGACCGATTTATTTGGTTGAACGGACTTTTTCATATGACCAACGTCTGGTCGAAATTTTGGAGAATCTGGAGAAAACAGAGGAGGATCATTTGTACACAATAATAATTAAAGGTTATTGGCAGTCCCCCAAGTATATTTCTAAAATAGAATCGACTATTAGAAATGATTTCGCTCTTCGCATGGATTTAAAAGGAAGGTTTTACACCCTGGAAAGCAAGATCCGCTCCTGTGAGTCAGTAATGGTAAATGTCCGAAGGGGAGATTATCTGCAAAACCTAAGTTTTCATGGGGTAGTCGATACTGAATACCTTGAAAGCGCAATGAAACTAATGGAAGAAAAGTTGATTGCCCCTGCTTTCTTTATCTTTTCGGACGATATAGCATGGTGTAGGCTCAATATCAAGGAAAGATCCAATGTTTTTTTTGTAGACGAATCTTTTTATGACTCCAAATATTTGAAATATTTTTATCTGATGAGAAGCTGTCAGCATTTTATAATCTCTAATAGCACCTTTTGCTGGTGGGCTGCCTGGCTTGCAGAGAGTCACCAGAAAATAGTAATTGCACCAAAAAAATGGTTTGCTACAAATAAATTAAGTGCTGATGACCTGATTCCTCCGGATTGGATCCGGTTGTAAACATCTGAAAATATCTGACCTGAATATTGCGGAGAAAGTACACCACCCGTTCCAGATGAAAGTACTCCAGTGAAGATACCAATAATCTGCGCGGCTGCGCCACTGGGTTTTCAAAGTTAAAGATTTTTTTTCTTCCTCATAGACTTGCCCTGCAGGGGCAGTCTGTGGGCCGATGCTGTCAATCTGTCCATAATCGCGGCCAATGTAGGCTCCTCGATAAAGTTGTACCATGCCTCCACCGGTAGCTGGGAAGTGATAATGAAGGAACTGTTGCCATACCGGTCTTCCAGTATATCCAGTAGCGCCAGCCTGGCGTCCGCATCGATCGCCTTCAGTCCAAAATTATCTATTATCAATAATTTATGGTTGGATATGGCTTTGATCTATTTGAGATAAGTTCCGTCGATCCTACTCTGGGAGACCGTATCCATGAAACGGTTCATGCTGAAATACATTGTACGGTATCCCAGGCATGCCGATCGTCCCAGGGCACAGGCCAGGAAGCTTTTGCCGGATCCGGTAGCCCCGGTGATCAGTACATTGTCACCCCGCCCGATAAAGGCTCCGTCCGATAGCCGGAGCACCTGTTCAGGCGTGATCCCCCTTTCCGGGTTGCAGATGATCTCTTCGGGAAGGGCATTATAGCGCAGCCGGCTTGCCTTCAGGTATTTCTGCGTCCTGGCTTGGTCGCGGTATTCCCACTCGGCCTGCACCATGGATGCCAATAGTTCATGTACGTTCTGTACCTCATGCACGGGACGCGCACTTGACCTCCTCCCGAAATCCGAGTCATGCTAAAGTAGAGAATTCGGCGTTATTGACCTGATTTTCTATGAACATTTCGGGGGTCAGATCCCCCAGATTACTATGTGGCCTGAACGTATTATACTCGATCCGCCATGCTTCTATTTTTTCCCTGGCATCCTCCAGTGACAAGAACCAGTGCGCATTCAGGCACTCGTCCCGGAAGCTGCCATTGAAGGACTCAATATACGGATTATCTGTCGGTTTTCCCGGCCTGGAGAAAACGAGCTCGACATGCTGCTCATAAGCCCATCTGTCGAGATCTTTGGAGATGAACTCCGAGCCGTTATCCACCTGTATTTTCTTTGGTTTGCCTTCACCGAACAGTCTGAGCTTTTCAAGTGTTTCAACAACCTGGGCTCCTTTTATTCCCTGCCCGACATGGATAACCATGCATTTCCTGCTAAAATTATCGACTATAGTTAAACAACGGATTTTCCGGCCGTCGAAGAGCGAATCAGCTACGAAATCCATGCTCCAGCAGTCGTGTAAACTGGAAAATACTGGCGGTTCCGACCGGTGGGAAGCGGCCCGGCAACGCCGCGGGCGCTTGACCCGCAAGTTGAGCCCTTCCTCTTTATAGATGCGGTAAACACGCTTGTGGTTGTCCCGCCAGCCTTCCCTTCGCAGCAAAACATAGATACGCCAAAGCCCGTAGCGGACCCGGGTTTGGGCAATATCCCGTATCCGCTGCCGGATGGGAGCGTCTTCCCGCCGGCGGGCCCGGTAATACCAAACTGAGGTGCTCAGAAGGGAAACCTCACATGCCCGGCGAAGGGAAACACGGTAATCAGATGTTAAGCTTCTGACCATTTTTCTACGCTGGGAAGGCTTCAGAACTTTTTTTTAACACGTCCTGCAACATCTGCTTGTCCAGGCTCAGGTCGGCAACCAATTTCTTCAGCTGCGTGTTCTCCTCCTCAAGCTGACGTAACCGGCGTAACTCGGGAACACCTAAACCTGAATACTTTTTCTTCCAGTTGTAAAATGTCGCCTCGCTGATGCCCATCTTCCGGCATACCTCCTCTACCTTCGTGCCCGTCTCGCTCTGCTTGATCGCAAAGGCGACCTGTGCCTCGGTAAACTTCGATTTTTTCATGGATACTCCTCCCGTTTAAAATTAGTGATTTAATCACCGAATCTCTAATTATGAACGATCCAGTTTTCAGGGAGGAGGTCAGGGGGATTATGTAAATGAAAACCTTAGGGAGACCGACGATGGTGAATATGTTTCTCAGTATAAACGCATACATGCCACGTAGGCGGCCGTTGTAACTGTTTGGATTCGGGCCTCGCTACACAATTTGCGAGAAATCTTGGTACGTTAATCCAGCAAAGCACGGAAAAACAGCGTCAACAGGATACTATACCCGCGAAACGTACTCGCCAACCCTCACACCTCGTCCTGAATCTCCGGAACATTGGTATCCGTACCCCGTATGGCAGTGACACGCGCGGTGCGGTGCGCCTTAAACTCGCCGTCCCAAGGCCGCATGACTTGCTTGATCTCCGCAGGGTCGGTGGCGTTCAGCCACGCATCGCGGTCCGCCGGATCTACTACAAAAGGCATGCGTTTCTTCTCGTTGTGTATCACCGCCAACTGCGGGTTAGCATGGGTCGTAAGGATCGAAAAGGTGGGGTACCCATTGAACGTGGACCAAACGATACCTAAGGTGAAGATCGCCTTGTCTGGCAAGTGCAAGTAGTAGTTTACAGTCTCCTTAACGCCCTTTACCTTATGGGATTCGTAAATTCCGTCTACGTACAGGAGCCCCCGATATATAACCGGCTAGCACACTGATATTTTAGACCACCAGCCGAAATTCGCCGGTGACAGACGGAAGAGAAATACCTTCGTACCTTCGTGGCCTATTAAAAACAAATCCCATACTAAAAAAACCCGCAACGGTCTTGCTAGCCGTTGCGGGTTTAATTCATTGGGTCCTTCTACTACCCCGTTAGTTCTCCTCCTGCGGCAAACTCAGCACTCGCCATTCGGCCAACTGGAACAGTCCTCCCTCGCCTACCGCCGTCACATATACGCGGTAACGGGTATAGGACTTCGAATTGTCGAAAATAAAGGTCCGGGTGAGGAAACGGCTTTCGAAGGTCTCGTCGTTGCGCGTGTCCAGCACGTCCCAGGTGACGCCGTCGTTGGTGGCTTCCAGTCGCCAGTTGCGCGGATCTCGTTGTGGCGCGTCATTCGCTGAGGTAAAGGTGTATCCGCCCAAGACAACGGGTTGGAAAAACTCCAGCTCGAACCACAAGTCGCCCACATAGTCGAATTGCAGGAACTTGCTGTTGATGTTATTGTCAATCAACTTGAGCGATCCCTCTCCTGCATGCATTCCACCACTGTTGTCACGTGACACGGTCAGGTTACCTTCAGCCGTCACGTCGCGTACGATCCCTAAATCGGTAAGTAGGTGGGAAATTTCTGCCGTTGAACCGTTCGGTGTTTCCACTCGTACGGTATAGTCTTGGAATTGACCACTGGCCACTTCGATGTTGATCTCGTCGCCGTTGGCAATAAATTCAGCCGAAGTACCCGTACCCTTGTACCAATTGATGCTTTCGATATTGGCTTGGGAAGCGATACTCAAGTCAAGCGTGCTGTTGCCGGCTGGCGTGGCGATCAGGTTAAACACATCTTCAGGTTTTATGCTGATAACAGCCTCTCGCTGCGCCCAAAATCCCTGTCCGTTCTCCGCACGGAGCGTTACTCGAAAGTCGCCAGTACTCAAGAAGGTATGCAAGGGCGACACTTCGAGCGATGAGCTGTCGTCGCCAAACTCCCAACGCACTTCCTTGAAATTGGTCGAGCCATTCGTAAACGAATAAGTAAACGGATCGTCCGCACTGTGTTGTTCAAAAGTAAATGCCGCCGTAGGCTTGGGTTCATCGGGTTCGGGTGCGGGAACCTCGTCGCTCTCACAGGCAGCGAAAACCAAGGTCATGACACCTAACCAACCGAAACCGGCTAATAGCTTTCCTCGTAATGTCCTCATTCTTTTCATCTGTTGTTATTTTATTTTCGCGGGTCGCGTGCCAGCCTGCTCGCAGACGGGCACGTCACGCCAACGTTCTATCTTAAGCTATATCCAACCAATATCACTACGGTACACGTATCATCCGCCATTCTGCTTGCTGGTACAGCGAGGAACCGTGGTTGGCGGTAATGTTCAATCGGTAGTATTTGTACGCCGTCGAGTTATTAAAATCGTAACGCTTCGTTTGGAAACGTTGTGGGAACGACTCGTCTGTGCGAGAATCTAGATTCGTCCAGTTGATACCGTTATGGGACCCTTGCAACGTCCAATTCTTGGGATCCCGGTCTTGGGCATCATTGGCCGAGGTCATCGTGTACGCACCTACTACCACCGGCTCGGGGAATTCGAGTCGCATCCACAAATCGCCAGAGAAGCTAGACTGTAAAAACTTGGTACCCGTGTTATTATCCACTATCTTCAACGATCCTTCACCGGCTTCCGCGCCGCCGTTGTTATCGCGGCTCACGCTTAGGATAGCGTCACCCGTCACATCTACCTCCACGACATGCTCGGGATGGATCAACACCACCGTTGTGTAGCGCTCCGGATGTAACTGGTGCAGCGTAGGCTCCGCTAAGGTTACTGCAATCGCAAGCAAGTTATCCATATGGCTTTCTACCACCTGCCAAGGCACGCTGAGTTCGAGGGCGGCCGCCCGCGAATTGCTACCTACGTGTACGCGTTGCTCGAGGTTATACTCGCCGGGCTCCAAGGCGATGGTGTTTTCTGGGAGCTCCCCTGCCGCTACCATGGCAGCTACGATGGCAGGATCTACCACCGTACCCACGGAGAAAGGTCTGCTCGGCACGCCTACCAGGCTCACCCCTAGCGGAACGGTTAATCCGCTAGACGTAGACACGTAGTTCTGTCGGTTGCGCGCTTCCAGCACTTCACCCCCGCCGTTGGTAATCGTAATGTAACGGATATCTTCGGGCTTCAATATTTCCGACGTATTGAGTAAGATGTTGCTGGAGCCCCCATTGGGATCAATCTGGTTGCCTTTGCCTGGCTCTACCAACTTAATAACCACAGCGGCCATTTTTCCGAAGTGGCGTTCCAGAAAGCTGATGTTAGCCGATATCTCAAAACTTGCGCGATCCGCACCGAAGGGAATTTGCACCACGTTCGGTATGATTAGCATTTCGGAGGGCGTAGCCACTACCTCCTCGCCCTGGCTAGCGGCGAGCGCTTGCGTAGCGTCCACATCAAACGACAGGCCTACCTGGAAAGCTTTGCTCGCCGGGCTCGAAAGCGTCACCTCAATCGGGATTTTCGCATATTCGGCGTCTTTGGTAATCGTACCGGTGATGTCTCCGGCCGACACTACGCTAGGTGTGGAACTCTGCAGGTCAAAATCCTCCAATTCCTGGGAATCGCACGCGGCCAGCGAGAAGCTTGCCAGCAATGCTGCCTGCACCACTAATCTAAAATTAACTATCTTTTTCATCAATACCTTAATTGCTAGGGTTCTCAAAATAATATCTAGCGGTCGAGCCAAACGCGGCCGTCAAACTGCCAACTTTCTTGGCGAGCAATCCTAAACCAGCTCACGATCTGCGCGGGGATATCTACGCTGCGTGGCACGAACGTTCCTAAGTCGTCTGACGAAGGGGCGCAGAGGTACTCGGCTAGCCGATCCCACGAGATATCGCCACCCGAAAGCGTCATGTGGCTGCCCAAGGGGCCGCCGTCATGGATGGTATCCTCGGAATCGCCCAGCACCATCCAGTGTCCGGCCAAAAAGTCAAAGTACGGATGGCCAGGGTCCACGCCTACTTCGCAGGAGTATTGACGAATCACATCGTCTGGCAACGCCACTTTCCAAATACGAACGTCTGACAGGTACACGTCGGGTTCACCGTGGCCGTTTCCTTGGATGTAGCCCATCGTCAGGAGTGCGTCGTTGTCAAAGCTCCCCCAGCTCGTCACGTTGGTTTCGTTGTTGAAGTTTCCGTTGGTATACGTACGGATGTACCGCTGATTGTCGCGAATAACCCCCACTACGGCAATGCTGTTCCAGGTTGCGTCAGCCAAGGCTGCGCCCCGGATTTGGTTACCGTTGCCAGGGCCGCGAGCGTTGAACATCCAGAAGTTATCTTCGAGGAAGATTACCCAACCATTACTTGCCCATCCCGATGACCACTCGGGGCGTTTGCCTAGGATCGACGGGTAGTAGAAGCGGTAGTTGTTGTTGGGCCCGATGTTCTTCTTCACCTTCAGCTCGATAGTAAAGGCGGTGGTTCCCAAGTTGTACATGCTGTTATCCCCCGCGGTTACTTGCGCCTTGCGCTGGCCGTTGAACCGTACGAAATCGCCTTGGAAGCGGTTGCCGAGGTATGGTGTACCGATAAAGCGCGTATTGTAACGCGAGGCGTGCATGATCGTGAACGTGTTTACTTTCGGGTTGCTGAAAATCGTGTTGTCGTTTTGGTGGTCGGGGATTTCGAAATCCCCACCCCGGCTCGAGGTGATGACGACCAGCCAGTTTTCCTGGGCATACTCCGGACGCGCCCGCAGTGCAGCCAAGATTTCGCCTACTTGCGAATCGAAGCGGAGGATGGCGTCGTGGTATTCCGGCACAGACAAATCGTATCCGTGGGCAGCGCCAGCGGCATCGATATCCGACAGATGCCCCGTCACAAAGGTGATGGTGTCGACGGAGAGAGCCTGGATGACGGCATTCTTGACTGCTTGGTCGTCGGCCAATACCTCCCGCACATCCGCGCCCTGGGTCAGGAACTCATTGAACTGCGGCGAGGTAGTGAATGTCCGAATATCGCTATTCGGGATGGCCTGCTTCACGCGGCGGAACACGACCGGAAAGTCCTGCAAATTATTGTTCTCGAACTGGTCGTTGACGATACCATGCTTATCTTGGCCGACGCCTGTCAGCATGCTTCCCCAGTTGGTACCGATTCCTTCGGCGTTCTCGTCGCTCAGGGACTTCCATGTATGGATGGAATTCTCGAGCAAGGAGTTGAGGTTTGGCGCTTGTGCATCCCGCACCGACTCGCCGCGTGCACCGTCCGCGATGATGTATAACACCTTGGGGGTACTGTAAACTACATCTACGCTATCATCGGTATCGACCTCGGGGATGACCCGCGCAAATTCCTCCTGGCAGGCGGCAAACGCCACCAAGCCGACCACCAAGGCCGGCAGGCCTTTGACATAGTTCAGTATATTTCTCTGTTTTGCCATTTTCTGTTGCGTTTTTCTACTATATCCAATACTATCGATTGCTTATTCCAACGTGATGCGGGCCAGGTTGCTCACTGGCTCACCGTTAAACCGATCGAAACTGCCGATAAGCAACAGGGCACGGCGGTTGTCTGCGGAGCGGGTCTCGAGAATTTCGTTTAGATGCCCCCTAAATTGGCCCGTAGCGTTGTAACCCGGAGCCAGTTGACCGGCTTCGTTAAGAATCATAAATCCATGGCGTGCTACCCCACCGTAGGTACGGAAGTCGCCACTGACGACGATAAGCCCATCGTCAAGCTGGCGCGCAAAACGCGGTTCGCCACCTTGGAATTCCTGAGGCACGAAGCCAGAAAAATAGGTTCCATCTGCGTTGAGCTGTACGATATTAGCAGATGCCTGCCCGTTATATTGCCGGAAAGCACCCAACACGGTATACTTGCCCGTCGTTTCATTAAACGTCACCGAATACACATTGTAATCCGGGCCTACACCACCGGGGTTGAACGTATCGTCGCGCGTGCCGTCTGCGTTAAGCCGAACAATGTAGTTAGTGGCCTGGTCGTCAAAACGGGTAAATGACCCGAATACGACTAGTTTGCCCGCCAGCTCCCCTTCTGTGTGCATGTACGTGCGGATATCGCCATTGGCTCCAGTCATCGCCCTCCCGGACGCATCGAAACGGTAGGTTTTATCTAGGGAACCATCCTGATTAAGTCGTGCCAACTGGCGAATTTCCGTACTATCGAGGATGACTGTATCACGCATTTCCAAGCGATTTGGCTTATCATATTGACGGCTTACGTAGTAACGAAAGTTACCAGTGGCCAACAGTTTCTCGCCCTGCGGATAAAGGCGATCTACCGAAGAGTTAAATCCTCCGTTGAACGTTGGGAAGTACTTGGTGGTATCCTCTTGGTCTGGTCGACGCCAAGTCTGCACGCCCATCGTATCGATGGTACCGTTGAGGTTAAGCATCGTCAGGTTGCTGATGTTTTCGGTCCGTTGATCATAACCGCTAAACCCCCCACCGATAAACAGCTTTTCGCCAATCTGCGTGATGGTATTCAGACCACCATTAGACGCCGAACCGGTCCGCATACTCGCATCGTAGGTGCCGTCAGGGAACGTGCGAACGATACGGTTGATCGGACGAATAATCCCTTTGTTGTCGTAATTTGTGAAGTGTCCTACCATGATTGCCTTACCATCGGCGAGAGGCATGTATTGCATGATGCTGTTGTTAGCCCCTTGCACAGGAAGAAAGGTAGGATCCAAACGCACAAAACCGGTAACGTTAAACTGGGGTCCAAAGACGACGATATCGTCTATGGATATCGATGTGGTGCCGGTGCTAGCATAATCCGGCACGACAACCTTAATTTCGGTGTTAGTAACCTCCACGATATCCGCCTCCTCGCCGTTGAAGCGAAATACGATTTTGTCCTTAAATTCGAGGAAGCCAGAGCCAAAGATCGAGACCGTGGTGCCGGGGACACCGGACGCGGGAACGGGCGGCCTAAAGCGGTCGATATCGATACCCAAGGGCTCCTTGCCGGGACCATAAGGCTCGTCAAACAATTCGTCTGTCTTTGTGCAGCCGACGGCCACGATTGCCAGCAACAGCAACACCCACAATCGCGCGCCAATGGATAGGGCGACGCGCTGTTGGTTAGTATATATCGTTGTATTCATATCGTTCTTATATTGCATTGATCGCCTAGCGTTTGCTCTCTAAAATATCATTTACCACTTCCCACTGTACGAAGCCAAATCCTCCTTTGGTAAAATCCAAGGCATGGACGATGCCGTTCGAAGGTTGGATATCTGACGAAGCAATCGGCACCGTCACCCAGCCCTGCTGAGGTTGCGCCACATCTGGAATGTAAGAAATGTGGAGCTGCCTATACCCCATATAACGCAGGCGGACTTCATTCGGCGTGCCGGGGTTCGTAACCGCATCGTGATAAACCACGCCGATATTGCTTACCGCATTGTTTACCGAATAATAATTCTGCCCACTGTAGGTAGTTAGCAAATCGAAATCAACCTGTGGATAATCTGACAGTTTATTGCGTCCGCGAAACATGTAGCGCTCCAGATACTTCCGCCAAATGACCGAATCGACATCTGCCAGCACGGCGATCGTGTCGCGGCCTAGACTGTAGAGTTGAGCGTTGACGCCTCCCTGACCCACTTGTCCGATGAGGTCCTTAATGTCTTCGTCGTGGGGCGCGAAGAACGTGAACTCATCCTGATGGAAGGTCTCTTCCAAGCCTGCCAAGCGCACAATCTGCGCGATGGTATCAAAGTCGCGAGGTTTGGAATCCAAATATTCCATCACTGTCCCGTCAAAGATGGGGTTCGCCCTGCCCCCATCAATATAATAGTCATCTCGCTTGCAGGATGCCAAGACCAGGAGCAAGCCACCTAATGCCAAGGTGGTGCGAGTAAAGTAAGATCGTATGTTGTGCATGGTCGTCATCTGTTTTATTTTTTCCATCCTCATAGGCTAGTTTCCTCCTCGGGTTAGCCAATACTCATTGAGTACCATATAGGGATTATTGTTCCGCGCGTTCGGATTGAGCGGCCACGTCCACGCGCGACGATTGAACTGGTCCATATTAAGTGGATTGCGAGCCCACTGTTGGCTCAGAATTCGTCCCGTCCGGACCAGATCGAAATAGCGGTGGCCTTCACCCAGCAGCTCGCGCGCACGTTCCATGAAGATAAAGTCGCGGAGGTGCTGTCCGCCTGGGCCGTCATAGTTCGTTGCTTCGGCCCGATCGCGCACAATATCCAGTACGGTGATAGCTTCTGCGTCTCGGCCGAGCTCAGCCAGTGCCTCGGCACGCAGAAGAATCGCGTCCGCATATCGGAAGATCATAAACGTGTTGTCCGGGTTTCTATCCTCGTTTCCTGACGCGTAGGTATTAAAGGCAAACTTGACCGCGATAAACTGGCCGCTGTTCGATAACATGTCTTGATACCAAAAATCGCGACGCTTGTCCGCTACACCTTCTGGATGCAAACGCATCATGTAAGTGTCGATGAAGTAGCAGTGGCTAATTTGGTTGTTAAAACGTGGGAATTTATATGGCCAGCGCAAGAAGTGGTCTCCAAAAGGCGCAAGCGCCGCGTTATTATCGCTGTAGTTGATGCTTCGGTAGAATTCGAATAGGCTCTCGTCCGAACGGCCCTTCATCACCGTGGCCCAGCCTTCTTCGGTGAGTGGGTAAAGTCGGTATGCGCCACTTGCCATGAGCTCAGCGCCCAAGTTGGCGGTTTCGGTATAGTATTGCTCACGCTGGGTACGGTCAAAGCCCGCATTCCACATATTCATATGCATCAGCAGTGCGATAATGCTACCTCGGCTTGCGCGCGCGCCTTTCAAAGCGGGGTCAGCGTAGGTCCATGGGATGTTGTCCTTGTGCGGTTTGAGATCGGCAATACACTTATTCAGCACAGACACCATGTCCTCACGCGGCAAAGCTTCGGCTTGGTATGCATCGGTATAGTACACCACGTCGCCATACAGCCGTACCATCCAGAAGTAAGTGAAGCACCGCAGGAAAGTCGCTTCCGCGATATAACGCTGCTGTTCGGCGGCCGTCAATCCTGGGATACCCTCTTCCAACTTGTCGATGAGGATGTTAGCCGTTTGTATTACTTGGTAGTAGCGGGTCCAGTCGGTTACTCGGTCGAGGTTGTACCATTCCCAAGGGCGCGAACGGTCAATCACGGCTAGCATGTCGTTGCGTCCGAGCGCCTCCACCACTTGCCTCGCCCCGAAGTTATTTGCACCTGGGGAGGCAAACACCTCGCCAGAGCGAGTTTCGCCGACTGCACCGATCACCCAGCTCTCGTTCAGCTTGTCAAAAAACATGCTGTACATGTTGGCGAAGTTGGTCTCCACGTCCTCTTTGGAACGATAGAAGTTATTTCCCGTCAGGCGATCCATGGGTTCGACCATCAGAAAATCCTTGCAGGACACCAGGCTCAACGAAGCCATCAGTAATCCAGCGAACAGGTATCGGGACCGCGTTATCGTCATTATCTTTTTCATCGTTGTCATCTGCATTAAAATCCAATATTCACGCCTAGGCTATACGAACGCGGCACGGGATATCCTTCCGAGATGTCGCGCCCCATGTTAGTGACGTTTTCAGGGTTAGGGCCATTGTAGCGAGAGAATGTATTCAAGTTCTCGGCTGAGAAGTTGAACCGGATATTGTCCAGCCCGAAACGGTTGGCCAATCGTTTCTCCAGTTGGTAAGAAAGTACCACCGCATTGATCTTGAAATAGCTTCCATCTTCCGCCCAGAGATCCTGGTCATAGCGGAACGGTTGGATGGCTCCAAAGCGCGTATAGTCGTACGCATAAGGATATACAGCCACATCTCCGGGCTTGCGCCACATGTCGACATCATCCAAAGGCACGACGGCACGCTGATCGAACGGCGACGCCATCAAGCCCAGTCGATGTGCCAGGGCATTGTTTAGGATAGTCCGCTTGCCCGTAAACGATCCAAACACGTTGAAGCCGAAGTTCTTCCAGTTCACGCCAACAGTCGCACCACCCGTAAACAGTGGCTGGGTATTTCCCGTGCGCATGTAGTCGTTTTGGTCTAGGATATAGTCCCCGTTCAGGTCCCGAAGAATGGGGTCCCCGCCTTCGAAGAAGCGGCCATTCGTCTGGTATGGCAATCCAGTCACCGGGTCGACAGGTACATCGGCATCGGTAGCGTACACCCCGTCATTGATACGCAAGTAGTTAGACATAGTGGCCGTTCCGACGCGATACACGTTATGCTGGCGGTGCGTATCTCCATCCCAGCGAATAAATTGCCCGCCATAGTGCGACGGCAAGCGCAATAGTATGTCGCGGTTGAGCGCGCCGTTGACCGAGATGTGCAGATCGACAGGACTCGTTGCTGGTAGCGGCCGCACCAAAAGGTAAAGCTCATGTCCGTAGTTGGCTATGCCCGCACTGTTGCTAAACAATTTGTTAAAGCCCGTCGTATTGGGCAGGAACTCCTCGAACAACATATTCTCTACCGTCTTGTAATACGTATCGTAAATCAAGGAGAAACGGTTGTTGAAGAGATTAAAGTCAAGCCCCAAGTTGTATTGGGTGGTCGTCACCGGCTTCAAGTTTGGATTCGGCACTTGATCGAAGTTCAAACCGATACCTTGTTGCCCGTTATAATTGCCCGTGATGTCATAGCGTCCGTAGATCCGTTCCAAGGTCGCTTCGGGGACGATGTTAACCCCCCAGCTCACACGTGCCGAAGCCAGGTCTAGCCATTCCACGCCTTCCAGGAAGGATTCGCGATGCGCGTTCCACTTGATACCGATCGCTGGGTTTTGCGCATACAGGTTATCAAAGCCCGCGCCAGACGATCCGTCCCAGCGGTAAGAAAGATCAAGTACGTATTTCTTTTCGAAGTCGTAGGTAGCCGATAACGCAAAGGACGCAGCCCGCTCATCGCGGAAATTAGTCAGTACCCCACCACCACGCGAAAAGTACCCGTCAAAGCCGATAGGACCGCGGAACTGGTCGTTTGGTCCTCGTTCTTGCCGAGTGATGGAATTATGCCGACCCCAAATCCTAAACTCGTTAAACGCGTTGACGAAGATGGTGTGCTGATCGTTGAAGGTCTTCGAGTAGTTGATACTGTTCCGGTTATAAAGCTGGGTATTGCGACCGTTGTAAGCATATACTCGGGCAAACTGGTTGTTCGCAATCGCCGGCGTGAAGGTGTCTTCCGTCTTAGACTCAAACTCGTAGCTCATCGTACTGTTGAGTCGCAACCCTTCTACTACGAAATAGCTGGCTTCGACGTGCGTGCGGATAAGACGGGTGGCGTTGTCATTATCAGTACGCAGAGAGGACATGTAGCCGCCTGTAGACTGGTAGAACGAAGGCGGAGGCAGGAGCGTAGAGCTCGTTCCGCCAGTGGCAACACCGGTCTGCAACATACCGACTCCATCACCGACGCTTTGTTTACCCACGGAGCCGTTCACCGCACCGATCACCTGGAATTTGCGGTTTTCCGGTTGGTATTCCATCCGCAGGTTGGCCGAGTAGCGGCTAAATCCGGTATTACGGATAATACCACTCTCATTGAAGTAGCCTAAGTTGGCTTTGTAGTTAAACAGAGGGCTGCCACCGTCGATGGCTAGGTTATGGTTTTGGTTGAATGTAGTCCGGTAATACAAGGATTGCCAATCCGTTGAGTTGTTCCAATAGGCGTTCAAGCTATCAGACAGGAAAGCAGTTTCCGCAATACGTTGCCGCTCGGCTTCGTTGGGGGCGTTCTCCCAGATCTGCTGCAGTTTCATCGCCCGCTCCAGGTTACCGCCCAGCGTAGCGCGTAGGGCAGGTGGCGTACGGATAAAGCTGTTGTGATTGTACCGCACACGGGGTACGGCTGAATTGCCTCGCTTAGTGGTAATAATGATCACACCATAGGCCGCCATCGATCCGTAGAGCGATGTCGCTTGAGCATCCTTCAAGATCTCAATGCTCGCAATATCCTCTACAGGAATCATGGAAAGTGGGCTGATGCCCGGCCCCTGTTGCTGGAATCCGAACTCCGTGGCGCGGTCGGCATCCATCGGGATACCGTCGATTACGTATAGTGGCGAGGTCGGCTGCAGGAAAGACTCGTTGCCCACGCCCGTCGTGGAAATGGTCGAGAGACCGCGAATTTGGGTTGAACCGCGGAACCCTGGCGCACCCGTGTTGACCTGTACGTTCATCCCCGGCGCCAAGCCCTGCAAGAGCACCTCGACGTTACCGACGGGTCGATCCTTCAAGTAGCTGGTATCAACAGAGAAGGAAGCGCCGGTCGTTAGCTCCTTGGAGCGAGCGACATATCCCCTCACCACGACTTCCTCCAAACTACTTTCGTCTAACACCATGGAAATAGTCAGGTTATCGCGCGAGTTACTGACCGTCACAGCGTTATCGCGATAGCCGATACTCCGAAACACGACTCGCGAATTAGGTGCAACCGAAATCCGGAATCTACCACCTTCGTCCGTCGAGGTCAGCGCCCGCAGTGGGCTTCCCGTCAGAATCGTAATACTGGGCATGGGGCGTCCATTCTCATCGAGGACGATGCCCGTGACGGTGACTGAGCCTTGTGCCCAAGCGCCGGCGATACCCACGCAAAACGCCATTAATACTAATATCAGTGATCTTGTTCTTTTCATCGTAAACTTATATTAGGCTTACACTATTCATCTTCAAACTTGGGTAGCTCGTTGCGGAAGTGAAACACCACTTCCCAGTTTCCGGGTCGATAAATCGCGAAATCAAGCCCGAAGGTTCCTACCGAGGTGATGCCGCCAAACCCGCGACGGGAGTAACGGAATTCTACGCGGGCGTTCGTCCCGTTATTACTAGTATACTGCGTATTCAGGGCTACCAGCGGAATGGGATAAGCCACATCGTACTGCACGTACTCATTGGTCATTTGCATGTTAAATCCGTGCACAAGCGTTTCCCATCTCGTTTCGTTGAACAGGGCCGGGTTGATCGGCGTGCCATCCGGGCCGTGGAACGCGAAGCGAAGCGTGTTGGTTCCCGTGGCATCCTCCACTGGACGGATATACACCACCACGTCCTTGATTTGGTCGTTGCTTTGCATAGGTCGATTGCTGTTGGCACCAATTACGCCTGAGAGTATGCTGGGCCGGATGTAATCCCGTTTGTTCGGATTACGAACGTCTGTAGGATCTGGCGCCACGCCGCCTGTATACGGGTTGATATCTGTTGAGGGCGAGTAAGGCCGTTCGCGCCAAGGAATAAGCCTAAAGTCGGTCAGCAACATCTCCCCGCCGGTATTGGAAACCTTCAGGTCGAAGAAGCGAATGTCTTGCACCAAATCACTCGAGTCTGCTGGGCGAGGCTCGATCAGATTGTCGTCAGACGATGCCCACATGATAAACTGGCCCGACTCGCGTACTTCAAACAACGGCCGATCTTCCAGCTTGCGCTTGGCTTCGATTTCCTCCAACGACTTTTCCCTGCCGTCGTAGGCTGCCGTCCACACGTAGGTGGGTCGTACTTGGAAGATATCCGTCACGGGCCGTCCATCGCCGTAGCGCGCATTGACGATTTCAAACTTGAGCGGAAGCGTCGAGTTATCCGAGTTGAAGGAACCTAACAGCGAAGTGCGTCCCAATACGGGTTCCAAGGTTTTGTTTTGGTAATTGATGTTGGGGCTAAGGTATTCTTTCGCCTCAGGCAGGTCATACAGCTTCGTGCAACCGCCCAAAGCCAACGCCACCACGCAAGCCAATCCTAGGCCCGTACCCCAAAGGGTGCCCCCCTTGCGGGTGTCGGCCACGGACTTGCCCGCCTGCTTATTTTCCATATCTTTTTGTTTGTTTACCATCGCTATGTTACTAATGTAGGCCAGTGCTTAGTTATTTGTGACCAGGTTGACACTCCAGTCGGCCATCTGCATCGTGCTACTCCGTGCGCGCAGAATGTTGAGCCGGTAGAACTTATAGGCTACCGTATTGCTAATTGGGTATACTTTGATCTGGAAGCGCTCCTCGAAGATCTCGCCCGAACGTGAGTCCAGCGTTACCCATTCCTCGCCGTCGTGCGAGGCCTGCAGGTTCCAGTCGATCGGATCCCGCTCAGGGAAGTCGTTGGCTGATGTCAGCGTGTAGGCGCCTGCCGCTGCCGCTTCGTTCAGTTCAAATTGCAACCAAGCACCGTTGAAGCTTCCCAACAGGAATTTCGTCTCCCGGTTGCCGTCAAATGCAAACTGCGCAGATTCGATGTGGTTTGGCCCGCCAGAGTTCTCGCGCGAGGTCGACCACTGTCCACCGATCAGGCGGAACAGGCTCGGCGGCGGTGGTATGTAAGTCAGCCTGCTCACGAAGTCCTCAAAACCAAATACGTGATCGTTGTTGATGACGTGCACAACACCATTGCGCGTAGCCACGTTGATGGAACCGGTGGTCGTCGTTATCCAATCGCGACGAAACTGGCTCATTTTCGTATCACTAAAGTCAATCAGCGTCGGCCCGCCTTGCAAGAATCCCGAGGACGTCGCCCGCGTAAGCTTGGCATGCATGGGGTATCCATGACGCACGCCGACCAGCGTGCGGCCATCTTGCAGCTCCAGGGAATCGCTCACATACTTACCCCGAATGATGTACTGGGTGAGCATGGTGTCGAGGTGATCATAATCGATCGTAGCGATATACTCCGGCATGCGGTCAGCTAGCGACCGAATGTTATTCAGGTTCGTGATGGCCAACTGAAAGCTCTGGTTAGTCAGCGCAAAGAGCGTAATGGCGCTATCGCGCACGGTAGACTCCAAGCCGAGCCGGTCAATCGCTTGCAAAAGGGAGTCATAAACCCCGGGTTTGCTCTTGAGGTACTCGTAGGTATCTCCAGGAAACTCCTTATTCAGCGCCTCGGGATCGTAGTAGCCTCGATCTTTCTCACAGGAGTTGACCAAGAGCATGCCGCCGAGGGCTATGATTATCGAAAATATGCTAATCCGCTTCATCGTCTATCATTCAAAGTTTATTGCCAATAAGAGTTTTGTTCCAGCCTGTCGTTCTGCCTGAGCAGATCGCGCGATATCGGCCAATAAATACCCCCTGCATTGATCAGTTCGGTAAAGGCCGGGTCGTTGCCGCGTATGCGGTTATAACGCACCAAATCGTACCAGCGGTGTCCCTCGCCCATGAGTTCGCGTTGCCGCTCGCGGAAAATAGCGTCCAGCAGGTCGCCGTTTACATCTTCGTCATAGGCTTGCAATCCCCGGCGCGTGCGCACTTCATTGAGCTGGCTGATGGCGCCGGCACGCTCACCCAGTGCGGCCAAGGACTCGGCGCGTAGGAGCACGATATCTTCCAAGCGCGTGAACACGATCGCACTGGAGAAGATGCGGAATGTAGGATCCGACACGCCGCCCATGATACACTTCACCTTGCTGAAAATGGGATATTTACCATTGAAATTGGCGAAGTAGCGTTCGGACGTCGGGTTGCCCAAGGTATCGAGGCTGAAACGCTCGTCGTTGCGCTCGTCGAAAATGGTCAGGATGGAGTCCTTAGGCAAATAGATATCGGGCAGAGCCTTATTTACGACCGGCGCGGCCAACGTGAGTTCTTCGAGGTGCCCAGTGAATGACGCATCCACGTGTCCCCAATCGAAGGCGAAACCGAACAGTTGGTTCGTGCGTTTGTTAAAGAAGAAGCCGTTGGCATCGGTTAGATGCCCGGTACTTACAAATCCGTTGCCGGCTTGCTGGTGGTTGTCAATGACGAATTTGCTGTAGGATGCAGCGTCCGCATAGTTCCCCTGCCAAGCGGCCAGGTGGGCCAATACGGCATAAGCAGTTAGTTTGCGAGCGAGTGCGCCATCCCAACGGCCAGAGTTTTCGCCATAGTAATTCCCCTCTTGCTGAGGATCACCTGCGCTATAGCGGTAAGGAAGGTCGGCCGCCGCGGCGAGCATTTCCTGCTCGGCCCAGGCCAGCACCTTATTCTGGTCTTCGCGGGGCAGGTCTTCAAACTTGCCGTCGTACGACGACACGATCAGCGGCACGTCTCCCCAAATACGAACCATATAAAAGTAGGCGAAGGCACGCAGAAAACGGACTTGGGCGATATCCACCACCATGTTGTTCTGCGTATACCGTAGGTCGTTTTCTCGTACATTTCCTACACGCTCCAAGAAGATGTTTGCCGAATTGATGACGGCATACCAACGGCGCCAGTTGGACAGGGCTTCTATCGAGGGGTAGGCCGCGTTGAGATCGTTATTGATAATCGCCCGCAGGTCTTGGCGTGTGGGGCTGGCAAATTCACCTGCCCGTACGTCACCATACAACCAGTGGGCGTTATGGTCTGCTAGGGCTGCCCGCACCAATCCGTAGGTGCCCATGATGCCGGCGCGCGTATCTTCTAAGGTATTCCACATGCTCTTTTCGCCTACCACACGGGTAGAGTCTACGTCAAGCATTTTTTCGCACCCCGCAAAAAGCAGGAACGCCACAGACGCAAACAGCAGTGCGCATTTTCTCATAATATTGTGGTTTGTATTCATCGAATATTCGCGTTCATCCATTCTTATAATCCTACTTGCACGCCCAGTGTAAAGGTGCGCGGTATGGCTATGCCATAGCCTGTATCATAGCCCATGAAATCAACTAACTCGGGGTCACGACCGCTATACGGCGTCAGCGTAAAGAGGTTGTGTCCGGTTAGATACACCGTAAATTTGTTGAGGGATGCGCCACGGCTCTTGAGCAGGTCGCCCAAATCATATCCCAACGAGAAGGTCCGCAGCTTGAGGAACGAGGCATTCTCGAGGAACAGGTCCTGATCGGAACGATACGGGATTACGCTGCTCCACGGGTTGTAAAGCGGGTATTGGCCGTAGTCGCCTCGCTTCTCCCAGAATGTGATCTCTTTGACCGATTCCATGTTAGCGACGCCCTCGCGGTTGATGAAGTTAAAGCGGTTTGCCATGTCCTGGTTGACTACTTCGCGTCCGAGGTTGAAGTAGAACGTAAGGCTGGCTGACCAACGGCCGTAGGTAAAATCGTTGGCAAACCCACCAACCACCCGTGGGAATAAATTGCCCATCAAGGTTTTGTCGTTATTGTCGATGACGTTATCGCCATTAATGTCGCGCCAATTGGGATCGCCGGCTTTCAGCGGAATGCCGTTATATGTACGAGGCGCGCCATTGGCTTGCGGCACTTCGGAGTCTGCATTGAAGATACCATCATTGGTGAGCATCCAGAAGCGATCTACCGGTTCGCCAACGCGTAGCAGGCGATTGCCAATTACAAGCTCGTCCAATCCTCCTGGCAACGCCGCCAGTTTGTTTTGGTTGTAGCCTACTTGCAATGCTGTGGTCCAGCTCAGACGGTCCTCGGCACGTGGCAAGACATCCACGCTGAGCCCCAGTTCCACACCCGTATTGTTGACTTGCATACCTGCCTCGTAGGCCTGACGGTATCCATACTCCGCATACGAGGGAATTCCTAACAATTGGTTCTTATCAGCTTTGGCGTATACATCCAAGTTGGCACGGGCACGTCCGCCCCACCAGCCGAGATCGAGGCCGATATTCAGCTGGTCGGTATACGCCCATGGGATACCGTAGCCGGACCATCCGAAATCATACGGGCGGGTTAACACGCCGAAGCCGTTGTAACCCGGTGTAATCAAGTTGCCGGTATAGCCCACTTGAGCCGTGTAGGAAGGTCCTTGGGAGAAGTTATCAAACGCATTGAGCCTGCCTAGACGGCCGGCGCTAGCGCGAAGATTCAGCTCGGTAACCGAGGTGTTGTCGGATAGCAGGTCATTCTTAATATTCCATCCGGCCGATACGACGGGCGTAAACAGCCAGCGATTGGTCGGCTGTGCATTCGACGAAGCGTCCGAACGCAACAAAACGGAGAACGAATAGCGCTCGTCATAATTATACGACGCGCGACCATAGAATGACACTAAGTTCTGCGCGGTACGGTCCAGGAACTTGAACACTAGTTCGCGCGGGAAAGCTGTCGGCGTCAAATAGTTCGAGCTTCCCGGGTCCGATTCCAGCAAGTTGATCTTGATAAAGTCGTTAACGCCTTTATACGCATACGCATAGTCGTACTTATAGCTATCCCACTGCAAGACGTTGCCCCCCTCGAGGAACAGCGTGTGCGGCCCCGCCGTAGGCACATCGTAGGTGATGTGGTTATCGAAAATCAGCCGTTGGTTGTAGCCGTAGTAGTTCGATGCATAGCTGTTTTGCTCCATCAGCGTCCGCGGATAGAACAGGTCGCGGAAGCCTTCATTATAGTCGACGGCGAGGCGGCTGGTGACGCTCACACGGTCAAAATCGAAGAGAAGTTTGGCATGACCCTCCACGATGTTGGTGTGGTTATCATCGAAACTGTTCTCGAATTGGGTCAGGTATTGGCTGTACACATTATCATTGGGCGACAATGGGGCCTGCAGGTCAGGAATGTACGACATCTGTGCAAAACGGTCGCGCATGTTTCGGTTGCGCTTGCGATCGAGGCGATTACCGTTCACCATTGCCGAAAACTGCAACCATTCCAATGGACGCATGTTGATCGCAAACATGGTGCTGTACCGGCTCATACCGGTTTCGTCGGCCACGCCCGAATTGCGCATCGTACCGATGGAGAAGCGGAAGTTAGCACGCTCTGACCCGCCAGAGATATCGGCATTAACCGAATGCGAAAGGGCATTCCGGTAGTAACTGTCGGTCCAGTTAGACGGGCCGTAATACGCATTATTCAGCGAGTCGCTGAGGTAAATGGGATACGTATCGTCGTCCGAATACCGCCCTGCTGAGGTGTAGCGGTCATAAAACTGACGTCGGAACAGGTTTTCGTACTGTCCGTTGATCGTCGTCACGGCAGGTCGTTCGGCCACGCCGAAGTAGGAATTAAAGTTGATTTGGCGCGTATTGCCAGGTTTTTTGGTCGTCAGTACAATGGCCCCGTTGGCGGCCAACGGACCGTAGATTGCTGCCGCCGCCAAGTCCTTATATACCTGTACGGACTCGATATTGGACAGCTCGATGTTAGCCAGCAAATTAGTGGCAGGACCAATACGATTATAGTCGTACTGCTGAATATCGAAAGCAAAGGGGTGCTCCCCTACCAGTGGAATACCGTCCAGCACAACCAAGGGCTGAGACTGGTAAACGTCCCGCATGGAGAACAGCGGCATAGGCGTGCCTCGCAGAAACATCTGCTGTACGGAACCTGGCTCCCCCGTTGTTTCCTGTATATAAAGGCCCGCGACTTGGTCCTTCAACGATTGGTGCGCCGATGCGGCCGGGAAACGGGCGGTCTGCTCGACGGACGAAGTCGTACCGTGGATTCCAATGTCGGTAAACGGCTTACCTTCCCCAAACCTACTGTGGATTCGGATCTCGCGGACCGTTGAATCGGATTGTGATGCCGATGCCTCACCCGATGCTTCCGCAACCGGGGTGCGCGCGAGCGGGTCGCCCGCCGCCGTTGCGGTGCAAGGCACCAGCCCCATCGCCAAAAACACGGATAACATTACCCCGAAACAGGCTGCTCTTCTATTGTGCATATCAATTGATGTTTAAAAGATCTTAAATCTCCTATCTGTTCGTTATTTACTATTGGATGGCCGTAAGGATGTTTATTGCCCTCCGCCATTAAACGGAATTCAGGCTCACCCGCCCTGCGGGTGACAGTTAGTTATAAAAGCCCGTACGAGCCGATCTTGTGTTTGGGCAGGTTTGACCAGCTAACGGATGCGGTTGAAGCAAACTAAGCAGCGAAACGAGCCCTCGCTCCACAAGTCGCGCTTATCCTTACAGCCCTACGTGAAATGAATAGCGTAAATTTTTCTTCATATTTATAGTTTATGGTCACCTAGCCCCTATAACTCAATCCCTTAGCGACAGGCTATCATCATTGTTTTGCTTCTTCACGCTAAAACGTTTTAGTTTAAGCGTGTAGTCGCGAGTTTAATATCTGAGACCGACAAGCTTACGCTTGGGATTGGTCTTTTAAGTCTAAATACTGTGAAGCGAATGCTTAGCTATAAATTGGCACCGGTTTATTTATTCAACAGCGTAAAAGTAATTACATTTGAAACAGCGAGATGTTAATGGATACCAAAAGAATTGTTAATAAAATCCTAATAAAACGTATTAGCGCAAGAACAACTTGTATTTTAGCGCATTAAGGGATTGCGCCATGAACGACCCAAACACGTATGCATAAAGGAATCATCCTAACCAGCTTCTTGATCCTAGTGGGTGTGCTGATGTATTTAACGTACGCCACATACCGTTTCTACGACCAGGAATACCAGCTGACCGAAAAATCGCTGATTAAGGACCACTATGCCGAGAGTATCCGCAATGATAAGCTGTATCCGGGTGGGCAAGTCATCATGGACAAATATATCCAGGGTAACATTCACGCGTTGGAGGAACGTTTCCTTACCGATTCGAATGATTTCAAGGCCTACGGCACCTTGATTCTCGACAGCTTATTCGCCGAGCTGCGTAAAAAGAGCACGATGGATAGCGTGTTTTCCGGCATCAAGAAAGAATACGGTTTGAGCGAGGAGCTAGAATATCTGCTCACCATCCACGCGATAAAGATCACATTCCAACACCCCAATCAGGTTACCATGTTCCAATCGGACGCTCCGTCGACTCCCCTTCAGGCGAATCTCTCCTCGGACCATGGCCTAATCATCGGCGGCGCGCTCAAAAGGCCGCTACCCCAGAATCTGATTACGTCCTATACCGTCAGCAACAGCTCGGACTACAGCTACATGACGACCTTTGCGCTTTATGTAGACCGCCGAAACCGCTATCTCTATGTACTCCGCCGGATGACCCCTACCCTGCTCCTGGGATTGTTTTCCATTGCCAGTGTGGTGTCGGTTTATTATATTACATACCGAAGGTGGATCAAGCAAAAGAAACTGGCCGAAATGAAATCCGATTTTCTAAATAGCATTACGCACGAATTCAATACACCGCTGTCAACCATCATCGTCGCCACCAAAAACATGCAGAACGAGCAGATTATGGCCAATCCCAGTAGCGTAGCCACGCTGACCGGCATCATCGAGCGGCAGACAGCGCGACTGGAAAAGCTGTTCGGGCAGGCCATGGACGTCACCACCATGGATAGTTCGACGCTAAAGAAAGAACCCGCGGACATCAACCTCCTTTTAAATGAGATTATTACCGACTACCAACTGAAAGCGTCCGAACAGCGTGCTGAGATCTCCGCCACCCTCACTCCCGAACCAGCCATCGTCGAACTGAACCGCTTTTTCTTTACCACCATGATGCTAAATCTCCTAGACAATGCGCTCAAGTATAATCATAGCGACCGAAAGACCATCGACGTAGCGGTCGTACCCGGCGCGGCCGACATCCAAGTGCGGGTAACGGACAACGGACTTGGCATCCCCGAACAGGAACAAGAGCACATATTCGACAAATTTTACCGTTTGCGCGGACAAGGACGCCCCCTGTCGGGGCTCGGCCTGGGATTGTACTACGTGTACCAATGCATCAAGAGCCACGGCTGGACCCTGTCCGTCCATAGCATCGTAGGCGTCGGTAGCCAGTTCGTCATCCATATACCCCGGACACTATGAAAACCCCTGCCAAACCCAAACTGTTATATGTCGAGGATGAAACCGACCTGGGCAACGTAACGACACAATATCTCGAAGCGATGGGCTTCGAAGTTGCATGGTGCGAATCAGGCGAGGATGCATATGCCTTGTTTGCCGAATCCCCGCACGTCTTCAACCTGTCCATCATTGACGTGCAGCTCCCCGGCGAAAACGGATTCGACCTAGCGAAGCGCCTGGTGGCACTGCACAAGGACGCATATTTCATCTTTCTCACCGCTAGAAAAGAAAAAAAAGACAAGATCCTGGGCTTGGGCATCGGCGCCGCGGATTACATCACCAAGCCCTTCGACATCGACGAGTTGGTGCTTCGCATTCGTAACATCGTGCGCCGCCAGGATATGGAAAGCAAAAGTAGCGGCAACGTTCAGCACGGTAAAGAGACTATCCAGATGGCCGACGTTCAGCTCAACACCAAGCTGCTCTCCTTGCAGGTTGCCGATAAGACGCCGGTGACCCTCACGGTACGCGAAGCTGAGCTGCTCCAATACTTCTACCAAAATCGCAACCAGATTGTCAGCCGCGAAGATTTATTGGTGAATATCTGGGGAGAGAATGACTACTTTCTCGGCCGAAGCCTCGATGTGTTTATTTCGCGTCTGCGCAAGTTGCTCAGCGGTTCCCAACATGTACGGATTGAAAACATCTACGGCGTGGGATTTGTCTGCCGGGTAGCCGATTAGCGGTGCTCCGGACCTTCCCATCTAAACGGGTTGCGTTATGGTTGAAGGAACTTGATCAGCTCGTCAAGGTACGTGCGTTCATTGGCCAGCCGCGGCACCTTGTTTTGCCCGCCCAGCTTACCGCGCGATTTCATCCACCGGTAAAAGGTACCATCGGGTGCGTGATGGATAAGTGGGAAGCGTAAGGCCATATCCTTATAACGCTTAGCGTCGTAGTCTGAGTTGATTTCACGCAGGTGCTGGTCGAGCACTTCGCAAAATCGTTGGAAATTATCCGGGTCCTGTTCAAATTCCACGATCCATTCGTGGGCGCCGGCTTCGTTTTCACCAAAGTAAACCGGACCAGCCGTGTAATCGCGCACAATGGCGTGCGTAGCAGCACAGGCTCTTCCCAAGGCGTCGTCGGCGTTATCCACGATAACCTCCTCTCCAAACGTGTTGATATATTGCTTGGTGCGACCGGTCACCTGTATACGATAGGGATACAAACTAGTGAACTTGACCGTATCACCGACCATGTAGCGCCACAGGCCGGCATTGGTACTGATGATCAGCGCATAATTCTTGCCTAACTCTACCTCGCCCAGCCCGATGGCTTGTGGATGCTCGTCGTGGATACGATCCGTAGGAAGGAATTCATAATAAATCCCGTAATCGAGCATGAGCAACAGTTCTTCCGAATCCGCTTGGTCTTGCAGCGCAAAGTACCCCTCGGAGGCGTTATAGTTCTCAAGGTAATACATACGTTCGGAGGGAATTAGCTTCTTGAATTTCTCACGATAGGGCTTAAAACTGACGCCGCCGTGGCTGTAAAACTCAAGGTTCGGCCAGACTTCTAGCAGATTGTCTTTGCCGGTAATCTCCAGGATCCGCGATGCCAACACAACATTCCATGTCGGTACGCCGGCGAGGTTGGTTACGTTCTCCTTACTCGTGATCTGCGCGGCTTGTTCGATTTTCTCCTCAAAATCCGGATTGAGGCACACATCAATCCCCGGGGTGCGCTTTAAGTCGGCCCACTTCGGGAGGTTGCGAATGATAATGGACGATAAGTCGCCGTAGTAATGGTCCGAGTCGATGCCAATGATTTGGGAACTACCTCCTAGCACCACGGATTTCCCCGTCATGATCTTGGTATCGGGCCGATTATGGCAATACACCGAAAGCATGTCCTTGCCCCCTTGATAGTGACAATCCTCGAGGGCTTCCTCACTGACGGGAATAAATTTGCTCCGGTCCGAGGTGGTGCCCGACGATTTGGCAAACCACTTGATTTCTGTAGGCCAAAGGACATTTTGCTCGCCCTTAAACATGCGATCGATATAGGGCTTCAGGCTGTTATAGTCCTGGATGGGTACGCGCTCGCGATAGGTTTCGGGCGTGAGGATAGATTCGTAGTCGTATTTCTTGCCCCATTCGGTGGCCTGCGCCGTGCTAATGAGGCTATGGAACCACTCGTCCTGGACGTCGTGCGGGTATTTCATGAAAAGCTCGATCTGGTGGATACGCTTCTTCATGATCCAGGTGAATATTGAGTTGATCAGTGCCATCGCTGTGTTTATGTTCCAATTATAGCTTTTTTCTCCTTAATTCGAAATTGCGTCCCAGGTAAAACTTGCGGGCCACTTCGTTGACAGCGATTTCCTCCGGCGTACCGTCGAGCATGATCTTGCCTTCGGCTAGCAGGTACGCCCGGTCGGTAATGGACAAGGTTTCCTGTACGTTGTGGTCGGTAATCAGGATGCCGATGTTACGTGATTTGAGCTTGGACACGATGGTCTGGATCTCCTCCACGGCGATGGGATCCACCCCCGCGAAGGGTTCGTCAAGCAAAATAAAATTTGGGTTGGCGGCCAGCGCACGGGCAATCTCCGTTCTACGCCGCTCCCCACCCGACAGTAAATCGCCACGGTTCTTGCGGACACGGTGGAGGCTAAACTCACTTAACAACTCCTCCAACTTTTCTTGGCGCTGAACCCGATCGGGATAATGGACTTCCAGCACGGCCATGATGTTATGCTCTACCGACAGCTTTCGGAATACGGAAGCCTCCTGCGCCAAATAACCAATGCCTTTTTGGGCACGCCGATACATCGCATCCTCGGTAATTTCCTCGCCGTCAAGGTACACATGTCCTTCGTTGGGCTTAATCAACCCCACGATCATATAAAATGACGTCGTCTTGCCGGCACCATTCGGGCCAAGCAGACCGACAATCTCACCCTGCGATACATGAAACGACACGTCGTTGACGACCGTCCGCTGCCGGTACTTCTTAATCAGGTGCTCTGCTTTTAGAATCATAGTTTCTTACGGGTATGTCCTGCGCGTACTACCGAACAGTGTATCCT